>NZ_JBIQXS010000002.1:1124180-1496297 GCF_058231085.1 Sediminibacterium sp. FW305-C-49
CAGGAATATTACCGTTTTAATCAGGGTTTTGTAGGTGCCAATAATTCAACTGAAACAACTTTGACAGACCTGAGTGGTAATAACCGTCATGGAACACTCAGTGGTTTTGCATTAACAGGAAACAATTCAAACTGGTTACAGTCAGGCTTTGTCAGTACTGCCAATTGTGCTCCATATGTAGCTCCAATAGCACCTATAGTGGGTAATATGTCTCTTTGTATTGGTAGCAATACTACATTGACAAATGCGAATGACGGTGGCAGATGGACAAGTAGTAATACGGGAGTAGCAACTATAAATAATACTACAGGTCAAGTGACTACCGTTAGTGTCGGTACGACTACGATCACTTATACCACAGAGTGTGGTGCTGTATCTACGGCTACCTTAACCGTGAATGCATTACCTGTTGCAAGCGTTGCTGGTACCAATACGATTTGTTCGGGAGGTTCAACAGTACTTACTGCATCAGGTGGTGCTACTTATTTATGGAATACTGGTGCAACTACAGCAGCTATTAATGTATCTCCGACTACAACAACCACGTACAGTGTTACAGCGACTAGTGCGGCTGGTTGTACATCTACAGCTAACCGAACAGTCACAGTGATTCCCAAACCAACAGTATCGGCCAGTTCAAATAGTCCGGTAAATCCAGGAGGTAATTTGCAGTTATCTGCTTCTGGTGCGGTTACTTATACATGGTCTGGACCAAATGGATTTAGTAGTTCACTGCAGAATCCTATTATTAATAGTCCAACATCAACTGCCAGTGGTACTTATACGGTAACAGGTACAAATGCTAGTGGTTGCACCAATACTGCTTCTGTAAATGTAACTGTGTTGTCAAATCCTGCTACTGCATTAAAAACAGATGGTGTGGATGATCATGTAACGATCAATAATCCATTCAGGTCATTTGGTAAAGCCATTACAGTAGAATTCTGGATGAATTCACCTACGGGTATATTGGCCCAGGGTTCTGTGATGGGTCAGTCTTCATTGAATGTGGATGGTATGACTACTGATGTATGGTTGATGCATCCGGATATTGGCCGTACAAAACTTGACTTTTATGTGAATGATGCCGGAACATGGAGACAAGTAACTGTACCTATCAGAGTGGGAGGCTGGCATCATTATGTAGGTGTGGCGAGTGAGTTTGGTACTAAATTCTATGTAGATGGTGTATTGGAGGTAACAGGGCCTGGTATCAGTACCGGTATCCTGAATAATGCCAATTCCATCATACAGATTGGTAAAGACCCAAGACATACCAACCTCCGTTTTGCAGACATGTCTATTGATGAAGTAAGGATATGGAGCCGTGCGCTTTGTGAGGATGAAATTATCAATAATAAAAACTGTGAATTGAATCCTGCGGGACAGAATGGTTTACAGGAATATTACCGTTTTAATCAGGGTTTTGTAGGTGCCAATAATTCAACTGAAACAACTTTGACAGACCTGAGTGGCAATAACCGTCATGGAACACTCAGTGGTTTTGCATTAACAGGAAACAATTCAAACTGGGTACAGTCAGGCTTTGTCAGTACTGCCAATTGTTCTCCATATACAGCTCCAATAGCACCTATAGCGGGTAATATGTCTCTTTGTATTGGTAGCAATACTACATTGACAAATGCGAATGACGGTGGCAGATGGACAAGTAGTAATACGGGAGTAGCAACTATAAATAATACTACAGGTCAAGTGACTACCGTTAGTGTCGGTACGACTACAATCACTTATACTACAGAGTGTGGTGCTGTATCTACGGCTACTTTAACCGTGAATGCATTACCTGTTGCAAGCGTTGCTGGTACCAATACGATTTGTTCGGGAGGTTCAACAATACTTACCGCATCAGGTGGAGTTGCCTATTTATGGAATACGGGTGCAACTACAGCAGCTATTAATGTATCTCCGACTGCTACAACAACATACAGTGTGACGGTTACGAGTCCTGCGGGTTGTGTATCTACTGCTAACAGAACTGTAACTGTGAATCCAAAACCAACAGTAACAGCCAGTTCAAATAGTCCGATAACAGCCGGTAGTAATTTGCAATTATCTTCTAACGGAGCCACTACTTATAGCTGGACCGGACCTAATGGGTTTACCAGTTCGGTGCAGCATCCTGTAATAACAGGTGCAACTACTGCAGCCAGTGGTGTGTATACCGTTACCGGTTTCAATGCTTCGGGTTGCAGCAATACGGCTACTGTAAATGTGACTGTTCTGGCAATTCCTGCAACAGCCCTTCATACAGATGGTGTGAATGATTATGTAGCGATTAATAATCCATTCAGGACTTTCGGAAAAGAATTAACAGTTGAATTCTGGATGAATACGCCTGATGCTATTATGCCTTATGGCTCAGTTATGGGACAGGCAACTGCTGGTGTAGACAATATGTCTACCAACGTTTGGCTCATGCATCCGAACACAACAGGTGGAATTGACTTTTTAGTAAATGATGCAGGAACCTGGAGAGGTGCTACCGTACCTATCAAAGCTGGTGGTTGGCATCATTATGTTGGTGTAGCAAGTGAATTTGGAACCAAGTTTTATGTTGATGGCATATTGGAAGCTACAGGGCCAGCGGTTACAACTGGTATTGTAAACAATGCAAACTCTGTTATTCATATCGGAAAAGATGTAAGACATAATACGGGTCGTTTCGGAAATATAACCGTTGATGAAGTGCGTATTTGGAGTAGGGTTTTGTGTGAAGGAGAAATTAATAATAGTATGAATTGTGAATTAAATCCATCAGGATTAACAGGTTTACAGCAATACTATCGTTTTAACCAAGGATTTATTGATGCTAATAATAGTTCGGTAACTACACTTGTAGATGCGAGTGGAAATGGAAGAGATGGGCAACTCAATGATTTTGCCCTAACAGGTGCCAATTCGAATTGGACGGCATCCGGTTCTACGAATACAGGTACTTGTACCAGTTACAGTGCACCTACAGCACCCATTACCGGTTTAACTTATATCTGTATTGGATCTACAAGTACTTTATCCAATTCCATACCCGGTGGTTTATGGAGCAGTAGTAATCCCGCCGTTGCTACCATTGATGCCCATACAGGATTGGTAACATCAGTGAGTGCAGGAGTAACTACGATCACTTACAAAAATGAATGTGGCGGTATTTCTACGACTACTGTTTCTACCCCTAATTTGCCTACACCTTCCATTACTGCACCTGTGGGAGGTACCAATGTTTGTCCGGGTTATACAGTTACTTTGAGTGCTCCATCTGGCTTTGGTCTAAGATACCAATGGTACAAAGATGGTGTAGAAATTCCTGGTGCAACATCTAGCAATTATACTGCAGCAGTTTCTGGTATCTATACTCTCGCCAGAACTAGTCTTCCATGTAGTTCACCTCAATCAAGTCCTGTAATAGTAACCATTGCTGATGCTGTTAAACCAAGCATTACATGTCCCCCAAATCAAACACTGAATCTGGATGCGACTTGTAAAGCAACTTTACCGGATTACAGAAGTCTGTTAACGGTGAGCGATAATTGTACGCCTGCAGGTTCTTTGGTAATCACACAAAGTCCGGCAGCAGGGTCAGTGGTGAATGATAAGGGTTCAATGATTGTTGCCTTTACTGTTACGGATGCAGCAGGTAATGAAAGTACCTGTACTATTTCAGTAGATAAGAAAGATATAACAGCACCTGTAATTAGTTGTCCTGCAAATATCAATGTTACTGCTACCAGTGCCGCTGGCGCCCTTGTAACTTATGCTACACCTGTAGGTACAGATAATTGTAGTGGTGCCACAACAGTAAGAACTGCAGGACTTGCCAGCGGATCAACTTTCCCAATCGGTACCACAACAGTTACTTATCGTGTTACTGATGGAGCAGGGTTATCAACGCAGTGCTCATTTACAGTAACGGTAGTTGGTGTGGCACCGGTAATTACCTGTCCGGCCAACATTACAGTGAACGCAGCGGCAGGTACATGTGCAGCCAATGTGAATTTCGCTGCAACAGAAACTGTGGGTATTCCGGCATCTACTATTGTTTATACGACTAATGGTACTCCGGTGGTATCAGGAGCCAACTTCCCTGTAGGTACAACAACTGTTGTAGCTACAGCTACAAACGCAGTTGGAAGTTCAAGCTGTTCATTCACTGTAACAGTAGTGGATAATCAAAATCCGACCATTACAGCACCTGCAAATGTTCAGGGTAATAATACCGCCGGACTTTGCACAGGAACTGTAACACTCGGTACACCGGTTACAGCGGATAATTGCGGAGTGGCATCTGTTGACAATGATGCACCATCTGTATTCCCTGTGGGTACAACGGTTGTTACCTGGACTGTAACAGATGTGCATGGTAATAGTGCTACTGCAACACAAACCGTAGTGATTGCAGATAATGAGAAGCCAACCATTGCAGCACCTGCAAATGTTCAGGGCAATAATACCGCCGGACTTTGCACAGGAACTGTAACACTCGGTACACCGGTTACAGCAGATAATTGCGGAGTGGCATCTGTTGACAATAATGCACCATCTGTATTCCCTGTGGGTACAACGGTTGTTACCTGGACTATAACAGATGTACATGGTAATAGTACTACTGCAACACAAACCGTAGTGATTGCAGATAATGAGAAGCCAACCATTACAGCACCTGCAAATGTTCAGGGCAATAATACCGCCGGACTTTGCACAGGAACTGTGAACTTAGGTACACCTGTTACGGGCGATAATTGTGGAGTTGCATCTGTTGAAAATGATGCACCTGCAGCATTCCCCGTAGGTACAACGGTTGTTACATGGACAGTAACAGATATACATGGAAATACAGCTACTGTATCACAGACTGTGGTGATAACAGATACTGAGCGACCCACCATTACAGCACCTGAGAATGTACAGAGCAATAATACCGCCGGACTTTGTACAGGAACAGTGAATTTAGGTACACCTGTTACGGGAGATAATTGCGGAGTAGCTTCGGTTACCAATGATGCGCCATCTGTATTCCCGGTAGGAACCACAACGGTTACCTGGACAGTAACAGATGTACATGGCAATACAGCTACTGCAACACAAACGGTTGTAGTAAATGATACAGAATTACCGGTAGTAGTAGCACGTAATATTGTTATTGAGTTGGCGGCTAACGGACAAGCTTCTGTTACACCTGCACAGATTAACAATGGCTCAACCGATAATTGTGGTATCGCTAGTGTAACATTGAGTAAGCTGAATTTCGATTGTAGTAATGTGGGTGCAAATACAGTTGTCTTAACGGTTACTGATATTCACGGAAATACATCAACAGCCAATGCAACGGTAACGGTTCAGGATAATATTAAGCCAACAGTAATTACTAAGTCTGTTACGGTTACTTTAGTAAACGGTGCAGCTTCTGTAACTGCGGCTCAGGTGAACGACGGTTCATTGGATAATTGTGGAATCGCTACCATGACTGTTTCACCTGCCAGCTTCAACTGTAATAATATTGGAATAAATACAGTAGCACTTACCGTAACAGATGTGAATGGTAATACCGCAACCAAAACAGCAATAGTAACGGTAGTGGGGCAATTACCAAGCTGTTCTATCACTTCAGTGCCAACGAGTAATGTATATACAGGTGGTAATCCTAAGAATATCTACCTGGGTTACGGTGCTCAAAGTACGGTATTGAATGTAGCAGCAACGGGTGGTAGTAGCTATACTTACCAGTGGAGTGGTAATGCAATACAAATGTTGAGTGGTACAACTGCTGCAGCGCCAGTATTCACGCCAACAGCAGCAGGTAACTATACATTCACGGTTACTGTTACTAATAATTTCGGATGTACTTCAACCTGCAGTATTACCATCTGTGTGAAAGACATCAGAGTGCCTGGAACCGGATTAAAGGGTAGCCCGGCTAAAGTGTACATCTGTCATTTACCTCCGGGTAACAACAACAATCCGCAGACATTGGAGATCAGTGTAAACGCTGTAGCTACCCATATTGGTCAGCATTCAGGCGACAGACTGGGAACATGTGCCATGACAGCTTGCGCTGAACCACCTGTAACAGCTGTAACAGCGAATAAGCAAACTGCTAAAATTGTATCTGACGAGTCTGCGAAAGCAAGCACAGAAGAAGAATTAAAAGTTACCGTAATGCCGAATCCGACAAGCACACATTTCACGCTGAAGCTGGAAAGTAAATACGATCAGCCGGTGAACATGAGAGTATTGGATGTATCAGGCAGGGTAATTGACAGCAGGGTTAAACTTGGATCAAATGCTACCATACAAATTGGACATAGCTACCATAGTGGAACTTATTTCGCTGAATTTATTCAAGGTAACAGACGTAAAGTGGTACAACTGATGAAAATAAAAGAAAGATAAAAATTTCAATAACCCTTCATGTAAACCAACCTAGAGACTGCCTTACCAAGGCAGTCTCTTTTTTTTAGCCCGGCCGTCTTTACTATTATGTTGATTGGGTTAGTGCATAAAAAAAGAGTTAACCATTGTAGTTAACTCTTTCTTTCTGTGTGACCGCGTCAGGATTCAAACCTGAAACCTTCTGATCCGTAGTCAGATGCTCTATTCAGTTGAGCTACGCAGCCGATTGTATGATTAAGGTCGATTCCTCAATCGGGGTGCAAATATAAGCCTTGTCAGATTATTTTCAAAAAGCTAAAGCGCTTTTTTCAAAAAATCAATCCAATTCATAAATGCCAGCCGCTGTTTTTTCAGCCAGTTTTTTGGGGAAAAGCCAAACCAGAAAAGCCCCTAACTGGTTAATAAAACCGGTTATCACTTCCGCTTTTTTGGCATACATGGCTTTTACAGCAATAGAAGCTACTGCTTTTGGGGTCATATTTACCTTTTCGGCAGCTCTTAATCCTTTTGCACCCACTTTGGCCCTTGCAGCAAAACCTGTGTCGGTTGATCCCGGACTCACTGCCGTTACCGAAACCCCTTTGTTCCTCAGTTCATAACGAAGTCCACGACTAAAACTCAGCATAAAAGATTTACTGGCGGCATAAGTGGTTAACCCAGGAACAGACTGATAAGCAGCCGAACTCACGATGTTTAAAATATAAGATGGCTGGTTTGTCTTTAGTTGTGGTAAAAGTGTTCCGGTAAGCTCTACAGGTACCGTCATGTTCACCTGCATCATGGCTTTGTGTTCTTCCGTGGTATAATCTGTAAACGGACCACTTAATCCGTAGCCGGCATTGTTCACCAGTATATTCACCTTAAACAGGTTGGTTTCAATCCAACTGTTTAAAGTGGTTACCGCATGGGGGAGAGCAAGATCAAGCGCCAGAAAATGTGCTTCGATATGGTACTGCTGTTTTAATGTTTGCGTCAGTTCTTCCAGCAGGCGGGCATCTCGGGCTACCAACAGCAGATGTACCTGTCTTGCAGCCAGTTCTTCTGCGATGGCTTTGCCGATTCCTTTGCTGGCACCTGTAATCAATGCATATTTCATGATGACAATAGGTTTGAATGAAAAAGGTCAACATAAGTTGACCTTTTAAAAATAATATTTTCTCTGTCTATTAGTGGTGAACTTTCCCGGTAAATCTGTGATAGAAAGGTGTTTTACTGTTTTCGTCTTTCGGCTTGTATTTACCTGTAACGATCGGTACATACATTACCCTTCTGCGGCTTTCCTCTCCAAATTTGGGCGACTGTTTTACACGGTGCCATAAACGGCCGTCGTGTACCGATAAATCACCTGAGTAAATATCAAACCCAACTTCTCTTGCATCATCATTGTTGTCGATGAAATATTTTTTGCCAAACAACAGTTTAAACATGCCTTGTTTGTGTGTGCCGGGTAGTACACGCAAACCGCCGTTCTCAAACATACAGGTATCAAGATGAATACCTACGTTGAGCATCGGCATAATTTTTTGTCCCATGAACAGGTCACGGGGGCTATCTGTATGCCAGCCCATTTGTGTAAATGTGCTGTTCGGTGTATTGATATAGTTGTTGATGACCAACCCGTCTTTTTCATTTTCTGCAATACGGCCCTCATAGGGTTGTAAAAATGCAGTTAATGCTTTCAGACGCTCATCGCCCAAAAGGTCATGGAGAGGGTTGCTATACAGTGAACTAAAGCATAAACGTTGAATGGTAGTATTGCCCTGGTCGTCTTTTCCGAATTTGAGCGGAATACCATTGATTTTATCTTTCTTTTCATCCAGCCACTGTTTTTCCAGTCGCTGAAGTTCACCGATGTACGTGGCCACTTTTTCTTTATCCAGAAAGTTGCGAAACACGATCACACCATGCTTATCAAAAAAATCCAGTTGCTCGGGGGTTACCGTATCGCCAAGCTTAAAATGACTGTCCCATTTTTTCATTCTGATCCGGTTCGTTTAGTATATAACTGTAATGTTAATTATTTATTACAAAATTGTAAAGTATCAGGGCCTATAAAACAAGCAAAAATAAGCAAATTATGACCAGATTTCCCATTTATAATGGTACCAACGGCTTATTTTGCATTTATATGACACGTTGCATCAGGCGTTTATGCCTCTCTACCTTGCTTTTGCCCTGTTTTTCCACAGTAATGTCGCAGGATTCTTCTCAAGCCAAACCAAAACTGGTTGTTTTTCCGGCCATGACTCGCTCCATTGAAACGAGCTGGGCTTTTGGGGGAGCTGCATCTTATACATTCCGGGCCTCGGCAAAAGATACCCTTTCCCGCACTTCCAGCATCCAGATGGGGGCGCTTTATTCATTGCGTAAACAATTGGTGAGCTCAGTTCGGGGTACCCAATACCTCAGAAATGAGAACTGGATATTAAATGAACAGGTCTCTTTCAGCTCTTTTCCCGATAAATTCTGGGGAATGGGGAAAAATACAACAGATGGTGCAGAGGAAGACTATTCATTCAAACAGATGTATGTATACCTGCATTTCATGAAAAAAATAGCACCCCGTTTATTTGCAGGACTTTTATATGAATACCAGCGTGTATGGGATATTGATTACAAACCCGGAGGACTGTTCGATCAGCAACAGGTAGTAGGCAGGTATGATTATTATGTATCCGGATTGGGATTAAGTCTTACTTATGATAGCCGCAACCATGCTTTTTACCCTGATAAAGGTTTCTTTGCACAAACTTATTTTAACCATTTCAGTAAACTAACTGGTTCTCAGTTTCCTTATACCAATATTGTAGTTGATATACGTAAATACATGCCGGCAGGAAGGGATGCTGTTTTTGCTACACAAGCATGGTTATTTGGCAATATTGGAAAATCAGTTCCATTGCGCAGCCAGGCAGCTTTTGGTGGCGATAATACGATGCGTGGATATTACCAGGGACGTTTTCGTGATCTTCAACAATTTGTGATACAGGGCGAATACCGGAGACATGTGTACAAACGAATTGGTCTGGTGGCTTTTGCAGGTTTGGGTAATGTAGCACATGAAATGGGGGAATTAAATTTCAGTAACCTGAAATATTCATTCGGTGGCGGACTAAGGTATGCATTGAACGCATCGGAGAAACTCAACCTGCGGATTGACTATGGAATAGGAAAGGGCCAAAACAGTGGCTTCTATTTCCAACTGGCGGAAGCATTTTAATAAATGCTGCTGATTTTACTTACCCGGTATACGATGTATGTAAAAAAGAAAGCAGCCACTACATCAATTGTGTAATGAACATGTTGCACCAATACCAGTATACCTACGGCCAGTGTAGCCAGCAGTGCCAGGTATTTATCTGTTTTTTTTGTTAGACAGAGACACATCAGGAACATATTCGAAGTATGACCGGAGAAAAACAGGTCTTTGGTCATGAATTTATCCTTTCCTCCATATACCATGCTGGTCAGTGGATCATTGAGTCTGATTAACCCATCCGGCGGATCAAGCGGAACCATCGTAATACTCACCATCCTGGCTATGCATAACAGGGTAAAAGAAGACAACATCAGCAGGGCAAATGCGGGGTTCTGTATCATTCGAACAATTACAAGAGCACTGATACTCCAGATGATCAGGAATGTAGGAATGGAAACGTCGGCTGCAGGAATAGCCTGTAAAATAAGATCGTGCAGGTAGGCACCTTCTCTTTTTTCGATATAATGAAAAAAGGAGGGAAGTGAAAAAATAATAATGGACAGAAGGATGGCACTGATGATAAACTTTCTTCTGAAAATGGCATTTGCCCAGGCTTCCTGCCAGCCCGATTTATAGGTTACGTCTTTTTGCGCCTTTTCCTGCATCCGGCAAATATAAAACCTCCGCTTTGTTTAAAAACGGAGGTTTTACAACAACGGTAAATTTCTATTAATAATGCCAGCGAACAAAAGCTTCCATGGCTGCGTATTTGGTCATGCCCAGAGCGGCATACAAGTTGGCCGTGTTTGAATTCCTCTCTTCAGCCCGCTGCCAGAATTCGCGGCTATCACTGCCCTGAAAAGGAACCATGTCTTTTTGCGACTGGTGTATGAAAATACCAAAACGTTTCTTCATGACCTGATCGGGACTCATAGGGATAGCCATTTCTATTTCTGCAATATCCCATTCCTGCCATGCACCCTTATACAACCAAACCCAGCAATCGTTGACCCAGTTATCGCCGGCAGCTTTAATGCGGCGAAGACTTTCAAAAATGATATCCAGGCAAACTTTATGTGTTCCATGCGGATCGGCGAGATCACCGGCACAGTAGATCTGTTGTGGCTGAAGTTTACGCAATAGTGCGATGGTGATTTCAATATCAGCCTCACCCATTGGATTTTTCTCAACAGTACCTGTTTCATAAAATGGCAGGTTCATAAAATGACAACGATCATCAGTAAGACCCACATAACGACAGGTAGCTTTGGCTTCGCAACGACGAATCAGTCCTTTAATAGCCCTTATTTCATTGGTATCGCGCTGATTTTTTTGTTTTCCTCCAATAAAGCTGCGGGCGGCTTTTAAAATGTCTTGACTCTTTTTATTGTCAATGCCAAACATATCTTCAAAGCCCACAGCGAAATCGATAAAACGTGTGACAAATTCGTCAGCTACTGCAATGTTTCCGCTGGTTTGGTAGGCTACGTGTACTTCATGCCCCTGATCGTGCAAACGCATAAATGTTCCACCCATACTAATGATATCATCATCAGGGTGCGGGGAGAAAATCAGGCATTTTTTGGGATAAGGGGTACTTCTTTCAGGGTGGGCTGGTATTATCGCGTTGGCTTTACCACCGGGCCAGCCTGTAAGACTGTCTCTCAGCATATAAAATACCTGTAGATTGATTTCATATGCTTCACCTTTCTCCACAATCAGATCTGATAATCCATTTTCATTGTAGTCGTGTTCGGTTAGACTTAAAACAGATTTATTGAGTTTAAGTGCCAGGTTAATAACGGCACGTTTGATCATTTTAGGAGTCCACTCACAATCTCCCGTTAACCAGGGTGATTTAATACGGGTAAGTTCAGAAGACGCAGCGTCGTCGATAATGAATGTACAGTTATCGTGTTGCTGGAGAATACTGGCAGGTACCTGTTCTGTTACATCGCCTTCCACTGAACGGGCAATGATTTTTCCTTTCATTCCCCAGCCCATCAGTAATATACGCTTTGCTTTCATGATGACACTGATACCCATGGTAACAGCGAGGCGGGGCACTTTGGAAATATTCTGGAATTCATACGCATTGGCAATCCTTGTTGTATTATCGAGGTTAACCAATCTTGTTTTTGAGTGTATGCTGGATCCGGGTTCGTTAAAACCAATATGTCCGTTATTACCAATACCCAACACCTGTAAGTCTATACCTCCAAGGTCTTCTATCAACTGGTCATAAGCGGCACAGTGTTGTTTAATTTCATCTTTTGGCCATAGTCCGTTTGGGATATATATATTCTTCGGATCTATATCTACATGGTTAAACAGGTGGCGATGCATAAAACTCCAATAACTCTGGAATGCGTCTTTTTCAATCGGGTAGTATTCGTCGAGGTTGAAACTGATGACATTGGCAAAACTTAACCCTTCCTCTCTGTGTAAACGCACCAGTTCAGCATACATACTGATGGGAGTAGAACCAGTAGCAAGGCCTAATATACATGGCTTTCCCTGTTGCTGTTTTTCGCGTATTAATGCTGCAATTTCCTGTGCTACATATTTTGAACCGTCCTTTGAACCAGGAAAGATTTTAACCGGAATCTTCTCAAAAGAATCGACCATGTTTGACATAATTTTAGCTTTACGAAAATACATGTATTATTTTAAAAAACGCAAAAACCTGCATTTATTAGGCTATTACCCGGCTTAGTCTGGGTAATTTTGTCTTTTAATTGCAATAATGTGCATGTATTACAATGATTAAAAGATAATAAAGCGTTCAGATTATTGATTAGCATTGACAACCAATATAAAAAAAGATTCCCAAGTGGGAATCTTTATATACCAAATTATGTGGAGATGAAGATTAAAGTACTTTGGTAAGTTTAATAATATTCGTTGGTAAATGCTGGTCAACCGGAGTAGAACCTGTATTCACTACAACATCGCCTGTTTGTAAAAAACCTCTCTCTTTAAGAATATTGATCTGGTCGAAAATGATATCATCCAGACTGTCTTCTTCCGCATAATAAAATGCACGAACACCCCAGCTCAGACTTAACTGGTTTACGAGCGATTTCTCTTTGGTAAAAATATAGAGTGGGGAAGAGGGTCTGTAACTACTGAGCATAAATGCCGTGTAACCACTTTGGGTCATACCAACAAGTGCCTGTGCTGATACATCTTCCGATATTTTACATGCATTGTAACAAATGGCATCGCTGTGGAAAGATGGCGAATGTGGTTGCGGTTTAAGGTCTTCTGAGCGGTTATAACGATATTCTTTTTTCTCTACTTCCAGAATAATCTTGCGCATGGTTTCTACTACCAGTGCCGGATGGTTACCTGCGGCAGTTTCACCACTCAGCATTACAGCGTCGGCTCCTTCCAAAACGGCATTGGCCACATCTGTAATCTCGCTTCTGTTGGGTTTTACCCGGTCAATCATACTCTCCATCATCTGTGTTGCCACAATAACGGGTTTGGCACGGTGAATACATTTGCGAATCAGTTCTTTCTGTATCAATGGAATCTGCTCAACCGGTAATTCTACCCCCAGATCACCACGAGCCACCATAATACCATCACTTTCAATAATGATATCACGGATATTTACCAGTGCTTCGGGTTTTTCAATTTTTGCAATGATCTTGGTCTTGCTTTTCTTTTCTGTGAGCTTGCTCCTCAATATCACGATATCTTTTACGCTGCGCACAAAACTCAAAGCCACCCAGTCGAGTTGCTGTTCAATAATAAAATCAAGATCAATCAGATCTTTTTCTGTTAATGCCGGCAAAGAAATTTTTGTGTCAGGTAAGTTGATACCTTTTTTAGATGATAAGATGCCACCAAGTGTTACCACCACTTTTACATCACCATTTTTTTCAATGCTGACTACTTTTACTTCAATTTTACCATCATCAATCATGATGATATTTCCAATAATCACGTCTCCGGCAAGATTGGGATATGAAACATAAATCTTTTCAAGATTACCAATGCATTTTTCATTGGTAAATGTGAGAATATCGCCCACTTTTACATCCAGTGCATTGTTCTCAATTTCACCTACTCTCAGTTTAGGCCCCTGTAAATCGCCAAGAATGGAAATATTATACGGTTGTGTTTTATTGATGTTGCGGATATGTTCAATGATACGTTGTTTGTCTTCGTGGCTGCCATGTGAAAAATTCAGCCTGAATACATTCACACCAGCTTTTACCAATGCCAGTAATTGTTCATAACTATCGCATGCAGGACCAACGGTAGCAACGATCTTGGTTTTATGATTCACGTGTTCCAATCCTGCCTGCTTGTCCATGTTCTTGTGCAGGTACTTGTCGAGATTTTTTGACATTGTGTGGAGTTGTGTTTATTGGTTTACGATCCTGTATTGATTGTGTTGCCCACACAAATCAACTTGCCAGTATTTTGACGATTTTAAGCCAGTCTTCTGAAATTTTCTGTTTCGCTTTAATGGCATTGTCTAAGGGTATATAATTCATCTTATTATTGAGTATTCCCACCATTACATTGAATCGTCCGGTGAGCAAACATTCTACTGCATGATACCCCATTCTGCTGGCGATGAGTCTATCAAGACAGGTAGGCGAACCACCGCGCTGGATATGTCCGAGTATACAAACCCTGGTATCAGCATTGGGTAATCTTTTTTTAATAATTTCTGCTACTTCATTGGCACCTCCATATTCATCACCTTCAGCTACAACGATGAGGTTAACGAGTTTTTTTCTTTTCTCTTTTTCTGTAAGTGAGCTGATGAGTTCTTCAATATCGGTTTTGGTTTCGGGGATCAGGATGTTTTCGGCGCCGGTAGCAATACCACTGTGTAAAGCGATATAACCGGCATCGCGTCCCATTACTTCCACAATAAATAAACGATCGTGTGCATCGGCAGTGTCACGTATTTTATCAATGGCTTCCACGGCAGTATTCACGGCGGTGTCAAAACCAATGGTGAAATCACTTCCTGCAATATCCTTATCAATGGTGCCGGGTAGCCCGATACAGGGGATATCGAATTCATTACTGAATTTCTGTGCACCCCGGAAGCTGCCGTCGCCTCCAATGATGACGAGTCCGTCAATGCCTCTTTTCTTTAAATTTTCGTAGGCTTTGGCACGGCCTTCCGGCTCGAAAAACTCTTTGCTTCGGGCTGTTTTGAGAATAGTTCCTCCACGCTGGATGATATTGGCAACTGAGCGGGAATCCATTTTGAAAATATCGTCTTCAATCATGCCACTATAGCCACGCATGACACCATATACCTCCAAACCATGGTAATTTCCCGTTCTGACAACAGCTCTTACGGCGGCATTCATACCGGGCGAGTCGCCTCCTGATGTGAGTACCCCTATTTTTGTTACTTTTTTAGCAGACATTTCTTTAGGCAGTTCTTCTTTCTTTTATGCAATAGGTCTTTCGACATTGAACGTATAACAATATGTGTATCAGCTACACGGAGTTTCAAAAATAAGCAATTGAGGTCAATTGCCAATAGCGTGATCTGATTACATTTTAGTAAACTTGCCGTATGAAAATCATGGTAACAGGTGCTAATGGCTTTACTGGTCAGCATTTATGTATATCACTTGCTGATAAAGGGTTTGAAGTTTATGCACTTGGACGAGGACCGCAAAGGATTGCGGTTCATAATCAGCTTACTTATCATAACATAGAACTAACAAGTGTTCGTTCAGTATTGAAGGTATTTGATCTGGTAAATCCTGATGTTGTTATTCATACAGCAGCCATGAGTAAACCCGATGAATGTGATCGTAACCGGGATGAATGTTTGCAGCAAAATGTGGAAGTAACCAGGTATTTGCTGGAAGCCAGCCGTCATTTTCCTATTCATTTTATCCATTTGTCAACAGATTTTATTTTTGGTGAAAATGGGCCACATAGTGAAGATGATGTGCCAGCACCAATGAATTTTTATGGCGAAAGTAAACTCATGGCTGAAAAACTGGTACAGGAAAGCGGGGTAAGCAACACAATTATCAGACCTGTGTTTATTTATGGACCCGTTTGGGAAGGTCAGCGACCGAGTTTTATTCAATGGGTAAAAAATAAATTGAATGCGGGTGAAACCATTCAGGTAGTAACCGATCAACAGCGAACACCCACCTATGTGTATGATCTTTGCACGGGAATAGAACAAATATTAATGTTTAAAAAGCAGGGGGTATATCATCTGGCGGGAAAAGATATTCTTTCTCCCTATGAAATGGCTTTAACGGTTGCCAAATTGATGGAACTCGATCCAAAACATATTATCCCTGTTACTTCGGCTGATTTTCCAGAACCCGTAAAAAGAGCAAAAAAATCAGGCTTGAAGATTGATAAAGCCATGAACGAGCTCGGTTATGCTCCACATAGTTTTGAAGAAGCCGTTCGCATGAGTTTACTATAAAATGTATGTATGAAACTTAAACAAATACTACTACCCGCTTTTCTTATTGTACTTGTACTGCATTGTATCTGCATTTTTACTGCGCTGGAAAGTTGGCGAGCAGTCACAAAATTATTGCTTGTGCCACTATTAATTACTTATTTCATTGTACAACAACAAGTGTTCAATTGGAGAATCAGACCAATATATGCGCTGTTCTTTTCCTTTCTGGGAGATGCTTTGCTGATAGGAGATGGGGCTACTTTTTTTCTTACAGGGATGATTGCTTTTGTACTGGCTCATTTAAATTATAGCTATTATTTTCTGCAATTACAACCGGTTAAAAAAGAAACAAGACAGGTATTTGTGCTTTCGCTGATCGCTATGTTATTATTTAGTTCAGTTGTTTATATTTTTCTTGATGGATACCTGGGTAGTTACCGGTTGCCTGTTTTGTTTTATATGCTATTCATCAGCCTGATGGCCTCGCTCGCCATTCATACAATTACCCATGATACAGTAAAACCAATTGCCATTAAATTCTTTTTGCCCGGAGCCATTTTATTTGTCGTTAGTGATGCGATACTAGCACTGAATATGTTCCGTTTACAGGAAGATATGCTTGCTATAGCTGTAATGCTTACCTATGGATTAGCCCAATATTTTTTAACCAGAGGTATGGTACAGGAGAGTAAACAAATCCATACATCATAAAAAAATCCCTTTCGATATCGAAAGGGATTTTTTTATGATGATCAGCCTCAGGCTGAAACCTGTCTTAGTAACCCATGCCACCCATATCAGGTGCACCCGCATGGCTATGTGGCGCTTCTGGTTTTGGTTTGTCTGCGATCACACACTCAGTGGTCAGCAGCATGGCAGCGATAGATGCAGCATTTTCCAATGCAACACGACTCACTTTGGTAGGATCAATAACACCTGCTTTTAACAGGTTTTCATATACTTCTGTACGTGCATTGAATCCAAAATCGCCTTTACCTTCTTTAATTTTTTGTACCACAATAGAACCTTCAATACCGCTATTGATAACGATCTGACGCAGTGGTTCTTCAATCGCTCTTTTTACGATCTGGATACCGGTAGCTTCATCTTCGTTAGCACCTTTCAGTTTTTCCAAAGATTCAACGGCACGGATATAGGCAACACCACCACCTGGTACGATACCTTCTTCAACAGCAGCGCGTGTAGCATGCAGCGCATCGTCTACGCGGTCTTTCTTTTCTTTCATTTCAACTTCTGTAGCAGCACCTACATATAATACCGCAACACCACCGCTTAATTTAGCCAGACGCTCCTGGAGTTTCTCGCGATCGTAATCAGAAGTAGTATTTTCAATCTGGGCTTTGATCTGGTTTACACGTGCAACGATATCCGCTTTTTTACCTTTACCACCAACAACAATGGTATTGTCTTTATCAATGGTAATAGAAGCAGCCTGACCCAAATAACTCAGATCAGCATTTTCCAGTTTGAAGCCCTGCTCTTCACTTACAACAGTACCTGCAGTGAGGATAGCGATATCAGTCAGCATTTCTTTTCTGCGGTCACCAAAACCAGGTGCTTTAACAGCAGCTACTTTCAGTGTGCCACGTAATTTATTTACTACCAGTGTTGCCAGTGCTTCACCTTCGAGGTCTTCAGCAATAATTACCAATGGACGACCGCTCTGTGCTACTTTCTCCAGGATATGGAGAATGTCTTTCATCGCGCCAATTTTTTTGTCGTAGATCAGGATATATGGATTCTGTAATTCAGCTTCCATTTTCTCGCTGTTGGTTACAAAGTAAGGAGAGATGTATCCACGATCGAATTGCATACCTTCTACTACATCAACAGTAGTGTCAGTTCCTTTTGCTTCTTCAACAGTAATAACACCTTCTTTTCCTACTTTACCCATCGCAGTAGCAATCAGTTTTCCGATTTCGCTATCGCTGTTGGCAGAGATAGTAGCTACCTGCTCAATTTTTTTAGAATCGTTACCAACGGCCTGAGACTGAGCTTTCAGGTTTTCGATTACTTTGGCAACTGCTTTGTCGATACCACGTTTCAGGTCCATTGGATTGGCACCTGCGGCAACGTTTTTCAAACCTTCGCTGATAATAGCTTGGGCCAGAACGGTAGCAGTAGTTGTACCATCACCCGCAATATCTGCGGTTTTAGATGCTACTTCTTTCACCATCTGAGCACCCATGTTTTCAATAGCATCTTCCAGCTCAATTTCTTTTGCAACGGTAACACCATCCTTGGTAACTGAAGGAGCACCGAATTTTTTCTCGATTACTACATTACGTCCTTTTGGACCCAGTGTAACTTTCACTGCATTAGCCAGGGTATCAACACCCTTTTTCATTTTATTTCTTGCTTCGATATCGAAGAATATTTGTTTTGCCATTTTGTTTAATTTGAGAATTTGAAAATTTAGAAATTTGAAAATGTAGGAGTGTGTATTTCGTTTGAAAATCTGAAATTGAAATGGTTCATTTTCAAATTTTCAGATTGGCACATTTTCAAATTATTTAAACAATCGCTAACAGATCGCTTTCGCGCATGATCAGGAGATCCTGTCCTTCGATCTGGATTTCTGTACCGGCATATTTGCCATACAATACCGTATCGCCCACTTTTACGGTCATGGGCTCATCTTTTTTACCGGTACCGGCAGCTACGATGGTTCCACGCTGGGGTTTTTCTTTTGCAGTATCAGGGATAATAATTCCGCCGGCTGTTTTTTCTTCAGCAGCGGCCGGCTTAACAATTACTCTGTCGTGCAGAGGAGTAACGTTGAGTTTCTTAGCCATACGTTATTGGTTTTAATTTAATAAGGTTTAAAATCTGAATGCCATTCATCGAGAATTATGCCATTAGTGGGCAACAGGTCAAAATTTCAGTTTTGGGGCCGTTTGGGCCAAAATCCTTCTATAACACTGTCAGAACGGGCGGCAAAGATGCAGGAAGTTTCCGGTTTCTGGTGTCAATTTTTCATTTCCTCTCTTTTCAGAAATCTTGCCGGGGTTCAATCCAAAGTCATCTGGTTAACGTAAATAATACCAAAACCAGGAAAATGAAACTCATTAAACGTATTGCAAAAGGAATATTGATACTGTTTTTGGTATTATTTGCCAGCCTGTTCATTTATGCCAATTGGAACAAACCCAGTCTGGGAGAACGCGTTTACCTGGAAAATCCCACTGAAATTGTTGTGATGACTTTCCCGGCTTCTTTTACCGCAAAAGATTCTGCTGCCATGGACAGTTATTTTCTGGCCCAGAAAGGGGTTTATTCAAATATTGTCAGCCTGAAAAGCCAGACATTATGTGTTACCATCGATCCACGCGAAACCAATCGTTCTGCGATACTCTCTGCCGGTCGTCGGTATAATCAAAGCATTGCTGAGCGGGCGCCCCTGAGTGCAAAAGCTGAATGTCCGGTGAATCTTCTTGCATTCAGGAAAATCACTTATGCGCTCAATATCCGCAAATAGCCATCATTTTTTCACTAACCAATAAATCAATAAACGATGAAAAAAAGTCTGTTGCGTATGTCGGCAATAGCATTTTCTGCCGCAATGCTGTTTACCGCATGTAAAAAAGACGACGCGCCACCTGTGAATGCAGGAAGTGAACTGTACAAAAGACTCGGCAGTAATGCCGGTATCAAAAAAGTAGTCGATGACTTTATCGGAATAGTAGTAGCCGATAATGTGATCAACGGTTTTTTTGCCAATACAGCTAAGTCGCAGGAACGTGTAGACGACCTGAAAATGAACCTGGTAAACCAGATTGGTCAGGCAGTTGGCGGACCGGAAAAGTACACTGGGTTGTCGATGAAAGCGGCACATGTGGGTCTGGGTATCAAAGATGTGCATTTCAATGCCCTGGTTAACGACCTGGTTGCAGCACTCAAAAAGAACAATGTGAGTGATGCGGATGTAAATACCATTGGCGGCGCTCTGCTGCCTATGAGGGCTGATATTGTTGAACCGTAATCTGAAAAGGGTTATTTATAGGTTGTATCAAGGTTAAACCTGTCCGTTCCCGGACGGGTTTTTTCATTTTGACGGGGTAGATGAAAACAATACCTTTGCCGCTTCCAAACAAGTTCTTACCAGATGATCAGTAGAAGAAATATTCGTGTGAAAGTGATGCAGTTACTTTATATGATAGAGGCTGCAGATACCAGTGTGACCCGTCAGAAACCGGAAATTGAGCTGAAAAAGCAATTCGATCAAACAACATCGCTGTTTGTTTACCTGCTCTATTTTATAACAGAAGTGGCCCGTTACGCCGAAACCAATGCGGTAAAACGTGCATCCCGTAACCTGCCAACCAGGGCCGATTTGAACGTAAATACCAAAATTGCGGGAAATGAACTGTTATGGAGTATACTTGAAAGTGGCACTTTTAAGAAAGCATTAGAAACCTTTTTACCGGAAAAAATACTGGATAAAGATCTGGTGCACAAAATATACAACGAGCTTACAGCAATGCCCCAATACCAGGAATATATTGCTGTGGATGGGAGGGAAAAGGGGAAAGAAAAGGAAATCATCAAACTCATTTTTACCCATCTCATGTTACCCAATGAATCCTTCATCAGCCATATTGAAGAACATTACAATAATTGGGATGACGACGCTGAAATGATGGAGCAACTCATGCTGAATTATATTCAGAAACCTGGCAGTTATAATCTCCAGGAAATGATCAGTACAGAGAAATGGCAGTTTGCCAAATCTTTATTGGTCACCAGTATTGAGAAAAAAGAACAGGCAACGGAACTCATCAAACCCAAACTGAAAAACTGGGATGCTGAACGAATTGCCCAGTTAGATATGATACTGATGCGTATGGGTGTATCTGAACTCCTGTACTTTGAAACCATTCCTACCAAAGTAACCATTAACGAATATATCGATCTGGCCAAGGAATACAGTACCCAGCAAAGTGGTCAGTTTGTAAATGGCATTCTTGATAATATCCATAAAGAGCTCACAGAAGCGGGGAAGATTCAGAAAATTGGATACAAGAAATAAGACACAAGGTTTTTTATGAAAAAAATAGCTGTTATTGTATCTGTTATCAGTTGCTGGCTGGGGGCTTGTACGGGACCCGATAAGACGGCACCAGCTGCAGAATCGCACCTGGCTGATACGGCTAACTATACAACCATTCAGTGGCTCGATTCGCTGGTAAACTTTGGTACAATTACACAGGGCGAAAAAATACAGTTGAAATTCAGGTTTAAAAATACCGGTAATAAACCCCTGTTTATTACGAATGTGCGGGCTGGCTGTGGTTGTACGGTACCCAGTTACACCAAAGAAGCGGTGGCGCCGGGTGCGGAAGGAGAAGTAATGGCAGCTTTCGATACCAACAGGTCGGCAGCAGGCGACACAAGAAAAACAGTCGTTGTTCATACAAATACACGCAACGGAAGTGAACACAGCCTTATCTTTACAGGCCATGTGAAAGAAGTAAAAGTTAACTAGTCATTTATCATTTAAACAAATAACAATGTTTTATCTTAATTCAGTTTTGCTTGCAGCGGGTGGACAACAAGGTGGAGGAATGGTTCAGTTGGTTATGATGGGTGCCATCATCCTCGTATTTTGGTTGTTTATGATTCGCCCACAGGCTAAAAAAGCCAAAGAGCAGAAAAAGTTTGTAGAGAATATGCAGAAAGGCGACAAAATTGTTACGATCGCCGGTATTCATGGTGTGATCAATAAGATCAACGAAGACAATACCATTCAACTGGAAGTAAGTCCGGGCAGCTACCTCAAGATTGAAAAATCTTCTGTGAGCATGGAATGGAGTGCTGCGATCAATAAGGCGGCTGATAAAAAATAATGATCCGTTTTATACTGGAAAATAAAGGTTCGGGAAGTCTCTTTCCGAACCTTCTTGTTTTATCTTTAGTCCATGTTAAAAATTGGTCTCACAGGTGGAATAGGTAGCGGAAAGTCTACGATAGCCGGCATCTTTAAAGTGCTGGGTATACCTGTGTTCGATGCCGATGCCAATGCACGGCAATTGATGGAAACAGACAAATCATTACAATCAGGTATAATTAGTTTATTGGGTGATAAAGCGTATGAAGATGGAAGGCTCAACCGTAAGTTCATTGCTGATATTGTTTTTAGTGATCCTTTTCAACTGGAAAAGCTGAATGCACTGGTTCATCCGGCAGCTATCAGGGCCGGTGAACAATGGGCCGATAAGCAGAACGCACTATATGTTGTCAAAGAAGCTGCGTTGTTCTTTGAAGCAGGGTCAACAGAAGGAATGGATTATATCATTGGCGTATATGCACCTCAGCACATCAGAGTCAACCGCGTTATGAAAAGAGATGCTGTATCAAGAGAAGAAGTATTGAGCAGGATGAAAAGACAGATTCAGGAAGAAATAAAAATGCGTTTATGTGATTTTGTGATACTGAATGATGACCAGCACCTGGTTATTCCACAGGTATTGCAGTTGCATGAACAATTTTTGAAGGAAGCAAAAGAAATAAACCATGGATAAAGTAAACGTGCTACAGGCTTTTGACAAGGTAGAAGGTTATTGGAATCCAACCGTTGCAGGGGCATTAAATGGGCAGGAAGTAAAGCTGGTGAAATTTAAAGGACCATTTACCTGGCATCACCATGATCAGGAAGACGAATTGTTTTATGTGATCAAAGGATCCTTTGTAATGGAGCTTAGAGATAAAAATATTGAACTAATGGAAGGCGATTTCCTGGTGGTGCCCAAAGGGGTGGAGCACAGACCCAATGCTGCAGAAGAAGTATGGGTAATGCTGTTTGAACCTGCATCCACCTTAAATACGGGCAATATTGAAAATGAATTCACCAAACACACACTCAACAGGCTATGATTGCAAAAACACCCCAGCCTCCTTATTATGCGGTCATCTTTACCAACGAATTAACCGTAGATACAGATGGATATGAAGAAATGGCCGACAAAATGTGCCAGATGGCATTAAAACAGCCAGGCTGCCTTGGGTTTGAATCGGCGCGGAATGGTTTGGGTATTACTATTTCTTATTGGGAAAGCCTTGAAGCCATTAAAAACTGGAAAGCCAATACAGAACACCTGGAGGCACAAAAAATGGGAAGAGATATTTGGTACAAATACTATAAAACAAGAATTTGCAAGGTAGAACGTGATTATGGTTTCGAAAGAAACGTTGACTAACCTAGACCCCCTGACTGAATATGATTCTTTCCCCCATTGCCGCCAATGAGCAGGAACGTTTACTGGAGTTGTTGCGCTATGAAGTATTGCATACCCAATATGAAGAAGACTTTGATCAGATTGTTCAGCTTGCCTCCTCTATTTGTAAAACACCCATATCGACCATCACACTGCTTGACGTGCACAAGCAATGGTTCAAAGCAAAAATAGGTATCGAAAATACAGATGGGGATCGTGATACTTCCTTTTGCGGACATGCCATTCATCAGTCTGATATCATGGAAGTGGAAGATGCGCTTTCTGATGAACGTTTTTTTGATAATCCACTGGTTTTAGGCGATCCCAAAATACGGTTTTATGCAGGGTATCCGTTGGTTAGTCCGGCAGGTTATACATTAGGTACGCTTTGTGTAATTGATAATGTACCACGTTCTCTGACAGAAGAGCAGAAATTAACCCTGCGGATACTTGGTAACCAGGTGATGAAACTGTTTGAGCTAAGACTGAAAAATAAAGAAGAGATAGCCAGAAATCAGCTGATTGAAGAACAGAAAATAAAATTAGAAGCCTCTAAATCGATCAAGAATAAGATCATTTCAATTATAGCTCATGATGTACGAGGCCCCGTTGCTTCAGTAAAAGCCATGATTGAACTTACCAAGGACAGTAGCTTATCCGAAGCAGAAATATCAGAATTATTAGGGCTTCTTGACAAACAATTGGATAGTACTTTAGATATGCTTACCAACCTGGTAGAATGGGGAAGCATACTCATAAAAAATGAAAAATCAGTTCTCTGTCGGGTAGATCTGGCAGCTTTGACCAATAAAATCATCAGTAACCTTCAACCATTTGCAAGTCTTAAAAACAATAAAATTAAGAACCTGGTAAATACCGATTGCAGGGTTCAGGCAGATGAAAATACACTTAGGTTCATCATGCGGAATATCATCAGCAATGCTAATAAATTTACCAGTTCCGGAACAATCGCCATCACCTGCGAAACAATGAATGAACGGGAGATAAGGGTATCGATAACCGATAACGGTTGTGGTATGAATGAGGAGATTTTACAACAGCTGTTCAATCCCGCAAAACGACAGAGTCGTGAAGGAACGCATAAAGAAAAAGGAAGTGGTTTGGGGCTTATCCTCGCGAAGGAATTTGCAGAAGCCATGCAAATTGATATGAATGTAGTTAGTGAACAGGATAAAGGTACCAGTTTTCATTTGACATTACTGTCTGCCTGATACACGAATGCTGTCTTAAGTATGTTGTTGCTCGAGAAAAAATAATACTTGTCTAATTAAGTAGTGGTTAAAACAATAAGCCTCCTAGTTGTTTTTATCTTAGGATATATTTATGTCATGCACATATAATAAATCCGCTAGCTATTTTTTGTTAATAGCTTTTTTTACACTTGCCTTTTTACAAGAACCAAAGGCTCAGGGAACCTTATTACAACGCAGAGCGGCAGATTCAATGCGATTACGTTACCTGAATGATCAATATATCCAATCATGGATTAAATCAGATACGGCCACCTATCATCGTTTGTTATGGGCAGATGAGTTCGTGCATCTGGGTGCCGCAAAAGGAAAATTGTTCACAAAAACTGCATTATCACCCGTATTTGCTGCAAAGCGATTCGATCAGATCGATTTCTTTTATGCAGACAGTGTTATCATCCGGTTGGTGGCTGATTCAGTTGCATTTGTTTATGCAGTTACACCTTATAAGGGAAAAAATTCCTCTGCTGTGGAATTCAGCCGATACAATGATGTATATATCAAATATGCAGAAGGATGGAAATGTGTGGCAGCCAATACGGTAAACATTGATCCTCTCCATTTCAAATTAACTGAAATACAGCGTCCTTATCCTGACCCGCAACCCCGATTTCCAGGTGGGTTGATAAAAGCAGAAGCAGGAGCCAAAATCTTGCAGTTGAACCAGAGTTGGGTGAAAGCATTTGCCAGAAACGATCAGCTATTTCTGGCGAAAAATACATCTGAAAAGAATTGGGTTACTTATCCGGATGGTAGCCTTGACAAAGGAATGCTGAAAACTTTCAGATCGCTGGCAATACCACCGTTCAGGGATAGTATAATACATGAAACAGTATTTTTTCCGAGAAATGATTTTGCCATCGTCAGGAATGTGTTATTGTTTACCATAGGTCAGGCGAAAATGATGGCGCTGCAAATCTGTAATTATTATTTACATCACAATGGTACATGGGAGATGGTATCGTTTAATGCTACTGCCATAAGAGATTAGTGTATTGTGATAATGCAATGCCTATATCGTTTTCATAAAAGCATCAATTGTTTTTTTATAGGATCGTCCGATAGGTATTTGCTGGTCGTCGAGATGAATTTTTCCATGCTGTATTAACCTTATTTTATCTCTGGCGACGATAAACGATTTATGTACACGTATAAACAGATCGTCTGGTAATTTTGATTCTATAATTTTCATATAGCCCAGTATAACATGTTTCTGTTTGCCTGCATACACAATCGCATAATCTTTTAACCCCTGCACATGTGTAATGCTTTTAATATCGAGTTTGGTATACCTGGTGCCCGATTTAATGGTAATTGTTTCCAACTGGTTTTCTGATTTAGCATCAACAATCTTGGCATTCATATGAATCAGATCCAATAACTCTCCGGCACGTATACAGGCCTGTTCGAACCTTTCGAATTTAATGGGTTTTAATAAATAGTCCAGTACCCCGGCATCAAAACCATCTAATGCATACTGTCTGTAAGCAGTTGTAATAATGGTAACGGGTTTGAATGTAAGGGAACGTAAAAAATCCAATCCATTAATTGACGGCATTTCGATATCTAAAAAAAGAATATCTGGCTTTTGTTCTTCTATCAGCAGTTTGGCTTCAGTTGCATGTGTATGTTTGCTAAGTACTGTCAGCAGACTACTTTTTTGAACGTAATTCTCTATTACTTCGATTGCCAGTGGTTCATCATCCAGGATGGTGCATCTGTATTTTTTCATAATTGAATTTCCAGTTGAACTTTATAGGTGTCGGTATTTTTTTCCTGGTGGAAACAGTATCTGGAAGGATAGTACAAATCCAGTCTTTTTTTCAAATTTAAGATGCCCATTTTTTTGCCCGGCTTTTTGATCGAATCAGCATAGCTGTTCTCGCATGTAAATAGCAAGGTTTCCTCTTTGATCACACATCGTATTTCAATGCTGCCTGGTTTCTCATCGTTGGGGTGAGCATATTTAAAAGCATTCTCAACAATGGGGAGTAATAGCATGGGCGCTATTTTGTAACGATTCTTCGGAATTTCAGTGATTGAATAGTTGATCTGGTATTCATTGCTGTCTTTTCTGATTTCCTCAAATTGTATATAATTAATCAGGTTGGTAATATCGGCTTCCAGCGGAACGGTGTTTTCATCTGTTTCATATAACATGTATTCCATCATGTCAGATAATTTCAATATTAATGCTGGGGTCTTTTCGGAATTTTTCAGTGATAAAGCGTACAGGTTATTGAGTGTATTGAATAAGAAGTGAGGGTTTATCTGGGCTTTGAGTAATGTTAATTCAGTATATAAATAATCGATTCTCATGGCGTCAAACTTTTCCTTCTGTGTAAACTGTTCTTTCAGGTAGTAAAAGAGCGATGAAATAAGCACGTAACGCAATGCCACAAAATAATTGTTCCAGAACTGGATGGGGTTTGTTTTATAAGTGATGAACAGTTCTGATACGCTTGGGTAATATGCCTGATAGCAAAAAGCAAATCCCGTCATGAGTAACAAATGAAACAGACAGTACTGGACAAATTTCCGCTGGATAAAAAATCGGGGAATCAGGTACCAGAGATTGATATAGGTGATAAGGGCTAATAAAAAAACGCGGTAAAAAAGAGAGAAAAAGAAAATGACAGGATGATCAGGCAGAAAACTGATGACATCGAGTATGAAAGAACAGAACATGGTAATCCAAAACAGAATATGATAGATGACCCATGATTTTTTTTGTTTCTTTTTCATCCTAGATAAAGGTTTACAGAAGCTGTAAAGGTAGTATTTGAAAACGCATGATAATGGAATAATAGGCAAACAATTAGTCTTTGGTCGATTTCTACAGTAGTTGGTCGGGTATCTTTTTTATGGGAGATGCAGTGAGTATAATTTGACGCATAAATTATACCCACTGTGAAAAAAATCAGCTTCCTTTTTGTTTTGTTTTGCCTGCTACATCAAATCAGTAAAGCACAAACAATTACCATCACACAAGTTCCCAACGGAGGTAACCAAAAATCAAGTGTATCTCAATGGATGGGATTAGGTTCGGTAACTGTTACCTATCGGGGACCTGATGTGCATGATCATACAGGGAAAGACCGTAGAGGCAATATTTGGGGTAAGCTGGTGCATTATGGAATGGAGAACCTTGGTTATGGCACTGCATCAACGTCGCCATGGCGTGCTGGAGCCAATGAAATTACTACTATCCAGTTTTCACATCCCATGCGTGTAAATGGCAAACCAATTCCGGCTGGTACTTATGGGTTGATGTTGATGGTAGATTCGCTAAAACCCTGGACCTGGATATTGTCTTCTACATCAACAAGCTGGGGCACTTATTATTATAACTCGGGTGAAGATATGCTTCGCATTGAAGCTAGTCCGGAAAAAGCACCTTATACTGAATGGCTGAGTTATTCTTTTGACCAGCGACAATCTGCTTCCTGTTCTCTTTGGCTGAACTGGGAGGATAAGCGGATTGGATTGAATATTGAACTTCCCGGTGCCAACGATCTGTATGTAGCAAAAATGAAAGAAGAATTGGTGGGTTATGCAGGCTTTGATGCCCGTAACTGGGTACGGGCGGCGAAGTTTTGCCTCGACAGTATGGTTCAATTGGAAAGAGGACTATGGTTTATCAACAACGCAATGGATACCGTTAAAATGAATGGTGTAATTGATGCAAATGCCTTAAGGATCAAATATGAACTTGCGACTGAGTTACGACGAATGGATGATGCCGACCAGACATTTAAACAATTGAGTCAGTTAAATGGAATCGGCGCAGTGGATATTTTTGTATTGGGAAGAAATATCCTCAGGAAGGGATATAAGGATAAAGCAGGAGAAATTTTTAGGTTTAACTCGAACAGATTCCCCACAGAAAGTTATTGGACTAATTTAGGGATGGCATTATGGTCTACAGCACTTGGCAAAAAAAAGGAAGCCATTGAATATTGGGAACTGGTTATTCAACATACACCTGCAGAGCGAAGAGCGAGTATCAGAGATTATGAGGCAGAAATTCAAAAATTGAAATTATAAATGGAACGGTATAGCATGATGTTCGTCGAATATCATGGTCACTGCTCTTTTTTTTATGCATTATCTGAATGGTTTATTATTTCTTGCAGCCTATTCTTGATTTTTAAATGTTCAGTATAATATAACAAAACAGAAAAAAAATATTGCCGGTACAGGCTACAGGATCGAATAAATTAATATCCCCCCGAAACTGAATCAGCCGCCATCAGGCTATACAGATTCAAATAATACTATTAGTAAAGATCTCATGTGTGTCGTTTATTGATTAAGCACGCAACGACCTGTATTTCTATGCGGGTCTTTTCATGTTCAGAAAAACAGGAAACGCTTACGACAGATGTTGATTAGGTATGTATCACTAATAAAATAAATGAGGGGTATACTTTATGCAAATATTAACGATTACGGCAGCGGATGGATATAAATTGAGTGCACTTTATAGCAAGCCGGTTGGAGACAGTATTGGTTATGTTATTCTCAGTTCGGCTACCGGGATAAAAAAAGAGTTTTACATCAATTTCGCCAGGTTCCTGGTGCAAAATGGGTATAGTGTTTTGTTATACGATTACAGGGGTATTGGCCAATCGGCACCACAGCATTTAAAAACCTGTACTTCGTATATGCACGAATGGGGCATACTGGATATGAACGCAGTATTAAACTTTATGGTGCATGTAAAAGGAGCAACCAATATTATATGGGTGGGGCATAGCGTTGGTGCGCAAATGGTTGGATTTGTTAAACAGCAGCAATATATCCGCAAGGTAATCGCCATCAGTGCAGCATTTGGATACTGGGGCTATTTCCCTTCAGCCATCAAATGGAAAATCTGGGCTCTTTGGTTTTTTATTGGCCCATTGATGGTTGGGTTATTTGGTTATGGCGCAATGAAAAAAATTGGCTGGGGTGAAAACCTCCCGAGAAATATGATGAAAGAATGGAGGGAATGGTGTTTGAGTAAAACCTATTTCAGGTCTGCCATACTGAAAACAATAAACCTGGATAAGTTTTATGGGTTTACCATTCCAATTACATCCATCTATATGAGCGATGATCAACTCGCAAATGATATCACTGCTCCAATGATGATGGATTTTTTTCCAAACGCTCCATCAAAAGTCTACAAGCTGCAGGTTGAAAAATATACAACCTGTAAAGTAGGGCACATCGGTATATTCAGGAAAAAATTCCAGGATAACTTATGGCCATTACTGGTAGATGTGATCAGTAATGAATGTAATACGGAAAACCAGATAAGCAACAGGTTGGTGTATTCTCCACACTCTGGTTAAATAAGCACTATTTGTTGCCTGTTATTTCCGTAATTACTTTTCCAACGGCACCGTTAGGCATTTGAATACTTAACATGGCCGCAATGGTAACAGCAATATCTGTCATATAGTGTTCCTGGTTGCTTTTACCACTCCGTATTTTCCAGCCATACCAAACCAGTGGAATATGCGCATCATAAGGGTTCCAGACACTGTGATCGGTACCTTTGGGATTATCTTTAAACCAATTGGGTTTGGGAATTACCTGTAAGTCAGCACTTCTGTAAGGATAGTAGCCATTGATTAAACGTTCCCGGATGGTTTGCTGTAAATTCGATTCACCCAGTTCCTCTTTGTCAACAACACGATAGATACCTTCTTCTTTTTCCATCGTTTTAATGATGAAAGATTTGATTTCGTCGGTATCCAGGTCCAGTGAATCGATTTCTTTATGATTTAATGCAAGGTTGTAATAGGTAGAATTAATGATGCCGTTTTTCAATTTGTATTTCGACAACAATTCAGAGTTTACTTTTCTCACCACATTTCCCAATGGAATAGAACCACCCGGCAGGTTATGCTCCTTTAAAAAGCCGGGTACATGCGCCGCGCCATGATCGGCTGTAAGGAATAACAAATAATTCCCCTTGCCCACCTGAGCGTCAAGGAAATTCAGGAATTGTTCAATGTCTTTGTCCAGTCGCAGGTAGGTATCTTCCAGTTCAACTGCATTCGGACCAAAACTATGTCCGGAATAATCAGGTGAAGAAATACTTACTGCCAGAAAATCGGTTTCCCTGCCTTTGCCCATTTGCTCGTTGATGGCAGCAGCTTTTGCCATTTCAAATGTATAAGTGGCAGCTTGCGGAAGGAAGGGGAGTTTGTAATAGTCTTTTCCTACATAAGCACTCATGTCGTAGGGGAAACTGTTCTTGGGGCCAATTTCTGTTCGTTCATAATCTTTTGCATCACTTGTACTCTGTGTATATGTTTCAACAGGATACAAGGTTTTCCATCCTTCTTTATAATAAGTATCAGGTAATTTTCTTGCATTGAAATCCTTCACCCACTGTGGCAGATCAGTCATGTAATAAGTACTGCTGATAAAAATACCTTTCGATTCATCGTACCAGTAAGCAGCATTGGCCGAATGTCCGGCTGGAAGAATAGCGCCACGATCTTTAATCGATATGCCAATTACCTTGCTTCTGAAATTGGTGGCCAGACGCAGTTCATCGGTCACAGTATTACTTACCATATTTACCGGACTCATTTCACCATCCCTACTATCTGATCCAACTGTTTTTACCGACTTATCTTCTGCGCAATAAACACTTTTCTGCAATTTGCTGTCCCACCAGTTATTGCCGGTGATGCCATTGATGGCCGGAACGCTACCTGTGTACACACAGGCATGTCCACAACCGGTTGCAGTAGGCGTATATGGTATAAATGTGTTCTCACAACTAAATCCCTGGTTCAGTAAACGATTAAAACCGGCTTTTCCGTAACGATTCTGGTAACGATACAGATAATCCCAGCGCATCTGGTCCACCATGAGGCCCACGACCAGTTTAGGGCGGGCAACAGGCGTTGGAGAGGCGGAAGAGGTATTCTGACCAAACCCGGTACTAACCAGCAGGGAAAGTACAGTTATCAACAGCATTTTTTTCATGTGACGCAGTTTTCCTATGTTGAAGCGATTAAATGGACCGTGAAGATAAGGCAGCGTGAATAAATGCGCTTGCCCTTTACCGATGAAAAGACTAATTTTGCGGAAATTCAGAACCAAAGTAATAATTTGATAATATGGCAGACATTTTTGAGAAACTGGTTAAGAACTATGGTCCCATTGGTCAGCACCGTGAACGTGCACATGGTTATTTTGCTTTCCCTAAACTGGAAGGTGAGATTGGCAGTCGTATGATGTTTCGGGGTAAAAAAATGATTGTATGGAGCCTGAATAATTACCTCGGACTGGCCAATCATCCTGAAGTGCGTAAAACAGATGCTGAAGCTTCCAAAGAATTTGGTCTGGCTCTGCCCATGGGAGCGCGTATGATGAGTGGAAACAGTAACTATCATGAGCAGTTGGAAAGAGAACTGGCTGAGTTTGAATCAAAAGAAGATGCCATCCTCATGAACTTCGGTTACCAGGGTATCATGAGTGCCATTGATGCCATCTGTGGCCGTCATGACGTAATTGTATATGATGCGGAAAGTCATGCATGTATTATTGATGGTCTACGCCTGCATCCCGGACATCGTTATGTATTCAAGCATAATGATATGGAGGACTTTGAAAAACAAATGCAACGTGCCACTGCATTGATTGAAAAACAAAAAACAGGTGGTATACTCGTTATTACCGAAGGTGTATTTGGTATGGCGGGTGACCAGGGTAAATTGAAAGAGATCGCAGCATTGAAAGACAAATACGATTTTCGTCTGATGGTAGATGATGCACATGGATTTGGTACATTGGGTACAACAGGTGCAGGTGCAGGCGAGGCGCAGGGCTGCCAGGATGCAATTGATCTCTATTTCTCAACATTCGCCAAATCAATGGCATCCATTGGTGCTTTTATGGCCGGACCAAAAATCATCATCGATTTTATCCGTTACAATATCCGTTCACAGATTTTCGCCAAAAGTTTACCCATGCCGATTGTGGTAGGAAACCTGAAGCGCCTCGATATGTTGAGAACCATGCCCGAGTTGAAAGAAAAACTCTGGAGCAATGCCATGAAACTGCAGAATGGTTTAAAAGAAAGAGGATTTGATATTGGTAAAACCGATACACCTGTTACACCTGTGTATATGAAAGGTGGGGTAGAAGAAGCAACAGCCATGGTCATGGACCTGCGTGAGAATTACCATATCTTCTGTTCTATTGTAGTGTATCCTGTAATTCCAAAAGGACATATCATTTACCGCTTAATTCCAACTGCGGCACATACAGATCAGGATATTGAGGAAACACTGAAAGCTTTCAGCGAAACAAAAGCCAAACTGGATGCGGGAGCGTATAAAGCAGAAGCGATTCCGGATATGGCGGAAGCGAAATAAACAGCAGAATAAGGAACAGAGAAAGTGATAGAGGAAGAAATAAAAAAAGTCGTCACGCTTTAGGCATGACGACTTTTTTATTGGAGAGGGTGTTCTTTATAATTTTTTGATCAGTTCTGTTCCGAGTTTTACGTATTCTTCATTGGGCGAAGCGGCAGCTTTGGCCAGTTCAATACATTTTTCGGCGCTGGCTTTAGCACTGATTTTATCACCCAAGTCACGCTGGATTTTTGCTTTCAATAAAAATATCCAGTAACCGTTGGGGTTTACTTCAGTGGCTTTGGTAGCAGCACTCAGGGCCTTGTTCAGGTCTTTGTCCATTTCATAATAAAAATTCGCGGCAGGATAGTAAGCGTTGGGGTTTACTTTTTCAGCACTTAATGCTTTTTCAACCTGTGCACGTACACGATCTTTAATATTGGTACTGATGGGTATTCTGATGGCAGTGCTGCCCCATACAATGTTCAGATCGCAGGTTTCGGCAGCAATGTTTGAAAACTGCATGGTAAAAGTTTCGGTATTACCAGCGGCTTTATCTGCTTTTACTTTGAAACGAACCACATCTTCAGCCTCTTTGTAGCCATCGGTGCCCCAATTGCCCAGGCCTTTGTTCAGGATGACTTCCCAGTTGTCTTTTCCTGGAATGGTGTACAGTACATAAGAACCGGTATCGAGTTTTTTACCCCCGATGGTAACATTGTCTGTAAATTTCAAACGGGTAGCGGCATTGGCACCTGTGCGCCATAATTTGTTTAAGGGAGCAAGATCACTGCCTTCTTTCAATAAACTACGCCCATTGATATTCGGACGGGAATAGGTGAGCTCTATAGAACCCATACCAAAAGCCTGTGTAACACGCTGTGTAGTGCTGGGCTGAGGCATACTGATCTGCGCAAATGCATTGATGCTGCAAACTGTGGCAGCAAGCAATAATAGTTTTTTCATACTGATGATCGTTTTAGAATGGTAAAGCTACCTGAATTTCATTCAACTAAAGAACCATTTATACCGAATGGCTATTTTTTATCTTTAAATGCCGGATGAAACTGCTGTAAAGTATTACGGAGGAAATCGCGGTCAAGATGGGTATAGATTTCCGTGGTGGTAATGCTTTCATGCCCCAGCATTTCCTGAACGGCGCGCAGGTCTGCACCACCTTCTACCAGGTGTGTGGCAAAAGAGTGCCTGAATGTGTGGGGAGAAATCGTTTTGCTGATGCCTGCTTTTTTTACAAGATCGCGTATGATATAAAAAATCATGACCCTGGATAATCCTTTGCCCCTTCCATTCAGAAAAAGGATGTCTTCAAAACCTTTCACCAGTGGTTGATGAACCCTGATATTGTCTTTGTAGAGTTTAATATACTTTACTGCATCTGAACCAATAGGAACCAGTCTTTCTTTATCGCCTTTACCAATTACCCTGATAAAGCCTACATCAAGGTACAGACAGGATATTTTCAATCCTACCACTTCACTTACCCGTAAACCGCAACTATACATGGTTTCAAGGATGGCTTTATTACGACCACCTTCGGGTTTGCTCTGGTCAATCTGTCCGATGATCAGTTCTATTTCTTCAAAACTCAGTACATCGGGCAGGGCCCTTTTTGTTTTGGGTGCTTCCAGTAAAGAAGTTGGGTCAACTGTAACAATCTGTTCGGTGAGCAGGTATTTATAAAAACTCCGGATACCTGAAATAATCCTGGCCTGTGAAGTAGCTGTCATACCCAGTTCACCAATCCATCTGGTAAAACCTTGTAAGTCTTTTAAAGTAACAGTGGCAGGAGAGGGGTTCGCTTCATCTTTGCCAAGAAACTGTGTGAGTTTGTCAACATCACGCAAATAGGCTTCAACAGATAAATCACTCAACGATTTCTCCAGTCGCAGGAAAGCTTTGAATCCTTTTTTGTAGGCATCCCACATGCAATTTGGAAATTAGGTAATTGGAAAATGAGGTGAATTCCCGCGGAATTTTTATTTGTTGTAAAAGTAAAGATTAAAGGGGGCTTTTGATGCGGGAGGGGGATAAATCTGAGAATGTATAGCGTTGTATAAAATGATTTGGCATAACGCAGTTGCTCACCGATATTGCAAGCATAAACATATATCTTAGTTCTACATGCAGCCGATTAATCTTCGTTCGTTTAAACAAAAAGTAAGACACCACCAGAAAGCATTCAAAAAATTCTTAGGTAAGATTGAGAAAAATCCTCCCAGGCATTTGGATAAAATGGCTGAAACCATTGATGCAGAAGTATGGAAGGAAATAGATTGTCTCACTTGTGCCAACTGCTGCAAAACCATGAGTCCGACATTCACCAATACCGATATCAAAAGAATAGCCACTCATTTCAGCATGACTCCCAAAGAGTTCAAGGAAAAATGGCTGTACTTCGATGAAGAAGATGGAGACTGGATGAATACCAAACAGCCCTGCCAGTTTTTAAACCTCAGCACCAATATGTGTGCTATTTACGAAGTAAGACCTGCTGACTGTGCGGGTTTTCCACACCTCAAGAAAAAGAAGATGACTGATTACATTCATGTACATCAGCAAAATGTATCCTACTGCCCGGCCACATTTAAAATGGTAGAAAAAATGATGGATCGTTTAGCTTAATCAGCCAATTAGTACCGAAGTCATAGAGATAGATCCATAAATGGTTTTATCATTAAAAAACTGCAGACTGTCTGCATCGTCTTTAAGTCCGAGTAAATAAAGCAGGGGCAGAAAATGTTCGGGAGTAGGAATCGATTGCTGAACTGCTTTACCCAGTGCATGGTAGGATGTTAGTTGTTGATGATCTCCCTTGGTGATTAAATCTTTAAAATGTTCATTGGCTTCTGTTGCCCAGTCATAACCGGTTTCAGGTGTACGCCAGTTCATCAACCCGAGATTATGTACCATATTACCGCTACCCACAATTAAAACACCTTTGTTGCGTAGGGCTGATAATTCTTTGGCCAATGCATAATGCCAGTCTGGCTTTTGCAATTGATTCATGCTGAGCTGCACCACCGGAATGGATGCGTCGGGATACATATGATTTAATATACTCCAGCACCCGTGATCCAGTCCCCATTGATGATCGGGCATTACTTCTGCCGACTGCACACTCTCCATGGTCAATGCCGCCAGCGACGGACTACCGGGAGCAGGGTATTCCACATCAAAAAGTGCTTTCGGAAAACCATAAAAATCATGGATTGTTTTCGGTTTCTCCATGGCGGTTACATAAGTACCCCTGGTTTCCCAATGAGCTGAAATACATAAAATTGCGGTGGGAGAAGGGATATCTGATGTGATGTTCTTCCAGCCGGCAGCAAACTCATTGTATTCAATGGCATTCATCGGACTTCCATGTCCAACAAAAAGAGCTGGCATGCGTGCTGTTGAGCCTGAAGAATGGATAATATCTGAAAGGGCTGTAAAAGACAATATTTAAAGTTTAAACATCAAAACTATTTCATTCTCTTCAGGTAGAAAAGTTAAAGCTTGTTTTATTAAAAATACACATCCTCAATAAGATAGATTTCTTTGGCAATCCCATTGACAAGCGTAATGGCAATGACATTAAACTGGAGATATTTCCATGCCGGGTTACGGAACTGGTATTCTTCTGCAGCATTTTTCAGGTGGGTCATTTTTTCCCTGGTGATACTTTCTTCGGGTTTGCCAAATCGCATGGAGTTTCGTGTCTTCACTTCCATAAAATGAAGTTTCCTGTCTTTCGAGGCAATGATATCTACCTCCCAGTGTTTGAAACGCCAATTGCGTTCAAGAATGGTATAGCCTTTATCTGTGAGGAATGCTGCGGCAATATCTTCGCCCTGCTGACCGGTTTGTATGTTTGTCTGTTGCATGGTTTCGTTAAAACTTGATGGCGGGATATGATTTTGAAGGATTTCAGCGTTATTTTAAATTAATTGCGTAACGATGAATGTAGCATATACCATTTCGGCTTTACAAGGTAAAGTACAACACTACGAATGGGGCGGCTTTAGCTTCCTGCCAGAATTATTGGGGATAAATAATGCAGAAAAACGTCCATTTGCAGAATATTGGCTGGGTGTTCATCCTTTGGGTGTAGCTTACGTTTTACAGGGAAATACTGCCGTTTCATTGACTGATGTGATTAGTAAGGATCCGGTTAAAGCACTTTCTGCCAGCGTGAACAGTCAGTTTGGAGAACTTCCTTACCTGCTTAAAATACTTGATGTAAACCAGATGTTATCCATCCAGGTACATCCTTCCAAAAAAGTAGCAGAAGAAGGGTTCGACAGGGAAGATAAAATGGGCATTGCCGGCAATGCTTTTAACCGTAACTATAAAGACCGGAATCATAAACCAGAAGTAATGCTGGCAATCAGTGAGTTCTGGCTGTTACATGGATTTAAACAACAGCATTTGCTGGAGCAAACACTGGCCGACATACACGAATTCCAGATACTGCTACCACTGTTTAAAAAAGAAGGACTTGCTTCACTGTACAGCTTTATCATGGAAATGGACCAGCAGTCAGTCAACAATCTCCTGCTGCCATTGGTGAAAAGAGAAATCAGGAATAAGAGAGAGGGATTGCTGACTAAAAATGACCCCGGATGGTGGGTGGCCAAATATTACCAGGAAGAAAACCCGGTTGGCGACATCGACAGGGGCGTATTCTCTATTTATCTGTTCAATATAACCCAGTTGCAACCGGGTGAAGCCATTTTCCAGGGTGCAGGTGTTCCACATGCTTACCTGGAGGGACAAAATGTTGAATTGATGTCGAACAGTGATAATGTATTACGTGGCGGACTCACCAGTAAACATATTGATGTGCCTGAATTCCTGGCCAATACCCGTTTCGAATCCATCACCCCAAAAATTCTGAAAGGAAGCGCTTTGAAAGATGGGGAAACAGTGTTTCATTTTCCGGTTCCTGATTTTGCACTTGGTTATATTCAGTTGAATGAAGCTGCACTATTTGAAGACAGTGCTTCCGGACCAGAAATATGGATGGTATTGGAAGGCGGTGTTATCATCAATAACGAAATGGTCATGAAAAAAGGGGACTCATTTATCGTGTTTCCCGATCAGTCATACATATTCAGAACATCGGGTAAAACAATCCTCTGCAAAGCATTTGTACCTGTAGATAATGCTTATTCACAATATGAGGAAAATTGAAACCGGAACTTTGAGGAGAAGGCCTATTTTTGTACCCGAAATCGACCAAAATGAAATTGAACCGTTCGCTAATTATTTCACTTGTACTGACTGTTTTTTTAAGTGCTATTTATCGCGCCATGCCTAACAGGCCATGGGGTTTTGCACCTCAATTTGCCATTGCCTTATTTGCTGGTGCTGTTTTTGTAAAAGACAAGAAATGGGCTTTTATCATACCATTGGTTTCCATGTTTCTTTCCGATCTGTTATACCAGGCATTGTATGTAAACGGGTTAACTGAAATACAGGGTTTTTATACAGGTCAGTGGAAAAATTACCTGTTATTTACTTCCTTAACTGTTTTTGGTTTCCTCTTAAGAAATGGTAAACCATTGAAGGTATTGGCTGCTTCTTTAGCATCACCTACTACTTTCTTCCTGGTTTCCAACTTTATGGTTTGGTCAGGTGGCGGTGGATTGAATCGTCCTAAAACTTTTGAAGGCCTGATCCAGTGTTATGCAGATGCCGTTCCTTTTTATGGTAACAGTTTAATTGCTACCGTTGTATTCTCGGCGATTCTGTTTGGAGGTTATTATTTATTGAATCAGTACAACGCTAAAAAAGAATTAGCGAAATAAAATACCAGTTGTGTATGCAACAATAAAAAAGGTAGGATCGTCTTATACGATCCTACCTTTTTTATTGTAAAACCAGTTCCGAGAACCAATAATTTTCATGTGCTAATGTCTGTGTTACCGCAACTTCAATGGGTTGGGTAAACAGGGGGCAATGGTACACAAGGGTATGATATTCTCCATTTTCGCCACAGGCATCTATGCCCAAGGCTTCCAGTTCATCAACCAACGCAGGGGTAATGGTTTTTCCAAGAAAGGAAGGCCCCATCACACTATTACAACTCACAATCATGGTTTGAATACCGGCATTGAGCATTTCAAACACTAATTTTCTTCTGTCCTCTAACCACAAAGGTAAAAATGCATCGAGTCCTGCATGGGAACAAACTTTTTCTTCCCAGTCGCGGTGTGCCTGTAAATCGATATCACCAAAAACAGCCGTAGTAAGCTGGTATTGCTGTTTCAGATCCATCAGTGCCGTTACAAAATTATTTTCATAATCCTGCCAGCTACTGCTGATGAGCTGTATGGGTAATCCTGCTGCTGCAGCCTGTGCCCTTAAAATATTTTCAGGAATACCATGGCTTCGGGAAATCTTACCCGATTCATTCATCACGTTCAATAATACAGCGGGATTCATGCCGGCTGCTTTGGCCTTCATCAGCGCAAAACAACTGTCTTTGCCACCGCTCCAGGAGGAGAGACAATTACTCAATTTGAAAATTTGGAAATTTGGAAATGGAGAACTGCTTTCCCGGTGGGAAAGGCAGTTGACAGCAATTTACGATGAACACTTAAACTATTTATTAGAAATCTATACATCAAACTCATTTTCAAATTTTCAAATTTTCAAATTTGGCTTTTCTCAAACTCCTCATCTACTAATAAATCCCCTCCATCTGCAGCCGCAGTTGCCAATTCGTCGCAGCGATTGTTCCAGGGGTTATCGGCATGACCCTTTACCCACACAAATCTTACTTTAAAATGGCTGGCAATGGCTTTATACCTTAACCAGAGATCCTTGTTTTTTTTGCCACCTTTAAAATCGGTTCTGATCCAGTTGTCCAACCATTTTTTTTCTACTGAATTAACAATATACTGGCTGTCGGTATAAATGGTGACAGCAATATTTTTTTTGGTCAGCGATTCCAGTGCCACAATCACACCCATCAATTCCATACGGTTATTGGTGGTGTGGCGATATCCGGCTGCCAACTCCTTTCTTTTATCGCCCCAAAGCAACACAATACCATAACCACCCGGACCAGGATTACCCCTTGCCGAACCATCGGTATAAATAATCAGTTGATGTGCCTGTTGTTCACTCATGCGATCCGGTATGTTCCTTTCATGTATAAAACGGCTTTGCCTGCAATGGTAACGCGGTCGCCATTGATGCCACACCATAAATCGCCTCTGCGTTTAGATAGCTGTACAGCTTTCATCGAAGTTTTGTCTAAAGCTTTTGCCCAGTAAGGAATAAGTGTTGCATGTGCAGAGCCGGTAACAGGGTCTTCACCAATCACAGAATTGGGCACAAAAAAGCGCGATACAAAATCAGCCTCTTTTCCTTTGGCAGTAATAATGATACCCAATGTTTCCACCTGGTTCAGTTCAACAAAATCGGGTACTGCATTCATGATCTCTTCTTCTGATTCATACAGCAGGAAATAATCACGTGAGCGTAATACTTCTTTGGGTTTGATACTGAAGCCCTCTAATAAATGTGCAGGTATTTCACAAGGTACTGGCATACGGGCCGGGAAATTCATTTCCATCAGTTCCCCTTTTTTGGTAACAGTGAGTAAACCACTTTTGCTGTGAAAACGAATCTCATCTTTGGCATAACCTAATTCATAAAATAATACATGCGCCGTGGCAAGGGTAGGGTGACCAGCCAGGTCAATTTCTAACTCCGGCGTAAACCAGCGGATATCAAAATCGCCATCAGGTCTCTCAACAAAAAAAGCCGTCTCAGATAAATTATTTTCATTGGCCAGTTGCTGCATGGTCTCTGTTGATAACCATGCTTTCAATGGGCATACCGCCGCGGGATTGCCACCGAATACATGATCGGTAAAAGCATCCACCGTATAAATAGGATAGGTTTGCATAGTAAAAATTAAACGACAAAGTAAACGGATTCATACAAACAATAAATGCCGCTGTTCATAATTCGTTTAACCTCTTATACACAACGGCTGCTTATACCTGGAATACACCTGTTCTAAATGTATCCATATCGGGATTGTGGTTGGCTGCATGAATGGCTTCTGCAATAACCTGTCTTGTTTCGAGCGGGTCTATAATGCTGTCGACCCAAAGTCTTGCGGCTGCATAATAGGGTGTGGTTTGTTTTTCATACCTGCCCTTTATTTCATCCAGCAGTTGTTGTTCCAGCACTTTGTCAACTTCTTTTCCCTGCGCTTTCATACTGGCTACCTGAATCTGAGCAAGTGTTTTAGCCGCCTGTTCTCCACCCATAACAGCAATCTTTGCGGAAGGCCATGCATAAATAAAACGTGGATCATAGGCTTTACCACACATGGCATAGTTACCGGCGCCATAACTGTTGCCTACGATAATGGTAATTTTAGGTACCACTGAATTGGCCACGGCATTCACCAGTTTGGCACCATCTTTTATAATGCCACTGTGTTCACTTCTGCTGCCCACCATAAAACCGGTTACATCCTGCAGGAAGACCAATGGAATTTTTTTCTGGTTACAGTTCATGATAAAACGGGCGGCTTTATCGGCACTGTCATTATAAATTACACCACCAATCTGCATTTCACCTTTCTTGTTTTTGCAGATGAGTCGCTGGTTGGCGACAATACCTACGGCCCATCCATCAATTCTTGCATAACCGCAGAGAATGGTTTTACCATAATCCTGCTTGAACTGTTCAAACGCACTATTGTCAACCATCCGTTCAATGATCTCTAGCATATCATAAGGCTTCTGGTTGCCTTCGGGAATGATACCGTATAATTCCTGCGGATTTTTTTGTGGTGGCTGAGCGGTAATCCTGTCGAAACCTGCTTTGGGTTGTGCACCCAGTTTCGACATCAGCTTTTTAATATGATCAAGACAGTCTTCTTCTGTTTTAAATTTATAATCTGCAATGCCGCTTATTTCTGTGTGGGTGATGGCACCGCCCAGTGTTTCGTTATCGATGTCTTCACCAATGGCTGCTTTCACCAGATAGGATCCTGCCAGGAAAATACTTCCATTGCCTTCCACCATCAGTGTTTCGTCGCTCATAATGGGTAAGTAGGCACCACCTGCAACACAGGCACCCATAACGGCAGCAATCTGAGTAATACCCATGGCACTCATCCTCGCATTGTTGCGAAAGATGCGTCCGAAATGTTCTTTATCGGGAAAAATTTCATCCTGCATGGGCAGAAAAACGCCGGCACTGTCAACCAGGTAAACAACAGGCAGTTTATTTTCCATGGCGATCTCCTGCATGCGCAGGTTTTTCTTTCCCGTAATGGGAAACCATGCACCTGCTTTTACGGTCTGGTCATTGGCCACAATAACGGCCTGTCGCCCACTAATATAACCCACTCCGGCAACGGTGCCCGCTGCGGGACATCCACCTTCTGCTTCATACATATCAAAACCGGCAAATGCACCGATTTCAACAAAGGGGCGGCCTTCATCGCATAAATAGGCAATCCGCTCACGGGCGGTGAGCTTCTTTCTTTCTTTTTGTTTTTCGATTGATTTTTTTCCGCCTCCCAGTTTTATCTTATCCATGTGTTGCTGTACCTGGCTGAGTCCAAGTTTCATCCAGTCTTCGTTACGGTTGAATGCCATGTCTGTCATACGAACAATTGTTAGTTTTGCAAAGATAGGGGTTGAGAGGTATAGAACAGGGTTGATTGTATTACTATCAATTCTTAATAACGCGGCTGATTAGCTGACAATTTCGTTTATTTTTAATATTGATGAAAGAATATATCGAAGAAGTATATTCACCACAGATCCGCGGAGAAATCAAGGAGAAAACTTTTACTGCAAAGAGAAAAATATGTCATTCGACTACATCATCATCGGTGCAGGGTCTGCGGGCTGTGTACTGGCCAACCGTTTATCTGAAAACAGTGAGCATAAAGTGCTTTTACTGGAAGCCGGTGGTCGCGATACAAAGATGGAAATACATATTCCCGGTGGTTATGGAAAACTCCACCGCTCTGAAGTAGACTGGGCTTTCTGGACTACTCCCCAAAAATCAATTGATCACCGTAAACTTTTTATTCCGCGTGGTAAAACACTCGGGGGTAGTAGTGCCACCAATGCCATGGCTTATGTTCGTGGCAATAAAGCCGACTACGATGATTGGGCCGCATTAGGTAATAAAGGTTGGTCGTTTGAAGAGGTATTGCCTTTTTTCAAAAAATCGGAACACAATGAACAGTTTGGCGGCGATTACCATGGATGGGATGGAGAACTGAATATTACACAATCCACACAGCCACATCCACTGGCCGAAGTATTTATACAGGCCTGTGCCGAAATCGGCATAGCTCGAAACGATGATTATAACGGCCCCGAACAATTGGGTGCTTCCTTGTTGCAATTCAGCATCAAAAATAACCGGCGGCATAGTACGGCAACAGCATTTCTGAAGCCCGCCATGAAAAGATCCAATCTGACCGTGCGAACAGACTGCCAGGTAAAATCAATACTGGTAGAAAACGGAAGAGCAGTCGCTGTGGAGGTGATGATAAAGAACGGAGGCACTGAACGGATCAACTGCAACAAAGAAGTGATCCTGTCTGCAGGTGCTATACAATCGCCTCATATCCTGATGCTGTCTGGTATTGGCGACCCTATAGAACTGGGTAAGGCTGGAGTGAACATCATTCATCCTTTACCCGGTGTGGGTAAGAACCTGCAGGATCATGTATGGGTGGGAACAGGTGCGCATACCATTATTCCCACATCCAACCACCTGCTCAAGCCCTGGAACATGGGAGTGGCGGTGTTGCAACAACTGTTGATGAAAAAAGGGCCATTGTCAAACAGTCCTGTTGAAGCCAATGCTTTTGTTGCACTGGACCAGGCATCATCGCGACCAGATATACAGTTTCATTTTGCACCGGTTGGTATTGCCGATGATTACAGCACGGATATCTATGACCTCAAAACCTTTCCGCAGAAAAGCGGAATAGGTATCATGGCCATTTTATTAAAACCAGAAAGCAGGGGAGTGATTGGATTGAAAACAGCCAATCCAAAAGATTACCCCGTTATTCATCCGAATGTATTGGCCACAGATGCTGATCGTGCTACTTTACTGACCGGTTTACAAAAAGCCATTGCACTGATGCGTACTTCGGCACTGGATGCGTATTTTGAAGATGGTATACAACTACCAAAAGAACCAGATGATGAAGTTTCACTCAACAAACATATCAACCGCAGTCTCGAAACCCTTTACCATCCTGTTGGTACCTGTAAAATGGGTAATGATGCGTTAGCCGTAGTTGATGACCAGCTTCGGGTACATGGTATCAAAGCCCTGCGTGTGGTTGATGCATCCATTATGCCTGTTATTGTTGCCGGCAATACCAATGCCGCCACCATCATGATTGCAGAAAAAGCAGCCGACCTCATTAAATCCGCCAACTAAACTTAGTTTTGCCTGCCTGGGATTGAATTATTGTGTTGTATTTACACATTAAATAACTAATTTGTGACTTCTAAAACTGCTCAAGTGGCTACCACTAAGAAAACGATTGCTACAGTTAAAGGTAAACCTGTGTCCAAACCTGAAGCAGGTGCCAGCAAAAAAGCCAGCTCTAAAGCGACAGCTACCACAAAAACGCCCACAAAAGCATCAACCAAAACTATAGCTCCTAGGCAACCATCAGCCGTAAAACATATTACTTTTCAACTGCGTTTTCATACTGTATTTGGTCAGGGTTTGTTTATTGTGGGAAACCATGCTTTACTCGGTAACGGCGAGGTAGAACAAGCTGTACCCATGCAGTATTTTAGTGAGGAATATTGGGTGTTGACGCTGCCTTTTGAAGCAGCAGACTGTACAGGATCGGTTACCTATCATTATGTACTGAAAAATGCAGACGGAACCATCCAGCAGGACTGGGGCAATGATAAAGTGTTTGATCCACTCGCTGTTAAAGCAACTGAAATACATATCATCGATACCTGGAACTATGCGGGATATTTTGAAAATGCATTTTATACCGAGCCTTTTAAAAAAGTGTTGTTGAAAAACAACCACACAGCAGTAAAAACAAACAAACCCAAAACAGTTACACATATACTCAGTGTAAAAACACCTTTGTTACAAAAAGGAGAAACGATCTGTGTAACAGGCAGTGGCAATGCATTTGGTTATTGGGATACCACAGAGCCCGTTCTTTTGTCGAAACCGGAAGGTGTAGATTATTACAGCGTTGAATTAAATCTGAGCAAAGAAAATTTTCCGATCGCCTATAAATTTGGAGTGTATGATACCGTGCAGAAGAAGTTTGTGCGGTATGAAGATGGCAATAACCGCATTCTTCACGAAGCAGTACTAAAAGACAAGCTGACCATTGTACATGATGGTTTTGCGGTATTACCCAATAATGCCTGGAAAGGCGCAGGTGTGGCTATTCCGGTATTCAGTATCAGAACAGAACACGGATTAGGTGTGGGTGAGTTTGTGGATTTGAAAAAAATGGTGGATTGGGCAGTACAGGCTGGTTTAAAAATGATACAGCTATTACCCATCAACGATACAACGGCCACACATAGCTGGACAGACTCTTATCCTTATGCTGCTATATCTGCATTCGCTTTACATCCTATTTACCTGAACCTTGATTTATTGGTGAAAGAGGATGCAAAACTGCAGAAACAGATCAATGTTGAAAAAGCCAAACTCAATGCACTGGCTGAGATGGATTATGAAGCCGTGATTCGTTTTAAAACCAAACTGATCGAGAAAGTATATGCGACCAAAGGGAAGGATGTATTAGCATCGGAAAGCTTTAACAGTTATTTCGAACAAAACAAACACTGGTTGCAATCATATGCCACTTTCTGTTACCTGCGCGATCAGTATGGAACGGTAGATTTTAACCAGTGGCCTGCATACAGACATTATGTGCAGTCTGAAATTGATGCGCTGTCTGCTAAAGATTCTGCTGCTTACCCTGAAATCGCTTTGCATTATTTTATACAATACCAGTTGCATGTACAATTAAAAGAAGCCACTGCTTATGCCCATGCACATGGCATTATTGTGAAGGGTGATATAGCTATTGGCGTTTACCGGCATGGTGCCGATGCATGGCAGCATCCTGCATTGTATCATATGGATGCACAGGCTGGTGCACCACCAGATGATTTTGCAGTGTCGGGACAAAACTGGGGTTTCCCTACCTATAACTGGAAACAGATGCAAGCAGATGGTTTTGCCTGGTGGAAACAGCGCTTTGAGCAGATGAGTTATTATTTTGATGCATTCCGTATTGATCATATACTCGGCTTCTTCCGAATCTGGAGTATTCCGATGGATGCAGTGGAAGGTATTCTGGGTCGCTTTGTTCCTGCCATTCCTGTTCACATCAATGAGTTTCAGCAGCGTGGTATTTCATTTGATCATCACCGTTTTACGCAACCCTTTATCAATGACAATGTGTTGTGGGAACTGTTCGGGTACGATAATGAACTGGTAAAAAAAGAATTTCTTGACTACGATGGATTTGGCAACTATACCCTCAAACCCGCTTTCGCCACACAAAGACAGGTAGAAGCTTATTTCAATACACTCGAACAGGATGACCAGCATGAGAAAGTAAAGAAAGGTTTGTATGACCTGATCAGTAATGTGATACTGTTTGCCGCATCGGAAGATGATCATGAGCATTTTCATTTCCGTATTGGTATTGAAAATATTTCTTCCTTCCGTTACCTGGATGCACATATCCAGGGGTTACTGAAATCGCTGTATGTTGATTATTTCTATCGCCGTCAGGATGATTTCTGGAAACAGGAAGCCATGCAAAAATTACCGGCACTCAAACGCGTTACCAATATGCTGATTTGTGGTGAAGACCTGGGTATGGTTCCGGATTGTGTACCGGATGTAATGAAGCAACTCGGATTGTTGAGCCTCGAAATACAAAGGATGCCCAAGGATCCCAAGAAAAGTTTCTTTCATCCCAATGATGCACCTTACCTGAGTGTAGTAACACCTTCCACACACGATATGAGTACCATACGTGGCTGGTGGGAAGAAGACCGGGAGCGTATTCAGCAGTTTTATAACCATGAGCTGGGTCAGTGGGGAGAAGCACCTGCATATTGCGAAGCATGGATTAACCAGGCAATCGTATTACAGCATTTATATTCACCTGCTATGTGGTCTGTGTTTCAGTTACAGGACCTGTTGGGTATGGATGCGTCGGTACGCAGGGAAGACCCCAATACCGAACGAATCAATATTCCGGCCAACCCCAAACATTACTGGCGATATCGCATGCACCTGAGTATGGAAGAGTTGATGAATGAAGAAACATTCACAAAAGAGCTGCGCGGATATATTGAAGCCAGTGGCAGAGCGTCATGAGACGTGAAAGCTGAAACGCGAAAAGTGAGATATGAGCAGCCCTCTGTGAAACTTCGTGCCTTACTCTGTGTAACACTGTGGTAAAAAAGATTTAAAGTTTTGACAACCCATCAAAAATCAAAAAATCACAGATCAAAAATTCAAAGATCATAATCTGCTATCTTTACGGCTCCAAAATCAATCCCTTTGAAACTGAGTTACCGGGCCATCAACCTTCCATTTCAATACCCATTCACGATTTCTCATGGCAGAACCAAAACGCACCAGCCATCACTGATTGTTGCACTGGAACTGGGACCTTTTATGGGTTTTGGGGAAGCGCCTGCAATTACTTATTACAATGTTACGGTAGAAGATATGATCGCCGATCTCGAGAAGCACAGACCGATGATCGAGAAATTTGCCTTAACAGAACCCGAACGTTACTGGCATTACCTGCATCACCTGATTCCAAACAATCCTTTTCTCGTTTGTGCACTCGATATGGCCTGCTGGGATCTGTTTGGAAAGATGAAAGGTCAGCCTGTATATCAACTCTGGAACACGAGCTGGGAAAATACCCCCATTACCGATTACACGATCGGTATTGATACGATTGATGTGATGATCAATAAAATGAAAGCACATCCCTGGCCCATCTATAAAATAAAACTAGGCACCCCACAGGATATTGCCATCATTGAAGCATTGCGACAGTACACCAGTGCTACATTCCGTATCGATGCCAATGCAGGATGGACCACAGAAGAAGCTTTGCGTAAAATTCCACAGTTGGCTACATTGGGTGTTGAGTTTATTGAACAGCCCCTCGCCAAAGACAATTGGGATGGGATGAAACTATTGTATGAAAAATCTTCTCTGCCTTTGTATGCGGATGAATCATGCGTATCGGAACAGGATGTAAAAAAATGTGCGGGTCATTTTCATGGCATCAATATCAAACTCACCAAATGCAGTGGTATGACGCCTGCCATCAGAATGATACAGGAAGCCAGAACACTGGGTTTGAAAGTGATGATGGGTAGTATGAATGAATCTACGATTGGCTCTGCAGCCATTGCACAATTTTTACCCCAGATTGATTCTGTGGATATGGATGGACCACTGTTATTGGCAGCAGATATTGCAACAGGTATTGAATACGATAACGGACAGGTTCGTTTATCAGGAAAACCGGGATTAGGTGTGCGAATTTCCTGATCGGTGAATAGTAAAAACGTTACTTCTTTATTCACTTTTCTATAACAGTTATTTCTTTTTCTGGCATCGGGTTTGGCTTATACAAGGTATAAAACCATGAACCATGAAAAAGAAAATTTTACCCATTGCCATTCTATTATCAGTCTTACTGATACACACAGCCGATGCGCAGGTGAGGGTTAACCTCAATGTGAATATAGGTCAGCGACCAGCCTGGGGCTTGCCCGGTAATTATGCAGGCGATTTTTATTATTTCCCAGAAATAGATGTGTATTACAATATACCTCAACGCAGGTTTGTGTACCTCGATCGCGGTCACTGGATATATGTAAACGACCTGCCAAGGGCTTATCGTGGATTTGATCTCTATCGCGGACATAAAATTGTGATCAACGATCCCAACCCATTTGCCCGCCCGCATTATTACCGTGAAAGATATGGCCGCCAGTACATGGCTTACAGACCACCCGTGGTAATTGTTGATAAAAGACGTGGTTACGACCGCGATGATGACCGCAGAGACAGGAGAGACAGGAGAGACGATGACGACAGAAGAGACAGAAGAAGGTGGTAGACAGTAGAATATTGAATGTCGAATCAGGAATATCCAATGTTCAAGTAGCCAGCTACTTGAGTATTGGATATTCAACATTCATGATTCTGCTGTTCAATATTTCTTTGTTTAGTTCTGATTTAGTACCGATTTTCGGGTTATGACACCGGAGCGCAAAGAAAAACTATTACAGGTATTACAGCACAGACAGCCTAACCTGGCAGTGGTGATGGAAAATGTACACGATCCGCACAATGTATCGGCAGTAATGCGTACCTGCGATGCGGTAGGGATACAGGATATTTATATCCTCAATACAAAAATTCCCCGTCATGAAAAATTTGGTGCCAAAAGCAGCAGCAGTGCTGCCAAATGGTTAACAGTGCACCAATATGAAGATGCACAGCTTTGTTTTCAGGAATTACGTAAGCATTACCAAAAGATTTTAACAACCCATCTCTCTTCAGATGCCGTAAGTTTATATGCTATTGATTTTACCGGCAGTATTGCATTGGTGTTTGGTAATGAGCATGCAGGGGTAAGTGAGGAGATCAGGGCCCTGGCAGATGGTAATTTTATTATTCCCCAAATGGGCATCATTCAAAGCCTGAATATTTCTGTAGCCTGTGCTGTAAGTATTTATGAAGCCAGTCGTCAGAAGAAAATAGCAGGGCATTATGACCGTATGTCGATGCCTGCAGACAGACAGGAGCAGTTGTTACAGGAATGGGGATTTAAAGAAATTGAATAATCATTTTCTTCTTTTTCTTTGCCCCGGACTTAAGTCCGGGGCAAAGAAAAAGAGGAGGAAAGAAAAATAACAGACAATAACAGTTATGCATAAAATAATTACACTACTATTTGTATTGATCTTAAGCACACAAATACAGGCACAGAATCAGTCAATCAGGAAAGTAAAAATCAATGACCTGATGAAAATCATCGATACAAGTTCTGTTCCGTTGGTGGTTAATTTCTGGGCCAGCTGGTGTGGACCTTGTATCAGGGAAATCCCCTGGTTTGAAAAATCGGTAGCTGCTTTTCGCGACCAGAAAGTGAAACTCTTACTCGTGAGTATGGATTTTGCGGAGGATTATCCAAAAGTAATAGCCGATTTTGCCAAAAAAAATAAATACAGTTCCACCATTGTATGGCTGGATGAAACCAATGCCGATCTGTTCTGTCCTAAAATAGACCAGCAATGGGATGGAGCCATCCCGGTTACCCTGATGGTGAACAACAAGAAGAAATACCGCAAATTTTTTGGACAGCAGTTGCCCGAAGAGCGGCTGCTCCTCGAATTAAAAGCGTTGACTGCTCAATAATTTACTGGTATTCACCCTCGGCTTCTTCGGCTTTTTTCTCTAACTGATGTGTGAGGTAAATGGCGTACACCAAAGCAATAAGGCTGCAGGTAGCTAAAATGATGCCGGTAACGCTTCCATAGTTAATACCCTGGGCAATGGCATAAGCAATGAGTACCAGCATGATGATGATAAAAATGGGTCTCATATGACAGAAGTTTGGTTATAATTTGGATGCAGGCTTCCATAATTTCCATAAAAAAAGCGATTTTTTTTAGATCATTACCGATACTCATATGTGCATTAAAAAAACCAGCCCGGGAAATTCAATCCCGGGCTGGTTTTTTTAATGGGGTAGGGATAAATTAGTTTCTCTTAATACTGCAACCTACAGAACGGCTCTCTCTAACCGATACTGATTTGCCCTTCACTAATTCTGTAATGGCTTCACGTGCATGTACACGTTTTACATTGCCTGCATCATTGGGGTTATCATCAATAGCGCCTTTGTATTGTAATTTTCCATTGGCATCAAACAGGAAGATTTCGGGTGTACGGGTTGCACCAAAAGCATTAGCGATTTTGGAATCTTTATCTACCGTATAATAAAAGCTATAACCCTGGTTTTTTGCATAGGCTTTCATGTCTTCATAAGAGTCATCACTGTCGCGGGTAGCTTCATTCGAGTTCAGGAGGATGATGCCGATATTATTTTGTTTGGCATAAGCCGCCAGATCAAGTGTCCGCTGCTGGTTTTTAATGACGTACGGGCAGGTATTACAGGAAAACATGACCAATACGCCATTCTGCTGAATCGTTTCTTTAATAGAAACTTCTTTGCCTGAAATATCTTTCATTTTTACATCACCCATTGGCAAATCGGAGCCAACGGCCAATGATTGCGCAGTGGCACATACCATTAAGCCCAGGAATAGTGCCGAAAAAAGGATTTTTTTCATACGTGTATGTTTTTATAGCATAATGACAAAAGAAAATACAGACTGGTTTAACCAGCATGGTTATTTTTCAGCAGGTGCAGTAGATAACAAGGCTTCTTTGCTGGCTTCCTTTTGCTTACGAAGCTCAGCTTCTCTGGTAAGATAAGTAATACTTACGTTTAATTCAAAGCCGATCAATAAAATTAACGAATTGAAATACATCAGCAGCATGAGAATCAGCACAGTACCAATAGAGCCATAAATACGGTTATAGCTGGAGCTGGCAAACAGACTTACCCAATACGAAAAGGCAAGGGTAGTGGCCAGGGTTAAAAAAGTAGCCAGCAGGGAGCCGGGTGATACCAGTTTCCAGCGCTTGGTAACAGAAGGAGCGTACTTGTAAGTAAAAGCAATGCCATAAAAAACCAGTCCCACAATCACCAACCAGCGCAACGTATTCCAGAGAGAGAGGGATGCTTTTGATTTGATATCAAAAAGGCTTTTGAGCAGTCCTGATAATTGTTCCTGTCCAATCAATACAAGCGATGACCCTATGACCAGCAGAATGAGGATGGCAGTTAGTTGTATGGCCCTCCATCGCTGGTGAAACAAAAATCCTTTTTGCTCCTGTATGGACCTATCGAAAGTGCGGATAATCCCAATCATGGCATTGGAAGCATAAAAAATAAGCAACAGGAAACCAAAGGAAAAAACACCGACATGTTTTTTCAAAAGGTCCACCATTATGTCTCTGATAAAAACATAAGTCTCAGAATTAGGGGTAATGTCTTTGAATAATTTCAGGATTTGTTTATCAACATTAAAAGAATCAGGGAAATAGGGTATCAGTGAAAAAAGAAACAACAATGCCGCTGGTAAAGCCATGATCAGGTTAAATGAAATAGCAGCAGCCCTTTCATTCAAACCAACCTTATTAATCTGTTTAAAAAAGAAAACTACCACATCAAATAAAGGCAGACCCTGAAAGCCGGGTATCAACAGTGTTTTGCTTTTGCGGATTACAAAAGAAATGGGTTTCCAGGAGATAATGATGCGCTGCAGTTTAATCAAAATGCTTTTTTATTTTTTATTCGCCATATAAATATCTAATTGACGCTGGTATTCTTTAGCATATTTATCATGCTCTTCATAACTGGCACTGAAATGATGATAACCGCTGAAATCGCTCTTGGCCACAAAGAAAAGATAGTCAGTTAAGGGCGCTTCCAGAATAATATCTATGGTTTTGGGTGAGGGGGTGCAGATGGGCCCCGGTGGTAAACCCTTTCTGCGATAGGTATTGTAGGGCGATGGATTCAATAAATATTTTTCATAAATACGCGTAATGGTAAAATCCTGCATAGCATATTTAATGGTTGGACAAGCCTGCAGGGGCATGTCTTTTTTAAGCCTGTTGAGGTATACACTGGCGATTTTATATTTATCGCTGTCGAAATTGGTTTCTTCTTCCACGATAGAAGCGAGGGTATAGGCTGCTGTTGTTGAAAGACCTTTTACCTGTGCTTTTGCCAGACGATTATTTTTTTGCCAGAAAGCATCACTGTTTTCTTTGAGCTTGCGCATGATTTTTATGAGAGGCGTGTTCCAATAAAAAATATAGGTATCGGGTATGATCTGGCTAAACAACAAGGTAGTATCCGTTCCCAGTTGCTGTAATGAATCATTGGAAGAAAGAAATGCCATGGCCGCCGTGGAGTCGGTGGAAAACTGTTTACTAATAAGCCTTGCAAGATCTGCTTTGGTGCGAAGCTTATTGATCACCAGTCTGAGTTCAGCCTGTTTACCATTGCGCAGCATGCGGGCAATATCAAAAGCGGATTGTCCCTTTTTCACTTCATATTTACCCACTTTGAGTTTTGGCCATACAGTTGTTACCGAGCCAATCAACTGAAGCCCTGTTGTCCGTGATACAATCTTTTCTTCTTTTAAAATAGCGAGTACCGCCTCTTTGCTGGTTTGTCCTTCCCTGATAATAAAATAGCGGCTTTTTTCTTCAAAAGCCGTTGCCGACCCCCAAATAAGCCAGGCTACCAGGGCGCCACCCAGTAACAAGAGGAGTAAAAACCAGCCAAACATTCTTTTCATATCATCAAATTAAATAAAAAACCCTGTCTGTAGTACAGGCAGGGTTTTGGAAAAATGTTTTTTATGTTTATTTCTTGCCGGTATCGGGCGTAGCCGTTGTTGTATTCGCCGGTACAGCAGGTGTAGGAGCGGGCTGACTCGTAGTCGTATTTACTTTTTGTAATACTGAATTGTCAACACCGGAACCTCCTTTCAGGAACAGGCTTGATACCAGTGCCAGTATAGCAATGATGCTGGCAAATATCCAGGTACCTTTTTCCAGTACATCGGTGGTTTGTTTTACACCCATGAAATTGTTGCTTAAACCACCCACATTGGCAGAGAGACCACCACCTTTGGGGTTCTGAATCAATACAACAAAACCCAGCGCCACACAGGCTAACACAATCAGAACAAGAAACAGAATGATCATTTTATATACCTTTTAAATGTTGAATCTTGGCCGCAAAATAAGCGGATTTTTCAGGATTTATGAAACTTAATTTAATATAGAGCTGGATGGCTTTCTCGGTTTGCCCCTGTTTTTCGAGTACTTCGGCCATGGTTTCGGTAACAACCTCCCTCGATTCATTCGAATTTTCGGCAATCAGTGCCACCGCCTGTTCGAGGTCTGTACCCGTTCCCAGATCGGAAGTCTGCTGGTTTACATGCTTCATTTCCTTTAGCCAGTCGGTAAATTTCCGCAACTGGGAAGTGAGTTTATCCTGCGGCATCTTGTTCAGGTCAACTTTAATGCCCTGGGAAGCAAAATAATCGATTGTATGCAGGCGTTCGGTCTCAATTTCGAGTTTGTCGCCGGCTTCAACCGGTTTCTTGAAATCGGCCAGTTGCTCTGATAACAGGCCTGATAATTTCGTATCAGGCAAGGGCAGAGTTTCAGCCTCATCCGGAGCTATTTCTTCCGTATCATCTACATCAGAGGGGTTATCGGGTATTTTCCGTGGATCGATGGAACGAATGATATCCCGTACATCTTCCATGGTTGGTATGGCAATCTGCTTCTGAACCGGTTTGTCTATAACCGGTGTTTCAGGCATGCCAACAGTAGGAGGGGCAACATCAATGTCAACAAGGTATTGCATCCACAACGGGTTTGTGATATGCAGAAGTGACTTACCCATCGATTGCTGATAAGCTTCCACCTGACCCTTCTGTTTTAACCTGACAGTATGCAGTACATGCGCAGGAGAGAAATAAGGATATGATTTAACCAATGCTTCCAACTGGTCAACCGGCACCAGTTCGGCTGATGACTGACCTGTTAAATGCAATAAGGCTTTCTCCCGTATGGAATTCATTTGTTTATATTAATTGATTTTGGCCACATGGAATTCGCCAATTAAGTATTTCAGCAGACATCCACATTTTTTGGCTCATTTCATAGCGATAAATGTACTAATTGATTACCAGTTTGAAAAAAGTCGGTTGAAGATCTCATCCACCATATTTCTTACCACTTCATCGAGCAACTGGGCTTCGGCGGTATTAAAGGAAAGATTCGCACTGTAATCGAAGCTTCTGCTTACATCAAATTCTTCTGTAACATTATCCAGGTTTTTACGGAAGACAATATGGATGGTTACTGTTAAACGATTGGTACTGGCCTGTCTGTTGCTGATACCGACTGTTTGTGTACCGTTATAAGTAGTAATACTTCCATTGATGACATAATGGGCATCATCACTGGTAACCCGGGTGAGTTTGGTCTGGTTGGTAATCTTTTGCTGCAGTTTATCATTCAATTTCGGACTTAACTGCGGATTGATATACTGGGCTTTGTTATCAATAAAACCAAGTTTAATGGTTTTTACTTTTGGATCGATACTGGCATCATTGAATTTATACGTCACTTTACAGGCCGCCAATAACATGACAACGAGCATACAAATGCTGATGCTGTAAATACCATATGTGCCAATCGTTTTTTTCATACCCGGATTATTCTTCAATATCGTATTCTTTCAGTTTGCGGTACAAAGTTCTTTCGCTGATACCCAGATCAAGTGAAGCATCTCTGCGTTTGCCCTTGTGTTTTTTCAGTGCTTTCAGGATCAGTTCCTTTTCCTTATCCATGATATTCAGCGATTCTTCCACTTCTTCATGGTGATGAATATCATCCTCATGCAATAAAACCGGTTGTCCGTTGGCAGGCATGATCTGGTGTGCTGACGATACCTGTGTACTAACAACGGGTTGCAGCTCACCATTACCCTGAAAATCCTGTAACAATGAATCCCTGGTAAAATTAGCCGCCGATCCTGCAAGGGATGGGTTTTGTAAGATTTCCAGGAACATTTTTTTCAGTTCTGTTACATCTTTCTTCATGTCGAAGAAAAGTTTGTACAGGATTTCTCTTTCATTGGCAAACTCTCCCGAGCCATTGGCTGCATGTCCGGCCAGCACAGGCATACGTGAGTACTTTGACTGGTCGGGCAGAAACTGGCTGAGGGTGGTTGCCGATATCTGGTTGGTTGGACTCAACACAGAGATCTGTTCTGCAATATTCTTTAATTCACGCACGTTACCCTGCCATGGATGGTTAATTAACAAGGATTTTGCGTCGTCTTCCAGTTGAACGGGTGTTGTTTTATACCGTTCTGCAAAATCAACCACAAACTTGCGGAACAGAAGCAGAATATCCTCTTTCCGGTCACGTAAAGAAGGAACACGGATGGGTACGGTACTTAAACGGTAATACAGATCTTCCCTGAAACGTCCTTTCTGTGTAAACTCCAGTAATTCGCGATTGGTGGCGGCAATAACACGTACATCTGTTTTCTGTACTTTAGATGAACCTACACGTATAAATTCACCTGTTTCGAGCACCCGTAGCAGGCGTGCCTGTGTACCCAATGGCATTTCTCCAATTTCATCGAGGAAAATGGTACCGCCACTCACAGTTTCAAAATAACCTTTCCTGCTGTCTACGGCACCGGTAAATGCACCTTTTTCGTGACCAAACAATTCTGAATCGATGGTACCCTCCGGAATGGCGCCGCAGTTGACTGCAATAAATGGGTTGTGTTTGCGTGCTGATAAAGCATGAATGATCTGAGAAAATACTTCCTTACCTACACCACTTTCACCTACTATTAAAACAGTCAGATCAGTTGCAGCCACCTGTACCGCTGTATTCAGTGCATGATTCAGCGACGGTGAATTACCGATGATGCCAAACCTGTTTTTTATACTTTGAAGATCCATATGGATTTTTTGATGTCAGATATCTGATGTCAGATGTCTGATTTGATTTTTGTTCCTTGTCTCTTACCCTTTCTGATTCCTTATTCCTTATTTCTTATTTTCTCACTCCCAGCAATGTTGTTCTGGTATAGTCGGTCACTTTTACCATCACATAAGTTCCTTTCAATTGTTCATCCATTTTGAGCTTGGGGAAAACCAATACTTTATTCTGACTGGTTCTGCCCATCCATTCGCCCTCGTTTTTTCTGCTATTGCCTTCTACCAGAACTTTAAATGTTTTACCCAAATCGTTTTGATTGCTTTGAGTAGATAATATCCCCTGAAGGTCTACCACTTCCTGTAGTCTTCTTTTCTTTACTTCTTCCGGAATATCATCGGTGTATCTTCTGGCGGCCAGTGTGCCTGGTCTTTCGCTGTAGAAATACATATAACTCATGTCGTAACCACTGTATCGCATGATATCGAGTGTATCCTGGTGATCTTCTTCCGTTTCGGTACAGAAGCCGGTAATAATATCGGAACTGATACCACATCCGGGTAAAACTTCACGGATACGGTCTACTTTCGACATATACCATTCACGGGTATATGTTCGGTTCATCAATTGCAGCATACGTGTACTTCCACTTTGAACGGGTAAGTGAATGTATTTGCAGATATTTTCGTGTCTGGCTATGGTATGCAACACTTCATCTGTAATATCTTTTGGGTGTGATGTGCTGAAACGTACGCGCAGATCGGGATTCACCAGTGCTACTTTTTCGAGGAGTGCGGCAAAAGTAACGGTCTCATCTTTCTGCTCATCTATCCAATAATAACTATCTACATTCTGTCCCAGTAAGGTTACTTCTTTATATCCTTTCTCTACCAGGTCGGTTACTTCACGTAAAATAGAGTTGGCATCGCGGCTTCTTTCACGCCCCCTTGTAAAAGGTACCACACAAAAACTGCACATATTGTTACAGCCACGCATAATGGATACGAATGCGCTGATGCCATTACTGTCGATACGGATAGGAGCAATATCTCCATAAGTTTCATCACGGCTCAGTAAAACATTCACTGCTTTTTGTCCTGATCCTGCTTCTTCAATCAGGGAAGGCAAACTTCTATACGCATCCGGACCTACCACAATATCCACCAGTTTCTCTTCTTCCAGTAACTGCGCTTTCAAACGCTCGGCCATACAACCCAGCATGCCGATGAGCAGACCGGGTGTTCTTTCTTTTATTTTCCGGAACTCGGTCAGTCTTTTGCGAACTGTTTGTTCTGCTTTTTCACGGATGGAACAGGTATTCAACAAAATCAAACTGGCTTCTTCCAGGTTGCGGGTGGCACCAAATCCTGCATTATTTAATATGGATGCGATGACTTCACTATCGGCAAAATTCATAGCACAGCCATAGCTCTCGATATAGAAATGTTTTGAATACCGGTTGGGGTCGTTTTCAAACGGGCTAAACGCTTCACCCTGACGTGCCTCATCATGTACTTTGTCTCCAATAGCCATTACATCCATGAACAATAGAATTTGTAGCTTGCAAAATTAACAAAATTGTCTGGTTTTTGTGTCAGTTTGACAGGCTTTAAGGCTTGAAAATTCTGTTAATCAATTAGTTTTGCAGCGAAAATGCCCCCTACACATGAAGAAATGGTTCTACTGGCTGCTTTTCCTTTTATTGAATTCCGCAGCTTTCTCCCAGGATATTGTGGTGAACAAGCTCAGAAGCGAAACCTCCCGTACCATCAAAAAAGAAGCAGATACCAGTAAATGGACCTGGAAAAGAGGGGGTTTATTAAGTGCTAACCTTTCGCAGGGTTCTCTAAGTAACTGGGCTGCAGGGGGTGATAATTTTTCACTGGCCGTGAGTTCCTATTTCAATTTTTTCTATTTCTTCAAAAAAGACCGCCATAACTGGGATAACAATTTCGATATGAACCTGGGTTACGTTCAAACCACCAGTCTTGGCGGCCGTAAGAATGATGACCGTTTTGATTTCCTGAGTAAGTATGGTTATAAAATGGACAGCACAGGAAAAATATTCTTATCAAGCCTGTTCAACTTTCGTTCACAGTGGTTTGATGGTTATACTTTTTCGGGTGGTGTTCCTTCTTTTTCGTCTTCCTTTTTATCACCGGCATATATTATTCTTTCCGTGGGTTTTGACTACAAACCCAATGATAAACTCTCTGTATTCGTTTCGCCCTTAACATCGAGATGGACAGTGGTGGCGAACAATACATTGTCGGGGCAGGGTAAATATGGGGTTCCTGCGGGTAAGACTTCGATTAACGAGATTGGTACTTTTGCTACCGTGAACTATAATAATGCGATTGCAAAAAACGTAACCTATAAAGGGAGGCTCGATATGTTCTCCAATTACAATAACAGGGCGCAGAATATCGACTTCTTTATGACCAATCTTTTTTCTTTCAAGATCAATAAATTTTTCTCCGCAACCTATAGTCTTGATCTTATTTATGATGATGATGTACGCCTCTTCGGCCCCAATAAAACATCACCGGGCCTTCAGACCAAAAGCCTGATCGGCATTGGCTTTCTGAAACCATTGAATGTAAAGAAAGGATAGGAGAATGTAGGATGTCAGATGGCAGATGTCGGATATAAAAAACAAATCAGACATCTGCCATCTGACATCTGACACCCTACATCTCTTATTCTGCTTTTATCTTTAAGAGATGCTTAATTTTATTGGCTTTATGTGTAAGGTCCTGGTAGTCTTTATGCATGATGGTTACATGGCCCATTTTACGACCGGGTTTGGTTTGTAGCTTGCCATAGAGGTGCACAAATACATTGTCAATTTTTAATACTTCTTCGAGGTTTTCATAAACGGCATTACCTGTATATCCTTCTGCACCCAACAGGTTTACAATGGCAGATGGGAGAATGGCATCCGGATTACCCAATGGGTAACCGAGCATAATGCGCCAAAGCATATCGTACTGACTTGAATAATTGGCTTCAATGGTATGGTGTCCGCTGTTATGTACCCTTGGTGCTGTTTCATTAACCAGTACTTCTTCGTTTTTATCAACAAACAATTCAACAGCAAACAGTCCAGGACTTTTCAATGCTTTTACCACACGTAAGGCAATGGCTTCAGCTTTCCAGAGTACCTGTTCAGGAAGTTGGGCCGGACTTACCTGGTAATCTAGTAAGTTCAGTACAGGATCAAATACCATTTCGGCTGGCGGATAGAGCGTGGTTTCTCCTTTTTCATTCATGGCCACGATCATGGCGATTTCTTTTACAATCGGAACCATTTTTTCAAGTACCGCCGGAGCATCAAATCCTTTACTGAAGTCTTTTTCGTCGAGGATAACCTGAACACCTTTTCCATCATAACCACCTTGTCCGATTTTATGAACGGCCGGCAGCAGTGCACTGTGTTGCTGTAATTCTGCTAATGATTGTGTGATAACAAAAGCCGAAGAGGGGATATCATTATCCTGGTAAAATTGTTTCTGTAATATTTTGTTTTTGATGGTGCGGATGGCAGATGGTTTAGGAAACACTTTTACACCTTCTGCTTCCAGTTTTTCAAGCGCATCTACATTCACTGCTTCAATTTCAATGGTCAATACATCCAGGCCTTTTCCAAACTGGTAAACGGTGTCGAAATCATTGATATTACCCTGTACAAAATGATGGCATAGATGTGCGGCAGGGCATTGCGGATCATTTTCGAGTACATATGTTTCAACCGTATAATTGGCGGCCGCCTGTAATAACATACGGCCTAACTGGCCGCCTCCGAGGATTCCTGCTTTCATAGTGCGAAGATACGTTGGGAACAGAGAAATAAGGAACGGCAGAATAAGGAATATGGAAGTGTTTTTTTGTGGATGACCTAACAGGAGTGATAATCCCTTAATTTTGTTACATGCTTCCTGATTATCCTCATAAAATATTTGGCGACAAGCGTTTTTGCTATTGCCTGCTGATGGAAGCCCTTGCCATGGATACGACTGGTTGTTGATAACGATCACCTTGTCTTATTTTCTTCTATTATCCTTTTAAACATATTGTATGGAAACGATTACCAATACTGTGGTATCATCGAACTCAACAAACGATTTTCTTCCTTTGCAGGGAACAGATTATGTAGAATTTTATGTGGGTAATGCCAAACAGGCCGCCCATTTTTATAAAACAGCATTTGGCTTTCAGAGTCTCGCATATGCAGGACCAGAAACGGGTATAAAAGACAGGGCCAGCTATGCAGTAAGACAGCATAAACTCACTTTTGTATTTACTACTGCATTACGCACCGATAATGCCATTGCTGACCATGTGTATAAACACGGCGATGGTGTAAAAGTACTGGCACTAAAAGTAGAAGATGCTACCGATGCCTGGAAGCAGACTACTTTGAGGGGCGGTAAAAGTTATATGGAACCACAAAAGATGACCGATGAACATGGTGAAGTAGTCATGAGTGGCATACATACCTATGGCGATACCGTTCATCTTTTTATAGAAAGAAAAAATTATGCCGGTACATTTTTACCCGGTTTCAGAAAATGGGAAAGTCATTATAATCCAACAGACACCGGTTTATTGTATGTAGACCATTGTGTAGGTAATGTAGGCTGGAACCAGATGAATCCATGGGTGAAATTTTATGAGGATGTGATGGGCTTTAAAAATATCCTCACTTTCGATGATAATGATATTTCTACCGAATACTCTGCGCTGATGAGTAAAGTAATGAGTAATGGCAACGGTTTTGTAAAATTCCCCATCAATGAACCCGCTGAAGGAAAGAAGAAATCACAGGTAGAAGAATACCTCGATTTTTATAATGGGGAAGGTTGTCAGCACGTAGCACTGGCGACCAGTGATATCGTACAAACAGTAACCGCCCTGCAAAACAGGGGTGTAGAGTTCCTGAAAGTGCCTACTACATATTATGATGACCTGCTGGACAGGGTAGGACATATTGATGAAGATTTGAATCCATTGCGTGAATTGGGTATCCTGGTCGACAGAGATGATGAAGGATATTTGTTACAGATTTTTACCAAGCCGGTAGAAGACAGACCTACACTTTTCTTTGAAATCATACAGCGCAAAGGCGCCAAAAGCTTTGGTAAAGGCAATTTTAAAGCCCTTTTTGAAGCCATAGAACGCGAACAGGAAAGTCGCGGGAATCTCTAATAACTGATACAGATCATCATGACATATCATAAAAATCATGATGATCTGTGTTCAATCTCCCACAATATTCGTTGACTGTCCTCGTTTCTTTAACAGGAAATTGAATCTTCCATATTGATCGTTTTGTTATTTTGCAACTATGAAGCGCTCCCTGTTATTTGTTGTGATCGGTTTACTATCTACTCAACTCATGGCCCAGACTGGTTTTATTGAAAATCAGCGGGTATTTCCACGTGTAGCTGGGGCCATTCGTTCTAAAGAAGACACATTAAAAAAACAGTTTGCCTCAGCCAAACTTCAGTGGCCTGCAAAAGACATGTACCTGCGTAGTTTCAAGTACGATAGCCAATTGGAAGTATGGGTAAGAAATACTTCAGCAGAACCTTATAAACTGTTCAAAACCTATAAGATATGTGCTTTGTCGGGTACGCTTGGACCCAAACGTATTGAGGGTGATTACCAGGTGCCGGAAGGTTTTTATTATATCAATGAATTCAATCCCAAAAGCACGTATCATCTGTCATTGGGGCTCAATTATCCCAATGCATCTGATCGTTTGTTGAGTGATTCTATCAAACCCGGTAGTGATATTTTTATTCACGGAAGTTGCGTTACCGTAGGTTGTATACCCATTCAGAACGACCAGATCGAGGAATTGTATGTACTGGCATCACATGCACGTAACCAGGGACAGGATTTTATTCCCGTACATATTTACCCCGTTCGTTTCAGCAATAACCGCAGCCAGGAATATCTGTCACGCAACAGCAAAGAAGACAGCGATTACCAGAAATTCTCCACCCGTTTGAAAGAAGTGTACGATTTCTTCGAGGAAAACAAAAAACTTCCTCTGATTTCGGTGAATAAAAAAGGAGAGTATATTATTTTATGATGTCTGATCTCAGATGTCGGATTTATTAAAGAAAAGAATACCCAAATCTGACATCATACATCTGACATCAGACATTTCTCTTCCATTTATTTCTCACCACTTCATACAACTGCATGGCATCTGGTGTTAGTTTGAGGTAGAAGACTCCACTGATCATAATGAGCGAGAAAACGCTTCCATTGAGTATGATGGAAGTCCAGCCGGTAAATTGGCCGAATGCAAAGTAACAGATAGCATAGGCTGAAAGTCCCAGTAAAATGGCATACACAGTTTTCATGTTAAATGGCTGCATATTAAACTTTCGCCGCAGGAACTCATACCTGATAAAATTGTACGTACCATAAGCAATCAATTCTGCAATGGCTGAGCCTAGTATGCCATAATTTTTTATGAGGTAATAGGTTAATGGTAATCGAAGCCCGATGAGTACAACACCGCTGATGAAATCAAAGCGCCATAAGGTAGATGTATTGATGACCATGGCGTTCAATCCCGTGCCGGCATCAATGATACGTACCATACTAAGTATGAATAAAACGGTCATGCCATCCAGATAATCTGCTTGTATATTAAGTACAGCTATGCCTTCTCTTACATTAAGCCAGATATTACCGAACAGAAATAGGGCCATCAATAAAAGGTTAATACAGGAGCGGGAATAAATACGGTTTATTTCTGCATAGTTTTTATCCTTCCATGCCCTCGATAAAAAGCTGGAGGAAACAGCCTGTATACTTCTTTGCGGCACCTGCAGTACATTGGCTCCGAACTGTGCGAATACAAAAATACCTACAGCCGTCAGCCCCTGAAATTTAGCAATGATAAAGCTATCAATGGTGGCCGCAATAGAGGCGATGATTGTACCACCATATAGTAAAGCCTGCATCGATAATATTTTCTTCCAGAATTTTCTGGTTACACGGCTGATGGTAAACGCAAAGGGAAGGTTACCCGAGCGTATCATATACACCAGTAAAAACAAAAAGATAGCCAGATACTGAAAGGCAAAAAGATGGATGAAGGTTTCGAAACTGATCAACTTGAAATAAAACAACCCAATCAGAATGCTCGTCAATATCCGCAGAATGGTTTCCTTCAGAAAATTAGAGACGATGGATAATTGTAGTGCCCAGCTAAAACCTTCGATGACAGAAAAGAATAAAAGTCCGATCGCAAACGGGAACATCCAGAAATAATACTGGACAATAAGCGGTGATCGCAGCTCATATTTATCAATAAAAAAGGGTTGCAGCGCAAAACTGCTGATCAGCACAACTAAGAAGCCGATGAATGAAGCAACCATTGCCCAGCTCATCAGGTCGATTTTTTTAAATTCGAGGTTGTCTTTGTAATAAGGGTAGAACTTATAGATAACAGGAATGACGCCCATGGCTCCAAAAGCTGTCATGTTTTGTGCAAAATCGAAAAAGATACGGGTGAGCCCAAATTCCCCGGGTGTGAACGATCCGTTACGCGTATAAAAATACTGGTTCACAAAGCCAATAAGGAAGCCGATATAAATCAGCACACTTGAGATAATGGTTTGCTTCCTGATACTTCCCATGCCCGGTTAATGGTTTAATTGGTGTTGGTTTTAAGCCACCATACAAAAAGCATTTCTTTAATACCTGAAATACCGCTTTGTATTCATCGGCTAAAAATAGGATATTCGGGGCAGGATGAAAGAATTGAAAATTATAAAAAATAAATCAATCCTGTTTTGCTTACTGGCATGCTGCTCCACTTTTTGTATTGTGGGATGTGGTAAGAAAGCAGCATCAGATAAAACCGTTTTTTATTACAATGAGTCCACCGGCATAGCCACCCTCGACCCTGCGTTCGCCAAAAACCAATCCATCATGTGGGCCATTCACCAGGTATACAATACACTGGTGGAAATAGACAGTAACCTCAATATTGTGCCCTCCCTGGCCAAAAGCTGGGATATTGATGCCGCAAGAACCACTTATACCTTTCATCTCCGCACCGATGTTTATTTTCACCACAATGAAATATTTCCAGGTGGCAAAGGGCGAAAAATGCGGGCGGATGATGTTGTGTTCAGTCTTAACCGAATCATCGATAAAACTACGGCGAGCAGTGGGGCATGGATATTTAACAACAGGGTAGACAGCCTGCAACCTTTCACTGCGCTTAATGATTCTACCTTTCAGTTAAAGCTACTCCGGCCATTTCATCCCATCATGGGTATCCTCAGTATGCAGTATTGCAGCATTGTACCAAGAGAAGCGGTAGAAAAATATGGGAAAGATTTCCGGCGCAATCCATGCGGTACCGGACCTTTTACATTTGTTTCATGGGATGAAGGTGAAGCATTGGTCATGCATAAAAATGAACAATACTGGGAGAAGGATGAGTCCGGTAAGCGATTACCCTATCTGGATGCTATTCAGGTAAGTTTTTTTGATAACAAAGCCACTGAATTCTTACAGTTTCGACAGGGTAAACTGAGTTTTGTTAATGATATAGATCCTTCTTTTAAAGACGAATTGTTAACCAAAAAAGGAACACTCCGGCAAGAATGGGAGGGGAAGCTGCAGCTCAATAAAACCCCTTATCTCAACACAGAATATTTCGGGATACTGGTAGACGAAAAAAATCCTTTGGTACAAACATCACCAACAAAATTAAAACTGGTGCGGCAGGCAATGAATTATGCCATTAATCGTCCACAGTTGATGATGTATATGCGTAATTCGATTGGTATTCCGGCAGAAGCAGGTTTTGTACCCGGTGGTCTTCCTTCGAAAAATGTTGAATGGGTAAAGGGATACAGGTATGATCCGGTAAAGTCAAGACAATTGCTTCAGCAGGCAGGGTTTGGTGACCGTAAAGCTATTCCGGGCATTAAACTACTGACCATTCCCATCTATGCAGATATTGCCAGCTTTGTGGCCAAGCAGATGGAAGAAGTAGGCATACCCGTTCAGGTGGAAGTAATACAGAAAAGTTTATTACTAGAACAAACTGCCAAATCGCAGGCTTTGTTTTTCAGGGGAAGCTGGATAGCAGATTATCCGGATGCTGAAAATTATATGGCCATGTTTTACAGTAAAAATCCGGCGCCACCTAATTATACAAGGTATAAAAATCCGGATTTTGATCAACTGTATGAACAGGCGCTCCTGGAAACAAATGATTCGTTGCGTTTCGATCTTTACCGGAAAATGGATCAGCTTGTCATTAACGACGCACCTGTTATTCCCATCTGGTACGATATGGCCATTCATTTTGTACAACCCAATATCAGTGGCTTTAGGGCGAATGCTTTAAACCTGCTGGAACTACGTAGGGTAAGATTGAGATGAGGGGTAGAAGTAATAAGCCATTAGCTATTAGCTAATGGCTTATTACTCAGCATTCACGAAATCATCCCTTCTGCTTCAATTTATCCTTAAATACTTTCTCGAATTTTTCCAGCTTAGGTCTGATCACAAATCGGCAATAACCCTGGTTGGGATTGTCATTATAATAATTCTGGTGGTAGTTCTCTGCCGGATAAAAGTTTTTGAAAGGTTCAACAGTTGTTACAATGGGAGCATCCCATGCCCCGCTTTTTTCGAGCAGAGCCTTATATTTTTCTGCTTTTTCCTTTTGAACATCATTGTGATAATATACTACACTGCGATATTGTGGGCCAATATCATTACCCTGCTGGTTTGGCGTAGTAGGGTCATGTGTTTTCCAGAATACTTCCAGTAATTCATCATAACTGATCTTCTTTGGATCAAATACAATCCTGGCCAGTTCCACATGTCCTGTATTTTTATCACAAACCTGTTCATAAGTCGGATTTTCCACAAAACCTCCTCCATAACCACTGATGACTTCCAGTACACCATCCAGGCGCTGAAAAAAAGCTTCCGTACACCAGAAACAACCTTCTCCTAAAGTGGCGGTATCGGTCTGAATGCCTGCATAATTGATCTTTTTATCCATTTTCTTTGATTTTGTTGTGGGTTGCTGTGCACAGGATACAAGGCTCATGCCCAGTACCAGTAAACTCATGACGATTCGCATATTTCCCTGTTTATATAAAATTACGTAATTGATACTATAACAGTTTAGACTGTTGTAAGGTTCTGTACTTACAAAAGAGTTGTTAATCTTTGATTTTGTGATCTTTGATTTTAGGGAGAAGACCAAATCAAAAATCAAAGACCAAACATTCCCCCAAGAGGCACTTCGAACAAAGATTCTCTCCCTTACCTTTGCGGCTTATGCGTTTGTACCCAGATACGGCCCTTACACAACTTGAATTCGATAAAGTACGTGCTTTACTTGAAGGGCATTGTAAAACCCTTTATGCCAAGCAGAAGGCAGAACAATTACGCATACATACCAGAAAAGAATACATTGAACTGGAACTCAAACAGAGTTTTGAGTTCAAATCGATCTTGCAACAGGCGCAATATTTCCCCAACGATTTTACACAACCCCTTCACAAAGAAATTAAGTTACTCGGTATACAGGGGGCATTGATTACAGGAGAGCAGTGGTTGCATATCAGAAAACTGGCAGAAAACACAGCCAATATTTTCCGCTGGTTCGACCAGGAACGCCGGCTCGCTTTTCCTGCCATGTCCAAAGTGGTAGAAGGAAGTTATTATGAAAAGGCCATCATTGAAATGATTGATGAAGTGATCGATGAACAGGGAAATGTAAAAGACAATGCATCGGCCGACCTGCAAAAGATCAGGATGAGTTTATTCCGCAAACGGAGTGAACTCAGACGCATGTTTGAAAAAGTCATCAGCAAACTCGCCAAAGCCGGCTATACAGCAGATATTGATGAAAGCTTCAGCAATGGCAGAAGGTTAGTAGCTGTTTTTTCAGAACACAAGCGTCAGGTAAAAGGTATTTTACATGGCGAAAGCGACAGCCGTAAAACCGCTTTTATAGAACCCGAAGAAACCATCGATCTCAATAACCAGGTATTTACGCTGGAGAATGAGGAAGCCAAAGAAGTACAGCGCATTTTACGTCAACTCACGGCGCGTATATCCGTTTATGCATCTTTATTGGAGCAATACCTTTCGATTGCTGGTGAGTTTGATTTTATCAGGGCCAAAGCAAAACTGGCTATTGACATGAACGGGCAATTGCCTGAATTATCCGATAAAGCACATATTCACCTCATCAATGCCTATCACCCTTTATTGTATCTGTATAATAAAACGGCAGGTAAGACCACCATTCCGGTAACGCTTACCCTTGACGACAAAAACAGGATACTGGTGATCAGCGGCCCGAATGCCGGTGGTAAAACGGTGACCATGAAAACTATTGGCCTGAACCAGCTATTGCTGCAAAGTGGTTTATTGGTACCTGTTAGTCCCGATTCCCAGATGGGAATTTTTAAACAGTTGTTTATTCATATTGGTGATACACAGAACCTCGAATTTGAGTTAAGTACCTATAGCAGCCATTTGCTACACATGAAATATTTTATTGAATCGGCCAATGGTAAAACCATGTTCTTTATTGATGAACTCGGCAGTGGCAGTGATCCGAACCTGGGTGGCGCTTTTGCGGAAGTAATCATGGAAGAGCTCGCAAGACGTCATTCATTTGGGGTGGTTACCACGCATTACCTGAATCTTAAAGTGATGGCCAACCGTACACAGGGCATCATCAACGGCGCCATGCAGTTTGATGAGGTAAACCTGCAGCCCATGTACAAACTTATTGTTGGTAAGCCCGGTAGCTCCTACACATTTGCCATTGCAGAAAGAATTGGATTACCACAACACCTGATTAACCGTGCCAGAAAACTGGTAGATGAAGATCATTTCAAACTGGATCGGTTATTGAACCGTACTGAGCAGGATCTGCAACAACTGGAACAGGAGAAAAAACAGTTGCATAAACTCCTTCGTGAAAATGACCGTTTGAAAAAAGAGATGGAAACGGTGATGGATAAGGAAAAACATCGTCAGCAGGTAGAATTGCTCAAAAACCAGAATAAAATTACCGAAGAAAGACTCGTATACCTGAAAGACATGGAACGAAAATTAAAGCAGGTAGTGTTAGACTGGAAAAAGACAGAGAACAAACAGGATGTTATCAAGAACCTGCAAAACCTCCTGTTCAAACAGAAAGAGGCGATTGTAGTGAATAAGCTTGCCAAAAAAGTAGATCAGAAATACAAGGAACTCAACCAGCATATCGAAGTGGGCTCATTGGTAAAACTGAAAAAGAATTACCAGGTAGGGGAGGTAAAGGAAATCAGAGGAAAGAGAGCCATTGTGCAAATTGGCATTCTGCCTATGAATGTTGATCTCGTTGATCTCGTGGTAGTGGAAAAACTTACGGAGCAAGCATCGAAATAGTGAGTAGTGAGTGGTCAGTAATGAGTATAATACTCCAGCCTCACTACTCACTACTGACTACTCACTTCATAGTTATCCCTTTTTGTAAACCGCTTTTGTTTCAAAATCACCCTGAGGTGTTGTGAGATTGGTTTTGAGGCTCATTGTTTTTCCATCTGCACTGATTTCCCATTTTTCATTACCCTTCATTTCGAAACTCTGTCCGCCGAATTCCATAGAGAGGGTGAATTCCACTTTAAAACTTTGTTCACCATCCCAAGAGAGTTTTCCGGTTTTTTTACTGTTCATCAGACCGGTGTTCTCAGTGTCTTTACCCACGGTATAATTTTCGGTAACATCTGCAGCGCTACCATCAAAACCTGTGTTTGAACGGATCATTTTAAAGGCTTCGGCCGATTGTTCAATGACAATTTTTGAGGAAGCAGCCCTAGCGCCGAATTGTCCGAGTTCACTTGCACTTTCATCCAGGTTCCAGATGCCTGAAAAATTTGCGGCTTTATAAGAAAAAGAGAACAGGAGCGAAAGGCTCATAAATGCGGTGGCGAATAGAAAAAGTTTACGGGTCATGATTGTTAGATTTTCATAAAAATAGGGAAATAACATATTGTTTTAAATGATCAATAGTAGTTTATGGATGAATGGACGGGGCAAAACTATCAGGCAATATCCCAGATTGACCCTTTGGGGTATAGATAACTGCCTGTAAACAAATGTATGAGAAATGTTTTTAGGGCTGTTATCTGCTTCTGTTTGCGTTATAAAAGAATAGACTGCCAAATTTTATTATCTGCGACTGGGAAAACTGTTTCCAGAACTTACTTGTTTATGGCAGCATGGTTATTGCTGATTTGATTTGTACCAGCTCACCTAAAAGCCTGGTTTCTTTCGATAACTCACTCTCATTGTACTGATCAGCAATCCGGGCAATTGTCATATTGAATGTATCGATTTCAGTTTTTCTTTTGTTAATGATATCCTGATAGGTGGAAATGAGCTGACCGTCTGAAGTTTTGCTGATGAGTAGCAAACGTTCCATTACCATTTCAGTGTTTAACAAAATACCTTCTGTTGCAGCAACAGCAATACATTCACCTATGATTCTTTTGGCTAAATTCAATGCATTTTCGTTTCGAAAAAAAATGCCGTTGTCAATTTCCAACAAGGGGCATATTGAATTAAATACACTATTGATGATGGTCTTTGTCCAAATGACTGGCTGAATATTTTCTTCTGCTTTAAAAACCAAATAGGGGTTATCTAAACTTTCAATAATAAAAGCCAGATTTTTCGCATTGCCTTTGATACGGCCAATAGGAGAAACCGAAGCTGGTTTAAACCGCAGTTTATTGTTTTCTGTATACTGCGATGAAGCAAAAAGAACGCATCTGTAAATTTCCTGAAAGGAATGATTGATGAAAGACTTTTCTACATGTAATCCGTTTTGCAAAACAACAATGGGTGAGTTACCTGTTTTGCCCATCAGGCATTCTGCAATCTGCTGGTTGCCATATGATTTAGTCGTTATAACAATGACGCCATTCAAAATGGGATAGTTAATCAAACTACTTACAAGAATATCCGTTTTTAAAATTTCGCCACTTTTTAATTCAACTTCAATATTTTCAACGTGTTCGGGTTGATCAGTGATATGACCGCGAAGCAAAACAACATCTTTTCCAGTTTGTTTGAGGAATACCGCTAATGCCTTTCCGATGGCACCTGCACCAATAACATAAATTGTCGTATTCTTTTCTTTCATAATCGGATTAGTTTATTTCTGCATGGAAATAGTTTTCTTTTTTAATCTTATTGCCATGCAAGCCGTTTAGCATAGCTATTTGTCCAATGTGCGTCAGCATATCTGAAATGGGCCCCTGTAATAATTTTTTACTTAGCTGTATATCGATTTGTATTGAACTAATAGCCAATTGCAATCCCTCCAATTCAATCATAAAACGTTTTGTTTCATTGGTGAAGTCAAGTTGCTGATAGGAGGAAACGGTGAATTCACCGCTTTGCACCATGCTTTTTGTTTTGGTTGCAAGGTCGAGCATATGATGTACTATTTCATTGGGAGATCTGGTATGCTCATTCAGCTTAAATGTCCCGAAATCATCTTTTGAGCCAGCTGTAGCCTTACTGAATCGATAGTGTATCGTTTTTATGATATGACTCAGTACAGGATTATAAGTTTCCATAGTTTGAGTAATTAAATAAAATTATTTTTTATATCATCCCATTCAATTTTCAGGATGCTGTAGCAAAATGTATTTCTTCTAAATCCGTCAGGCATAACCATATGCTCGCGAAGTATACCCTCAAATTTTCCACCAATTTTTTCGATGGCCTTTCTGGATTGCATATTTCTTTCGTCGGTTTTAAATTCCACCCTGTTGGCGTTAAGTGTGTCAAATGCATACTGTAATAAAAGATATTTACACTGCTTGTTTAAGCCAGTCCTATGAAATGATTTACCTATCCAAGTTGCGCCAATTTCAAGCCGGTCATCTGCATTCGAAATATTTAAAAAGGCAGTGCTGCCAGCATAACAATTGTCTTTTTTTGAAAAGATGCTGAAAGAATACCTTGTTTGGTTATTTCGCAATTCGATGGCTGTTTCGATATATGTAGCCAGTAGTTCCTTTGTATATACCTGCCTGGGAGAAAATTGAAGTAAGGTTTTATCAACAGTAGCAACAGTCAACAGGTTACTGCAGTCAGCTACTGATAAAGGTTGTAAAAGCAGACTCTCGTTTTCGAGAACAATATCTGTGGTAAAGTTGAAGTTCATCTTTTTCTTGTATTATCTATCAATCAGGCGTCTGTGGTAATTAATTTGACCCAGATGATATGTTAAATGTGTAGTAAGGTGTACCAGTAAAAAACCAGTGGATGTTTTCTCATCGAATACTAGAATGGGATATTCATTTTCCAGTTCGGTGTCAATAATTTTATCAAGTGAGTCGCTTACCATTTTTATGGTCTTATTGACCTGGTCCAGCAGTTGTGCTCTTGGGATATCTTTTAAAGAAAATTCGTTCTCTCTGTTCCTCATATAACCGGTTTGGCCGATTTCTTTTCCAATATAGGTATTCAGATTTCCAATGAGATGAAGGCAAAGGTTCCCTGCTGAATTTGCAATATGCTTTTCAGTTTTCCAGATGGCCGCTTCATTTTTATACAATTGTATCTCATTGTATAATCTGTTTAAATCCCTTACAAATAATGTTTTTAGTGTTTCTACTATCATATTGTACGTATTTCAGGTAATTGGTTTTTCCAATAAGGATACATGCAGATTTCTGTGTTGTACCGGCAAGTCTTCAGTTCCGGAAGTTGTATACTGCTCAATGAACGAAAAACCATAACTTTTATAATAGGTAATGATTTTTTCATTTTCAGCCCAGGTATCCATTCGCACATAATGGAGACCCTTGTTTTTGGCGAATTGTATTGTCCAGTCAAGTACTTTCTTAAACAATTGTTCGCCGGTGAATTTTCTGTTTAATACTACTCTGTGGAGATAGATTGCATCACCGTTTTCTTTTTCACGCCATATTAATTCATCGGTAAAACAAATACTAAAAATACAGACTATTTCATACTCATTAACAATCTTAAATAAAAGCCTGTTTTGAATATCAGCTTGTATAAATTCTTTATCGTAGCTGTTCCATCCAATATAGTTGTTAGCTTTCTGAAAGCGGATGGCTTCCTCGAAAAGATGATAGATAACTGGCAGATCATCAATAGTGGCATTTGTGATTTTATAACTCATAAAAATTTATTTATGCAATTTTGTTCAGTTTGCTGTTTTTGGCACTATAGAGGAAGTAAATGCTGATGCCGATAAGACTCCACACAAGTAATCTTAGCCATGTTGATTGGTCAAGGCTGAACATGAGCAGCAGATTGAATACAAAACCAAGGCTGGCTACCACAGGGAGGTTTTTCACTTTGAAAGGTCTGTGGAGATTTGGTTGCTTCATTCTGAGTATTAAAACTGCAATGCAAATCATAGCAAAGGCGAACAGGGTGCCGATACTTGTCATTTTAGTGGCTTTTTCAATCGGTGTGAATGCTGCTACGACGGAGGAAATAAGACCCAGGAGAATGGTACTTTTCCACGGAGTTTTAAAGCGTGGGTGAATAGCCCCGAATACCTTTGCAGGCAACAAACCATCTTTAGCCATGTTTAGAAATATTCTGGTTTGTGAAAGAAGCATAACAAGCATCACGGAAATCAACCCAATGACAGCAGCAATAGTGATTAATAACGATGCCCATTTAAGTCCGACTGCGCTGAATGCAGATGCTACCGGGGCGCCAAGATCAAGGTCTGTATATTTTGCCATACCTGTTAAGGTGAGCGAAACGAGTATGTAGAGTGTTGTGCAGATAATCAATGAAGCAATAATAGCAAATGGAATATCCTTGGTTGGGTTTACCGCTTCCTGAGACTGTGTTGAAACTGCATCAAAGCCAATAAAAGCGAAGAAAACGATTCCTGCTGCAGTTATTACACCAGAGATCCCAAAATGGCTGAGGCCTGCATCATCAATAGTTTCAGCGGGTATAAACGGTTGCCAGTTGGCTGGGTTTATATATGCTACGCCTGCTACTATAACAAACAGCACTGCGGCAACTTTTATTGCAACAATGATATTATTGGCTTTTGCAGATTCTTTTATGCCACGAATAAGTATGTAAGTAACCACCCAAACAATGAGTGCAGCAGGAAGATTAATAGAAAAGGAGGGAGGGGCTATACCCAGCTTTAAAGCCTCTTCTCTGGCTGTTACGGGATCGTTTGTTAGCCAGGCAGGTATGTTATTAATACCGATAAGGTTCAACAATTTTATAAAATATTTTGACCAGCTAACAGCTACCGTTGTGGCGCCCATCATATATTCCAATATGAGATTCCATCCTATAAACCATGCAAAAAATTCTCCAATGGTACCATACGAATAGGCATAAGCTGAACCCGATACGGGCAATATGCTTGCAAATTCTGCATAACAAAAAGCAGCAAGTAGACAACCTATACCTGCCAATACAAATGACAATGCTAGTGCAGGGCCAGCGTACTGGTTGGCTGCAACTCCGGTCAAAACAAAAATTCCGCCGCCGATTACGGCACCAACACCAATAGCGGTAAGTTCCCATTTGCCAAGTGTTCTTTTTAACTGGCTTGTTTTAATGTCGTCGTTGTATGCTTCAAGTGGTTTCTTTCGGAATAATTTAGTCAGGTTCATGAATGCTGGTTTATTTAGTTGTTTGATAATGCAAAATCTACTGCGGCTTGTGCATGGATAAGTGTGGTGTTAAACACTGGTACTGAAACATCTTGCTGGTGAATGATGAGTGGAATTTCGGTACAGCCTAAAATGATACCTTCCGCACCTTGCTCAATAAGTCTGTTGATGATGGCTAAGTATTCTTGTTTTGTTTGAGGGAGAATAATCCCTTTACCTAATTCATGTACTAGTGTTTCTTCAATGAAGTCTATTTCAGCCTTTGTTTGTGGGATTAAAATCTCTAAGCCTTCTTCTGAAAGTTTCTGTTTATAAAAATCTAATTCCATTGTATAAACAGTGCCTAGCAATCCAACTTTTTTCAGCTTCTTTTCATGAATTGCTTGAGCAGTGACTACCCTGATGTCAATAAGTGGCAAGCCCACTTTATCACTTATTCTTTCTGCTACTATATGTGCTGTATTTGCGCCAAGTATGATTAAATCAGCTCCAGCATCTTTCAGTTTAAGAGCAGCATTGGCTAATAAGTCAAAAGTGGCATCCCAATTATGTGCTGCATTGTAATTCCTGAAATGTTCAAAATTTACCGAGTAAATAATACACTCAGCAAAATTTAAACTGCCCAGTGCCTTATTGGTTTCTTCATTTAAAAACCTGTAGTAATCTACAGTAGAGGTCCAGCTTGTGCCGCCAACCAATCCGATTTTTTTCATGGTATGTTTATTTAAGTATCCCAAGGAAAGCCATTAATGGCCCTACTTCGCTTTTATATTGTTTGGCCATGATTCTTGTTATCTGTGAAATATGTCCAAGATCATGGGGCGCCCATGTGGCTAGTAGTTCCTGTAGTGTAAGTGTACCAATGACAGGATGAAAACCAGTTTTTTGCAAATCAGGATCTGTTAAATGGAGTGCTTGAAGTTTTTGGATATTCTCCTTTCTGAGCTGTTCAAATTCTTGCAGAAGCTGATCTATATTCTTCCCTTTACCCCATTCAAAATGGGCATTCATGTCAATTGGCTTAAGCGTTTTGTTTTCAGTGTCTGAAAGAATAATTTCTGCCCGCGGGATAAAGTCGGTTTTTTCGCATACGATCAAATGACCCACCACATCAAAAACACTCCATTTATTTTCTGCTTCCCTGCTATAAATCCATTCTTCGGAAACGCCGTTCAGTAATGTATGCAGTACAGCAGGAGTGCGTTCTATGATCTGTATTGTTTTTTCTAAGTTAAATTTCATCTTCTTGTCTTTTTGCGATAAATGTTCCGTCTTCAGCAATCAGGTAAGACTGAGCTATTTTTTCTGATAACGTTTCAAAATCCTTACCATCTACTTCCTTTGGCTGATAGTAAGGGGTGGAGAATGTGCCATAATGAATGGGCACAAGTTCTTTCGCGTGTAATAATTTAGCAGCATTAAAAGCCTGTTCCAGTGTCATGGAAGCAGGTATGGTACTGTATTCGAGACCAATTACCTGAAAGTTTACGATAGCTCCGTTGATGGGAAGAAAAGCAAAGTCGATACCAGGGTTTTCTTTTCCGAGTTTCCAAAATTGATTGTGCCATATACTGTCACCTCCGTGGAATATTTTGGTATTATTACCCTCAATAATCCAGGCTGTTTGTTCTTCACCGATACCGTCTAGCGAATAAACTGATTTGATTAAAACGCCATTGTCTTCGAAAATTTCACCATAATCAAGATAAATCACTGGTTTATGGAGTTTCGCAATATGCTGCTCCAGTCTTTTATAAGCAATGATTTTGCCATCAGGCTTCAGACATTGTTCAATCACAGAAATATCAAAATGGTCTAAATGAAGATGTGTGAATAAAATATAATCAGCTTTTGTTGTAGCTGAAAAGGAGACCAGTGGGGTCTTGGGGTTTCCCAATACAGTGAAATAAGGTTTAAAATTTTCAACTGCGTCGATCAAAATGGTTTTGTTATTACATTCAATCTTAATACCTGCCCAATTTAATTTCTGAATTTTCATGCGGATCAATTGTGGTTTTATTGTTTGTGGTAGAAAACCAACGAAGCTTTTTGGATCAGATGCTGGGATAAATAGAACCCCACCAATGCAGGGTTAGCATCTACATCGAGCCCCAGTTTTTCTGTATCCAAAGCATATACCGTAACGGTATATTTATGAAAACCACTACCTGGTGTTGGGCATGGGCCACTATAGCCGGGTGTTCCAAAGTCAGTTTTGCTTTGTACGCTATTGTCAGGTGCGTTTGGTGTTTTTATATTTCCGGCATCAGGCCTTAGCTGAAGGATATTTTTATCAATGTCAAAAATGAGCCAATGCCACCATCCACTGCCAGTTGGTGCATTCTCATCATAAATCGTCACAGCAAAACTCTTGGTTCCTGCAGGTGCATTTTCCCATGTTAATTGCGGGGATTTATTTTCTCCTTTGCAGCCAAAACCGTTGAATACCTGTTTACTGTGTGCCTGACCACCCAGTTCAGTACTTTTCAAAGTGAATGTCTGGGTTTTCCCGAGCAGGGCCATCATTATGATGGCCGCAAGAATTATTGTTCTCATTTTCTATTTTTTACCTGTTTAATTCTTTCTTCAAAATCAATGGTTGTTTCAAGCGGGTTTACGACCTGTTCAAAGAGGTTCATTAATTCTTCGGCATGTGTTTGACTTTTCTGCTCTAAAAGGTTGTAGTGAACGAGTTTTGTCCACATAACAGCCTTCGCAATTGACTTATCACTGTTCCACATGATGCCTTCAAGTTGCAGGCTTTTATCTGTGTATTGCAACAGCCTTGTTTCTATGGTTACTTCTTCCATTAGCAAGGCCGGATTTAGATATGATATCTGTGTATAAGCTGCTACCCAGGCTCTTTGTTTTTTCTGCGCGAGTTGATAAATATCGAAGTGATAATTCTCCAGTAACTGATCGCCCCTTGCGGTAACGATGTAATCAATATACCTGGAATTGTTTAAGTGGTTAAATGGATCGCAATCAAGAAAGCGAATTTTCATTTTGCTTTCTAAAGTTTTCTTATACATGTCTGTGGTATTGTTTTATAATATACCGATCGGTATATTATTGGGTAAAAAAATTAAACTTTTAGGTTCCGTATTATTTTTTCAAGGTAATCCATTGCTATTTTCAATTCTGTTGTTCTACCGGTTACCTTCGCCTGCATAAATGCACCTTCAATCAGTGATATCAGGATGACTGTAATTTCAGTAGGGTTTGTATCGGCTTTTATTTCAGCTCTTGCAATACCCCGTTTTATTTGATTTTCTACCGCCCGCTTCCAGAACATAAGCGCATTGGCTGCTTTTTCCTTTAATAGGGGGTGTGTATCGTCGGCTTCTGTTGCCGTATTTAGAATTGGACAGCCTGGTTGAAGAAAAGGAATTTTGAAGTAGTTACGATAGACTTCAGGATACACCAGTAAGCGATCAATTGAATTTTCTGTTTGTAACAATTTAGCTTTAATATATTCTGTAACCTTATTGTGATTGTAATCGAAAACAGCCAGGGCAACTTCGTCTTTATTTTCAAAATTCCCATAAATACTTCCCTTTGTCAAACCGGTCGCCTTTGTAAGATCATGCATTGATGTACCAGCATACCCTTTTTCGTTAAAAATAGAGGCCGTTTTTTCAATGATAAACTGTTTTGTTCTGTCCGCTTTTGATAGTGTAGTACTCATGATGGGGTAAAATTAATAAAATAATACCAATTGGTATATTTTTATTTCCATTTTCTTTTCAAAGCCATTTTTCGATCAGTCTGCCTCTTTTTTTATTAAATATCCTCTTAACCTAACCTGTGTTTGAAGTCTGTTTTCAATATCAGACGTATGACGATAATAGTACCTATTATCTGACAAGCTTTTTAATATGTATGTATAATAGGGCATAGGTCAGTGCATAAAAAAAGCCTAAGTATTTATCATACTTAAGCCTTTCAGCGGAGAGAGAGGGATTCGAACCCCCGGACCTTTGACAGTCAACGGTTTTTCCAAAGGATCCTGCGGGCAAGACCACCGTATTCGACACTATAAAATATTGTTTGACTTTAAATAAACCTTGCCCTCAGCTGATTTAAAAAATATTTCCTGACGATAAGCCTCGGATTTTGAATCAAAGACTTCAAAATAATGAAGTATAAATGGAACCCTAGACTTTGTGCTTCTTACTTTTTTACTATTGTGTGTTTGAAGTCTGTTATCAATATCAGACGTATGACCATAATAGTACCCATTATCTGACAGGCTTTTTAATATGTATGTATAATAGGGCATAGGTCAGGGCATAAAAAAAGCTCAAGTATTTATAATACTTAAGCCTTTCAGCGGAGAGAGAGGGATTCGAACCCCCGGACCTTTGACAGTCAACGGTTTTCAAGACCGCCGCATTCGACCGCTCTGCCATCTCTCCGCGGCAAAAGTAAGGGTTGAAATATTTCTACCAAAAAATATTCTACATGATGGGAAAAATGAGCAGATATACAATCTATTCGGAAGGTTTTTGCCTGTTTCTACAGTTCGAATACAATATTTCTTGCTTTGTCAGCATCTTTGTCGTGTCATGGATAATTTTCAGTCTTTCATTCATTATTTTTTCCATTTTGGCTTTCCGGTGTTGATTGCCCTCTGGTTTTTCAGGCCAAAATGGAAAAAAGCAGTTATAGTTCTTTGGCTTACTATGTTGGTCGATCTCGACCATCTGCTGGCAATACCAGTATTCGATCCCTGCAGATGTAGTATTAATTTCCATCCACTACACAGTTATCTGGCCATAACTGGTTATATATTGCTGTTACTGATTCCTAAGTGCAGACTGATTGCCATAGGGCTGTTAATGCATATGGCTACCGATCAGTTAGATTGCTGGTTGAATGCGAAATTATGTGGCTGATTAAATAAAATAAGCTTAAAAGCGGCTAGGGCTTATTTCACATATAGGGTCATCTCTTCACAATCATGTTCGGCAATGTAAAAGATAAAAGGTGCTTTTTTGATAAATGAAAGTTCCCCCGCATCATCCATTTCTCGTATGGCTTTGTGTAGAAACAGTCGGGACTGGTATTGATAATACATCATCAAATGACTGCCGAGGTTAAGGAGATCATTGTCTTCATCTTCTCTTTCAATAAGGTCACCACAATCGGGCCATACTTCAGAAAAATCGGGGCCTTTGGCAAAACCGTCGTAATGATCGGGTGGAAGTTCCTGGTTCAGGTAACGCGGTTCAAGAATAATAGGATAGCTGAACTGTTCTTTGAAAAAATTGATACCGGAATCATAATGAAAATACCAATCGTATGAAAAAGAGATGGCGCCAGATTTGGCAAACTGCTGAATAGCTGCTTCTTCAGTAATACAGGACCTGAGTTCATTTTTAAGATAGGCAATAGCTTTTATTTCGTCTGTTGAATTTGCTTCCATAAAAGCTGCATAGTCATTGGTCGCACCAATATCATTGGCTTTTTCTGTCAGTAATTCATCTATACCATCTGAATCGGAAAACATCACACGGCCCTCATTGTGCATCTTCAGTAATTCTGCGTACTGCTGAAAAACAGGTTTTGTTAGCTTCTCTTGTATTGCTGCCAACTGTTCTTCCAGCTTTTCATAAATAAGTCCGTTCAGTGATTCGTTTGCCATATTGTTTATTTAGCAGACAATTGAAAGGAAAAAAACGCTGTATTGTTTATTTCAATGGAAGAAAAACCTCTGCCATCATGCATCTTGCACTTCCACCACCATTGGTTTCAATGGTTTTGATATCGGAATGTATAATCGGGTTATATTTTTCAATAGCTGTAACCTGTTCTCTTGTTAAACTATTGAATGCCTGACTCGACATCACAAGAAAGGCTTGCCCTTCTCTATTATGTACCTGGAGCATATTGCCTGCAAACCGGTTCATCTGGTCGAAGCTGATGCTGATGAGTTCTTTCCCTGTATCTGAGAGCTGTTGAATAACATTTTCGCGTTCAGTTAGATCTGGTATAGAATCAAGACAAATAACAGCATACCTGTCGGCCACACACATCATTACATTGGTATGATATATAGGCGCATTTTTACTGTCAACTGAAACAAATGAAACGATTGTATACCCGGCTTTTGAAGCCCAGTCTTTCAATACTTCAGGAGCAGTTCTGGGAGATAAACAGGCATAGGCAATTTTATTTGTCCGATCCAGTACCATACTGCCTGTGCCTTCCAGGAATAACTGCTGCGCCTCATAACCGCTCAGGTCAACAGTGTTGTTTACCTGAAATTTTTTACCGATGGCTTCCAGTACATGTGGTTTCCGTTCCAGCCTTCTGTTGACGGCAAACATCGGGTAAAGGAATACAGTACCATCCTGGTGAAAAGATACCCAGTTATTCGGAAATACTGAATCAGGTGTATGTGGTTCTGCTGTATCTGGCACCACCGTTACATCAATACCGGCATGGGTTAATTTGGTGACAAACTGTTCAAATTCTGCCGTTGCTTTTTCCGCAACAGCTTCATCAGCAGAAGCCTGCTGAAAACTGTTATTCACTGCCGTTTCTGCATTAAAACTGAAACGAACAGGTTTTATCATCAGGAGGTGAGAAGTGGTTTGCATAGTTAGATGATGAGATTTGTAATGATTGGGAATAGTGAGAAGTGAGTAGTCAGTAGTAAGTGGTAGGAGTCATTTCACTCACTACTGATTGCTCACTACTCACTAAATCTCCTCCCTCCACAAAGGCATACTCATACAATGAAATCCGCCACGGGCACGGGATAATTCGGCCGAGGGCATCAGTATCAAGGTATCGGTCATAGTTTGGGGAGAGATGGTGCCGGCTTCGAGTTGCTGCAATAATTCTTTTACATGAACAATATTAAACCCTGCTTTTCTGAATGCTTCTGTTGTTTTATCGTTCCGGTCATAGCCTAGTACAACTCCTTCTTTTAAGGCCAGCAGGTTACAGGAATCTGTCCATTGTTCGCGGGCATTGTATGGGAATTCGTTATTGCCGGAAAAAATAAAACGCACTTCATTCTCACAATGCAGATCGTTGACACTGATGTCCAATAATAAATCTTCCAGACTATCGAAGAATACTGGATTATCCGGACATTTTTTATGAAACTGGGTAATCTTTATTTTTTCTTCTTTTTTAACCTGTAGTATCCGCTCCACCGCATTATCATCTTCATGTTTCACTGCCTTACGTGAAAAATTACCCAACATTACCCATACATCTCTTTTAACCTGTGTAAACACGGTATCGATATGCATGTAATCACGTTTCTTAGGAATACGGATGATGGTTACTTTATCCATCAATCCTTTTTCAAACATCACATTGGTGATCATGGCAGCGGCTTCTGCGGATGTTCTTTCACTTACGCCTACGAGTAAATGATTTGGACTTACCACCATAATATCGCCACCTTCCAGTGTTGTTTTACGGTCATCTTCTTCCTCTTCAGGCATCAGGAAACTCTGGTTGGAATCGGTCAGTTCAATGATATTCTTTTTCCATTCTGCAAACATGGGATGGTAAAAGAAAATGTATTTGGAAAGCAAGGCTTCTCTTGTACGTGCTTTCTTTGCTGGTTTATTGAGCAGTACATGATCTTTGATGGTGATGCCAATATCTCTGGTGAAAATAAAATTCGGGATAGGCGCAAACAACAATTGTTTATCCATGGATGTTCCCGAAATAAACGTTTTAGACAGCTCATTGGCCGGATAATCAAACAACTGCTGCTGTATTTCAAAAGTGCATCCTTCAATGGCAGATACAGAGGCAATAAGTTGTGAACGTATGTCCGTATTCTCCAGCACTTCTGCCAGTAACCATTGTAATTCCACCACTTTATCTGACCGGTAAAATTCCGGTGCATCTGGTTTAAAAAAATTGCGGTCGTTCTGGTCAACCTTATCCAGCTTACCTTTTATTTTTTCGGGGTCCAGAAAATAAAGTAAGAGTTTGGTATAGTAGTCGTACTCATCTTTTCTGATGGTATCCAGGTGAACAATGTCTTCAAACAACCAGTCCTGTGCTTTTGATGGCACTACTTTGCCCAATCCGCTGTCGGGACTATGTACCAATAATCGTTTCAGTGTACCTATTTCAGAGGTAACATGTAATGTATGTTCCATACAAGAATTGTAATTAAATGAATTGAATGTGGTCTTCAGATGAAAAGAGGATAACCGGTACTCAGTGATCGGGCATGGAGTTCAGACCACGGTACATCCATGCAAAATGAGCGGTGAGCAATGATATGGTCGAGCAATGGTGCATTCGTACCACAAAGTTAAGGATTTCTGGCCAAGGGGTCTTTTCCCCTTAAACTACCTTCATTTTCAATGATTTGGAAACGAACAAACATTTCTTCACTGTACCAGTTTTCCTGTCGGGTTTTACGCACCACATCTGCATGTTCCTTCATGCGGTAAGCAAAATTTTTCATGGCTTCTTTTGATTCCCATATGCTGAATGTAGCCTGTTTGATCAAGGGAACTTCTCCGATTCCGACAGATGTAATAAAACCGGGACTGGTATTCATTTTTTCTGCAACACGATCTACCTGTTTCCAGAAATGCGATAATCGGTTAATGCGAATGCTGGCCCTGGTAAGTATGGCAATGGTTCCGTTATAGTCGGTTTGTTTGGGTAAAACACCAAAAACTTCTTTTCCATCCCATAAACCATGTCCTTCCAGCGGTTTGAGTAAGACTGTCCATTTTTCACAACCAAAGAACCACCAGTATTGTTCAATGATATTGGGGTGTTGATGAGCATCTATGCTATCATCCCATACTTCCAGTAAGGCCCATTGACGCCAGTCAGGCGTTTTATCAAAGCTTCCGTTTCGTCCACAGCCCATCAGTTTCCAGAAAACATTTTTTTTCTGTAGCCATAAGGGTAAACGAAAGAAAGCCATGGATAAAAAACCTGCCCATCCCAGCCATACCGGATATCTTACTATTGTTAGTCTGGCAATCACTTTTGATAATAAAGTTTAGAAATCAATCTAAGATACAGGATGAAGGGTTAATCACATCCCGCGACTTAAATCCATGTCTTGGATTAACGTTTTTCCTTAATTTGCTGTTATGACCGATTTGTTACTCACCAACATTCATCAGCTCATTAATGTTCGAAAGCACCCTGAATTATTAAAAGGAGAGGCATTAAAAGAATTACCGGTACTGCACAATGCATGGTTGCAAATCATCAATGGTCGTATTGCAGACTATGGTTCCATGGATATTTGTCCAGAAGCTTCGGAAGTATTAAACCTCCACGGAGCCAGTGTATTGCCTTGCTGGTGCGACAGTCATACCCACACAGTATTTGCTGCGAGCAGGGAAGATGAATTTGTTGATAAACTGAAAGGACTCACTTACGCCGAAATAGCAGCGAAAGGAGGTGGTATTTTAAATTCTGCCCAAAAACTGGCGCTTACTACCGAGGATGTATTATTTGAACAGGCTAAAAAAAGGATACATGAACTGATGGCATTGGGTACAGGTGCTATTGAAATTAAAAGTGGCTATGGCTTGTCGCTCGAGGCTGAACTGAAAATGCTGCGTGTTATTAAACGACTGAAACAAAGTCTGCCCATACCTGTTAAAGCTAGTTTTTTAGGTGCCCATACTTATCCTGCGTTGTTTAAAGAAGATCATGAATCGTATATAGATATCATCATCAATGAAATGTTACCGGCTATTGATCATGAGCAACTGGCTGATTATATTGATGTGTTTTGTGAGGAAGGATTCTTTAGTGTTGAAGAAACCATGCGTATTTGTGAAGCGGGGAAGCAATACGGACTACGCCCCAAAATTCATGCAAATCAGTTGCATCTTTCCGGTGGGGTACAGGCAGGTGTTCAGTTGAATGCTGTATCGGTTGACCATCTGGAAACCATGGATGCTGCGGCTATTCAAACATTGGCCTCCTCCAATACCATCGGAACTTTATTACCAACCGCCGCTTATTTCCTGCGTATGCCATTTCAACCTGCAAGAGAGCTCATTAGTGCAGGTGCAGCCATTGCACTGGCTTCAGATTTCAATCCTGGTTCCAGTCCAAGCGGCAATATGAACACCGTGGTTTCCATGAGTTGTATACAAATGAAAATGCTACCCGAAGAAGCCATCAATGCTGCCACATTAAATGGCGCATTTGCCATGGGTCTTGAAAAAGAAGCAGGCAGCATAACCATCGGCAAAAGAGCTAACCTGATCATCACCAGGCCCATTCCATCGATTGCCTATATCCCTTACGCTTTTGGCACGAATTTGATTGACAGGGTGTTGATTAATGGTAGGGAATGGTGAATCGTCAATGGTGAATGGTCAATAGTGAGTAATCGATGTAAAATATATTATTCACCATTCACCATTGACGATTCACTATCTCACTAATTCCGTATATTCAAGCAACAAAACCTAACGCTTTGCAACTGCCACATCTGAAAATTTATAATAAGCAGGATGTCCTGTCTGTTACCCGTATCCGTCGTTTTGAAACCAAAATCGGAGAGCGTGTACAGGTGCTGCATCATACTGGTGATCTGGAAGCATCCATTCGCCAGTCGAGTGCACCCTTTGTGCTGGTAGGTATTCCGGAAGATATTGGTGTATTAGCCAATCAGGGTGTAGGTGGTTGCGATTCAGCCTGGATTGCTTTTTTACAGGCATTCTTTAATACACAGAGTAATGATTTTTTTGAGGGAAGCAGTATCCTGGTAATAGGTCATTTTGATTTTAATGATGCCAAACAACTGATTGAAAACAATGCCCAGAGTTACGATGAAAAGATTGCCGCTTACCGTCATGCAGTAAATATGATTGATGATGAAGTGGAGCAGTTGATTCATATGATTACCCAAAACCAGAAGATTCCGATTGTGATTGGGGGTGGACATAACAATGCTTATCCCTGTATTAAGGGCGCTGCAAAAGGATTGTATAAGGCGGGACAAATACCCCTTGCACAAATCAATGCCATTAACCTGGATGCGCACGCAGATTTCAGACCCATGGAAGGCAGACATAGCGGAAATGGTTTTTCGTATGCTGAAGCCGATGGTTACCTGGAGAAATATTGTGTACTCTGTTATCACGAAAACTATTTGCCACAGAATGTATGGATGGATATGGTGAACAATCCATTTATTGATTGTATCAGTTTTGAAGACATTTTCCTGCATGAAAAAAGAACCTTCCTGCAGTCAGTGGCACATGCCACCGGTTTTACAGAAGATACTTATTGTGGTATTGAAGTAGATCTCGATGTTATTGAAAATAGTATCAGCAGCGCCTCGAGTCCGGCAGGTATTTCGCTGGCTCATGCAAGACAGTTCATTAATTTTACCGCTACAGACAGTAAAGTAGCTTATCTACACATTTGTGAGGGCGCCATCCAGTTATCAGATGGCCGCAGTGGCCATACAACCGGTAAAATGATCAGTTATCTGGTTTCTGATTTTGTAAAAGCGATGTTTACAAGCAGATGAGGAGAATAAGTGAGTGAGGAGTCAGTAGTGAGTGAAGGGAAATATAATACTGACTACTGACTATTCACTACTCACTATTCCTTCCCACCTCGTATTTTTGCCTCAAATTTCATGTATGTCGATTAATGTGGAAATGTATCAGCAGATCAATCGTGAACTTGCTGCCAGCAAGGTAACATTGGTAGCAGTGAGTAAGACCAAACCTGTGGCTGATATTGAAGCATTGTATGCTTTGGGACAAAGAGATTTCGGAGAGAATTATGTACAGGAACTGGTGGATAAACAGGCGATACTTCCGGCCGACATTCGCTGGCATTTTATTGGACATCTTCAATCTAATAAGGTAAAATATATCGCGCCTTTTGTACACCTGATACATGGGGTTGATAGTCTGAAACTACTGAAAGAGATAGATAAACAGGCTGCCAGAAACAATCGCATCATCCATTGTTTAATACAGATTCATATTGCCAGTGAAGAAACCAAATTTGGTATGGATGAAAATGAATTAAAGGAGGCGTTGATGCAACTGGATTCATTCCCCCATGTAAAAGTTTGTGGTTTAATGGGGATGGCTTCTTTCAGCGATGATGAAAAAAAAGTACGAGAGGAGTTTAAAACACTTCGGCAACTTCTGCTGAAATCCAACATCAGCGATGCCACATCAGCCATTCTCAGTATGGGTATGAGTGGCGATTACAAAATGGCCATTGAAGAGGGGAGTACGATGGTAAGAATTGGAAGTTTGTTGTTTGGGGCAAGGGTTTATCAATAATCTCTTAAAAACTTTATATAAACTGCATAGTATCTATCAATATATAAAACCTCCGTGCTACTCTGTGTAAAACTCCGTGTAACTCTGTGGTTATAAAAAACGCAAATATTAAACCACAGAGTTACACGGAGTACAGGACGGAGTTTCGCAGAGGTTAGTTCTTCGCTTTCGCATAGTCAAATACCAACTGGCAGAAAGCTTTTACGCCTAAATCAAATCCGCTTTCATCAATATAGAAATCAGGCGTATGGTGTAGCGACGCTTTGGCGGGATCCATACCTTTTGGCATACCACCCAGATAAAAGAAGAAGCTGGGAATATTAACACCATAGTAAGAGAAATCTTCTGCTCCTGTATCCCAATCTCTTTCTACCACATTGCCTTTACCTGCTGCTTTTTCGAGGAATGGTAAGGTAAGTTTTACAAGTGCGGGATCATTATAGGTAACCAGTGTTTTTGTATCTATAAATACATCTGCTTCTGCACCTGAACTGGCTGCAATATGTTTTACTGTATTTCTTATTCTTTCATGTACTTCTTTCTGCATCTTACTGTCGAGCGTGCGAATAGTTCCCAACATTTCACATTCTTCCGGAATGATGTTATTTCTTACTCCGGCGTGAATTGAACCTACACTAATCACAACGGGTGCTTTCGTTAGTTCCATCTGGCGGCTTACAATCTGTTGTAAGCCCTCAATGATATTCGCAGCAGCAGCGATAGGATCCACACCAGTCCATGGTTTTGATCCGTGGGCTCCCTTACCTTTTACTTTTATCCTGAACCAATCCGAAGAAGCCATAAATGAACCAGACTTATATTGTAACTGACCAGCTGGTACTTCCGATTTAATATGCATGCCAAAAACGGCTTCTACTTTTGGATTCGACAACACACCTTCTTTTACCATTAAGGAAGCACCACCTTCTTCATTATCTGGTGCGCCCTCTTCAGCAGGCTGAAAAAGAAATACCACGGTGCCGGGTACTTCCTGTTGCATTTTCTTCAAAACAGTAGCGGTACCCATCAGGATGGATGTATGTGAATCATGCCCACAGGCATGCATAACACCTACATTTTGCCCATTAAAGGCTGTTGTGACTTTCGATGCAAATGGAATGTTGACACGTTCCGTAACAGGAAGGGCATCAATATCGGCACGCAATGCTACCACCGGACCGGGTTTGCCACCTTTGAGTATGGCTACCACACCTGTTTTCGCCACATTGGCTTTGACTTCATAGCCAATAGAACGTAAATAATCTGCGATATAGGCACCCGTTTTAAATTCACGGTTCGATAGTTCGGGGTTTTGATGGAAATGTCTGCGCCATTCAACCAGTTTGGGTGTAATATCTTTTACCAGTTGAGGATAGGCAGCAGGCATATCCTGTGCTTTTGCAAAGCTGATGATAGCTAAAGCAGTACTAAGTAGAATCGTTCTCATGAAATTACCGGCAATTAAATGGTCAATGAATATTTTGGTAAAAGCAATATACGGAGAGATAATGACCTTTCAGCAATTCTGGAAAAAGGCTTATATTCAACACTAAATCCAAATTGCATATGAAAAAAATCATGACCCTTTTATTGGCTGCTGGACTTGGCTTTTCTGTTCAGGCCAGTGTGGTTACTGATCTTACGACTGGTCAGTCTACCACCACAGTTGTTACTGCCCCTGTTTTAAACGATGTAATTGTGGAAGATGCTCTCCGAGAATTTAAAAGTCTTTCCCGTACAGAGCGTAAAACAAGGATGAAAGAAGTGAAGAAAATGGTTCGCGAATTCAAAGCCACTAAAAAGGCGGGCGGAGATGTAAGCACCAACCAGGTATTATTAGGCATACTTTGTGTAATACTACCTCCATTGGCCGTAGCGCTTCACCAGGGCGAAATAAACGGTAAGTTCTGGCTAAGCCTCCTCCTTACGCTACTCTTCTGGCTGCCAGGCGTAATTTATGCGTTGATTGTGGTATTTGGTTAATTTGAAAATTTGAAAATGTGCTAATTTGAAAATGAAAAGTGTTGATCTATTGTAGAGAGCCTTCAAATATCTGCACCATTTTTTGCAAAGCAAAAGACCCTGTTTTTATTTTTGAATTAGTACATTTTCAAATTTTCAAATTGTTCTCCAGTCCCAAACCACAACATTCCATTCATCCATATGATCATGATAAGTGCGTATGGTTTTAAAACCCACTTTTTCATGGGCTCGCATGGAGCGGTGATTGGAGGTGGATACTTCTGTGAGGAGAATATCGAATTGATGGCTGTACACAGTACGGTGATGCTGGTATAATTTTTCAAATAAACCTTTGCCACGATGCTCTTTGGCAATGCATATCTGTCCCATCATATAATAACGATAATCGTTCATCGGGCGACCCTGATAGGAGAGCGTTGAGAGGTTGTCGAGCATTAGTTTCATTTCCTGATGAACGCCCGACATGGCATGGGTAGCTACCAAGGCATAACCCACAACATGGTCTTCATAAGTGGCAATAACACTTGGTGCAAACGTATGCATAGCTTCTAATAAATGGGGAGTGTATTCCCATGTAAGAAATCCCTGCTCGTTTTTGGTATGCTCATCTATTACAGACCTTAAATTCTCGGCAGACAGTTTTGCTATTTGCTGTATTTGTTCTGTGGTAGTAACAAGTTCAATACGATACATCTCTTTTTATTGAAATTCTCCAAATTCTTTTCGCAGGGTATCTGCAATTTCTCCCAGTGTAGCATATCGCTCAACGGCTTCAATAACCAACGGCATCAGGTTTTCTCCAGTAGTGGCTGCTTTACCGATAGCAGTAAGAGCAGCATCAACCTGTTCCTTGTTTCTTTTGCTCCTGAGTGCTTTCAGTTTATCTGATTGTATCTGTCTGATGCTGTCATCAATTTTAAATACAGGTGTTGAATTGGTTTCATCCACCTGGAATTTATTTACACCTACAATGATTTTTTCACCACTTTCAATATTGCGCTGGTATTCATAGGCACTTCGGGCTATTTCATCCTGCATAAACCCTTCTTCAATGGCGCTGACACTGCCTCCCATGGCATCTATTTTATGAACGAGCTGCCAGGCTTTTTCTTCTACTTCATTGGTCAGGTTCTCTACAAAATAACTTCCGGCCAGAGGATCTACTGTTTCAGGTGCACCACTTTCAAATGCCACAATCTGTTGTGTGCGCAATGCAATACGGGCAGCTTCTTCTGTTGGCAGACTCAGTGCTTCATCATAACCATTGGTATGTAAACTTTGTGTGCCGCCCAATACGGCTGCCAGTGTTTGAATGGTAACACGACAAATATTATTCAATGGTTGCTGTGCCGTTAATGTAGCCCCACCTGTTTGTGTATGAAAGCGTAACATCAAAGCTTTTTCATCTGTGGCTCCCAGTTCTTTCATCATCTGTGCCCACATTCGTCTGGCAGCCCGGAACTTGGCTACTTCTTCAAATAAGTGATTGTGTGCGTTGAAGAAAAAGGAAAGGCGTTTGCCAAATACATTGATGTCTAACCCTTTTTCCAAAGCCGCTTTTACATAAGCTTTCCCGTTGCTGAGGGTAAATGCAATTTCCTGAACGGCTGTACTGCCTGCTTCGCGGATATGATAACCTGAAATAGAAATGGTATTCCATTTTGGTAGCTCTTTACTGCACCATTCAAAAATATCGGTGATGATGCGCATGGAAGGTTTGGGGGGATAGATATACGTACCGCGGGCAGCATATTCTTTTAAAATATCATTCTGTATGGTGCCGGTAATTTTCTTCAGGTCGGCTCCCTGTTTTTTGGCAAGCGCCACATAAAATGCCAGGAGAATAAATCCGGTTGCATTAATGGTCATGGAAGTACTTACCTGCTCCAGTTGAATGCCTTTGAACAGGGTTTCCATGTCTTCCAGGCTGTCAATTGCCACACCAACTTTACCCACTTCTCCTTCTGCAAGTGCATGATCACTATCGTACCCGATCTGGGTGGGCAGATCAAATGCTACACTTAAACCCATTACACCTTGTGACAATAAATAATGGTAACGTTTATTGCTTTCTTCTGCTGTAGAAAAGCCCGCGTACTGCCGCATCGTCCATAACTTACCCCGATACATATCGGGCTGTACACCTCTTGTATAGGGAAACTCACCCGGTTGTTCTATGTTCTTTGCAGGATGATCGGATGGCTGGTATACCTGCTTTATTTCTATTCCGCTGTCGGTGGTGATCTTTTTCATGGCAAGGAGATTTTGAGAGTGAGTAGTGAGTAGTCAGTAGTGAGTTGGATATTATTACTCAGTACTGACTACTCACTACTCACTCATTACGTTACAACAATTTTTTTGCTTCATACCCAAGTGCTTCGCTGACGATTTCATGGAGATTCGATTTTGGATCTTGCAGGAGGTATTCGAGAATGGCTCGATTGAGTGCAGAAGCAGGAGCAACACTGGAAACGGATGAACCTACCTGGTGAATAATAGACAGATTGTATTCTTTCAGGTTACGGATCGCATTCCATACCTCGGGTGAAACATAGATCTGTTGGGAAATATTGTAATCAAATTCATCTTTGATATGCTTACTCAGTAAAAACTGCATTTCGCTGGCAGATATGTCCGGGTTGCCTAATCTGCTGATTACATTTGATAGAGCAATCCGGTCTGTTAATAAAGTCAGTCTTTCATAGGCCTGCAAACGGAGCTGTACAGATCCGTTTTTATCCTGCTGTTCTTCCCGCTGGTTTTTTCTTTGCAGGTAAAACAGGTAGCCTGCGAAACCGGCAATCATCAAACCAATAACCACTGTCAACAACGTCGTAATATCAAGCATGGAATCGAATTTTGACAAAAGTAAGGTCTATACAGTGAATTGAGACAGTGTTGAATCAAAAGAAGGAATAGCGGTTTTCCGGGTATCGAAACCCGGTAAAACAGGCGATATTCAAATCATTTGTATTTTTGTATCGTAAAAGCAGATGTATGAGTACAATAACCAGTACCCCGGTGAGTTTAACAGAAGGAGCCATCAATGAAATACGAAGACTGATGGCAGAAGACGGATTTAACCACTCACAGCTATTGCGTGTAGGTGTGAAAGGTGGCGGATGCAGTGGTATGACCTATATACTGGGTTTTGATGTGCCTACTGAGGAAGATGAACATTTTACCATTGAGGGCATACCCTGTATAATGAATAAAAGTCACCAGTTATACCTCTATGGAATGGAGGTTGACTGGCAGGGTGGATTAAACAGCAGAGGCTTTACTTTCACCAATCCTAATGCCAGTAAAACCTGTGGTTGTGGAACATCTTTTGCGGTATAATTTTTTATTATTTTTTGCATAAAAAAACTCCTGACTAAATCAGGAGTTTTTTTTATGTCTTGTAGTGACAATTTATTTCTTGTCTTCGGCGGCTTTACCCAGTGGTTTATTTTTTGCAAAATCTACCAGAATAGGTGCTGCTACAAAGATGGATGAATATGAACCGGTGATTACACCAATCAACATGGCGAAAGAGAAACCTCTTGTTACTTCTCCACCAAAGATGAAGAGGATCAACAATGTGAGGAATACCGTTACAGATGTCATAATGGTACGGCTCAATGTTTCATTGATCGCTTTATTGATGATGAAGCCATTGCTCTGACCTCTCAGTATACCGCTGTCTTCACGTATACGGTCATATACGATTACAGTATCGTTCATTGAGAAACCGATTACCGTAAGTATGGCCGCAATAAAGTGCTGGTCAATTTCAAGTGGGAACGGTACAAAGTTACGGGCATAGCTAAACACGATCAGGGTTACGAATACGTCGTGCATAAGCGAGAAAATGGTACCCAGTGAATATCTCCAGTCACGGAAACGGATAAAGATGTACAGACAGATCACCAATACTGCCAGGAAGGTAGCTTTTGTAGCACCTGCTTTCAGATCATCAGAGATCGTAGGCAATACAGTTTGTGAGCTCTGTTTGTATTTGGTTTCAAAATCACGGAAAGAAAGTCCGGCAGGTAATTGTTTCTGCAAACCAGCAAATAATTTCTGCTCTACTTCAGCATCAACCGTATTACCGGTTTCTTCAATTTTATAAGAAGTAGTGATATTTAACTGACTGTTGCTGTTAACGGTTTTAATGATGGGTGATTCACCAAAAGTTGCTTTCAGTTGATCACGCACTTCTTCTACATTAACCGGCTTGTCGAACTTGATGGTATAACTGCGACCACCAGAGAATTCCACACCCTGATCAAATCCGTTGAAGAAAGTAGAAATGCCCAATACAAAGATTACGGCTGAAATGATATAAGCCACTTTTCTGTATTCAATAAACCTGAATGCAGCTTTCTGGAATATTTTCTTAGACAGATCGGTAAAGTAATCGAAGTGACGGTTTTTATTGGTGTACCAGTCAGTGATCAAACGCGATACCAGAATACCGCAGAACAACGATAACAGGATACCAATGATCTGTGTGGTAGCAAAACCTAACACAGGACCGAGACCAAAGTAGGCAAGGATAATAGCCGTTAACAGGGTGGTGATGTGACCATCTAGTACAGGTGCCAGTGAACGTTTGTAACCATCGTTTACTGCTGCCTGGTAACCTTTACCCTTTGTTAACTCTTCCTTGATACGTTCAAAGATGATTACGTTGGTATCTACTGCCATACCAATGGTTAGTACCAGACCGGCAATACCAGGTGCGGTTAAGGTAAAGCCTAAAGCACTCAGGATACCGATGGTGAACAATAAATTCAGGATCAGGGCAATATTGGCAACCCATCCGCCGGTATTGAAATATACCAGCATGAGTATAAAGATCACAAGGAATGAAATACCAAATGATAAAGCACCGCCTTTGATAGATTCGCTACCCAGGGTAGGACCTACCTGTTGTTCCTGTACAATTTTAGCAGGAGCAGGCAGTTTACCACTTTCGAGTATTTCAGACAGATCCTGCGCTTCTTTCAGGGTATAGCTACCACTGATTTGAGAATTACCTGTTGTAATTGGATCGTTTACATTCGGAGCAGAATACACAAAATTATCCAGCACAATAGCAATAGGCTTGCCCACGTTACGGGTAGTCATTTTAGCCCAGATATTGCTACCTACTTTATCCATATTCATTTTAATAGCAATACGGCCACGCTCATCAAAATCCTGAGAAGCGCTGGAGATATGATCACCTTCCAGTTCCGCCTGACCATTGTCTAAGGTCTTAATGGCATAAAATGCAAGAATATCTCTCATGCTGGCTTCAGAAGATTCTGTTTTACCATACATGAATACCAGGTTAGAAGGGAATTTTGCTTTTACAAAATCCAGTTTCAGGTAATCGTTCAATGTACCTGTGTCTTTCGACTGTATATAACCCAATGCAGCAGGGAAGATGGTTCTTCCTGATGCCTGGTCAGCATAAGGCTGAGCAAACTGAATTAAACGAGCAATCGGGTTTTGGTTCAGGCTGTCTTTAGGAACATTGTTCTTGGCTGCAGCTGTTGCAGTGCCTTTATTTAAACCAGACAGTGTTGCTGTTTTGGTGGTATCGGTTGATTCTTTTACCGCTGCGGTTGCAGTGGTATCTACTTTACCGGCACTGGTATCAGCGGGCTGAATACCATTCAGGTAATTCTGTACTGCTTTATCTGCAGCAACAAGTCCTTCCTGTAAATCGCGGCTTTCAAAAGTATATACTTCAAAAAACTGGAGGTTGGCGGTAGATTGTAAGTAAGCTCTAACACGTTCTTTGTCGTTTACACCAGCCAGTTCAATGTTAATAATGCCCTTGGCAGGATCAGGATTGATGGTAGGAGAAGCCACGCCAAAACGGTCGATACGCGTACGAAGAATACGGAAAGTATTATTAAAAGCCGCAGTTGCCTGGTCTTTCAAATAATTACCTACTGCATCATCTGAAGCGTCAAACTTTACTTTGCCCGCACTCCGGGTAGCAAAGAAAGGCGCCAGGTTACCAGATGGATTCAGTTTCTTGTATTCTTCACGGAAAAGCGTGATGAGGTCGGCGCCACTATTTGCTTTGCGGGCAACAGCAGCATCCAATGCTTTATTGAATACGGGATCTTTTGTATAATTAGAAAGCGATTTAATCAGACCATCCAATCCCACTTCCATGGTTACGCTCATACCGCCCTGCAGGTCGAGACCCAGCATCAGTTCTTTTTCTTTTGCACTGCGGTAAGTGGTCAAACCAAAAGCCAGCTTGGTGTCTTTGGTACTATCCAGTAAACGCTGCAGACGGTCTTTTTTTACTTCTGAAAGACTGTCAGCGTAAATAGCCTGTAGTTCTTTGTTACCGGGGTATTTTTGTTCCGGAGAAGGGAAACGGGCAATCCAGGCCTGGGCCTTGGAATCCATGGCTTTTTCATGACTGCGCACAAACCAGGTAAAGGATAACTGGTAGAGGCAGATTAAAATCAGGGCAATCGCAAAAAATCGCACTAAACCTTTCAGTTGCATATTAGTAAGGGTTTACAAAAAATTTTAGAGCGGCAAAGATAGGGGAATGGTAATGAAATTTACCAGTTCTGCCAAGTTTGGCTTTTGGGGTTCAAAAAAAGAGATAACTGCTTATCTGACAAGCATTTGAATACACTGTCACAGGCGGTTTTCCTTGTCTTATGCACAGATGTTATAAAAAAGCCGGATAAGCATGGCTTATCGGGTCTATTTAACATCTGTCAATGTTACATCAAAAAACAGGGGGCTATTGGGTGGAATAGAACCCGATCCTGAACAACTGTAGGCCAGTGCAGAAGGGATGACCAATAAAATACGGCCGCCTTTTTGAATAAGAGGGATACCAATTTTCCAACCCTCAATAACACCACTCAAGGGGAAGCTGATCGGATTGGCAGTAGCATCGAAAGTGGTTCCGTTTAGTAATTTACCGGTATATACAGTAGATACGATGTTATTTACATTTGGCGCATTACCAGAACCCTGGTTAATCACCTGATAGAGAATACCACTCGAATGTTCTGTATAGCTAATACCATTGGTTGTACAATAAGCTACCATATCAGCTTTCTCAGAAGCGGGCGTTTTGGGCTGACAACCTGATTCCTGTTTGCCACAGGAAAGAAAAAGACTGGAAATTAATACACTGAGTAAAAGCAAGGTTCTTTTCATGGATAAATTCATCTGTTTGCGTTATAGACCATTTTTTAGCCCATGGGGCTGCTTATAAATTATTTTTTTCATGTGACTTTTTTCTGGCCAGCAACTCACGGTACTGCTGTTCTTTAGATTCCCACCGGAATTTGCGGTATATAAAAGCCATAAAAAACGAAATGCCCAGTATAGCTATTAAAAACACCACTGAACTCATCCTCGAATTGGCCACCATATTGGCTCTTTCATACCAACCAGAAAAAACAACTGCAATCAGACTTACACCTAATACAAAACCTGCAGACAAACCAATCATGAATGGGCGTGTACTGTGTTTTTGCTGTAAACTGTTTTTCTCCCAGTAGCGGATAAAAGCTTCTTCGTCCTCCGTTAACATTTGGCAAATGTAAGTGAGCTATGTAAATATTGTTTCAAAAAGCAATCTATAAGAGGTAACTACGTCTCAAAAAACAGTGTTTATCTTTTGCACTTTATGATTGCTGTAACATCCATTTATAACAAAACAGCAGATACATCATTGTATGGCTTTAATTTTGTTACCAAATCGGCCATATTAGTGAAGCATCTTTCCGCAGTCAATAAATATTTTTGGAAATACAGGTACCGTTTCTTTCTCGGAATATTATTCGTTTTACTTTCCAACTACTTTGCTGTGCTGGCTCCCCAGATCACAGGTTATGTGGTAAATGCGGTACAGCAGCAGCTTCCCGGTGCCAGGACAGCAGCCAATAAACCTATAAACGATGAACTCGTTGCCATTTTCATACAGTGGGTGAGTCATGCCAAATTCAGTTTTACCGGTCTGGTGGCTATATGTAGTATCACGATATTAATATTGGCTGTCCTGAGAGGAATCCTGATGTTCTTTATGCGGCAAACCATCATTGTGATGAGCCGGCATATTGAATACGATCAGAAAAACGAGGTTTTTCAGCATTATCAATTGTTAGACACCGGTTTTTATAAAACGCATAGTACAGGAGATCTGATGAGCAGGATTACAGAAGATGTTAGCCGGGTAAGGATGTATACCGGCCCAGCCATTATGTACCTGATTAACCTCATCAGTCTGATTGGTTTTTGCGTGGTAAGTATGCTCCGTAAAGATGCCATGCTAACCCTATATGTATTGGCACCTTTGCCAATTTTAGCGATTACGATTTATTGGGTGAATAGTATCATCAACCGAAAAAGTGAACGTATCCAGGCATTACTGGCTAACCTGACGACCAATGCGCAGGAATCATATTCTGGCATCAGGGTCATCAAATCTTTTGTACAAGAGAAGGCAATGTTGGGATTTTTTCAGAAAAACAGTGAATCCTATAAGAAAAATGCTATTGGTTTAGCCAAAGTAGAAGCTATTTACTTTCCAAGTATGGCACTCATGATTGGTTTGAGTACCCTCGTAACCATTTTTGTAGGAGGGATGCAGGCCCTTCAGGATCCGACAAAAGTCGGTTTGGTCGTTGAATTTGTCATTTATATAAACATGCTCACCTTCCCGGTGAGTGCCATAGGCTGGACGGCTAGCATGATTCAAAGAGCGGCAGCTTCACAAAAGCGACTGAATGAATTCTTACAAACCAAACCGGTGATCGGAGATGAGGACGTGCTGAAAGAGGAGAAAATAAGTGGTGATATCGTCTTTAACCAGGTGTCTTTTACCTATCCGCACACAGGTATCCAAGCCATCAGAAATCTGAACCTCACTATACGAAAAGGTGAGAAGCTGCTGGTTTTGGGAAAAACAGGAAGTGGAAAATCGACATTGGCCCAGTTATTACTTCGATTTTATGACCCTACCGAGGGTTCAGTTAACGTTGGAGGAAGACCAATAAAACAGATCCCTCTACAGCAATTACGATCACAAATCAGCTTTGTGCAGCAGGATGTATTTCTCTTTAGTGACAGCGTGAAAGATAATATTGGTTTTGGCTTGAATGAACCTGCTACCTTAACGATGGTAGAAGAAGCTGCCGGTTTTGCCAGCGTACACAAAGAAATTCTTGGGTTTAGTAAAGGCTACGATACCATGATTGGTGAACGTGGGGTAACATTAAGTGGCGGACAAAAACAAAGAATATCCATCGCCAGAGCATTGATTAAAAATCCGGAAATAATTGTATTTGACGATTGTCTGAGTGCAGTGGATGCAAAAACAGAATTCGAAATCATTAGTAATCTTTATAAGTTCTTACATGATAAAACGGCCATTATCATCACTCACAGAATTTTTTCCAGCTTTAAATTTGATAAGATCATTGTACTCGATAACGGAAGCCTCAGCGAGTCAGGTACCCACGAAGAACTGATGCGGAAGAATGGTTATTATGCAGAATTATACCGGCTGCAGTTAACTGATGTCAAAGAGGATGCACAGAAGGTACAAGTGCTGGAAAATAAATAATCCGGGTTTTGCTCTTATGGTTTAAACCAACTGAATACTGTTAAATGTAGCCAACGTAAGGAGCTCGAGGCTTGTCGCTTGTAGCCTGTAGCTTGCCTTTTCATTTAGTTTTCATAAAATTTTGGTAATTCCCAAACATCCCTATATTTGTCAGGCATAAAAATAAGAAAACCAAAAAACAACAACTGTGGCGTACGAGAACAACGACAAAAAAATGGAAAGTGTTTACAGCAAGCGAATCAGGGCTGGAAAGAGAAGAACCTATTTTTTTGATGTAAGGGCTACTCGTGGTAATGATTATTACCTCACTATTACCGAGAGCCGTAAGCGTTTTGATAACAATGGTTACGACAGACACAAAATCTTTCTGTACAAAGAAGATTTTAACAAGTTTATCAAAGCATTGGGAGAAGCTATTGATTATGTGAAGACAGATCTGATGCCTGATTTTGATTTCGACGCATTCAACCATGAATACGATGATGCAGAGGGCGGAGAAGGTCAGAACGACAGCTATGCGGCTGCCGAACCTGAAACGGAAGAAGTAAGTGCTGCTGCTCCTGTAGCAGTTGCTGCAACCCCCATTACCGACGCTGCTGCTGCATCAACCACTGCTTCCGAAGAAGTAGATAAATGGTAAAACAACCAAAACCAACTGTAAAAGCCGGTCTAAGACCGGCTTTTTTAATATGGAATAAGGAATAAGAAACATGAAATCAGAAAGTATATATCATGTCTTCACTTTCTGATTTCATGTTTCTTATTCCTTATTTATAGTTTCTTGATCATCCAGATATCGCAGCCATTGTGTCCGCTATTACCCATGGGGCCATTAAGATAGCTAAAGCCGAATTTCTCGTAAACACTAACTGCTTTTTTCAGTTCCGGCATGGTCTCCAGGTATATTTGATGGAATCCTTTTGCTTTGGCAGCTTCCATACATTTTGCAATCATCGATCTTCCCAAACCCATACCACGTGCAGTGGGGGAGAGATACATTTTAACCAGCTCGCAAGTGCCTTCAGGTAACGCATCAGTTGGATAGATACCCGCGCCACCTAATAAAACTCCATCTTTTTCCGCCACAAAATATTCGCTCAATGCCGATGCCTGAAACAATTCAAATAAATGATCAGTGCTATCGTCATAATAAACAGTCCCAGGTTTATTGGCTCCAAATTCTTCCAGTGCACGCCGAATAATTGCTGCCATGGCAGCATTGTCTTTTGCTTCGATATGTCGTACAAGGATGCCTTCCATTATCCCTTTCTGAATTGTTTATAGGCATTGATCAGTCCATTGGTGGAACTGTCGTGTGAACTGATGTCTTCTTCATTCGATAATTCCGGTAATACACGATTGGCTAATTGTTTACCCAGTTCAACACCCCACTGATCAAAACTGAAAATATTCCAGATAACACCCTGTACAAATATTTTGTGTTCGTATATGGCTATCAGTTGACCAAGGTTGAATGGATTGATCTCTTTAATAAGTAGAGAGTTGGTGGGTTTATTGCCCTCAAATATTTTAAAAGGACTCAGTTTTTTTATGTCTTCCTGGCTTTTATCCTCCTTCATCAGTTCTATTTTCACTTCATTCTCCGATTTGCCATTCATCAGTGCTTCTGTTTGTGCAAAGAAATTGGACAATAGTTTCTGGTGATGATCTCCAATCGGATTATGGCTGATAGCCGGTGCTATAAAATCGCAGGGTACCAATGGAGTACCCTGGTGCAACAACTGGTAAAAAGCATGCTGACCATTTGTGCCGGGTTCACCCCATATCACAGGCCCGGTGCTATAGTTTACAGGATTACCACTTCTGTCGATGCTTTTTCCATTACTCTCCATATTTCCCTGCTGAAAATAGGCCGCGAAACGATGCAGGTACTGGTCATAAGGCAAAATGGCTTCACTCTGGGCACCAAAAAAATTGCTGTACCAGATGCCCAGTAATGCCATCAGCACAGGAATATTTTTATCAAACTTCTCTTTCCTGAAATGTTCATCTGTAGCAGATGCTCCTTTGAGTAATGCTTCAAAATTGTCGTATCCAATGGTTAAAGCAATTGATAATCCAATTGCACTCCACAATGAATAACGGCCACCTACCCAGTCCCAGAACTCAAACATGTTTTTCTTATCAATACCAAAAGCGGTTACTTCTTTTTCATTGGTACTGAGTGCCACAAAATGTTTGGCAATATGTTTTTCGTCCTCGGCTTTTTCCAGGAACCATTTCCTCGCCGTATGGGCATTGGTCATGGTTTCCTGTGTGGTGAATGTTTTGGAAGCAATGAGAAACAATGTTTCTTCCGGACGAACCAGTTTCAGCACTTCGCTGATATGTGTACCATCAATATTGCTTACAAAAAAGGTTTCAATGCCTTTTTTCCAGAAAGGTTTCAGGGCTTCTGTAACCATGACAGGACCAAGATCGCTGCCTCCAATACCAATGTTGACGATAAAGCGGATTTTTTTTCCGGAATATCCTTTGTGTTTTCCGCTATGCACTTCTTCACAGAAGGTTTTCATATGTGCCTGTACTCTCTGCACATGCGGCATAATGTCTTTACCATCTACCAGAATAGGCGTATCGGAAAAATTACGCAGTGCAGTATGTAGTACTGATCGTTGTTCTGTTTCATTGATCTTGATGCCGGCAAACATTTCATGAATGGCCTCTTTTAACTTGCAATCTTCCGCCAACTGTAATAACAGTTGCAGGGTTTTCTGGTTGATGATGTTTTTGGAATAATCAAACAGTATATCACCTAAACGAAGAGAGAATTTTTTAAAGCGGTCTGTATCCGCGGCAAACAAATCGCGCATATGTCTGCGGTTCATCTCTTCCTCATAATGTTTCTGCAACAGGAACCATGCCTGGGTATTCGTAGGGTTGATCTTCGGTAACATTTGCTTGCTTGCTCTTTTTATTTCGTTTAATCCTGGCTTATACTACAACCGTTCTAAAGGGATTTCAAAACATTTAGTGTATCCTGAATTTTGGCAGGAGTAATATCCAAATGCACCACGAGCCTGATCTGTGTAGGAGATATAGCTATGGCAAGGATATTGGATCGTTGGAGGATAGTCACCAGATCGGGGGCAGTAAAGCGTCCCTTCACTTCAAAAATAATGATATTGGTTTCAACAGGGAGAATTTCTCCTACAAAATCTTTTTCTTTTAATGCCTGAGCCAGTATTTGTGCATGTTCATGGTCTTCTTTCAGTCTTGCAACCTGGTGCTCCAGTGCATACAAACCTGCGGCGGCTATATAACCAGCTTGTCGCATACCACCTCCAAACACTTTACGGTAACGTCTGGCTTTTCTGATAAAATCGCCTGGGCCTACCAACACACTTCCAACAGGTGCCCCCAGTCCTTTGCTTAAACAAATAGAAATAGTATCAAATACATCTCCATATTGTTTGCAGGTTTCGTTTTTAGCCACCAATGCATTGAATAAACGTGCTCCATCGAGGTGCAGTTTCAAATTATGTTTAATGCAAACTTCTTTAATGGCTTCTATATCACTGAACGCATAACAACTGCCACCACCTCTGTTGGCGGTATTTTCCAATGACACCAATGTGCTCACCGGTTTGTGAACATCATCGGGATTGATGGCAGCAACAACCTGTTCAGCAGTAATTCTTCCACGGTCACCAGACAACAACCTCACAGAACAACCTGAATTAAATGCAATGCCACCTCCTTCATACTGGTATACATGCGAAAGATGATCACAAATCACTTCATCACCGGGTTGGGTATGACATTTAATGGCGATCTGGTTGGTCATCGTACCACTCGGACAAAACAATGCAGCTTCTTTACCAAAAAGAGCGGCTGACAATTTTTCCAGTTGATTTACGGTAGGGTCTTCATTGAAAACATCGTCTCCCACCGGGGCTGAAAACATTGCCTGCAACATAGCGTGAGTAGGCCTGGTAACTGTGTCGCTTCGAAAATCGATCATAGGTCTCAAAGATAAGGTCTTGAATATTGAGGGCAGAAATTGATTGCTCCGTTCATCCAAATTATAACATAAAAGCAAAAATAATGTTGCAACTGTGAATTTTTCCTGTTTAACTTTACTGGCTCATTGTATAAAAAGAACTATTTTTTGTACAACAGTTGAACCCCATGTGCTGCAAATAAACTACCGGTTGCCATATCGCCATACCTGAAAAGCGAAAAGAAAAATTATGATGTTATCAATCCGATCCTGGTGCAGGATCAGCTCAATATATGCGTTGATATTATTGAGTTGTTACTGTACCGCACAAACCAATACCGACAGCAGTGTTTTACGAAATGCTTCGCTTGAACAGGTAATTCAATATGCATTGCAGCACCAGCCTGCATTGCGGCAATCAGTAATTGATGAACAGATTGTTGAAACCACACTGAGAAATAAACTCTCTGCCTGGTATCCACAATTAAACTTCAATTACAGCCTGCAACACAATTTTCAGGTGCCTACCAATATTATTGGAGGTAATCCGATCAGACTGGGTGTAAATAATACATCAAACGCACAACTGGCTTTTTCACAGAATATATTTAACCGCGATGCCTTACTGGCCAACAGAAGTAAGGATGATGTAAGAACACAGGCCAGGCAAAATACCGGCATCAATAAAGTGGAAGTGGTAAGCAATGTATCCAAAGCATTTTATGATGTACTTGCCACCATACAGCAGATTAAAGTATCAGATGAAAATATCATCCGTATACAGAACAGCCTTAAGGTTGCCACGAGTCAGTACAAAGCCGGTATTGCCGACAAAACAGATTACAAACGTGCCACCATTTTGCTGAACAATACCAAAGCAACAAGGGCTTCTAACCAGTCGGTACTCGATGCCAAAATGAGTTACCTGAAAAACCTGATGGGCTATCCGGACAGTGTTGTACTTAATATTAGTTACGACAGTTTATTACTGGAAAAAGAAATCGGCCTTGATACCATTCAACAACCCGATATCAGCAAAAGACCAGAGTTTGGTTTTCTGCAAACACAACAGAAATTACTGAATGCAAGTTTGCAATACGAAAAATGGGCATTCCTGCCACAGGTGAGTGTGAATGGTGCCTATAATTTCAATTACCAGAACAACCAGTTTGGAAAACTGTATAGTAATAATTTTCCCAGTTCTTTTGCAGCACTCACACTTTCATTTCCTATATCGCAAGGCGGCAAAAGAAAAGCCAATATAGATCAGGTGAACTGGCAGATCAAACGAAATGCACTGGATATACTACAGTTTGGTCAAACCGTAAATACACAATATGCACAGGCTCTGGCAGCCTATAAAAGTAATTACAGTAATTACCTGGCCCTGAAAGAAAACCTGGAACTGGCAAAGGAAGTGTATGGCGTGATTGATCTTCAGTATAAGGCAGGTGTAAAAACCTATCTCGAAGTAATAACGGCAGAAACCGATCTAAGAACTTCCCAGATCAATTATTACAATGCGCTTTACCTTGTATTAGCCAGTAAAGTGGATGTGAGACGTGCATCGGGACAAATCAATTATTAATTCATTTTTCAACTTCATACTATGTTTTCCAGTTACAAATCATATTTCATTGGCATAACTACTTTGGGTTTTATAAGTGCCTGCAGCAATCAACAGCCTGCTGCACCGGCAGGGCCGCCGCCGGCAGTTGCAGTAACCATTGATACGGTTGAACAAACAGCCGCCGTATACCATGATGAATATCCGGGTACGGTGGTGGCATTGAACCAAACCGATATCAGGGCACAGGTGAGTGGTTATATTACCGGTATCTTTTTTCGGGATGGTGATAAAGTGCAGAAAGGACAAAAACTTTACTCGATAGACGCACAGGTGTACAATGCGAATTATCAGCAGGCGCAGGCCAATCTGCAGGTACAGGAAACCAATCTTTTAAAAGCACAGAAAGATGCCGATCGTTATCATGAGCTCGATAAAAATGATGCCATTGCCAAACAACAGGTTGATTATGCCGATGCAGCACTGGCAGCTGCCAAAAAACAGGTAGAAGCAGCCAAAGCAGCACTGAACAGTGTAAAAAGTACGGTGAATTTTGCTACCATCTATGCGCCGTTCTCCGGTACCATTGGTATTTCACAGGTGAAAGAAGGAACAGCGGTAGTGGCCGGACAAACTATTCTGAATACTATTTCAACGAATGATCCTATTGCAGTTGATTTTGAAGTGAACCAGCAGGATCTGTATCGCTTTATTCAATTACAGCAGCAGGCAAATCTTGATTCTACATTTACACTTGCTTTCGGAAATGATATCTATCCTTTCTCGGGAAAAATCAGCCTGATCGACAGGGCGGTGAATCCGCAAACTGGTACCATCAAAACAAGGTTAAGTTTTGCAAATGGAAAAGACATGTTGAAACCAGGTATGACCACTTTGGTGTGCGTGCTGAATAAACAAAATACAGCAGCAGTTATTATTCCTTACAAAGCTGTAACTGAGCAGTTGGGTGAGTTTTTTGTGTATGTAGTATCAGACAGTAATACAGTGAACCAACGAAAACTGAAGCTTAGTAAGCAGATCGGTAAAAATATTATTGTAACAGATGGTCTCACAGCAGGAGAGAAGATTGCAGTAGAAGGTGTGCAGAACCTGCGTGAAGGTGCGAAGATTGCGGTACCGGCTAAACAATAAGCATATCCTTTAAAACAAAAAGAATGATCGCAGATATATTTATTAAAAGACCGGTTACTGCCATTGTGGTATCCATTGTAATTGTACTGGTGGGATTGATCTCACTCAGCACATTACCGGTGGCCCAGTATCCGGATATTACACCACCTACGGTTGCCATCAGCGGAAACTATTTTGGTGCCGATGCACAAACAGTAGAACAAACAACGACTACCGCCATAGAATCGCAGGTGAATGGTACACCGGGTATGACTTTCATTAACAGTAACAGTACCGGTAGTGGGCAAAGCAGTATCACTGTTACATTCGATGTTGGTACCAATATTGATCTTGCCACACTCGATGTTCAAAACCGTGTGGCAGTAGCAGAACCAGGTTTACCCGATGCGGTTAAACGTCTTGGCTTAACCACCCGTAAGAGAAACCCAAGTATCATGATTGCCCTTGCTTTGTATTCTCCCAATGGCACTCATGATGCATTGTTTCTGGGCAACTATGCCAATATATACCTCAAAGATGCTTTGCTGCGTGTGAAAGGTGTGGGTGATATTGTTGCGCGTGCCGATGATTTTGGTATGCGCATCTGGCTCGATCCACAAAAGCTGGCGGCATTATCGCTTACGCCAGCCGATATCAATGCAGCATTAACAGAACAGAACTTACAGATTGCAGCAGGAACTGTTGGTGGTAATCCACAACCGGGTACACAGGTATTTGAATACAATGTGTTGACCAATAGTCGCATCAATACCAAAGAACAGTTTGAAAAAATTATCGTTAAAACGCAGCCCATCAATGGTAGTATTGTGTACCTGAAAGATGTGGCGCGTGTTGAACTGGGTAAATTCGATTATTCAACAAATGCATTTGTAAATGGTAAACCCTGTGCTTTTGTACTCATTTACCAGGCACCCGGCGCCAATGCACTCGACACCTATAATGGGGTAGTAGCTGCGTTGGAAAACATGCGCAAAACATTTCCAAAAGATATCGACTATCTCATGCCACTTGAAACTGCATCGGTGGTAAAAGTATCGATCAGTGAAGTATTGGATACATTGATTGAGGCATTGTTCCTGGTGGTATTTGTAGTCTTCCTGTTTTTACAGAACTGGCGTGCTACCTTAATTCCGGTATTGGCCATTCCTGTATCGCTGATTGGTACATTTATATTCTTCATTCCATTTGGTTTTACCATTAACACGCTCACTTTGTTTGCCTTTGTGCTGGCGATTGGTATTGTGGTAGATGATGCCATTGTGGTAGTGGAAGCAGTACAACACAATATTGACCACGGAAAAATGTCGCCTAGAGAGGCGACAAAAAAAGCCATGAAAGAAATTTCAGGGCCTGTTATTGCCATTGCTTTGATTCTGGCAGCCGTATTTATTCCCGTTGGGTTTATTCCCGGTATCGTGGGAAGACTGTACCAGCAGTTTGCCATTACGATTGCCGTTTCGGTGCTTATATCGGCATTTGTGGCACTTTCCTTAACACCGGCATTGTGCAGTATTATGCTCAAGCCCTCGAAAGCGGAAGGTGCTAAGAAAAACATATTGGATCGCTTCTTTGCCAGCTTCAACAAAGGTTTTGACCGTGTAACCAGAGGTTATGGAAGAAGTGTGGGTAAATGGATCAAAGCCACACCTTATGTGTTGGTAATGATGGTTTGTTTATTCGCAGGATTGTACATCATGTTTAAAAACAAAGCTTCCGGATTCATTCCCAATGAAGATGAAGGACGTTTATTTGTTACCTATGAAATGCCGGAAGGAACGTCTACCACACGCAATATTGCGATGATGAAAGAATTGCAGGCAAGAATCACATCTATTCCGGCAGTAAAAGTAGCAGGTGGATTGGCTGGTTTAAACTTTATCAGCTTCTCCACTAAATCGAACACGGGTACTGTATTCGTAAGTCTCAAACCTTGGGATCAGCGAAAATCGAAAGAACAACATGTGCAGGGTGTGATTGCAGACATTCAGAAAAAAGTGGCAGACATCAAAGAGGCAAGAATTATTCCTATTGCTCCACCTGCCATACCTGGATTGGGACAAACTTCTGGCTTCAGTTTTGCATTACAGCAAACCACCAGCACCGATAATATCCAGCAGTTTGAAGCAGTGGCCCGGAAATTCATCGGTGCACTGAACCAGCGTCCGGAAGTTGGTTCAGCCTATACTTTTTTCTCTACCAAAACACCGGGTTATAAAGTAGATGTTGACAAAGAGAAGGCTAAGAAAATGGGTGTGTCCATTGCAGAACTCTATGCTACCATTTCTACTTTATTGGGAAGTACCTATGTGAATGACTTCAATATTTATGGAAGAAACTTCAGGGTAGTGGCTCAGGCCGACAGTAGTTTCAGGTCATCCATCGGTCAGTTATCGAACTATTATGTAAGGAATAACCAGGGTAGTATGGTTCCGGTGTCTTCACTGGTAACCACAACAGTAATAGAGAACCCTACATTGATTAACCACTTTAACCTGTACCGCTCAATAGATATCAATGGCACACCTAAACCCGGTTTCAGTAGCGGACAGGCTATTCAGGCCATCCAGGAACTCGCTGCAAAAGAATTACCCGCAGGGTATGGATATGAGTTTACAGGCATGAGTCGGGAGGAAATAAAAGCAGGCGGAAGCAGTACTTATATTTTCGCGATTTCGATTGTATTTGTGTTTCTTTTCCTTGCTGCTTTATATGAAAGCTGGTCCATTCCGTTCTCGGTATTATTTGCCGTACCGATTGGTGCTTTTGGATCGATATTGACACTTACTTTCCTGACATCAATAACCAATAATATCTATGCACAGATCGGTTTGATTACATTGATTGGTCTGGCAGCCAAAAATGCCATCCTGATTGTGGAGTTTGCCAAAGAAAGGGTTGATAAAGGGGTAGAAGTGGTACATGCAACCTTACAGGCTGTTGAATTGCGTCTCCGACCTATTATTATGACCTCATTTGCGTTTATCCTGGGCGTATTACCCCTGGTATTTGCCAGTGGAGCAGCGGCAGAATCAAGGAAAACGATTGGTTGGACGGTGTTTGGTGGGATGCTGGCAGCTACAACGCTGGCCATTTTTGTGGTACCGGTACTATTCGTGCTGTTTACCAAATTAGCCTATGGTCGTAAGCTGAAGCGGTTAAGGGAAGAGCATAAAACGGAAGAGACTGTTGATCAATCGATTGCAGAGGGCAGGATAAGTTAAAATGCAGGATTTTTTGCCCATTTATGTAAGTTTTTCCACAAAAACTGGCATATTCGGAGCTTGCGTCGTACTTTTGCACGCTTCTGAAAGCGGGTTTGCTGCTAAATTTTAACGAAACAGTTGACAGCTTTTATGCAACATTCAGGGTCTAATAGTCGTTTATATAAATAGATAATAGCACAACATGAGGCAGCTCAAAATTGCAACACAGATTACCAATCGCGATTCCCAAGCCGTTGAGAAGTACTTACAGGAGATCTCAAAAATTCCGATGATCACACCTGAGGAGGAAACTACGCTGGCACAAAGAATCAAAATGGGTGATCAGCGAGCACTCGACAAACTGGTGCAGGCCAACTTACGTTTCGTGGTATCTGTTGCTAAGCAGTACCAACACCAGGGCCTTTCTCTTAGCGATCTGATCAACGAGGGTAACCTCGGTTTGATAAAAGCAGCCCAGCGTTTCGATGAAACCAAGGGTTTTAAGTTCATCTCATACGCCGTATGGTGGATTCGCCAGTCCATTTTACAAGCGTTGGCAGAGCAGGGCAGATTGGTCCGCTTGCCTCAAAACAAAATTGGCACTTATAACAAAGCTAATAAAGCCTATATGGCTTTTGAACAGGAACATGAGCGTGAGCCTTCAACCGAAGAGCTGGCCGAAATCCTGGAAATGAGCGAAACCGAGATCAACAACATCTTCCAGAGCAACACCCGTCACACTTCACTCGATGCACCTGTGCACGAAGCAGAAGACGTAGCCATGGGCGACCTGTTGGAAGGTAGCGATGATACCGATGATGATGTGATGAAAGACTCACTGCGCGAAGAAATCCGCCGTGTACTCAAATCACTCAGCCCACGTGAAGCCGAGATCGTAAATGCGTATTTTGGTCTCGACGGTGAAAATGGGGTAACCATTGAACAGATTGGTATGAAATACGATCTTACCAAAGAACGTATCCGCCAGATCAAGGAAAGGGCCATCAAACGTTTACAGAAAGCGCGTTACAGCAACGCACTGAAAGCGTACCTCGGTTAATTCAACCCAACATTGACGAAGCCCCGACAAAAACGTCGGGGCTTTTTTATAACATTTAGATCACGCTATTTGAAATAAATTTGTACCATGAAACGCTGGACAGGATTTTTTCTGCTGATGATTTTACTGACTGGTTGTGAAAGAGATATCGCCATCACACCCAATACCGCTGCACCCAAACTCGTAGTAGATGCCGAAATAGAAAACAATCGGCCTCCCATCATCCTATTGAGTAACTCACTCAATTTCTTTTCCAGCATTGATTCTGCAGAACTGGCCAATTCTTTCGTTCACAATGCGGTGGTAACCATCCAGGAAGGGAATACGGTGTACCCAATGAAAGAATTTGAAGTGAGAGGTGCCAATGGTAATCGAATTTTTTATTACAGTAATGACCCGCTCTATCCGCAACCATTGATAGGGCAACTGGGTAAGCAATATAAACTCAGCATCGTTGTAAATGGGCAGACTTACAACAGTGAAACAGCCATACCGCTGTTAACCAAAACAATGGATTCAATCTGGTGGAAAAAAGCACCCAATAATGAAGACAGTACAAAAGTAGTGATCATGGGTCGTGTGAAAGATCCACCCGGATTAGGCAATTATATCCGTTATTTTACCAGTGTCAACAACCAGCCCTTTTTACCAGGCGGCAACAGTGTGTTTGATGATAATATCATCGACGGAAAAACCTATGAAATACAGATCGATAAAGGTGTGAACAGGAATGAAGAGATTGATTTTGAGGAATATGGATTCTTTAAAAAAGGAGATACTGCCACTATTAAACTCTGTAATATTACCAAACCAACCTACGATTTCTGGCGCACCTGGGAATTCAATTTCCAATCTGTCGGAAATCCTTTTTCATCACCAGGTAAAGTCATTGGCAACATCAGTAATGGGGCATTGGGTGCATTTTGTGGCTATGCAGCCCAGTATCGTAGCCTGATTATCCCCAAATAACCCCTGATTGTGTAAAACACAAACCCATTAACTGCAAGGGTTGTATAAATTTGTTCGTCTAAATAGTAAAACAACAAGTATGGCAAGTGAAGCAACAGAAAAAGTACATGTATTGATTATAGGTTCAGGTCCGGCAGGGTATACCGCAGCTATTTATGCTGCCCGTGCAAATATGAAACCTGTTTTATACCAGGGTATACAGCCCGGAGGTCAGCTCACCATTACCACTGAAGTAGAAAATTATCCCGGTTATCCGGATGGCATACAGGGGCCAGAAATGATGGTTCATTTTGAAAAACAGGCCGCCCGTATGGGAGCCGATATCAGGTATGGACTCGCTACCAAAGTAGATTTCAGTAAACAGCCTTACCGGGTAGAAATTGATGAAGAAAAATGGATTGAAGCAGACGCTGTTATCATCAGCACCGGTGCATCGGCAAAATGGCTGGGACTGGAAAGTGAACAGCGGCTGAATGGTTTTGGTGTAAGCGCATGTGCAGTATGTGATGGGTTCTTCTTTAAAGGAAAAGAAGTGGCCATTGTAGGCGCAGGAGATACAGCCGCAGAAGAGGCTTTGTATTTATCGAAACTCTGTACCAATGTACACATGTTTATCCGTCGCGATCAGATGCGTGCCAGTAAGGTCATGCAGGATCGTGTACTCAATGCCCCCAATATCAAAGTTTACTGGAATACCGATACCGATGAAATACTGGGCGAGAAAAAAGTAGAAGCTGTTCGTATTAAAAACAATAAAACCAACGAAACACAGGAGATACCTATAAACGGATTTTTTGTGGCCATTGGTCACCAGCCCAATAGCGATATTTTCAAAGGCTGGATCGATATGGATGAAACCGGATATATTAAAACCATCCCGGGTACAACCAAAACCAATCTGGAAGGGGTCTTTGCTGCGGGTGATGTGCAGGACAAAAATTACCGCCAGGCTGTAACCGCAGCCGGTAGTGGCTGTATGGCAGCACTCGATGCAGAACGTTACCTTACTTCAAAAGGATTAGCCTGAAAAACAGAGAAACAGAGAAATAAGGAACATGAAATAAGGAAGTGATGATCTATATTGTCATTACAACATTCCTCCTTATTTTTCATTCCTTATTTCTTATTCCTTATTTCATATTTTTTCCCTATGTTCTCTATTCATCTTCATCAGGTACAAATACACGCATACCATGGGTTGTATGAGGAGGAGAAACTGTTGGGTAATGATTTCGTGATTGATCTTACGGTTAACTATCATCCTGCAAGTTTACCTGTTAAGCATTTGGAGCAGACCATCAATTATGTATCGTTGTACGAATTGGTTCAACAACATATGCAGGTGGCAACCCCTTTACTTGAAACGGTGGTGTCAAATATCGCCATCGATATTCTGGCACAATTTTCTCTGTCTGAAGAGGTGTATATTTCTATCCGGAAGTTGCATCCGCCAATTGCACAGTTTACAGGGGCCACTGGCGTATCGCTTTCACTGAACCGAAAAGACCTATCGTTATGAAAAGAAATTTGCAGTCATACATCCTGATTTGCTGTTTGTTTTTTGGTAACCTGTTATTTGCACAGGATATCAATATCCTCCTCAAAGAAGCCAGTAACCTGGAAAGGGTACAGAAAGATAATGAAGCACTGGAAAAATATAAGCAGGTTTTATCTATTGAGCCATCACATCTCAAAGCGCTTGTTAGATCTGCAGAACTGAGTGCATCTATTGGAGGCAAACAGACCGATAAAAACGGTAAACGTCTGTATTATGAAACTGCATTGGCTTATGCAAAAAGAGCCTGGCAATCAGACAGTAACCAGGCCGATGCTCCATATGCCATGGCCATGGCTGCCGGTAAAATGACCGATGTGGAAACGGAGAACAAACAGATTGTAGCGTATGTTAAAGATATCAAACAATATGCAGATAAGGCTTTAACACTGAATGCCAATCATGCAAAAGCCAATTACACCATGGGCAAATGGCATTATGAAATGGTAACATTATCGGGACTGAAAAAAGCCGCAGTTAAACTATTGTATGGTGGGTTGCCTCCAAGTGATCTGGACAAAGCCATTGAATACATGGAAAAATGCAGAACACTTGATCCATATTTTGTAGCCAACTATCTTGATCTTGCAAAAGCCTATAAAGAAAGCCGTCAGCCTGCTAAAGCCATTGAAGTACTGAATAAGCTCGTGAAATTACCTACCCGCACCGGAGATGATGTTGCACTAAAAGCAGAAGGGGCCAAATTATTGGCATCGATGTTATAATCTTTGATTGGTTGATCTGTGATTTTTCGAGTGAATAAAGGATAAGTCAAGCAATAAAGTGTCTCCTAATCAATTCAATGAATAAAAAATAAAACCCATGTCATTACAGGAATTATTTACCGCAGCCGTAGCTAACAGTAAAACTTTAACGGAAAAACCGGATAATGAAACTTTGCTGAAATTATATTCGCTCTACAAACAAGCCACTGAAGGTGATAATACGGGGGCAGCACCGGAAAATATGTTCGACTTTGTTGCCAAATTCAAACATGAAGCATGGGAGAAATTGAAAGGAGTAACAAAAGATGCTGCCATGCAGCAGTACATTGATTTAGTAAATAAACTAAAAGGATAGAAAAAGCCACTACTTGTAAAACAGTAGTGGCTTTTTCTCTTTTTAGCGGATAAGATACCCTACACCAACAGCTAAATTATTAAATGGCGTTCCAGAAAATCCTCCTGTAAAATTCACCTGGTTACTCCTAGTTTCCATAGTTACCTGTCCTGCTAAATTGTAAGATTTAATACGTGCCTGGCTGTAAGCTACCTGACCCAGTGAAATTATATTGGCCATAAATACCCATCTTTTCTTGGTCTGATAAAGAAAACCCATACTGGCAGATACACCGATTGCGAGCGTATTGCTTGATGACGATAAAACACTATTATTTTTATTCTGTCCCTTCCCAACAGTAAACCCACCAGTAAATGGTACGCTCAGATAAAATCTAGATGCAAGGGGTGTTAGAATTGTATGACCAAAAGCAAGACCTAACTGGTTACTCGTAAATCTGCTCACATTACCAATACTGTTGTCTTGCTTATTCATGGTATGGTTGTACGAAAGTTGTATACTATTGTACCGTGTGTTCGAAGAAAAACGAGATACTGAAAGATTAAAACCAGCACTTAGTCCCGAGATTTTTGTATTGCCGGTAATATTTTTCTCATTACCACTATTGAAATTTAACTGACCTGCTAACAATCGGTCATTCCTTTGAAACTGGGCAAAGCAAACAGATGTGCAAATGATCCCTAGAATCAATAATTGTATTTTTCTCATAGTCTTATTTTTTGCTAAGAAATGTTATAAACAGTATTCAATACAATGTATTAGTATTTTTTAACAATTGATTATCAGGCAAGTGTTACATATGATGTGATTTCCATCGCCCACTTTTCATGTACCATAATGAAGGTACTAATAAAGTGATCCAGTAAATGCCTTCACTGGCCCAACCCCATTCGATGGAGAGCTGTAACTTTTCAAGAACAATATAAACGTAAAGACAATACAGTATAATCGCTGCAAATTCACTGAACAGGTTCACTTTTGTATTTCCTGTTCCGGTAACTGCATTCAGCCAGATAACAGAAACAGACATGAGTACCAATGCAAAAGAAACAATACGCATAACGGGTATAGCTGCTTCAATAAATGCTTCCCCCTGACCATACACTGATAAAAACGCATGTGGAAATAGATTCAGTAATCCACATACGATGATGGCGAATCCCACACTCCATTTCATGATCTTGTTTACCAGTTCTGTTACGCGGTGTTGGAGGCCCTGACCAATAATATTACTGACCATACTATTGGTAGTGGCTCCAAAAGCCCAGGTAAAGCAGCCAAAAAAGCCAAAAATATTCCGCATGGTATTCGATACGGCAAGGTCGAGTTCACCATGGTGTTCTATCAGAATATAAAAGAATTCCCAACTAATGATACTAATGGCCAGTTGCAAAATAACAGGAGAGGAGATGCGTAAAATCAGTTTAATGTTTTGCCAATCATAGCCGATATTCCTGAATAGATCAAGTCGTTTTCCAATACCCTGCAGGTGTATCACCAGAAAAATAACAATCAGTCCTGCAAATTCTGCTATGATAGAGGCATAAGCTGCACCATTGAAACCCAGTTCGGGTAAACCCAGTTTGCCATAAATCAATCCATAATCAAAATAAATATTGGCGATGGCTTCTACGGCTGTCCCAATAATAAGGAAACGGCTTTGATTGGTTCCTACCAGTAAGGCATTACGCATCTGGTACACATATAAAAAAGGAAGACCCAATATGCGGATGTTCAGAAAATCAACCGCCATTTTTACCCGTTCTGTATCATGTAATGCAAAACGAAATAAAACAGGCGCCAGAAACCAGGTAAGTAATATGCCAAGTATAGCAAATACCAGCGATATCCTGATACCCTGTGCAAAAAGGTTACCGATCTGGTCAACCCGGTTCTCACCCGCACGTCGTGAAATAAGTGCCTGTAAACCATTATTCAGTCCATGACCAATCACCGCAAAAACCAGGTAGTATACACCTGTAATACCAGCAACGCCCAGTTCTTTCTGGCCAAGTCCACCCAGGAAAATATTATTGGTAATGAAATTGATCTGAGGAACCACAATAGAAGCCGTAATCGGCAGGGCAATACTCAGTATCTGCCTGTTGGTAATAGATACCTGTAAATTGATATTTGCGCTATTGGATGCCATGAACGGTCGCAAATCTACTATTTAAACTCTTGTACAACTCAGTGGCTTTTTTTATATCATTGCAAACAATATCTACCTTATGGCAAGAAAAACAATGGCATTCTATCCATCCACACCCCCAACCGGGGAACAGGGGCGTAAACTACGTGTGGAAATAGGTCCATTGTATGTTGCCTGTTCGCTCACAGAACAGGATCAGCCCGGTGCATTTGAGTTTTTTGAACTGGATAACGATATCAATGACTGGAGTGATGTATTTTTTGAAATCAAAAACAATTCACAATTACTCAAGAAGCATACAGGGAATGTTGATATTGTGTACAATTTTCCAGAAGTGTTATTGGTACCAATGGAAAAACTGAGTAGCGCTGCGGCATCCGATTATCTCACACTGGTGTATGGCGATTCGGCCAAACATGAAATAAAACACGATAAACTTTCCGACCAGTTGGGTATGATTGCTATATACCGGGTAAAAAATACCATTATCGATCAGGCAGTACGTCATTTTCATTTGTTTCAGGCACATCATTTGTACAGCCAGATAACCAGAGATTTGTTTGGAAGAACAGAACTACCCGTTCATTTTCTAAAAATACAGGTCTACCCAGGCACACTAATTGCAGCGCTGATGATTAACCAGCAATTGCAAATGATTCAGACTTTTTCATTCGAAACAACCGAAGATGCCTGCTTTTATCTATTATCCATGCTGAAAGAACATGGCATCAGTACGCAGGAAACACAGATTGAAATGAGTGGTTTTATTGAGCCTCATGCGGATCTTCACAGGAGATTGCAACAATTGTTTACCAACAGACATTTTCACAATTTGCCCGAAGAATCATTATTACCGGGTATGCTGGAACAATACCATCCACACACATTCACTCCATTTTTTAATACGGTAGCATGAGGATCATTTCAGGAAAATGGGGTGGAAGAAGAATCAGTCCACCGGCCAATATGCCGCATACACGTCCAACTACGGATATAGCCAAAGAAGGGCTTTTCAATATTCTACAGAACAGGATGGATTTCGAAGACAGTAAAACACTTGATCTGTTTGGCGGAACAGGTTGTATCAGTTATGAACTGGCATCGAGGGGTGCTGCCAATCTTACGATTGTAGAGAAGGATACTGTTATGCATGGGTTTATCAAAAAAAATGCTGAAATGCTGGGTATGCAAAACCATAAGATATTAAAGATGGATGTGTTTGCCTACCTGAATAGTTGTACAGAAGATTTTGATTTCATTTTTGCCGGCCCCCCTTATGCACTTGGTGCAATCGATGAAATTCCCAAAATCATCGTGTCCCGTAAAATGATTCGTAAGGGTGGTTTTTTTGTACTTGAGCATACACCCAGGAATAACTATGAAAAATTTGAAGGCTTTGGTTTTCAAAGAAATTATGGAACGACTTTGTTTTCTTTTTTTATAAAAAACGAATGACGGCCGTGAATGGTGAATGATGAAGCGTCAATAAAACGCTTGCCATTGACCACTCACGCTTCACCATTCACTATTCACCTCATGCCCCATCCCATACTCATCACCGGAATAGGTACCGATATCGGTAAAACGCTGGTAGCAGCCATTGTTACCGAAGCATTGGGTGCCGATTACTGGAAACCTGTACAGGCAGGTTATGAAACAGGCACCGATGCACAAACCGTTGCCTCCTTAATCAGTAACCAGACGAGTGTGATTCATAAAGAATCATATTGTCTGGCAATGCCTGCTTCACCACATATTGCAGCAGCAAAAGAAGGAGTAGAAATAGAAATGGCAGTTCTGCAAAATAGCTGTTCAACCATTTTGCATAGTATCGGTAATAAACCGCTGGTTGTAGAAGGTGCTGGAGGATTACTGGTTCCACTGAATCAAAATGAAACAGTGGCTGATCTTGCGAAAGCCATTGATGCCCGTGTAATTTTGGTGAGCAGGAATTATCTCGGCAGCATTAATCATTCCAGACTTACGGCTGCTTATTGCAGACAGGCAGGGCTGAATGTGGCCGGATGGATATTCAATGACCAGTACCTCGATTATGAAAAAGAAATTGTGCAATGGACGGGATACCCCTCTCTTGGAACTATTGCGTATCTTGAAAATAAGGATCCAAAAACGATTCGTATGTATGCAGATCAGTTGAGGTATTCATTACAAAACTTGATAGCAGGTTAACATGACCAAACAGCAGTTAAGACAACAACTCATCGCCGAAAGGAAAAAAATTTCCGCACGAGACCGTATGCTGATGGACGACCTGCTGCTAATACAGTTCCAGCGTTTGCCTTTGGGTAGCTGGCAAACTGTGTTGAGTTATGCACCGATGGAACAAAAGGGAGAGCCCAATATTTCTTTGTTTGAAGGTTACCTGGATCATTTTATTCCTCAAATACAATTTGCCTATCCGGTAAGTGATTTACAGCAGCATACCATTACCGCTCACCTGGTAACGGAAGCTACCTTATTCCAAAAAAATGAATGGGGTATTGAAGAGCCACTGTATGAACCGGTATTGGATCCCTTACAGATCGATATGGTTTTTGTTCCGATGCTGGTCTGCGATGCCCATGGCTACCGCGTGGGTTATGGGAAGGGTTTTTATGATCGCTTCCTGCCACAATGCCGACCCGATACTGTTAAAATCGGATTTAGTTATTTTGAACCTGTTCAGTCTATTACAGACACCCACGAATTTGATGTACCTTTGAACTACTGTATCACGCCGAAGGATATCTATGAATTTTAATACCCTTTTCCTCAAATCATTTCGTGTTCTGCTCTTACCTGTTGCATTAATTTATGCACTCGTCATCCGCATCAGAAACTGGCTGTTTGATAAACACTATTTAAAATCATCCAGTTTTAATTTTCCATTGATTTGTGTAGGTAACCTGGCTGTTGGAGGCACAGGCAAATCACCTATGGTAGAATATTTACTGTATCTGCTCAACCCACAGTTTAAAGTAGGAACACTCAGCAGGGGGTATAAACGAAAAACCAAAGGATATGCACTAGCGCATGCCAATACTACAGCACTTGAAATAGGGGACGAGCCGATGTTGTTTCATATGAAATTTCCAACTGTTCCTGTTGCCGTGGGAGAAGAAAGATTAGTGGCCATTCCCCAATTATTACAGGATATTCCCGATCTGCAGGCCATTATTCTGGATGATGCTTTCCAGCACCGTTCCGTTAATGCGGGCTTTAATATTCTCCTTACAGAATACAGCAATATTTATGTACATGATTTTTACCTGCCTACCGGCGACCTGCGAGATGAAAAAGCATCAGCCAAAAGAGCATCTGTTATCGTAGTCACCAAATGCCCGCAGGATCTGAGTAATGAAAAAAAACAACAGATCATACGAAACCTGAAACCAAGAGCAGACCAGAAAGTATTTTTTACACGGATAGCTTATGGGGTGCCTTACCATATTTTTAACTACGACGATGAATGGCTGCTCACGCCACGCGATGAAGTATTACTGGTGTGTGGTATTGCCAACCCCAAACCATTGAAAGACTATTTACACGAAACCACCCATACTTATTACCAGCAGGATTATTCAGACCATCATATTTTTTCGATTGATGACCTGAATGATATCAGAAAAAAATTTGAACAGATATACGCTAAAGATAAAATCATCCTAACCACCGAGAAGGATGCGGTTCGACTCATGAAATTCAGGGAAGAACTGGCCAATTTGCCCATGTATGTATTACCCATCCGACATGAATTTTTGTTTGGAGAAGGTGAACAATTTAATATCATGGTTACTGATTTTATCAGGAACTTTAGCTTCAAGTCAATGACATGAGCAGAAAACCATCCAAACAGAAACAAAAACAGAAACAGAAGGCCAAATCCTCACAGGTACAGGTGCTGAAAGGAAAACTTGAAGTAACCCGTTCCGGTATGGGATATGTAGTGATAGAAAACGGAACAGGCGATGTACTGGTGCGTCCCGGCGATTTTATGAATGCACTGAATGGCGATATTGTTCGTGTAAAAGTGGTAAAGGAAAATGGCCGCACCGGAAAGAAAGAAGGAAAGATCACAGAAGTAGTTACACGTCGTCAGACAGAATTCATCGGGTATGTTCAGCTCTCCACCAATTTTGCCTTTTTTGTACCGGATACCGATAAACCCATGCCCGATCTTTTTATTCCACTGACTTCCTTAAATGGGGCTAAACATAAAGACAGGGTAGTAGCAAGGCTCGTTAAATGGGATAAGGACGATAAAAAACCAGTAGGTGAAATTGTCAACGTCATGCAACCCGAGGATGAGAATGATGCAGCCATGAAAGAATTGCTGGCTCAGGCAGGTTTCCCGCTTTTCTTTTCGGAAGATGTATTGGAGGAAGCGGAAAGATTACCGGAAATACTTGACAGCGAAGAACTCAAAAAAAGAAAGGATTGCCGTAATATTCTAACATTTACCATTGACCCGGTTGATGCAAAAGATTTTGATGATGCATTGTCCATCCGTTTACTGTCGAATGGTATTTATGAAATAGGTGTACATATTGCAGACGTAAGCTATTATGTGGAACCGGAAACTGAACTCGACGAAGAAGCCTATAAAAGAGCCACATCTGTATACCTGCCCGATCGCGTAAACCCGATGTTGCCGGAACGCATATCCAATGAACTCTGTTCACTGAGACCGCATGAAGACAAGTTTACTTTTTCTGCCATTTTCCAGATGAATACAAAGGGTGAAATAAAACAATACTGGTTGGGCCGTACAGCTATTCATTCGGATCATCGGTTTACCTATGAAGATGTACAGGAAATCATTGAAAAGAAAGAAGGAAAATACCTGGATGAAATTTTACTGTTGAATGATCTCGCACAGCGGATGCGAAAAAAACGATTCAGTAAAGGAGCCATCAATTTCTCTTCACAGGAAGTGCGCTTTAAACTCGATGAAAAAGGGAAGCCTGTTGGCATCATGGTAAAAGAAAGTAAGGAAGCGCACCAGCTTATTGAAGAGTTTATGTTACTGGCCAACAGAACGGTGGCTGAAAACATTTCGAAAATACAGATCAATAAAAAACCACTGCCTTTTCCATACCGGGTGCATGACCAGCCAGATGCTGAAAAACTGATGCCTTTTATGGATTTTGCTAAAAAGTATGGACACAAATTCGATCTGGGATCACCAGAATCGATTGCGCGTAGTTTTAATTCCATGCTGGAAGCCGCGAAAGGAAAACCAGAACAGCATGTGCTGGAACAACTGGGTATACGAACCATGGCCAAAGCAGTTTATACAACAGAGAATATTGGTCACTATGGACTTGCCTTTGAACATTACTGTCACTTCACCTCACCCATCAGACGTTACCCTGATGTACTGGTACACAGGGTACTGGAATCGGTACTACAGGGCAAGCCGCTGATCGATAAGAAAATGGAAGAAAAGTGCAAACACAGCAGCGACAGAGAACGCGCTGCCATGGAATGCGAACGCGCTGGTAACAAATACAAACAGGTAGAATACATGCGCGATTACCTGGGTGAAATGTTTGAGGGAGTGGTGAGCGGTGTTTCCAGTTTTGGTTTCTGGGTAGAAACTGTGGCCCATAAATGTGAAGGACTGGTAAGTCTGATCAGTTTATCTGATTATGATGATTTCAGACTGATCGAAAGCGACTACAGCCTTGTTGGCAGAAGAAGTGGCCGCACATTCCGCATGGGAGACAAAGTGATGATCAGGGTAGTAGCAGCCAATCTCGAAAAACGACAGCTTGATTATGAATGGGTATTGGGTGGGGAGGAAGAAAAAAATCAAAAGTCAAAAGTCAAAAGTCAAAAAAAGAAAAAATAAAAACTTACCCTTCTTTAAATACGATTCCTTCTTTCTCTAGCATGACCAACACAGGTTCGTAAATAGCAGGGATGATGGGAATGTGTAATCCTGTTACGGTTAATTTTCCTTCTGCAATTAAAACAGCAGCTATAGCCAGTGGTAGTCCAACTGTTTTGGCCATGGCGGTGCGGAGATGGTCTTCGCCTTTTACCACAAGACTGCTTTTCACTTCGTGTTGCTGTCCGTTTAACGAATAAACTATTTCGTGTAACATCACAATCATATCCTTATCTGCAGGTTGTAAAATCCAGCTTTGTTCCATTCGCCATTGAAGGATATCAGCCGCTGTACATCGTCCTTTGTTAATAGGCTCATTATTCATGAATCCAAGGAATTCAAACTGGGTGCGTATTAAATCATCAGACATATATTGATTAAACAAAACCCTGAGCTGTTTTTCTTGCAGGTGTTGCTGGAGAAACTGATGGATGGTTAAGCCTTCGGTATCATACAATACTTTTTCATCTGTCAGTTGCAGGGCAACGATGGCGGCCCAGCCTTTACAAAAATCGGGATACCGCAAAGTGGTTCTGAGGAAATCTTTTGTTTCCGTTAACTCATACAAATCAATATAACTCAATGAATCGCGGTTGGCATAATAGGCGAGTGTGCCTACCGAAGGAATGTTCACAGTTGTGCCTTGCTCAAAAAGCATTTCATAGGAAAGCTTTTTTACAACAGTATTCTCACGGTAAACAGCTCCGGCTTTACCTGCCAAAACCACATTTCTGGGGTTCCAGCTTATTTTATAATGCCAGAGATTATCATCACTTTCTGGTGCAACCAATCCCCCGCAATGCGAGTAAAATGATTCGATGCGTCCGCCTTCGGCTTTAATCCGGTGAATCAGTTGCATGGCGCTCATATGGTCTATGCCCGGATCAAGCCCCATTTCACATAAAAATAAAATACCTTTCTCCTCAATAGAAGCGGCCATTGCCCTGATGGCGGGATCTACATAGGAAGCAGTAAGTAAATGTTTCCCCAACCGAAGACAATCTTCTGCAACTGGCAGATGTAATGATGGCGGCATCAATGAAATCACAACATCAGCCGCTTTAATCAGTATAGCTCTGTTTTCTGCATCCAGAATATCCAGTTGTACAGCATGGGTACCTTTGGCATTGCCCAGTTTATCCTGTACCGTTTTTAAATCGCCATCGGCAACAGTAAGTATCCATTGACGCTCTGCGACGACCTTTTTCAGGTAATCAATCAATACCGTGGCAGACTTGCCTGCACCAAATACCAGCAGATGTTTTGTGGTTAACATGGGCGCAAGCTAAGGAAAGTCGGGAAAGTCAGAAAGTCCGAAAGACGGGAAGTCCGGAAGTCGGAAAGAACAGGTGATAGCATTTATCATTACTTCATACCGCAGACTCTCAACTTCGGTCTTTCCTCCTCCCTGTAACATCTGCCCATCTTGCACGTTTAATAAAAAAAAAGTATGAAAAAACTGATAATCCTGCTGATGGCTTGTTGCATGATGGGTGGACAGGCCTGGTCACAAAAGACGGTACAAGATGCCAACGCAAAAGCCAGATCCCTGAAAAATTTCCAATCGATACAGGTATCGCATGGAATTGATCTTTACCTCACACAGTCATCTGAAGAAGCGGTGGCTGTTAGTGCGGCAAAAGATGAGTACAGGGACAAAATCATCACCGAAGTGGAAGATGGGGTGTTAAAGATTTATTATGAAAAAGAAAATGGTGGATGGAATTGGGGCGGAGACTGGGGCAACAGGAAGCTGAAAGCATATGTATCGGTAAAAACGCTGGAAAGATTGAGTGCATCGGGTGGATCTGATGTGTTTTGTGAAGGAGTAATCAAAGCCGGCGATCTTAAAGTGCAGATTTCCGGTGGATCTGACCTGAAAGGGAATTTTTCCTGTAACCTCTTGGCACTTTCAGCCAGTGGTGGCAGCGATGCCGATTTAAAAGGCAAAGCTGTAAACTTAAAAATCAGTGCATCGGGCGGAAGTGATGTAGATGCTTATGAATTGAGTAGTGAAACCTGCCAGGTACACTCATCGGGTGGGAGTGATGTGAATGTGAACGTAAGCAAATCCATTGATGCACATGCCAGCGGTGGAAGTGATATCCATTACAAAGGAACTCCAACAGAAACCAAGACCAATAAAAGCGGTAGTTCAGATATCAGAAGAGTTTTGTAAGCAGACAGTTTTAGGTATAGAAGTGACCCCGGATCAGATGCTGATACAGCAACGGATTCAGGGGTCTTTTTTTATGCAGTTTTGTGGATAAAACCCCTTAAAAAACAAGGTTTTTTACACCCCTTTCACACCCAAAAAAGCTATCTTCGCCAACCGGCAAATAAAAGGGTAAATCCCAGCCGGAAAGAACTTAAAAATTCAGTACGAGATCAGCGAACATGGAAGAAAATCTGTTACCGGAACAAACCAGCGATAACGATCGGATTATACAGGTCAATATCGAGGAACAAATGAAAACTGCCTACATCGATTATTCGATGTCGGTGATCGTAGGACGAGCTTTACCCGATGCACGTGATGGTTTCAAACCTGTACACCGCAGGGTGCTGTACGCCATGAATGAACTGGGCAACAACAGCAATAAGCCTTATAAAAAGTCTGCCCGTATTGTGGGGGAAGTAATGGGTAAATATCACCCCCATGGTGACTCCTCCATTTATGATACCCTTGTTCGTATGGCCCAGGACTGGACCATGCGCTATACACTGGTAGATGGTCAGGGTAACTTTGGTAACCAGGATGGCGACCCACCGGCTGCCATGCGTTATACAGAAGCCCGTTTACAGAAAGTGGCCGAAGCCATGCTGGATGATATCGAAAAAGAAACGGTAGATTTTCAACTCAACTTCGACGATTCACTCAAAGAACCTACAGTTCTCCCTTCAAGAATTCCACAATTGCTGGTGAATGGATCATCTGGTATTGCCGTAGGTATGGCCACCAACATGATGCCACATAACCTGAGCGAGGTAATTGATGGATGTGTTGCTTATATCGACAATAAAGAAATTACAGGCGAAGAACTGATTACCTATGTAAAAGCACCCGATTTCCCAACCGGGGGTGTGATTTATGGTATGGAAGGGGTAAAACAGGCATTGTTAACCGGCCGCGGAAGAGTAGTGGTACGTGGTAAATGTCATGTTGATACCAAAGCCAGCGGACGTGAACAGATTGTCATCACCGAAGTGCCTTATCAGGTAAACAGGGATCAGTTAACGGATCGTATCGGACAACTGGTAGTAGATAAAACCGTTGAAGGCATTGCACATGTCAACAATGAAAGTAATAAGCGTGAAGGCACCCGGATTGTACTTGACCTGAAGCGTGATGCTGTGGCACAGGTGGTAATTAACCAGTTGTACAAATACACAGAATTGCAAACCAGTTATGGTATCAATAATGTGGCACTTACCAAAGGTAAACCCAAGATCATGAACCTCCGCGACCTGATCGTGGAGTTTATTGATTTCAGGATGGAAGTGGTGATACGCCGCGCGAAATTTGAACTGAGAAAAGCAGAAGAGCGTGCCCATATTTTAGAAGGTTATTTAAAAGCGCTGGATCATCTGGACGAAGTAATTACACTGATTCGTGCTAGCAGAACACCAGATGAAGCAAAAGAAAGCCTGATCCAGAAAAGTAAGGAAGGTCAATGGCTACTCAAACAGGAACTTTTCAGCGATCTTACCAATGAACTGTATACACAGGAACAAGGTTTGTCGGAGGCACAGGCTAAAGCCATCCTCGAACTGCGTTTACAGCGACTGACAGGTATGGAACGTGACAAGATCATTGAAGAATTCAATGGTTTGATCAATACCATTAAAGACCTGAAAGCTTTATTGGCCAGTGAAGAACTGCGTTATGCACTGATCCGTACAGAACTGCTGGAAGTAAAAGAACTGTTTGGGGATGCGCGTAAAAGTGAAATACAATACCTCGCTGATGAAATGCGTATTGAGGACCTGATTGAAGAAGAAGATGTGGTCATCACCATTTCGCACCTCGGATACATCAAGCGTACTTCTGCAACGGAATACCGTCAGCAAAGAAGGGGCGGACGTGGTGCGGTAGGTTCCAAAACAAGAGATGAAGATTATGTAGAACACCTTTTCGTGGCATCTACACATGATACCATGATGTTCTTTACCGAAAAAGGACGTTGTTACTGGATGCGTGTATATGAAATTCCGGAAGGAGAAAAGCAAAGCAAGGGAAGGGCTATCCAGAACCTGATACAGTTACCGGGTGATGACAAGGTAAAAGCCATTATTGATGTGAAGAACCTGGCAGATAAAGACTTTGTTCAGCAGCATTATATTGTACTTTGTACCAAGAAAGGAATCATTAAGAAGACATCACTGGAAGATTTCAGTCGCCCGCGTGCCAATGGGGTAAATGCGATTACCATTGTGGAAGGTGATGAATTACTGGAAGCAAGAATGACCGATGGTAAATCCGAAATCATGCTGGCGGTAAAGAGCGGAAGGGCCATTCGTTTTGAAGAAGAAAAAGTACGTTCAACAGGTCGTGGTGCCATTGGTGTAGCAGGTATCGAAGTGGAAGATGAGAAGGATGAGGTAATTGGCATGATCTGTGTAAATAAGGAGGATACCAGCAGAACCATACTGGTGGTAAGTGAAAAAGGATTTGGTAAAAGAACAGCCATTGATGAATACCGTATCACCAACAGGGGGGGTAAAGGCGTGAAAACCATCAATGTTACCGATAAAACAGGAAGTTTAGTCGGCATTCTCTATGTTACTGAAAAAGAAGATCTTATCATTACATGTAAATCTGGTATTACCATTCGTACGGGTATCAACGATATCCGCGAAGCGGGTAGGGCTACCCAGGGTGTTAAATTGATTCGCATTGATGAGGGTGATGAAATTGCTGCTATTTCTCAGATTGAGGAAGATGATGAAGAATTGACTGATCTTGAACCAACCCCCGAAAATACAAATACACCCGGTGAACAAACACCTGGTGAAAACGAAACAAATTCAAACGAAAACCAAGTATAAAACCTCCCGTTATGAAGAAGCTTTTATTGCTTTCCATGTTTGCCATGTTAATGCAGTTTGTTACTGCACAGGATTATAAAAAAGTATCCAATGCGTTATTATTGGGTAGAGTAGAAGATGCCAAAACAGAAATTGACAAGTTAGCTGCCGATCCAAAGGCCCAGGCCAAAGCCGAGACCTATATGTGGAAAGCAAAAATTTATGCTGCCATTTTTAAAAACCAGCAGTTAAATGCTAAATTCCCGAATGCGGAGACAGAAGCTGAAGCAGCAATCAGGAAATACGAAGAAATGGACCCAACTTATGCAGTAGCAAAAGAAAAAGATGGCATTACAGCGTATTTCGATATGTATTCATCTTTTATTAATCAGGGAAGCAACCGTTTTAATGCAAAAGATTGGGCTAATGCAGGACAGTCATTTGTAAATGGAATAAAATACATTGATCAGATTATAGCCAATAAGTGGACCAGCAATTCCATTGGCATGGATACAACTTCTATTCTTTATGCTGCTATCTGTTTTCAGAATGCCAAACAACTCGAAAATGCATCTATTTACTATAAAAGAATTGCAGATAACAAAGTAAATGATACCAACTATGTAGATGTATATCGTTTTCTGGTTGATTATTATACCCGTGGTAAAAAAGATGAAGGCCAGTTCTACAAATACCTCGCTATCTCAAGAGAAGTATTTCCAGCAAACAATGAAGAATGGGAAAGTTATGAAATGGATTTTATCGATACCTATGATCTGAAAGCAAAAACAGCTTTGTATGCCAAGGAAGAAGCGGCGGGTACACTCACTGAAAATAAATACATCCAGTATGGAAGTGCTTTTGCCAATGCAAAGATGAAAGATGATCTTGATAGTGCTACGGCAGCCATGTACAACAACAAAGCAGTAGAAGCTTTCAAAAAAGCATTTGCCAAAAATGATAAGAATGCCATTGCTGCATTCAACACCGGTGTTATTTATTATAACAGTTTTGGCGAATTAGACGATAAAGTACGTGATAATATCAGATCAGTACAACGCATCAATGCAGAAAAACCAGTAGAAAAAGATCCTAAAAAGAAAGCAGCTGCAGATGCCAAAGCAAAAGCTGAAGCAGAACCCTACCTGAAAGCCAATGCAGCCCTCGAAGCTCCCATTGCCCAGCAGGTAGACCAGGCAGTGGAATGGCTCGAAAAAGCCTACACTTTATTGAAAGACAAAGCTACCAGAACCAACAATGAAAGAAGTGTTATCAATAAATCTGTTGACTGGCTGGCGAACCTCTACAGCTACAAACGCGATAAAGTGAGGGGTAAAGACAATGCCGCTTTTGATAAATTCGAAGCTAAATTCAAAGAATTCGATGCATTGCACAGTAAATTCTAACAACTCATAAAGTTTTCAAAAAAGCTCCGTTAAAACGACGGGGCTTTTTTTATTGCTGCAAACAATCAGTACATTTAGGAAGCTATTTTGCATCACGATATATCCTACAGCTATGCCAACGACATTGCAAACGATCAGATCGCTTATTTTTTGTGTTGTATTACTGAGTTCCTGCAAGGGAGCAGCCGATAAGCAAACAGAGACAACCGTAGCAGGTACACCAAAACTAAAAACAACAGTATTGGTGAATAACCACGAAATTATCTGGGGTATGGATTTTCTTCCCAATGGTGATCTGCTCTTCACCGAAAAACGTGGGCGTATCTACCGTTATACAACCGGAGGCGTTACGGAAGAACTAACAGGCGTGCCTGCAGGTATTAATACCAACGGACAAGGTGGATTACTGGATATAAAAGTACATCCATCCTACAACAGCAATGGATGGGTGTATATATCCTATGCTTTCAATAATCCGGGAGGAGGAAGTCTGCTTCGTTTAACCAGGTTTAAATTGAATGGCAATGCCATAACCAATGCCGAAACCATTTTCACCAGTAAAACGGCCAATACCTGGTACGGTCATTATGGAAGTCGCATTGTATTTGATAATGCGGGACTCTTATACCTGAGTATCGGAGAAGGGGGTTCAGGCAGTTATGGTGGGGCCAGCAGCAGCAACCAGAATGCACAGGATACCAAAAGCGATTGGGGTAAAGTACATCGTATGTCAGATGATGGTAAAGTGCCGGCAGATAATCCGGTATTACCTGGCAATACAAGTGCAACAACGGTCTATTCATATGGACACCGCAATCCTCAGGGCATGATCTTCGATCCGGTAAACAACCGTATCTGGGAGAATGAACATGGACCAATGGGAGGCGATGAAATCAACCTCGTAGAAAAAGGCAAGAACTACGGATGGCCACTGGTTTGTTTTGGCAAGAATTACGATGGGGTAGCGGTGTCGGCAAGTCCAACAGCAGCAGGTATCACCAATCCTGCCAAATACTGGGATCCATCCATTGCACCTTCGGGTCTTGCCGTTATCACCAGTAACAATTTTAAATCATGGAAAGGCAGTCTGCTCACAGGGTCATTAAAATTCAATCATGTTAGCAGGGCAGTGGTACAGGGCGATAAAATTGTGGAGGAAGAAAAAATTCTCGAAGGCATTGGCCGCGTACGCAATGTAAAACAAGGCCCAGATGGAAACATCTATGTATCTGTTGAAGGACCGGGGAGGATTATTAGGGTAACAGGAGAATAGGAGAAATTTCTGATGTATGATGTCGGATGTCTGATATAAAAAAACAAATCCGACATCAGACATCTGACATCATACATTATTTCTTCCGGTATTTTAGTGTAACCTCCGCCACACCCTGTTGGCGCATGTTTATTTTCTTGGCGGCTTTTTCGCTGAGGTCGATGATACGGCCTTTTACAAAGGGGCCACGATCGTTGATGCGTACTTTTACCGTTTGACCATTACTCAGGTTTTTCACTTTCACCACCGTGCCAAAGGGTAATGTTTTATGGGCAGCGGTTAATTTATTTTTATTGAAGGTTTCTCCATTCGCTGTTTTTCTACCGTGAAAGCCATCGCCGGCACCATAGAAGGAAGCCATGCCCGATTCTGTTATTTTTCTGGAACATCCCGTAGTAATGAATGCAATAGTTAACACAAAGAATAAGCTAATTGCTATACCACATCGGCCACTATTCAAACGGAAGAAACTTTTCATACTGTATTTCTTTCAAAACGGGTGGTTGGGTATGTAAAGTATGTCCGTTCAATACTTTTTCATATTTCGAAAGATAGGCGCGCATCATACCATCAGCAGAAAAATGTGCCATTGCATACTCGTGACAATGATTCGCGCTGTAGGAACCTATATTGGATAATGCTTCTACCAGTTCAGCTGATTTAGCAGACAAAAAACCCACCTCGCCAGGAATAATTTCGGGTAATGAGCCGTAGGGGGTACCAAAAACCGGGCAACCAAAATAAAGACTTTCAACCAGTGCCAGACCGAAAGGTTCATGCCAGCGAACAGGAAATAAAAACCCTTTGGAACCACGCAGTATTTCATTCTTTTCTTCTCCGCCTTTCATGCCATGAAAATGAACATGGCGGGAGAAGGTTAAACGAATCCCCTGGTTAAAATTAAACCGATGGCCACCGATGACATGTAAGGGTAACCCTGCTTTCTTAGATACATCAATGGCTCCCTGGACATTTTTCACACGCCAGGCGGCATCGCCCAGAAAATGAAGATAGGAACGGGGTCTGTCGAGTGCAGGATCGCCATAATCATCCGGATCAATTCCATTGTGTACAAAAGAATCAGAACAAAAACGATCGGCATGATTGCGTGATACGAATACCGTATTCAACGGTAAAGGAACCTGTACATTAAGGTTGCCGTGTAAAGTCATCATATAGGGCAGTAAAGGTTCTTCATTCACTGTATGGTTCAAGTGAATAAGATCTATGCCTATGTTCTTAGGTACTTGTTCGTTAAAAGGAATGGAAGGATGGAAAGGATACACTTCTGCAAAAGGGCAACTGGAGCCTGCAGGAACAAGGTAAGAAACACGATGCCCCGCTTTAACCAATGCCTTACCCAACCACCAGATCACTCTTTCTGTGCCTCCGTATTTGAGAGCTGGTATAACCGTATTGTTGACAATAAGAATATGCACCATCAAAAATAGGCATATGGAATAAGTATAGATACTATTTCTGAATCGGAATTCTTACAACTGAAGAGAGACTGGCCGTTTTCTTTTTTACTCGTATTTCGCTGTGTTCGATTTAACATAATATTAATTATAGGATAATTATAATAAACTAAATTAATTCAAGCCGTTAGTAGATTATAAACTAACTAACTGATAATGTTATACATATAATAATATAAGGGGTAACGAAGACTTATAATTTCCTGTTCAGCGTAAAACCGAAATCAGCATTGCCGATATAAGGCTCTTGCTGTTTATTGAGGAATAACAATACATGCTGGTCAGCCACCAGGAATGCGATAGATTCAGCCGGTTTATCAGGTTCAATGATATACATGATCTGTCCCTGGTTGGCACCGGTTCCTTTCCGGATGATCCATTTACCGGTAACATGTTGCGCCTTGCCATCGATTATTTTGCGGATCCTAAATGTGGTGGGCAAAAATGTAACTGGATCCCTGTTTAAAACCAACTGCCATTTAAGTTTAAAACATTCTGCACTTACTTTCATTTCCGGGTGCTCAGCGGCAATCTCACGACAAGGCGTCCGGCCTTCGTAAATTACCTGTGCAGATGGTTCTTCCTTTCCGGAGGATTTAATGAGTATGCTATTGGACGCTACCAGTTTAGCACGGTTCAACGCATAACTCCAGCCACCATTGCCATTCATAAATGCGCCCTGCGCTGTTAAGAAGTGAAAAACATTTTCACTGATTTTGACCAGCGATATGGTTTCTGGCAGACCTTCAGTACGTAACTGATACAATACTTTAAACCGCTCATTTGCAGCCACCGTATACTGTCCGGTAAACCTGCTTTTGGCGCCTCCATTCCTGAATCCTACTGTATTGGGCTGCGATTCTCCAAATTGAATATCGAGTACAAATTGATGATCATCCTGTAATACCAATTTCCACCTGATAAAGTCTACAGCAGTTGTTGTCGGTATATTCAGCATACGCTTCATCAATGAATCGCCTGCTGTACTACCTGTTAAAACCAATCCCTTTTCATCTGTTGCTGCAACACAGGAATAAGAATATATGATCAATCCCATAAGCAGCAGGCTTTTACAACCAAACAGTATTGTACGCATATTCCTGAATTTATAGGTGATTTCATTCTATGCAACGCCATTTAAAAATACAAAACATTTCCGGTCCACTTATCTGCATCAGCAACCGTTCGTCACGACATACATATTTATGCGATTGAATACCACCTGTTTCATGACCAGTTTTGCAACAGCATCAGACAAATATTCAACCAACATGAAAAAAATTACAACCCTTGCCATTATACTCCTGACGGTTACTCTTCAGGCCATTGCACAGCGAAATGGAAAAGTATCGGGCATCGTATTACATAACGGGAAAGCCATTGAAAGCGCTTCCATCACTTTATTAAAAGCCAAAGATTCGAGTCTGGCAAAAGCCGCTGTTTCTGACAGGAACGGCGGTTTTGCTTTTGAAAACCTGCTCTATGGTTCTTACCTGGTTGCCGTAAACAGTGTTGGCTACCAGCGTTATTTATCTTCTGTTATTACACTTACAGAAGATAAGTCAGACATTATACTTGGTAATCTCTCACTTGATCCCGCTGTGAGTTCACTGGGTGAAGTAACGGTTACCAGCAAAAAACCTTTCCTGGAAATGAAGGCCGATAAAATGGTCTTGAACGTAGACGCCTCCCCTTCCAATGCCGGCAATACTGCGTTGGAAGTTTTGGAAAAATCGCCCGGTGTAACGGTTGATAAGGATGGCAATATCAGTCTGAAAGGCAAACAGGGTGTTACTCTTCTGATAGACGGTCGTCCTACTTATATGAGCAGTGAAGACCTTGCGAATATGCTGAGGGGTATGAATGCCAACCAGCTTGATCAGATTGAAATCATGACCAATCCACCTGCACGTTTTGATGCATCGGGTAATTCAGGTGTGATCAATATCCGTACCAAGAAAATAAAAACCAAGGGCTTTAATGGTAATGTCAATACTACATACGGTCAAGGTGTTTATCCTAAAGCAGGCATTGGTACCAACCTGAATTACCGGATCAATAAAATCAATCTGTTTGGGAATTACAATTACAGTTATCGTGAAGCCTATCAGCAGTTTAGTATCCTCCGTAATTTCATTAACCCAACCACCAAAAATATCACGGGCACTTTTGACCAGCGTGCGTATATGCCCGATAAACGCAATTCACATTCGGGTAAAATTGGTATTGATTATACTTTCTCGAAAAGAACTTCTGCAGCACTTACACTGAATGGTTTTGGTACCAGAATGGAATTCAACAACAACAGTACCAGTCTGCTCACCGATGGTAATGGTGTATTACAATCCACCACTCATGGTAATACATTCATGACGCCCAATGTTACCAACTACAGTGGTAACTTCAATATCCGTCACCAGTTTGATTCAACGGGCAGAGAACTGAGTTTTGATGCGGATTATATCAGCTATAAGGACAAACACCGCCAGCGTTTCATCAACAGCATTTATGATGCCAATGGTAATATCATAGGCAAGGCTGACAGCCTTGTTGGTGATCTTCCTTCCGGTTTTGATGTATATGCCGCCAAATTAGATTATGCACAACCCCTGAAAAACAAAGGAAGATTTGAAGCTGGTGCCAAACTGAGTTTTGTAACCAGTGATAACAACATGAAGTTCGACAGCATCATCAATGGCAACCGTGTTCCCGATATTACACGTTCCAACTATTTTATCTACAAGGAGAATGTATATGCAGCTTATATGAGTCTGAATACCCCACTGAATGCCAAATTATCGCTACAGGCTGGCCTTCGTTATGAATATACCGATGCCCGTGGCGATCAGGTTACCAGTAGTATTCAGTTTAAGAATTCATATGGCCAGCTCTTCCCTACCCTATACCTCAGTTATAACCTGAACGATAAAAACATGTTTGCCATCAATGCGGGCAGAAGAATCATGCGTCCACAATACAGGAACCTCAATCCTTTTGTGTTTATTGTAGACAGGTACACCTATCAGAAGGGTAACCCTTATCTGCAGCCTCAGTTCAGCAATAACCTGGAATTAACGCATACCTATGCCGGCATGCTTACCACTACGTTGAATTATTCTGCTACCAGTGGTGTTATTTCTGAAGTGATTGAACAGAATGAAACAACAAAAGAAACATTCCTGATCAGAAAAAATATTGCTTCACGTAAACAGTATGGACTGGCCATCAATTTCTACAAACCGGTAACCAAATGGTTAACACTGAGTCTGAATGCCAATCTCTTTAACAATCGTTTCAGGGGAATTGTGAATGATACGCTCATCAACTTAAGTGTGAACTCAGGCAATTTCAATGCAGCCGTACAAACCAAATTGGGTAAAGGATGGGATGCTGAGGTAAATGGTTTTTATAATACCCGTGGTGTAGATGGTGTGATGGTTTTTAAAAGTATGGGCATGTTCACCTTTGCGGTGTCGAAGACAGTGTTGAAGAACCAGGGCAAGATTACACTGAACTATCGTGATCCTTTCAAACTCCAGCGTTTTTATGGTACCACACGCTATTCAACTGTTGATGCCACTATAAACAGCAGATGGGAAAATAGTATACTGAACCTTACCTTTAATTACAGGTTTGGTAAATCCTTTAAAACCAACAAACGCAGTGCAGGCAGTGCTTCGGAAGAGGCTGGCAGAATGGGAGGATAAGAGAAATGTATGATGGCTGATGTAGGATGTCTGATATTAGGTATTAAATCAGACATCCTACATCAGCCATCATACATCTTTTTGTACCTTAGTGTCATGAGAACATACGACAACCTCGTGGAAGCTATCAGCGATCTGAAAGCGGCTGGTTATACAACAGATTTTAACCTGGCTTTTGACCAGATTAAATGTGCCAGTACAGGCACTTGTTTATTGCCTTCTCAATTTGATATTGTTGCGCATCATCGTTTTGAGGGTGATACCGATCCTTCTAATTCCAGTGTGTTGTATGTTATTGAATCGCATGATCATTCCATGAAAGGGGTGCTCATCAGCGCTTATGGTATGTATAGTGATACCCTGGATGATGATATGGTAAGGAAACTGGGTATGAATGAGATAAGCTAATGCTGTATACAAAAGCGATCCTTCATAAGAATGAAGAATCGCAGGGGGAACCTATTCAAAACCAAACAATAAACTGACTTAATAAATCCTGAATTTGATGGGCAAACTGAAATAACTTTTTACGTTACGGCCCTGGATCTGTCCGGGATTCCATACCGGCATCTTGGCTACAACATTTGTGGCTGCTTCATCTAAACCATAGCCAGCCAGGTCGCCCTTGATAATGGGAGTATAGATAACACCTCGCTCATCAACTGCAAATCCTACCATCACTTCTCCTTCCACACCATTTTCGATGGCGGCTTCAGGATAGATAATGTTTTCCTGGATAAATTTTGCCAGCGCTTTTTCTCCACCCGGATAAGAAGGTTTTACTTCAGCACGGTAATAAATACCTAACTGGTCTTTTTCCAGCATCATGTTGGCATATTCTTCTTCCCATTTACGGTTGCGTTCTACAATTACCTCCCATCGACCATTCTTTTTAGCCGGATTGGCAACTGCTTTCCCGGTAGTAATAATGGTAGTGGTTGTAGTGGTGGTAACTGTTTCAGCCGCTTTTTCTGCCTTTTCCACAGAATCTGCGGTCAAAGAATCTTTTAGCTTTTCATCGGCATTTTTTCCGGTTTTACAGGCATGTAAACTCAGCATACCTGTCATCACAATGAGCAGGTATAAAGAAGTTTTAATGATAACGTTGTTTTTGACCTTAATTTGATATAACATATGTAACTACAAATGAATGAATCAGGCATAAAACCAGCTCATCATCCTGTTGCAAAGCTGCATTATTCATTACAGGTTCCTTTACATCTTCATTGAATAAGGTTACATATTTTACTGTTTGACTGTAAATAAAGTAAAAATCAAAACTGAGAAGATTTGACTTTTGGTTTTTGACCTGTCTTTCCTACATTCGGTTAAACAAACACAAACGCATGCTTCATCGCCGTCATTTTCTGCAAATCAGTTCATTGGGTTTAACCGCTTTGGGTTTTTCTTCTTTCAGGGGAAAAGCAGATGCTAAAAAACCTGTAGTACTTTCTACCTGGGATGCAGGTATTGCTGCCAACAAAGCAGCCTGGGAAGTGTTACGTTCGGGTGGCCGTGCACTCGATGCAGTGGAACAAGGTGTACGTGTAACAGAAGCTTCTTTGAACTGCTGCGTGGGTTTGGGTGCCAATCCAGACCGTGATGGCTTTGTAACACTGGATGCCTGTATCATGGATGAATTTGCCAACTGCGGCAGTGTGGCTTTTCTGGAAAGAATCAAACACCCGATTTCAGTGGCGCGCAGGGTAATGGAAAAAACACCGCATGTAATGTTGGTTGGTGAAGGCGCACAGCAGTTTGCTGTTGCAGAAGGATTCCCATTAGAGAAAGCGGAACTGTCTGATGATGCAAAGAAAGCTTACCAGAACTGGCTGAAGAAAAGCGAATACAAACCCGTCATCAATATTGAAAATACCAAAAGACAGGAAGCATTTGTTCCTGCCAAATTAGAGAATGGCGATTGGAACCATGATACGATCGGTATGATTGCGCTCGACGCAAAGGGTAACCTGAGTGGCAGTTGTACCACCAGTGGTATGGGTTTTAAAATGCGTGGACGTATTGGCGACTCTCCTATTATTGGCGCAGGTTTATATGTTGACAATGAAGTGGGTGCAGCAGTAGCAACGGGTCAGGGTGAAGATATTATCCGTATCTGTGGTGCACATACCATTGTGGAACTGATGCGTCAGGGATTATCGCCGGAAGCTGCCTGCAAAAAAGCGATGGAAAGATTATTCAAAACCAAAGGTGCTGAAAAAGCAAAAGCTATTCAGGCCGGATTTATCGCCATTGCCAAAAATGGTGAGTATGGGGGTTATGCTTTGCAGAAAGGTTTTAATTATGCCGTTTGTTATGCCGATGATAAAAACTTTTTAGTAGATGCCAAACCTTTGATCTGAGACAAAATTCAAAACAAAATAATCGCATTCAATATCCCAGCACCGGACTTAAGTCCGGTGCTGGGATAAAAAAAATAGATATGGCATTGCCACTTGAAATATGTGTATTTAATACAGCTACGGCCATTGCAGCCGCTGAAGCGGGTGCCGACAGGATTGAACTCTGTGAGAATTATGCCAATGGTGGTACTACCCCATCCTATGGTTATTTGAAAACAACAAGGGAGAAAGTGAGTATTCCCATCTTCCCAATGATTCGTCCACGCGGTGGTGATTATTTTCACAGACCGGAAGAAATAGAGATTATACAGAAAGATATTTTACTCTGTAAGGAACTGGGGTTTGAAGGTGTGGTATTTGGTTTACTAAACAGGGATGGTTCTATTGATCAGGAGAATACGGCAAGACTGGTTGAACTTGCTTATCCACTGGATGTAACTTTTCATCGTGCATTTGATCGTTGTAAAAATCCATTGGAAGCTTTAGAGATAATTATACAGTGCGGTTGTACAAGAATATTAACCAGCGGACAACAACCCAAAGCGCCGGAAGGAAAAGAACTGATCAGGCAACTGGTGGAACTGGCCGATGACAGAATCATCATCATGCCCGGAAGTGGTATCAATAGTAAAAACCTGGACGATATGATTGTATTTACCGGGGCCAAAGAATTTCATACTTCTGCACGGATCATGCGGCCCTCCCAGACCGAATATATAAATCCACTCATTCCTGAAGATTTCAGTCAGGATTTTACTGATGCAGTTGAGATCCGTAAACTAAAGCAAATACTTGGTCAGTAAAGGCTGTGGTTATACAATGAATATCAGAGATGAAATAGAAAAGGAGCATTCAAAAGAACAGGCTTTACGTATTGCCGGTTACGCTGTTCAAAGCAGAAAGCATTTTAAAGAGCTGATGGATTGTTACACTGATCCGGATGATCGTTTATCACAAAGAGCAGCATGGAGTGTGAGTTGGGCGGCTAAAAACAAGCCAGCCATGATAGAACCTTATATTGCTGTGCTGGTGAAGCGATTACAGGAACCGGGTGTAAATCCCGCTGTTATCAGAAATGCTGTAAGGATTTTAGAAGACATCAATATCCCCGAACAATTTCATGGCGAAGTCGTGAACAGTTGTTTTGCCTTTATTGAAAACCCTGCAACACCTGCAGCCATCAAAGCTTTTTCACTTACCGTATTGTTCCATCTTTCCAAACAATATCCCGACATAAAACCTGAATTAAAACTCATCATCGAAGAACGATGGGATACAGAAACAGCGGCGTTTCGAAGCAGAGGAAGGAAAATATTGAAAGGATTGTAAGATGTGAGAAGGCAGATGTCAGATTTGAATGTTCACCCATTAGAAAATCTGACATCTGCCATCTTACATCCAACATATCCCTAGTATAGCATCCGCACCTTAATCGTTTCCTTTACTTCTTTCAGCAGTTCGACTGCTTTTTTAGAGAGTTTTTTATCGACATCAAGTACTACGTAGCCAATTTCTTCATTGGTTTTGAGGTATTGTCCAACGATATTGATATTGTTTTTAGACAATGCTGTATTGATCGCACTCAATACCCCGGGAACGTTTCTGTGAATATGTAATATCCGGTGAGCACCATCTACAGGTGGTAAACCAATGGCAGGAACTGTATGTGAGCCATTGGTGATGCCACGTTCGAGGTATTGAAAGAGTTTGATGCTTACATCTTCGCCAATATTTTGTTGCGCCTCTTCTGTAGAGCCTCCGATATGTGGCGTGAGGATTACATTGGGTAAACCCTGTAATGGTGTTTCAAAATGATCGCCGTTTTTTTCTGGCTCCCATGGATATACATCAATACCTGCTCCTGCAATGGCACCGTCTTTTAGCGCTTCACTCAATACTTTTAAATCAACCACTTCTCCACGGGCATAGTTCAGCAGGATGGCTCCTTTTTTAAAGTATTTTATATTGTTTTTATTGATCAGGTTTTTGGTCTGTGCGGTTTCAGGTACATGAAGAGAAATAATATCGCTGTTGCTCAATACTTCTTTCATTGATTTGGCAGCAACCGCATTACCCAATGGCAGCTTGGTTTCAGTATCGTAGAACAATACTTTCATACCCAATGCTTCTGCCAATACACTGACCTGTGAGCCGATATTGCCATAACCAATAAGTCCTAGTGTTTTGCCACGGAGTTCATAACTGCCTTTGGCTTCTTTCATCCAGATGCCTTTATGTGCGGCCATATTTTTATCAGAGATTTTCCGGATGAGCATCACAGAAATACCGATGACCAGTTCGGCTACACTTCTTGTATTGCTATAAGGTGCATTAAAAACAACCACCCCTTTTTTGGTGGCAGATTTTAAATCGACCTGGTTTACGCCAATACAAAAACAGCCGATGGCCTGTAATTTCCGGGCAGCTTCCAATACTTTAGCCGTAATCTGTGTTTTGGAACGTATACCGATCAGGTGAACATCTTTTACTTCTTTGATGAGTTCTTCTTCGCTAAGGGCGCCATTGAGTTTGCGTACATTGGTATACCCCTGTTGTTTGAAATACTGAACCGCTTTGTCGCTGATATTTTCAAGAAATAAAATATTGATCCGTTCTTTTGGATAACTTGTGATAGCCTGCTTGCTCATGTAGCGAAAATAATGTTTTTATTTTCTGCATAACCTTTCGCTTTTTAACCATTTCAATAACACATTGTTTTTTATTTTCGCCGCGTAGAAAAACTAACAGATGATCGTAAGAGCCTTTAGTACTGCTGTTTTGATGTTTTTTTTTCAGTCTTGTTCGGCACAGCCTCCTGAAAAAGATTCAGTAGAAACCTATGCCCCTATACCATCTGCCAACAAAGCAGTGTATGCGGCTGAAATCGAGAAACAATACAAACAATTGTTAGGCAATCGTGGATTCAATGGTAGTATCCTGGTGGCTAAAAACGGAGAAATTTTATTTGAGGATTATCAGGGATACAGCAATTTCAAAACCAAAGAGCTTATTACTCCTAATACTCCTTTTCATCTTGCCTCTGTCTCAAAGACATTTACAGGTATGGCCATCATGAAACTGCGCGAGCAGGGAAAACTGAACCTGGATGATATGGTGACTGATTTCTTTCCCAACTTCCCCTACCCCGGTATTACTGTTCAATTATTGCTGAATCACAGAAGTGGATTGAATAATTATGTTTATTTCCTGGTCGACAAAAAAGTAGAAACCTACCGGGTTAAAACAAAAAAAGGGCGCTGGGTCAGAAGAAAACGTACCATTAAAATGCCTCCTTTAAAACCGGGTCTGCTTACCAACCAGGATATGCTGGATTATATGGTACAATACAAGCCAGATCCTCTCTTTGCACCTGACAGGGCTTTCCGATATAGCAATACCAATTATGCACTGCTGGCACTCATTATTGAAAAAGTTACCGGACAATCCTATCCCACTTATATGAAAGATAGTTTGTTTACTCCGCTGGGTATGACAGACAGCTATGTATTCGGGTTAGCTGATACGGCCCGTTATATTCCATCCTATAAAAACAATAATGTGCCTTACGGGATTGAGAAACTCGATTGTATTTATGGAGATAAGAATGTGTATTCAACCGTAAGAGACCTGTTTTTATGGGACAGGGCATTACATGAAGGAACTTATGTGAATCAAAGCTCCCAAACACTTGCATATCAGCCATATAGCTTTGAAACAAAATCGTTCCACAATTACGGGTTAGGCTGGCGTTTACTGAATTCACCCACAGAGGAAATCGTTTATCATAATGGATGGTGGCATGGCAATAACACGGTTTTCACGCGTTTTATCAAAGATACCGCCACCATTATTGCCTTGGGTAACCGCTATAATCGTAATATTTATAAGGCTAAAAAGCTGTCGTCGGCCTTTACCGGTCGAACAGACAGTACTGAACTGGAAGAATAGGCCACTTCGAATAGTTTTCAATGAGCTTGGACAGGGAGGCCGATTTTAGGCTTTTACCCCTATTTTTGCAGACTTTTAATATAAACTTTACCGACACACACTGATTATGGACAAAATCTTGTTTTATGCCGTTCCGGCGATGGGAGTTGTAGGTCTTCTCTACACTTTTTTAAAGTTTAATTGGGTTTCAAAACAGGATGCGGGTAATGACCGCATGAAAGAGATCAGCACATATATTGCTGAAGGTGCCATGGCTTTTCTGAAAGCTGAATGGAGAATACTTACTTATTTCGTAGCCATTGTTGCGCTTTTACTGGGTGTAATGGCCCAGAGCAACCCGCATTCACACTGGTCTATTTCACTGGCATTTGTATTGGGTGCCGTTTGTAGTGCGGTTGCCGGTTATATTGGTATGAAAGTGGCCACTAAAGCCAATGTTCGTACTGCCCAGGCTGCAAGAACCAGCCTCTCAAAAGCATTAAATGTTTCTTTTACCGGTGGTGCCGTTATGGGACTTGGGGTAGCTGGTCTGGCCGTTTTAGGTCTGGGTGGTGTTTACCTGATCCTGAAACAGGTATTTGCACCTGAAGCTGCTGCCAATTCACAGGAAATGTTACGCACGATTGAAGTGCTGACCGGTTTTTCACTGGGTGCTGAATCTATCGCGTTGTTTGCCCGTGTGGGTGGTGGTATCTATACCAAAGCAGCCGATGTGGGAGCCGATCTGGTTGGTAAAGTAGAAGCAGGTATTCCGGAAGATGATCCGCGTAACCCCGCTACCATTGCAGATAACGTAGGTGACAATGTGGGTGATGTGGCAGGTATGGGTGCCGACTTATTTGGTTCTTATGTGGCTACTGTACTGGCTACCATGGTACTCGGTCAGGAAACCCTTTCGTCTGATAATTTTGGTGGATACGCTCCTATCCTGCTGCCGATGCTGATTGCAGGTGTGGGTATCCTTTTCTCCATAGTAGGTACCTGGTTTGTTCGTATCAGCGATTCAGCAGGCATTAATACGGCCAGTGTGCAGAAAGCCCTGAACATGGGTAACTGGGGTTCAATTATTCTTACTGCCGCGGCCTGTGCAGGTTTGGTATATTATATTTTACCAGAAACCATGAGTCTGCGCGGCAACGAATTTACACGTGATGGTGTATTTGGAGCCATTGTTGTAGGTCTGGCCGTAGGTACTTTAATGAGTATCATTACCGAGTATTACACTGCTATGGGCAAACGTCCTGTCATGTCTATCATCCGTCAGTCATCAACAGGTCATGCTACCAACGTAATTGGTGGTCTGGCAGTAGGTATGGAATCAACCTTCCTTCCTATCCTGGTATTGGCAGGTGGTATCTGGGGGTCTTATGAGTGTGCAGGTTTATATGGTGTGGCAATTGCTGCCGCAGGTATGATGGCCACTACAGCGATGCAATTAGCGATCGACGCATTTGGTCCGATTGCAGATAATGCAGGTGGCATTGCTGAAATGAGTGAACTGCCAAAAGAAGTGCGTGAAAAAACAGATGTACTTGATGCTGTTGGTAACACCACTGCTGCTACCGGTAAAGGTTTTGCCATCGCCTCTGCAGCATTAACCGCACTGGCCCTTTTCGCGGCTTTTGTGGGTGTTGCAGGCATTGAGGGTATCGATATTTATAAAGCAAAAGTATTGGCCTCCTTATTTGTGGGCGCTATGATTCCTTTCATATTCTCATCACTGGCTATTCGTGCGGTGGGTGAAGCTGCCATGTCGATGGTAGAAGAAGTTCGTCGCCAGTTCCGTACCATTCCCGGTATCATGGAAGGAACAGGTAAACCCGAGTACGATAAATGTGTGGCCATTTCTACAGAAGCATCCATCAAAAAAATGATGTTACCTGGTGCTATCGCTATTGTATCTCCATTGATTATTGGGTTCCTGTTGGGTCCTGAAGCATTGGGTGGTTTCTTAGCCGGTGCTACGGTGAGCGGTGTACTCATGGGTATGTTCCAGAACAATGCCGGTGGTGCATGGGATAACGCTAAAAAATCTTTCGAGAAAGGTGTGGAGATCAATGGCGAAATGTTCTACAAAAAATCTGAACCACATAAAGCATCTGTTACAGGTGATACTGTCGGTGATCCTTTTAAAGATACATCAGGTCCATCTATGAATATCCTGATTAAACTAATGTCGATTGTATCACTGGTGATTGCGCCAACACTTGCACAGTTACATGGAGCATCTGCTGATCATGCTATGGTGGAGAAAAGAATTGAAATCAAAGCTACTGATGGCGGACAATCAGCCAGTGTTACTGTAAATGGTGCGGATGTTAACATTGACAACCTGGTGGAAGAACTGAAAAAAGCAGGTCTTGCTACAGGTAACAATGTAAATGTTGAAATTAAAGACGGAAAGATCATCCTGAATGGCCAGGAACTTGCCGCAGATGTTGCACAACAGTTTTCCAAATACCTTGATGGAAAAGAGAAACTGAATATTAAAGTTGATGTAACAGAAGAGAAAAAATAAAACTTGCAAGTATAAAAGAGAAAGGCTCCAGTTTTCTGGAGCCTTTCTCTTTTATGATCTGTTATCTTTTTTTGCTGTACACGATATGTTTTCTTTCCCAGAAATTAAACAATGGTAAATCAAACATCAACCCCAGATAAGCGCGTGTTGTATTGAACTGTTGTTCATTGGGTTTACCCGCTTCCTGGTATTTACGTAATTGTGGTGTGTACTGAATACCGGTGGAAACCGTAAATGGACTACCCGGTAATGCGACAGCAATGTGTAAACCCGGACTAATTAACTGCGACCATTTGAAACTTTGTCCGATTGTGGTATCCTTTGATTGAAAGAGTCTGTAAGATACCGGTGCTCCAAGATCCACTATGCTGGCAGTAATGGTAAGCGTCCAGCCTGTTCTGTTGTACAGGTGTTCTTTTTTGATTTTTACTTTATCCGGATTTCTCACATAATCATCAGGGAACATACCCTTGTGTACATCAAATTCTTTTTTACCCGCCTTCCATTTCCTGCCAAAAGTTTTGCTGACAGATATACCAATGGGTACCGAAAACCCCCATACTGCCCCACCCCTTCTGCCACTGAGTTTGCTGGTATCATTCTGTTGACGGCGGGCCCATTCATAACCTGCATACACCCCTGCAAAAGCATTCAGATCAACCGACCACCAGTTGTTTCGTTTCCGCTTATAGGAACCTACAGGCATGGCATAAGATTCCACTACTTTAGCGAGTTGTTTATCGTTTTGTGCAAGTGCAGCATCGTTGAGGAAACCACTCATTTTCCGGATCAGTTGAATGGCCTGTCTGTCATTATCAAACAGCAGAGCCGCCACCGGACTTTTCTTTTCAAAACTGATGGATCTGTTGGTTGAGTCGTAACTAAACAACAAGGTTTTAGCATAATAATCTGTTCGGCGTAAAACTGAATCTTTCAAAAAAGAAGCGGCATATAAATAGTCATCACGAATATCTTTCAGGGCTACAGTTAACTGGTGACCCGGTTTTGTTTCATAGAACAAAGTATCAATCAGCGACAATGCATTCATCACTGCTCCGGCAAAATTCTTTTTGGTTACCAGGTTATATATTTCGAATACCTGCTCACCATAACCGAAAGCTTTTTTTGCCAATGCAGAAACATTGTGGCGAACCAGTTGTGTATCCAGATCATTCAGCACATGAAATACCTGGTTCACAGCCCCCCAGATATTATAGGTACTGTAAAACCAGTCTTTCTGTCCATTTTGTTGCAATCTTTTCTGTTCCTCCTGGTATTCTGTTCCAATTTTTTCCACCTGTCCAATAGCTGTTCTGAGGTTACCCAGCAAACGTCTCATTCTCTCTACGTCGAGTAGTTGCTGTCCACTCACAGATTGCCTGATTCCTTTAAAGAATTTACTGAAGACTGACTGGTATTTCAAATCGAGCAGTCCCATCATGATCTCAATTTCTTTGCGGTTCATGTTCCTGAAATCTTCATAGGCCAGCAGGCGTAAACGACCGGCTGAATCAACCACAAATAATTCCGTATTGATGGCATAGAGTAATGTGATATAATCCTGGAAAACAGGTTTTAACTGTACCGAATCAATGGTTACGGGTATTTTAGGCAGAGAGAGATAGAGCGATTTAATAGCGTCGCGGTAACTGTATCGCTTCACAACTAGTTCCGCAAAATCGCAGACACCGGTCATATAGGCAGCGTAGGTTGATGCTTCGGGCCAGCGTTTGGAGAGCCATTCACTGTTCAATACATTTTTAGGCATCTGCATAAAATCTTTCGACAATGCATATTGCCATTGTGCGCCGAGATTGGGAATTTCATACACTTCATTTCCCTGCAGCAGTTTCATGGTGGTTGGAAAAAACAGGTTGAGCAATTCATATCGGTTTGCATTTTGTGTAATCTTTTCAAAGAACCACATCACCGATTCCTGTTTGATGCGATTGGCGAGGTAAATGGCCAGTGCATTAATCATCTCAGCTTCTGATGGCAACTTGAACGACAGCTTATAAGCATTCTCTGCTTCTGCAATTACTTTCTGAATATCAGGCAATGTTTTCTGGTTAAAGATATTCAGTGCATCTTCAAAACTCAACCCATCACGGCCGGCTGCTTCCGGTATGTCGCTGACTTTTAAAAGAAAACCGATCAGCGCATCCTGTTGATCCTTTAAATACTGCAGCCCGATTGATTTCCATTGATTAAAGCCTGCTTCCTGTGTAAGAAAAGATTTTCGGGCAGAATCATATTGAAGATTGGTAACATGAATAAATGCATCCAGTTGCTGTAATGAATCGGTTGCTTCTTTCCGAAGTCGGGAATAGGTAGCCGTATCTGTTACCCGCCGCATCAGCGTATCAAAATATATAACAGCCTGTTGCTTTTTGGCAACGAGTTCAGTATTAGCAGATCGGAGATCACTGGTATAATCGCGATAGGCTTGTTTCTGGGTCAGGTATTCTTTGAGTTTTATAGCATAGGTACGTTTCAACCCTATTACGGAATTTTTCAAGGATGCTGGTAATATCGATGCATAGTTTTGGATGACAGCAGAATCCAGCTCAAAAAATCTTCCGAATTTGATCAGGCTGTCTGACAACTTATCTCTTACCTGATCGAGAAAGGAATAGGGTTTCAGTTTTTCGATTAACTGTCCATACAAATCTCCATTGGCATCTTGTAAGTCTGCATACCAGATGAGGCTGCCCAATAACTGTTGTTTAATGGAGTCTGGCAATTTCTTTACATAAGCATCTGCAGCATAAAGGGCTCTTGCGGTTTCGTAAGCGTTTCGTAATTGCAGTGGTTTGCCGGCATTGGATAATTGTGCCTGTACCGTTGTTCCCCACAACAGTATCGACAACAACCATGTTAGAATACTCTTCATGGGTGTAATTTTTTGTCAGATGAACAAAGCGAAAAATTGCGGGGGACAGTTTTCGTTACTATGGGAGGTTTTTAAAATTATTAAGTGATCATCAGATTTACAAACAAAACATATTAATTTCCTGTTTCATACCAATAAATACCCATTTATCGTGAGAAGCATGAAATACCTTGCTCTTTCTTTTCTTGTCATTCTTTTTAGCTGTCAGGGCAATAACAATAACACAGATAAAGTGGTAAGCGCAAGTGTTATTGTGCTTACAGATACCCTTTCAGACCTGCGCACTGTTGTACGGAAAGAACCCGTGGCCAGTCATATAGAAAAAGTACCTGATGAACTGAACGACTGGAAATTCTCTGTAAATGTGTATGAAACAAAACGCAGGTCTCATTATGTGGTTAGAATACAATACAAAGAATTAAGGGTAACTGATTCGCTGACGATTCCCAATATTGGTATTGATCCTACTGTACAGATTCAAAAAGACAGCGATCCCTTCTCCTGCACGCTTGGGTTTCCTGATAAAAAAGGCCAATTCAAACCCGTTTCACGAGCCAGCGTAAAAGCCGACAGACTTCGGTTTAAAACGGTGGCGAGTTATGCAGTGGGGGTTTACAGGACAGAAGCGAAGAAGTAGCGTGAATGGTGAATGGTCAATCGTGAAACTACGAATCTACTTAAAGAATAAAAACAGTAAATAGTACCTCAAAATCTCTTTATTGACGATTGACCATTCTCCATTCACTCCCACCCCTGCCGTTTAACAAATTTTTCACCTCCAATTACGATTTGTCTCGTAAATTGCTTACGAATTAAATCGTAAAGCATGGTAAAGCATATCAAACCAACGGAAAGTGAGCTGGAAATACTCAGGGTTTTATGGGATAAAGGAACGGCTACCGTTCGTGAAGTACACGAAATTTTAAGCGAGCACAAAGATGCCGGATACACGACCACCCTTAAACTGATGCAGATCATGTTTGAGAAAGGGATCGTGAAACGCGACGACAGCAGCAAAACACATATCTACCGCGCCAATGTTAGCAGGGAAAGTACCCAGCAGCAGATTGTTGGCAAAATGATCAACTCATTGTTTGGCGGTTCATCGAGTCAGCTTGTGATGCAGGCACTCGGTAACCAGGCGCCGAATAAGGAAGAACTGGATGAGATTCAAAAAATGTTAGACAACCTGAAAAAACAATCCTGATGCAGTCTTTGTTTCAGTCTGCTTTTCTGCAAGCCCTCGGCTATTCCATTGCCAATAGTTTATGGCAAATGGCATTGTTATGGCTGGTATATGTTGTTGTTACGGCAGTATTGAAACCATCGGCTTCCCGTAAATATTTACTGGCAGCAGGTTTACAAACTATTGGCTTTATCTGGTTTGTGTTCACCTTGCAGTTTTATTATAGTCAGTACAACCGTTTCCTTTCCATAGAAGAAACGGGGTTCGATAGTAAAACCATTGCCACACTGGTTCCGCAGGGACAAGGTTTTCGTTCACAGATTATTGAATGGATGATTCGCGGTGAACAACTGCTTCCTTATTTATCTGTGGCTTATCTGCTTTTAATGCTCGTTCTATGTATTCGCTGGATAATGGGTTACCGCTACACTACCATGATCCGCAAACAGGGTTTGGTTAAGATTCCGGTCGACTGGCGTTTATTTGTCAAAAACACGGCACAGCAGTTGGGTATCAAAAGAGAGATTTCGATTTACCTGTCTGAGAAAATTGGTTCACCTCTTACCGTTGGTTTTATCAAGCCATTGATTCTTGTACCGGTTGCCAGCATCAACCATCTTACGGTGGCACAACTCGAAGCAGTGATATTGCATGAGATGGCACATATTAAACGCTATGATTATCTCATTAATATTTTATTGTCGGTAACCGAAATCAGTCTTTTTTTCAATCCATTTACCCAGTTGCTATCCCGTCAAATAAAAAAAGAGCGTGAGAACAGTTGTGATGACTGGGTATTACAGTTTCAGTACAGTGCTGAAACCTATGCAGAAGCATTGTTACGTATTGCAAAATTGCAGGCGGTTCCAGCATTTGCAATGGCAGCCAAAGGATCGAACGAACATGAATTACTTACCAGGGTTAAAAGAATGATTGGTGTACAGGATCAGGGATTTAATTATCGGAAACAATTATTTGCCTTCTTATTGGTAACGGGCATTCTCAGTTCTGTTGCATGGCTTAGTCCCGATCAGCAACAACAGCTACAGAAAGATAAGGTGAACGAATCTGCATTAAAAGATAAACAACCCGCAACATCAATAGATATTCAACCGGTTACTGTTGAGCCAATGGCCATGAAAGTAACCAACCCTTTATTCAATCCGGCTTTCTTTCTGTCAAAAACATTGAAAGAAGAGATGAACGATAATCTGCAGAAAGCTACGGATGAAATGAGGGCTACATTACAAAGCAAGGAAGTACAGGATGCGATAAAAGAAGTACCGGTTGTATTAAACGATGCATACAACACCCTCACTGCCGATCTTTTCAAAAATACAGCCGGCTGGAAAAAAGAGCTCGCAGAGCTGGAGAAAGCAAAAGTTGACATGAAATCAGCGCTGGCTTCTCTTGATACCCTTCCTATACCTGCAGCAGAAAGAAAACAGGCAAAAGAAGAAATGGCACTTTCCATTAAAAAAATGGAACTCGATTTTGCAGAAGCCAGGGAGGCCATCAGTAAAGTAACCAAGACAGCCATCCCGTTTAAAGTGGAGCAGGAACTGGTCAATAAGGAGATTGAAAAAGCCATCCTGGAATTACAAAAAATTCAACTCGATAAAAGTCTGGTTCCGGTTGTTGATCTGCTAAAAATGGTTGAGAAGATGGATATCAAGCTGGACAAAAGTGCACAATCAGAAAAACAGAAACTAAAAAAGGCAGATAAAAAGATACAGGAAAAGCTACAGGCAGATAAAGAAGAACAAGAGATACTGTTAAGTGATGAAGAACCAGCAATACCTTTTATTCAGGTTAGTCAGCCCCCGGTTGATCTCGACGCCTTATTTGAACAATGGGTAGCCCGTCAGATACAACAAATAAATGCATTTGAAAGTCGCCGTACACAACAGGACAGCGCATTCAAAGCGAGGCTGGAACAGTATAAAGCAAAGTTGATTCAGGTGAGAGGCAAAAAGAAAGCCAGGATCTAATTCCGATCTTTTATCCCTAATCTTTTAGCCCGGGATTTAAATCCCGGGCTAAAAGATTAGGGATAAAAGGAGTTTACCATAAATTTCTCGGGCACCAGTCTCCATACCTGTTACCCAACTGAAAGCCGATCAGTATTTCATGAGTACCCTTACTAACCGTATTCAGTCTTGAAGTCTGCAGATCGTATGAATAGCCGATATTGATATTGTGACTCACATTCAGCCCCAACATTCCTGCAAAACCATCCTGGTAACGATAAGAGCCACCCAACCATAATAAATCCTGGTACATGAATTTTGCATTGATATCAAACCCAACTGGCAGGGGTGATACATAACGGATCAGCGTAGAAGGTAATAGACTTACATCACGTGATAATTGCATGCGATAACCGGCACTAAAAAACAAATGCGGTACCAGCTTCCCTTTTTCTACATATACTGTGTTGTTAGAAAAAGCAATATTCTGTGGAACAATCTGCTGAGCAGACAATCCAAGGAAATAATCTTTGGAATACAACCATAAACCAGCACTGATATCAGGTCTTATCTGGTTAATCATACCACTGCTGGCAACAGCCGGATCTACCACTGTACTTCCGAAATTTAATTTGGACGCATCCAGACTCATATTGGTAACGCCTGCTGAAATACCTGCTGCCAAACTTGTACTGCTGGATATACCCAGGTGATAGGAATAAGTACCAAAAGCAGCAAAACGATTCAATGGTCCGGTTTTATCATTGAGTATGGTAAAACCAGCACCATGATGTGGTGCGGCTGATTGATAGCTACGCCAGTAAGCTTCGCCCCTTGGGTTCTCTCCTCTTGCACGCATACTCGTGGCTGTTTCCCATCCAAAATCATCCTTCTTCAAAGGACCGTGTATGGTAATATAAGTGGTAACAGGAGCATCCTGTATGCCCACCCATTGCATGCGGTGTGATGCTTTTACATCCCAGTAATTTTCAATACCAGCTACCGCTGGATTGATGATATAATTGTTCATGATATACTGCGTGTAATAAGGACGCTGTTGTGCCGTCAGCATTACAGGCAGTACCAGTATCATCATTAGATATATACCTCTACGGTTCATATTATTTTATAATGGTTATGGCTCCCGACATCATCGGTCGGCCATTTTTTGGATGTACAATATAGTAATAAGTCCCAATAGGCAACACTTTGCCATTCAGTTTGCCATCCCAGGGTCTTGAATAACCGGATGATCGGTAAACCACCTGACCAAACCGGTTAAATATATCAACAGTGGCACCCGGGTATCTTTCCAGGTATTTGATCTCCCAAACATCATGTACCCCATCTCCGTTTGGAGAAAATGCATTTGGAATGACGGGTGTCTTCAAAAGTATAACCCTGATTGTATCACTCACAGAACAATCACCAGTACCAGTAACTGTGAGCCTGTAAGTAATATCATCCAATGGGGTAGAGACAGTTGTAAATGCAGAAGTGCTGCCCAGAAAACTTACAGGTGTCCAGTTGAAACGCAGATTGTTACCATATACCCATAGTGGTGAAAGTGTAATATTTGTATTTTCCATTACGGTTACCGTTTTCTTTCCCATGGCTATCACCGGATTGGGGTATACTTCTACCTGGCGTGTGAATGTATCGCTCACACAACCTTTATCATTCATAACCGCTAATCGGATCAACTGCATACCTGAATCCTGGAACCGTTTTACCGGGTGTTGATTGGTGCGTATATCACCCTTACCCAGATCCCAATGCCATCCGGTAAGCGCAGAAGAACTTCGGGCATCACTTCTGTCGAAAAGATTAACAGGTTCGTTATAACAAACTGCTGTTGGATTTATTTCAAAAAAAGATTCCGGTGCCGGATGAACAAGAATGGTTTGCGTGCTTTCATGCATACAACTATGTCCACCAGAAAAAGCCCGCATACGGATGGTGTAGGATTGGCTGATATTGGTTGTTAACTGGTACTTATGTGTGTATGGCTTACCGGGTTGTGGGTTCTCATCAACTTCAACAATACCCGGCTGGTTGATAAGATCCCAGGTGATCTCCAGTCTGGTAACACTTCCAAAATCAACGGTTGAACGGTTCACCAGATGCACTGTTTTATTGGAACAAAGCGTAAGTGGTGATGTAATATCAAATGCCGCTTTCGGAATCGCTCCATTGACCGTAAAAACAGCAGTTTTACTGGCACTACAACCTTCTTTGGAACGTACTTCGAGCGATATATTATAGTGAGCTGCTTTATTAAATTTTACTACCGGATTTTTTTCGGTAGCTGTTAATCGATCCGGTCCAGGACTCACAGGAGAAACACCCGTATTAAAATTCCATAGATAGATAAAATCTGCCGGGTTGGCTCCCGTTATTTTACTGCTGTCGATAAACTGAGCTGAAGCATCATTCAAACAAACTTCCGGAAGTATAAACCCGGGTTCGGGTGATGGGTGAATGACAAAATCGGGAAGCAATTTAAACGGAGGGCTCTTACATCCATTGTTATTCATGACCACCAGGCTCACCTGCTTAACACCACTTGACGGGTATCGAATGATTTCTCCGGCATTCGTGGTTTTACTGACTACACCTCTCCCATCATCAAAATTCCATTGCCACTGTACCAGTTGTCCATCGGGAGTAACCGATGCATCCGTAAAAACAATATCAGTATCCACACATCTTATGGCAGAAGTCAGAAAACCAGCTTTGGGTGCTTCGGGTATCACCAGTTTTAATGTAAGCGGATCGGAGATACAGCCCACATCAGTTATACTTTGCATCGACACGGAATAATCTCCTGACTGCCCATACAATACTTTGAATACACTGTCTCTTTTATCATATACAGCACCATTACCCATGTTCCATAAGAACCTGTTGCCTTCTCCCAGGGCAGTAAACTGAACCGAATCGCTGGCACAACGTGTATGATCCCATTTAAAACTGGCCACTGGCTTGGGCAAAACCGTTACCGGAATACGTATTATACGTTCTACCGGGCCACAGCCACCTGCATTATCTGCATAAGCGTGAACAGTAATGGTATCTATACCAGATTGATTGAATGAATAGGACTTACCAGAACTGTAATAATAAAAAACGTTTCCATTGATGACACGTAAACTATCTGCCACAGGATTGGTTATCGGGCCAATAGTTGTAGATGGATTGATATATTGTGCTGCCGAAAAATCCCATGTAATACGAGTAGGCTCAAACTCAAGTTGTACAGCAAGCTGAACCGGCGTATTGATACAGGTAACAGCAGCATCGATACTTGCATAAGGATTACTGATCCTCGATCTGTAGCTGATATCTTTCAAACCGGTACCACCATTGTACGCATAAGATTCACCCACGCCTACTCCATATACAATGGCAGAAAAGCCCGTATCTGCCGTAATACGGTGCACCGGATTAGCAGATGAACTGATGGTTACATCTTCCTGCAGGTATGCATAATCTGTACCCTGTATATCTACAAAATTACCTTTGGGCAAGGCCTGGTCGATACGTACAGACTGTTTGAATTTTTTATCGATAACAATATTGACGAAATGATCGGTAATAGCCGACTGTGCGGGTGGTGCATAATTTCTGTCTGCCGAAAAGAACTGAACATCGTTTATAAATTGCTCAACAGGATTCAATACTACCATATCAGCATCGCCATAACAATCCGTTCCTTTCTGTACCACACAACTGTTGGCACAATTACCTGCATCCATATACTGTACAACTGATATAGACTGAGAAGCGGTAATAAGAATGGGTTGATCACTCAGAAAACTGGTCATATTGGCCAGGCTGGCAGGTGGTTTTGTGAGTGTGATCACCGTACCATTGAATTGCTGTATTTTAATTACCGTTTGCGGATCCTTAAAAAAAATCCGGTAAGTGGTATAAGCTTTTCCAAAAGGCACACCAACAAATTTTCTGCCCCAGGTATGTACCGGAAATATCTGCTGGTATAAATTATCGCCGGTGGCTGCACCCGAAGCAGCCGTGCAATTAAAAGAACTCCAGGTACTGCCTGAAAAAACAGCAATCGGTTTGCAGTTACCTATTCCGGATGATACCGATCGAACGATTGTTCCACTGATATCTTCTTTGCGTTTGCTATCGAGCATGTACACATCACCGGCATTGGTGAGGGTAATTTGCATGGGTTTCCCTGCTGGTTTCTGGTTTCGGCTTTCAAATGCAGGAGTTACTTCAATAATCGTATTGGGCTGTGTTGCAAGAACCGCAATGGATGAATATTCTCCATAAGTATTAGGGCCTGCTTCAGCAGTGCTGTAATGGCCAGGTACAACATATTCGGAACCCAATGAACTAACGGGTAAGATCATGGTGGCCCCGTTTTTTTCTTTTCCCAATATTTGAGAGAATACCGAAACGGGATCTGCTGTGGTTACCCTGATACCAGCACTTGCGTGAATACCATCAGTCAGACTGAGGTAGACAGAATTGTTACTAAAATCCGCACCGGTAAGATTGGCTGGTCCGATAAAAATCTTACAAGCTTCATTGGCTTTGATGCTGATATTTTTAGGCGCTTCTTTCCCCACCTGTATAGTGCCTGTGGTATTAACAGGAGAACTGATGTACACACCCATGGCAGAACTCAATCCTTCGAGATGAGAAGTATATGCTATCCAGAAATCTTTTCCTTTATTGGTGAGTTGTGCGGTTGCAGAAAGCTTTATCAGCCAAAAACAAATACAAAAACAAAGGATCCTTCCATGCTTCATGAACTGCGATTACTTTCTGTAGTGATGTGCTATTTTACCGCTTCTACAAGTTTACAATTTAGGCACAGTCGCTATTATTCTGTCTTCTTTTAGATAAACGGAAATGTTTTTATATGAACGACAGTTCGTAAAACAAATCTTTGCATCTACGAAAGAATCGAATTGTCTTATTTATACATGAAAAGACTCCACAAAAGAAAATTAATTACCTGATGATGGTAATGGCCCCTGTCATCTGGGGTTTACTATTTTTCGGGTTGATAATATAGTAATAGGTGCCAATCGGTAATGCTGTACCCGATACCCTGCCATCCCATGCCTTACTGTAACCCTGAGAGCGGTATACGATTTGACCGTAACGGTTATATACTTCTACCGTAGCACCCGGATAACTTTCCAGGTATTTAATATTCCAGGTATCATTGATGCCGTCGCCATTGGGTGAAAAGGCATTGGGTATTTCGGGCGACTTCAGCACTTTCACAAAAATGGTATCACTTACAGTACATCCGCCTTCTGCAATAAGGTTGAATGTGTAACGGATATCATTCATCGGTTTGGACAATGGCGAAAAAGCTGTGTCACTGCTGAGGTAACTGAATGGTGTCCACAGATAACTCAACTGGTTACCATACACAAATGAAGGTTTCAACCGCAGTTCGCCACCCTCGAGTACAGCGGTACTTTTTGTACCCATGATGAGTACTGGTAACGGATATACTGTAAAGCTCGCTGTTGTAGTATCGCTGCCACAACCAGCAGCACTGAATACATATAAACTGGTATTGAATATGCCGGAATCACGGTATGCTCTTACCGGGTTTTGGATGGTAGATGTATTGTTTTTACCCAGGTTCCATTCCCAGCGTGCAGGTGCCACGATTGAAGCGGCAGCAGACTGATCAGTAAAAGACATGGGCTCATCAAAACAAACCGAAGCACTTGAAATAGCATAAGCGGCTTTTGGATTAGGATGCACCGTAATGGTTTTACTTACTTCACTTACACAGGTATTACCTCCCGAATAAGCAACCATACGAATGGTAAAGTCTTGTCCGGCGGCATTGTTCACCGTGTATTTATGCGGATAGGTTTTGTCGGAAACAGGATTATCATCCGTCTGAAACTGTGTTGGTGTATTCACCCGATCCCAATAGATTTCTGATTTGGTAACCGATCCAAAATCAACTGTTGATTTATTCAAGATAACAATGGGTACTTTATCACACAGCACATTGTTCATCTGTACTTCAAAATCGGCTTTCGGAACAGAACCATTCACAGTGAATGTTTGTGAGGCCGTATTCACACAGCCATCTTTGGAAGTAATACGTAAGGAGACGGTATAGTTATCTGACTTGTTATACTTCACCTGCGGATTCTTGAGCGTACTGCTGCTGATATTGGGGCCTGGTGTAACTGCAGGAGTAGCTGCATTAAAATTCCAGAGATAACTAAACTGTGCTTCAGAGCCATCTGCTATTTTACTGGTGTCTGTAAACTGGGCAGATGCATCATTCAAACAAACTTCAGGTAATATAAATCCGGGTTGTGGTAAGGGATGTACAAATAATGCTGTAGCAGGCGTAAATACATCGCTCTTACAGCCAGTGCTGGTTTCTACCTGCAACGTAATGTTTTTGGTACCCGTACTGGCGTATTGTGCCACTTTAGCTGCATTGGTCGTACTGGTAACGGGTCCTGCCCCATCGTCGAGGTTCCATATCCATTTGGCAATGCTACCCGACTGTGTGGTGGATGCATCAGTGAATATAATATCATTATTTATACAGCGGATAGTTGAATAACTAAAGGAAGCTACTGGTTTTGTAGTAATCGAAATTGGCTTACTGACTTCATCAGAAATACAACCGATGTCGGAAATGGAACGAAGTTTTACGTTAAACACTCCGGGTTGAGCATATACTGCTCCTAATAAATCAGTGGTAATATCCAGGTTTGATCCATTACCCAGGTCCCATAACCACCTTACCCCTGAATTAAGAGTGGCTGCAAAACTGACCGGTTCATTTACACAGCCTGTGTGCTTCCAGGTAAAATCGGTAATCGGTCTGGCATTTACTTTAACGGGAATGGTATAGAGCTGTTCATTACTGCCGCAACCATCCGGCGAAGCAGAAGTTGTATATAGCTTTATCGTATCACGTAAAGTAGCTGTATTGGCATTGAAAAAACTGAAGCTTTGACCCGGACTGAAATAATAAAGCGTTTGTCCTCCTACAATTGGTGTGCTGTCGGCTATCGGGCTGTTAACGGGTCCAATTATAGCATTAGGGTTGATATTCGGCGCTGCTGAAAAATCCCATTTGACAGATGTAGGCTGAAATCCCAGTGGTAATGAAAACTTAACGGGGGTATTAACACAGGTTACCGCAGAATCAATTCGACCGTATGGATTAGAAAAAGCAGCCTGTCTGCTGAAATCCTTTACATTGGTTCCCGCATTATAGCCATATGATTCAACATTCCCGAAGCCATAAGCGATGGCAATAAAACCGGAGTCTGCCGTCAGGTTTTGTACTGGGTTAGTTAATGATACAGTTGTTACATCTTCCTGTAGATAAGAATAATTGGTACCGGTTATTGAAGTAAATGTAGCAACAGGTTTAGCGCCATTGATTTTAAAACTGGCGGCAGCATTGGAAGGAATGATAATATTTAAAAAACAGTTGGTAACCTGACTTTGGTTACGTGGAATCCAGTTTCTGTGCGCAGAAAAAACCGTGATATTATTGATGGTTTGTTCAACTGGATTCAATAGCACCATTTCAGGATCGCCTGTACTGGCTCCTGGCTGACAAGCTTGTGTAGTAAAATACTGTACAACAGAAATGGGTTTATCGGCCTCTATAAATGTTGCATTACCTGTAGCATATTCATAAAAGGAACTTTGTGTGAGCCCCGATAAAGTAATGGTAGCCCCATTCTCCGTTTTTTTAACAATCGTTGTGGGATCAGAAATATAAACACGGATAATATCACTTGTTCTTGTTTTGGCAGGTGCTGTCAGAAAATTTTTACCCCATGCCGTTACCGGGAAAAGCTGTTGGTACAAATTATCACCGCTGGTTGCGTTACCACAACCAAATGAACTCCAGGAAGTGCTGGAAAAAACACCTATACTTTTGCATCCTCCTCCTGAAGACTGAGATTCCACCAGTGTCCCGGAAATATCAGCATGTCTCTGAAACAATAATTGATAAACATCTCCAGGATTGGCAAGTGTAATCGTAAAAGGTGCGCCGGCGGGTTTACCGGTTGCTGTTTGTACTTTGGGGGTAATTTTCACCGTAGTATTGGCTTCTGAGGCAATTACCGTGAGTGTACCATAACCCGCTAAATTTCCCTGATTTGTGCTAACATTTGTATAACTCGGAACGATATACTGTTTTCCCCAAACGTTAGAGGGTAATATCAGGGATGCTCCAGACCGGGCATTATTAATAATATGTGCATATACAACTACCGGTTTATCAGAAACAACATGTATTCCCGCTCCTGTTTTTATACCGTCTGTAATTGTCTGATCCAAATAAACTGATGTACTGCTGGCGTCACAAGTGGTGCAGTTACTCCCACCAATAAACTTCTGCACAACTGCATTTGGAGTCACTGTGAAATTGATTGTTTGTGATCCCACTGAAATCGTTCCCTTGGCATCCACATCAGAAGTAATATAAATACCCATGAGCGAAACGGTACCATCAATATGCAAAGGATAAGATATCCAGAAATCAGTCCCTTTATTTGAAAACTGTCCCTGAACAGTCAAATTAAACAGTAGAAATATAGTAACAAATGAGAGGTATCTTTTCATTAGTGGGTTCAGTAAATCAGTTAGGCGGCTCAGTCGGATATGGGAGATTAAAATTAAGGGCTTAAGACTTATTGTGTAAAGATTATTTAACCGCATCAAACGTTGCCTGACAATAAATTACGTGCCCCTGGTCCTTCACAAAAAAGCAGATCGAGGATACTGAGGTTTTTTTGAAAGCCGATCCTGTCTTCAAAAACCTGGCGGTACCTGATACCGGTCTTCCCATCCTGGAAATGTCGGGGCAGCCACCGGTTTCTGTAATCGGCCGTTTCCGACGGATAAGTAGCCAGGAATGCCTCCGTCTCACTTAGCTGAGCGCCAGGCTTTAATTGTTTCACCAGCCAGGTCATGATCTCCCGGTTCAGGTCGAGCAGGAAAACAGGGCGGCGGTGATAGAAAGCTTCCAGCCAGTCGCGGTAATATTCATAAAAAGGAGAACGGTTATAACAGGATTCTATGGTTCGCCAATGTTGCTGCTGCCAGGGCAGGGAATAGCTGATCCTGACATCCTTCAACAACTGCTTCTGATCTCTTCCTTTTTCCAGCGGTACCGACAGATTCACCAGCCCATTACTTCCCGCCAGTACCATCCGGTTGCGAAAACTCATCTTCTGGAAGGTTTCATATACCTCAAATTCAATATTCGAAAATTGAAACAAAGTGTTTATGTAACTAACACATCCAAAGTATTGATATTCAAGTATTAATTTATTCATTTAGATGATCGCTATTCTATTTTTACAAGACTGATAAATGGTACAAAAATAAGGATATTTTTAATTTATTAAAATGTAAACAAAACGTTGTAAGTATTTGATTTATAGTCGCTTATTAACTTAATAAAATAACCAGTAAATTTAGTAATACAAAAACATCTTTTTGGAAGATAAAAAACTAAACTTATTAGCTATTTTATATCTGACGAATAAGGCTACGATATACGAGTTCCCACAAGGCAAAACTACCCACCTTAGCAATACAAGTTAATTCGGGATGAAGTTGGGAAAATCCACAAAAGACCCACACTCCTATTTCTGCTAAAAAGTTTCGTCATACTCTGGGTTACTTCCTGCCTTAGCAGAGTATTAACAATCCACCAAAAAATATAATACGATAAATCAAATGTTTTCAGAGTTCAAAAATTTAAGGGAAATGATGGCGGCTTATTCTGATGAAGATAAATGCCGGGCATACATGGAACAGATGCGTTGGGGCGGGAACCCTACCTGTCCTTTCTGTGGTATGCACACTCCCTATAAATTGAAGGACGGGAAAACATATCGCTGCAAAGCATCAACCTGCCGTAAGGATTTTACCGTAACCGTTGGTACTGTATTTGAAAACTCAAAGGTTAAACTATCGGTTTGGATGGCAGCGTTATACCTATGTACCGGGCATAAAAAAGGTGTTTCAAGCCACCAGTTAGCCCGTGATTTAGGATTGACACAGAAAACAGCATGGTTTGTTGAACATCGTATTAGGCTACTTATGGGTGATCCTGAACCAGATGTAGCTATGGATAATGTAGTGGAAGTAGACGAAACCTATGTAGGCGGCAAATGGGATAAAATGACCCGTTCAAGACGTAAGAAGCACCAAGAAAGCGGAAAGGATAATAAAGTGGCTGTTATGGGCTTATTAGAGAGGGATGGTAAAGCTAAACTAACCGTAATAGGTACAAACACCTTTAAGGACGTAGTAAGGCAACACGTAGCCCCTTCTGCGGTAGTTATTACCGATGCCCATAAGGGATATGTAGGACTTAACGAAGAATACCAAGCACACGAGGCAGTGAACCACTTAGCCCAAGAATTTAGACGGGGCATAGCCTATACTAACAGCGTGGAAGGTTTCTTTTCTGTGTTTAAACGCACCATATTTGGCACATACCATCAAGTATCTCCGAAGCATCTGCACCGCTATTGTGCTGAAACATCCTACCGTTTCAATACCCGTAAAATGACCGATGCAGCACGGTTTCAGGCTGTAATCTCCAACCCACAAGGCAGGCTCACCTACAATCAGCTCATAAAAAATGATGATGATGCGTAATTAAATTTTTATATTTATGAAAAAGAAATTAATGGGGTACACTATAAAAAATATTGAGATTGAAAATTTCAAATGCTTTAAGAAAAAAGTAATCATAGATTTTGAAAAAATTACAATCTTAACGGGTGCTAATAGTAGCGGCAAAAGTTCTATTCTTCATGCCGTCTTAGGATTAATTCAGTCAGGCGAATTCCCTTATAAATTTTCAACAAATGGAAAATTTGTAAACATGGGCGATTTTATTCAAATCTCAAATGAACATAATGAAAACAATAAAATAAGAATAAATATAAAGTTTTCAACAACAAATACTACCCCAGTCTACCAGTATCAAATAAATACAGAATGGGTTCAAGATTCTTCAACTTATTTACCCAAATTAAACTATTTGAAAATACTTACAGACGGAACAATATTCGAACTAAAAAGCAAACGGTCATATTACTCATTGAATTTTTTTTATGACCCGAAACTTGATCCAGAATACACCCCAGAAAAAGCAGTTAAAATTAGAAAAGATTTCCAAGAAAGAGTAATCAATCAATTTTCAAAAGAAAAATTCACTTCAAAATCAGAATATAATAAAGAAATCAGAAGACTAAAAATACTTAGTAGTTCTATTTTCAAAAAATGGGAAGTGGTAAATTATAAGATTGATAATATTGAAAATATTATTGAAGAGACGGAAGTATTGGCAAACATGAATTTAGAGTACGTTTTAAATGGATTGATAAGAGGACTTTCAACTGGTTATCTTAATTCCATTAATGCCATCAGTTCGTTCAGACATCACCCCGATAGGACATATTTAGAGCAATCTAAAGATCGATTGAAGATTGATAAATTCGGAGAAGGATATTTAGATCAGATTCTTCTATGGGAAAGAAAAAATCAGAAAAAATTTGGTGAGCTTAACAGCATTATGAAAGAACTGGGGTTATTTGATCGTATTTCTTCTAATAGAATAAAAGGCGGTAGATATGAAGCTCAAATTTTGACTAATAAAAGTAAAGTAATGAACTCAATATTTGATGTAGGGTTTGGAATTAGCCAATTTCTTCCAATTATTGTTGCTGATTTACAATTAAACAACTATTCAACATTATTTGTTGCTGAACCAGAAATTCATTTACATCCAAGCGTACAAGCAAAATTCGCAGACTATTTGGTTGATAAAATTGAAAAAAATAAAAAGACTTACATCATTGAAACTCATAGTGAATATCTATTGAATAGGTTAAGGCTTCACATTGTAAAAGGTACTTTAAAAGAATCTGACTTGTCTATTTATTTTTTGGAAAATATGGGAGAGGATGTTATTCTTCACAAGCTAAATTTCAATAAAAAGGGGCAAATTGAAAATGCCCCACAAAGTTTTTTTGATACATATTATATGGATATTAAAGATATTGCTTTAAATAGCTTCTAATGAATGATATATTTGTAGACGCAGATAGTGCAACGAATTTCCCGGGTCCAACAAATGAATCATTTGGAAGGTTTGTTCAATGGTTGTACGAATACGATCAAAATAACCCGAACTTAAACGCCCATTTAATAGTATCACAAAAATTATTAGTTGATTATTTTGCAGGCTGTAAAAACACAACTTGTAAAAATTCTATTGCATCCATATACAATTATTTAAATAATCAAAACAGAATAATTCAAAAAAGCACACAAGAGATAAATCAGTTTATTAAACAATATTTTACAAAAAGTGTTTGGGATTCTCTTCGTTGCAAAAGACCCGGTAGTAATGATCCTTATCATTTAGCACTAATCTTTCTTTCAAATAGAAAAATAGCACTATCTCAAGACAATGATTTGTTATATGATTTAACGAATGTTAAACTGAAAAAAATAAGAAATACGATCATTGCTTCTAATAACCCAGATGAACTACCTTACAGATAAATGTTGAATAAAACGCCTTCAAATAAAAAAGATAAAGGGAGAACTAAACTCAACATGACTTTTGAGGAAGCCATGAAAAAGGCTTTGTCTACTCCCCTGCCTAAAAAGAAAAAAGCTACAAAAGCATCAAAGAAACAATGAAATCCGAGAAAATTATACAGATAATAGGTCTGGCATTAATAACCTTTTGCGGTGCTTTTATCCTGTATAGTTCCTATAAATTTGAGGGTAAAGTAATAGTCTTACCTGATACAGTAGTTATTTTAGATAGTTCGGTATTGAAATAAAAAGGCTAAGTAATTGCATGATCTTTATCTAACCAACAAATATAAAAAACAGATTTATCTCTAAAACCATGTACCCTTTTAGTTTGATCAACTCTTAATTCAAACATAGTGATGTTAGGGTCAATTTGGTCTTTAAAATCACAATTGGGATATTGATGCAACGGTATTATAGTGTAAGCAAACCCATTTTTCCCTTGTCCCTTGTTGGCGGTTTTATAAATTTGTGTCCATGTATATTGATGAATCGTATCAATAAACCCCCAAAATACTTTCATATCAGCTTTACTCCATTCTGAAAAGCACTGAAATGGATATTGACAAAATCTTATAGATACCAATACATTGGCTTCATCTCCCGGATTAGTCCACCCATGCATTATGGTTGGATCTGAATTGAAATATTTAAACTGAACTTTCTTTTTTGAAACATCTTTTGGGATGATGCTTTGTTCAAGATGCCTTTTCCCCATGTTTTAAAAATTGACTATAATATTCAATCATTGATTGGGGGGTAATTTCATTATTTGATTTTGCATATAAAGGGACTCCATTTCTGGCATTAATCCAAGGAGATTCCTGATGAGTTAATTCTTCTAAGTAACTGGCAGAATGCTCTCCGTAAATAGCAGTTACTTCTTTTAGAAGAACACTTGTTTCAGGTTCAAAGTCGACAACCTGAACATCTGAATTAGCTATATCAATATTAGAATAAATAGCTGTTGCTTTAAATCTCTCATAAATTGATGGAATAACAGGGCCATGAACCCATGCTTCTATTTTTTCTTCAAAAAGAGGTTTATTAAAAATAGTCAAATGCCATGCTTGAGCATAATAAACTAATTTCTGGAGTTTTAAAGGAGACATTGTATCACCACTTTCTTGATTAATACTTCCTAAGAAGTAATCTGCTATTTGATTTGCGTGATACATACAAGGTTTTTTAAAGGGCGGCAAAGATAAACTAAGATAAAATAATTTAGTACAAATATTTGTATTTCTTGTAAAGTACAATACTAATACAAGAAACGTTCCAAAGAGATTAAAATTGTATGGTTGTCATGTTCTTTTAAACAAACATCTAAAAATCAACGAGTTAGCCATTTCATTACACCTTCCTTCCCTCCTGTTAAGAAAGCCATAATAATGCCGAAAATGACAACTACTATAAATATCATCCAAGCATCTGACCGGGCGGCAGACTGTTCCTCTGGGGTCATATTGTTGTATTCTTCTAGTCTTTGCTCCCTTAGTTTTCGCCTTCCATAGGCTGTGTTGGGGTTGTATGGTTTACGTTGTTTTGCCATCAACTAAAATATTTTATTCTCTATTTGACCAACTATTTAGCGGTTGGCTATTTACGGTTATGAAGATTATCAACAAATTAAAAACCGCCCTTAAATTAATCATTGAGATATTGAAATTAGGGCTTTATCTGATTAAATGTATTAGAGAAATTCTTTAATCATTTTAACACCCGAAATGGGCTGTTTCGGGTGTTTTTCACTTTATTGTACGAACCCGCTCGTATCGTTATATAATTTTATAAAGCGTAGAAAAAGTAGTAATTTGTATTATAAATGAGGACTAATTAGTTGTATTACCTTGTGGTAAGATGTATATCGTTACCACGAATAAGGCGCAGGATTTAATCCTCCATCCTATTCGCAGCTCATTTATTGCCATAAAGATAAAATGCCCCCTTCACTCCCATTTTCACATTCTGCCCACAAAAACCCAACTAATCTGAATTATGGTTGAATGGAAAAACTTCCATTCTCTTATCCCCTATATTGCAGCAAATTGAATTTGTGAGAACCCTTTCCCTCTTCACCCTGCTCATCATCATTGCCCTGAGTTCCTGCCAGAAACCCCAGGCATTTGACTACCGTTCCGTAAAAAATGTAAAACTGGAAAAACTGGGCTTTGAGAAATCTACCCTGAATATGGATCTGGTATATTATAACCCCAACAACTTTGGGGTCGACCTCAGGAAGGTTGACTGTGATATCTATATCGATAACCATTACCTTGGCAAATACAAGCTCGACACACTCATGCATATCCAGCGTAAGGCGGAATTTGTTCTCCCCTCACGCATACAGGTTGATATGCAGGGAATCTTTAAAAATGTACTAACGGTACTTTTTAATAAGGAGGTATTGGTAAATGTAAAAGGCACTACCCGGGTAGGTAAAGCCGGGTTTTTCAAAACGATTTCCTTCAATTATGAAGCCCGCCATAAGATTGATCTGGGGTTGTGAGGCAGTAAGTCCGAAAGTCGGAAAGTCAGAAAGAACGGTGACAATAGTACGAGGTTAACGAATTTATAGTGCCTTTATAGTCTCCTAACCTATCTTCCGGAATCTCTTCTATCAATAAAACGGCTTCACATGACATGGCTTTCTCGGCTGTGGGCCGCCGCCGTCTTCTGCACGTTTACAGGCTGGAGGTAATTTTTTATAGGCATCTTCGGTTGCTTTGCTGCTATCGGCATCGAAACCGGCATTGTTCAGGGCTGTTCTGATACCATCAGCACTTGCACGATCGGGCAGAAACTGTACTTTAATCTCCCCCTGTAACAGGTTGATTTTCCATTGCATAATACCTGCTTCGGTATTGCCCTTCTCCATTTCCAGGTACTTATCTACCCTTTCCTTACACTCCCAGCATTTCAAATTGGGCGATTTTATGGTTACCCACTCCGATTTTGGCTGCTGTGCAGTAGCAGCAAGTCCGGCGAAAACAAATACTAACAGAACAAATACCATCTTTTTCATACCATAATATTTAAACGATAATCTGTGTCCCTCTGTGTCTTCAGTGGCAATTCACTTAATCTTAGACACTTTATAATAAAGATTTGTTGCCACAGAGGACGCTGAAATACACAGAAAACAAAATCAGATTCCCTGCCAGCCTGCAGGGTCCTTTCTCCATTGCAGCAATAACTGTTCCGTTTCTGCTGAAATCTGTCCTTTTTCCACTGCCAGACTGATCAGGCTGCTGTAATTGGTGAGCGATTTATACGTTACACCAGCTTTGGCAAATGCTTCATCGGCATGCGGAAAACCATAGGTGAAAATAGATACCATACCCACTACTTCTACTCCTGCTGCTTTTAATACATCTACCACCTGTAAACTGCTTTTACCTGTTGAAATCAGGTCTTCTATTACCAGCACTTTTTGTCCGGGTTCATAAAAACCTTCGATCTGGTTACCCATACCATGCTCTTTAGGCTTGGGACGAACATATACATAAGGAAGTTTTAACTGGTCGGCCGCCATCGCACCCCAGGCAATACCTGCAGTGGCCACACCCGCCAATAGTTCTGCATCAGGAAAACTTTCAAAAATGACATTACACAATTCACTCTTGATAAAATCACGTACATAAGGAAAGGACAACACTTTGCGGTTATCGCAATAGATCGGGCTCTTCCATCCGCTTGCCCATGTAAAGGGTTGTTCCGGACTTAATTTTACGGCTGCTACCTGTAATAGCTTTTCTGCGACGGCTTTTTCATTGGTCATGATGCAAAGAAAGGACAATTCAATTTGAAAATTTGAAAATTTGGGAATTTGAAAATTAGGGGCAAATTTGATGTATGGGAATGAAAACAATTTTAGCAGCGGGCGGATTGGTGTATAATGAGCATCAGGAATTATTGATGATTTTCCGAAGGGGCAAATGGGATCTGCCGAAGGGTAAGCTCGATGAAGGGGAAAGTATAGAAGATTGTGCGGTAAGAGAAGTCATGGAAGAAACCGGGTTAACGACAGTTACGCGGGGTGATCTGATCGGCATTACCTATCACCAATATTTCGACCAATGGCTAAAGGAAGATGTAATAAAAGAAACCCATTGGTACCGGATGCAAGCGCCCGGCAAACAGGAACTGATTCCACAAACAGAAGAAGATATTGAAATCATTGAATGGGTAAATAAAATAGCGCTGGAAGACTATTTACAGAATAGCTATGATAATATTGTGGAGATAGTGAGGAAGGCGTGAATGGTGAATCGTCAATGGTGAATAAAAAGTTGTATAAACTAATGTAACCCGATGGTTAAAAAAATCTGAATACTCCGAAAAATGTTTACGAATCAAGAAAACATGTACGATTGACCATTGACCATTGACGATTCACGACTACTATTTCTCACAAGGTTCTTTTCTCCTTGTATCTACCAGGTACAATATTTTCCATCCGTCTTTTGTTCTTAATAGCTGGAAAGAATTCACACCACAATGACTGAAATTCCCGTTGAAATAAAATTTATAGGGTGTCCATACAGAAGCCAGCGGTCCATCAATATGGATGGAAGCAAATTCAATTCTTTCGTCTGCCGCATTTTTTTGCAGCCGGCCGATACTACGGCCAAAGTCAGTCACCAGATCGTTTTTTGCCTGCATATTACCCTCTTTATCACGCACCAGTGTCTGCAAAACATGTTTATCTGCAAAGCTGTTTACAACGGCGGCAGAATCTGCATTACGCATGGCAGTAAATAACTGGTTGATGACCGCTTTTACTGAATCAGTGGCTGTTTGTGCCTTTGATATATAACCTGCTGCGAGTAAAGCAAATACTAAAATCGTTTTTTTCATGTAATACTATTTGATGCTAAAATAGATGGAAATGATGGCTATTGAAAGCCTTTCATAAAAAACTCCCGCTATGAACGGGAGTTTTTATTTACCTGAGATAACCCAGTATTTTTAACATGCTTTGCGCCGTTTGTTCTTTGGCATACACCCAGTCTTCCAGTTTACCGTTTTTATCATACTCCACAATCACGTGTTTGGGTGATGGAATCAGACAGTGTTTAATACCACCATATCCGCTGATCTGGTCCTGGTAAGCACCGGTATGGAAGAACCCAACATAAAGCGGTTCTTTATTGCCTTCCACGTCTTTGGCATCTGTATTCTGCAACTTGGGCAGGAACACTTCATTGATGTGTTCTTCCGAATCATAATAATCGTGGCTGTCGCAGGTAATACCGCCCAATACCACCCGGTGATATTCATTGTCCCATTTATTCACCGGCAGCATCAGGAATTTTTCACCTATACCCCAAGTGTCGGGCAAAGTGGTAATAAAAGAAGAATCAATCATATACCAGCACTCACGGTCGTTCTGAATTTTTTGTCCGAGTACACTGTAAATATGCGCCATGCTCTCTCCTACGGTAAAACTTCCGAACTCTGTATAGATATTCGGCATGGGTACTTTGGCTTTCTTACAGGCTTTTTTGATATTGCTTACGATCTCATTGATCATAAACTGGTAATCGTATTCAAACCCTAATGAGTGTTTGATCGGAAAACCGCCACCTATATTAATGGAATCCAGCTCCGGACATATTTTCTTTAACTGGCAATACAGGTTGATGATTTTGTTCAACTCCGACCAGTAATAGATATCATCCTTAATACCTTTATTCAAAAAGATGTGAAGCATTTTCAATTGGAACTTGTCTTCATATCCTTCAATCTCATCCACATAAAATTCCAGGATATCTTTTGCACGGATACCCAGTCTTGAAGTATAAAAAGGAAAATTGGGTTCCTCTTCTGCTGCTACACGGATCCCTAAACGGAAAGGCTGCTTTACACTACGTTTGTAGGCCAGCAGTTCTTCTTTGTTATCGAGGATCGGAATGACATTCTTAAAACCTGTATTGATCAGTTTGGCAATCCTTGATGTGTATGACTTTTGTTTATAGCCATTACAAATGATATAGGTTTCCTTGTTGATCTTTCTTCGCTGGTGCAGACGATTGATAATTTCAATATCGTATGCATAAGAAGTCTCGAGGTGAATATTGTGCTTCAATGCTTCTTCTACCACAAAAGAAAAATGCGAACTCTTGGTACAATAGCAATAAAAATATTCGCCTTCGTACTTATGCTTTTTAAATGCATCGGCAAACATTTTCTTGGCTTTGTTGATCTGCATACCAATTTTCGGGAGGTAGGTCAGTTTCAACGGAGTACCATATTTTTCGATGATTTTTTTGAGATCCAGGTCATTGAACTGGAGATAGCCATCATCATTAACTTCAAATCCTTCTTGTGGAAAGTGGAAGGTCTGGTTCACCAGTGAGGTGTAGGTATTGTTCATTAGCCGGGTTAGAGGTTGTTTAATGTGAACTGAAGGGTACCTTTATATAAACAACAAAAATAACTGTTTGTACAGTTCTGCAAATAAAAAAACCGGGGAGTAAGGTTACTTCCCGGTTATATTTTTAGATCTGGGATCTGACGATTGTTATTTTACAGAGTTCACCAGTGCTTTAAAGCTTGCAGGCTCATTCATAGCCAGGTCAGCCAGCACTTTACGGTTCAGGTCAATTCCTTTAACAGACAGTTTGTTGATAAACTGGCTGTAGGTTAATCCTTCTTCTCTTACTGCTGCATTGATACGGGCAATCCAAAGCTGACGATATTCGCGCTTTTTCAACTTACGGCCAACATAGCTGTAAGTCATACCTTTTTCAACAATATTTTTGGCTACGGTATATACATTTTTACGTTTACCGTAGAATCCTTTGGCCTGCTTCAGGATACGTTTCCTGCGGGCTCTTGATGCTACTGCATTTACTGAACGTGGCATAGTATCTTTTTTTTGTCCCGCCTCAGGCGGGATGGTGTTTTAAATGGTTTGAACTCCCTTCCGGGAAATGGCGGTGATTAACCTTTCAGACGCAATAAGCGCAGAACGAAATCTTTGTTAGGTGCACCAACAAGACCTTTCTTGTTCAATGCTCTTTTACGTTTTTTAGACTTCTTGGTTAAGATGTGCCTTTTAAAAGCTTTCTGGAAGGTGATCTCTCCACTGCCGGTCACCTTAAAACGCTTCTTAGCGCTGGAATTTGTTTTTACCTTTGGCATATTAATAATCTGCTTAAAGATTACACCCTGCTGGCGGCCCCGAACAGACGGGACACTTGTTGAGCCTTACGGGAAAAATTTGGAGTGCAAAAGTAAGGAAATAATTTGAAAATCAGGCAATTTGAAAATTTGAAAATGAGGGATCTGCCTCCGGCTGGAGATTACTTAAGCCGCTCTTTACCAATTACTTATCTGCAATTAAATATAAAAAGGCCGTTGCGCAGCAACGACCTCCTATTATTTTCAAATTAGCACATTTTCAAATTCTCAAATTATTCCTCTGTTTTCGCTGCCTTCTTCTTCCCTGTTTTAGGGGTAAAAATGGCGAACATGCGCTTACCTTCTAATTTAGGCATGCTTTCGAGTGAACCGGCTTCAGCCAGTCGCTCAGCGAATTTGAGGAGTAAAAGCTGACCACGATCCTGGAACATGATGGCACGTCCCTTGAACTGTACATAGGCTTTTACTTTATTGCCATCTTTCAGGAATTTTTCAGCGTGTTTGGCTTTAAAATCGAAATCATGGTCATCGGTACCAGGCGTAAAGCGGATCTCTTTGATCTCACTCTGCTTGGAATTGGCCTTCATTTCTTTTTCCTTCTTCTTCTTTTCGTAAAGGAACTTTTTATAGTCGATCACCTTACAAACCGGAGGGTCAGCCGTTGGAGAAATTTCCACGAGATCCAGTTCCTGCTCCTGGGCGATCTTTAATGCATCCTGGGTAGAATAAACACCTACCGTTACATTGTCGCCAACCAAACGCACTTGTGGTACCCGGATTCTTTCGTTGATACGATGTTCAGGCTCCGGTTGCCTGTTAAACCTGGGATTGAATCTTCCGCCCCCTCTTGGTGGTAATGCCATTAAAACTTGTTTTGTGAATAATTGTTTTGGTGTTAAAGATATAGCTATTTCTGTATTCTATTTATTCTGCTGCTTTTCTGTGCAGAATTTCGTCCTGTATCATGCCCACAAAAGCTTCCAGCGACTGTGTTCCCAGATCACCTTTACCCTGTCTGCGAACCGACAACTGCTGTTCTGCGGCTTCTTTCTCTCCCACTACCAACATATAGGGTACACGGCTCAATTCGGTATCGCGTATTTTCTTACCTATTTTTTCGCTTCTGTCATCAATCTCCACACGTACACCAACTGCTTTCAGTGCATCTTTTACCTGGTTGGCATAGTCCATGAACTTATCGCTGATCGGCAGAATCTTAACCTGCAACGGTGCCAGCCATACCGGGAATTTACCGGCATAATGCTCGAGCAGGAATCCGATAAACCTTTCATGTGTACCCAATGGTGCACGGTGAATAATCAAAGGCACTTCGGGCTGGTTATGCTGGTTAACATAATTCAGTTTGAATTTGTTGCCTGAATTAAAATCAACCTGATTGGTGGCCAGCGTAAATTCTCTTCCGATGGCACTCCAAATCTGCACATCAATTTTTGGTCCATAGAAAGCCGCTTCATCCGGTACTTCCACAAAAGGAATATCTGATTCGATCAATACATTACGTACCATTTCTTCTGTTTCTTTCCACAGCTCCGGTTCATTTACATATTTGGCTCCGAGTTTAGATGGTTCATGTAAACTCAAGCGCATCACATACTTATCGATACCAAATATTTTAAAGTATTTGATGTACATCTCATTCACTGCACGAAACTCAGCCGCAAACTGTTCTTTGCTGCAATAAATATGTGCATCGTTCATATGTAAACAACGAACGCGCATCAGACCGAATAACTCACCGCTCTGTTCATACCGGTAACAGGTACCATATTCTGCAATACGGAATGGTAAATCCTTATAACTCTTCGGTTCTGCATCAAAAATTTTATGGTGATGCGGACAGTTCATGGCTTTCAGGTAATACTTCGTACCATCCAGTTCCATGGGTGGAAACATACTATCGGCATAATATGGCAGGTGACCGCTGGTGAGGTACATGCTTTCTTTGGCGATATGTGGTGTTACCACGCGTTTATATCCCGCCGCTTCTTCTGTTTGTTTGGCCAGTTTTTCCAGTTCTTCAATAATCACGGTACCATTGGGTAACCACAAAGGCAAACCCGCTCCCACATCATCATCCATGGTAAAAATACCCAGCTCTTTACCGAGTTTACGGTGATCACGTTTTTTGGCTTCTTCCAGCATCAGGAGATACTCATCGAGTTCTTTCTGGTTAGGGAAGGTTACGCCGTATAAACGGGTAAGCATTTTATTCTTCTCATCTCCTTTCCAGTATGCACCTGCAATGCTGGTAAGTTTAATGGCTTTGATAAAACCGGTATGTGGAATATGTGGTCCACGACATAAATCAGTAAACTGACCCTGTGTATAGAAAGTAATTGAGCCATCTTCCAAACCTTGTAAAAGATCCAGTTTATACTCATCAGATTTTTCGCTGAAATAGTTTACGGCTTCTGTTTTGGATATTTCTTTACGCTGGTACGGATTATTCTGTTTGGCCAGTTCATTCATCTTTTTTTCGATGGCTGACAGGTCTTCATCAGAAATATGGTTTCCGCCCAAATCAATATCGTAATAGAACCCTTTATCCAGTGCAGGTCCAACCCAGAATTTCACACCCGGATAAATGGCTTCCACTGCTTCGGCCATCAGGTGTGCCGAAGAGTGCCAGAAAGTATTTTTTCCATCCGCATCATCCCATGTCAGTAATTTCAGTGCGCTATCGGTCGTTATCGGACGCGTGGCATCCCACACTTGTCCGTTCACACTGGCGGCCAAAACTTTTCTGGCCAGTCCTTCGCTGATTGACTTTGCAATATCGAGGGCACTCACCCCCGCTTCATACTGCCTAACTGCCCCATCGGGAAAACTGATGTTGATCATTTGATTGCTTAATTCTAAGGGATGCGAAAGTACGAAAAAGCTGTGAGCTGCGAGCAGTTAGCTACTAGCTTCTAGCCTCTAGCTGTCAGCGGGTTTACTGTATTTGATCTTTCGAATAGGGAATTGACTATTTGTTCTGTAATAGAACGGTCTTTACTTTCTATTAGCTAGAAGCTAACAGCTAGCAGCTTATTTAACGCTTCTTTATCAGCATACACTATATTGCAGTTGTAGTTTTGCCCGAATGAAACTGAAGTTTACCCTAACCCCTATTTTACTGGTGTTCGCTATTGCCGCAGGTGCTCAGGACCTGACCGGTATCTGGCGCGGGTATTTCAGTTCTTCCAGCGGTTTGTACAGGGAAGATGTTCGTCAGGAACTCTATAAATACGAAGTACAAATTGACCAACAAGCCAATAACGGACTCAAAGGCGTTACCTATTCTTATAAAAGCACTGTCTTTTATGGCAAAGCTGCTTTCAGGGGTATTTATACTGTTCAAACCAAAAACCTGATTCTTACAGAAACTGGTCTGGAAGAAGTAAAGATCACCGACAAAAGTCAACCCTGTTTAATGACCTGTTACCTTGAATATTCCAAAATAGGTAAGCTGGAAGTATTACAGGGCACTTTTAGTTCTGTGAATGAAAAAACAAAAGTGGACTGTGGTAGCGGTAAAGTGTACCTGGAAAGGGTAAAAGAATCTGATTTTGAACTGGAACCTTTTCTGCTGAAAAAAAGACCTGAGTCTACTGCCAGGAGAACACCCATCATTCCACCACCCACTACCCAGCAACAAAAGAAAGTTACAGTACCTAATAATAACAACACTCAAAAAGACAATACAACAAAAGCGCCGGTAAAAATCAATATCCAAAAACCTGCGACCACGCCACCGGCAAAAACAAATACGACTGCCAAAGCAGTTCCACCGGCCAACAACAAAACCAATACCAGTAAACCACCGGTAAAACAAAATACAAACGCACAAAATAAAACGGCTGCCAAAACAAATAATGCAGCAGCTAAACAGGATGTAAAACCAGGCACAGCTACTACCCCACCTCCTGCCGCTGCAACAACATGGAAACCCGATGTAACGGTATCAGGAAGAAAAACAGATACCCCCATTGTGAAATGGGAAAAACCACCGGCATCACAAGGCCCGATTCCTAAAGTATTATTGGAACGTGAAAACAATCTTGTGAAAACCATCTATACCAATGAACGTATAGCAACCGTAGAAATTTTTGATAATGGTACCATCGATAATGATACCATCTCTCTCTACCACAATAATAAACTGGTCATCAGTCAGGCTAAACTGACTTATACACCACTCCGTTTAAAAATTGATTGCTCAGATGAAAGTAAGCGACATGAATTAATCATGGTAGCAGAAAACCTGGGCGAAATTCCACCCAACAGCGCACTGATGGTCATCACCGCCGGAAAAAAACGCTACGAAATCTTCCTCGTTTCCAATGAACAAAGGAATGCGAAAGTGGTGATTGAATACAAGGAATAATTTGAAAATTTGAAAGTGTGCTAATTTGAAAATGAAGAAGCATTGAGTGTGTCAGGTTACTGAGTAATGATTTAAACTAAACAAATGCTTTGCTTGCAAAGTCCTTACATTTTCAAATTTTCAAATTAACTAATTTTCAAATTTTAATATTCCACGTCACCGCCGGAATAATGGGAAACAAAGACACCTGTTTTGCTTTTACCTGTAATGTTCCGTTACTGGCATCGCCTTCCTGGTCGAAGTAGATGAAGTATGGATTCAGCCGGCTATAGGTATTGTATAAACTGAAGACCCAGTTGGATGTGTACTTTCTTACTTTCTTCGGCGTAGGTGTATAGGTGAATGACAGATCCATTCTATGGTATGCTTTCATTCTATAGGCATTGATGCGGCTGTATTCCTGTGTAAGTACCCCTCCTACAAAATAAAAACGTTCTGGCAGCGAAGTAGCATTACCTGTTCCATAAATAAATACGGCAGAAGCTTTCCATTTCTTTGATAATTCATATGTACCTACAATCGACATATCATGACGGCGATCGTAACGGCTTGGGTATTTCAAACCATCATTCAGATCGGGAAATTTGCGCCATGTCCAGCTAAGGGTATAACCAATCCAGCCGGTAAGTCTTCCCTTTACTTTATTGATGAAAAGTTCTGCACCATAACTCCAGCCTTTACCAAAAACAAATTCTTCTTCCGGATCTTTTAAAGAAGGTGTGTAACCTTCTCTGTATTCGATCTGGTTATTCATGGTTTTGTAATAGAGTTCAACAGATGTTTCAAACATGCCATTGTTGAAGTTTCTGAAATAACCCATGGCATATTGCCAGCCGGTTTGTGGCTGCACACGAATGGTACTGGGCACCCATAAATCGGTGGGTAATGTGGTACCTGCATTAGTCACTAAATGTATATACTGGATATTGCGCGTTACCGCTGCTTTAAACGAAGACAACTCATTGAATGCATAACGCAGCGTAGCCCTGGGTTCCAGTCCACCATAGGCTTTTACAGTTTGTCCCCTTTTATATACAGTGCTGTCTAGTTTATTTCCGTTGGCATCGCGTTCGTAAAAAGTATATCGCCCCACCTGTTGAAAAACACTGTAACGAATACCATAATTTAATTTCAGCTTACTGTTCAGCTCCCAATCATCCTGAACATATACCGCATATTCATTGGCGAATTTCTTAGTAGCATTATTGGGTTCAAACACCACCGTATCCTGGTTGCCGCTGAGTACATTGGGTAAGAATGTATGGAATGTGTATTGTGCACCGAATTTGAGTTTGTGTTCGGGACTTGGATAATAATCAAAATCTGTTTTCAGGTTCAGGTCGCGGATACCGGAAGAGAGATTGATGTTGAAATCATTCTGTCTGCCTGTTAACTGAAACTTATAATCATTGTAAACGGCTGTGGTATTGGCGAATAATTTTTTACTGAAAATATGGTTCCATCTTAACGTAGCCGTACTGTTACCCCATGGAATATCGATGGCAAAGGAACGTTTGCTGTTATTGAAATTAAACTGGTCGCGACCAAAATAACCACTGAGGTAAAGGATATCTTTTTCGGAGAAGCGATAATTCATTTTGGCATTCAGGTCGTAGAAATAATAACCGGAGCCATAGAATTCATTGTCTTTTTTGATAAAAGGTTTAGTCAGCATGTCTACATATGTTCTTCTTGCCGATAACATATAAGATGCTTTATTTTTTTTCAAAGGTCCCTGTATCGAAAAACGTGAGGCAATCAAACCAATACCTGCATCAATCTGTGTTTTATTGTTGTTGCCTTCTTTCATGGCCACATCAACCACAGAAGATAAACGGCCACCATATTGTGCCGGCATACCACCTTTAATGAGCGTTACGTTTTTAATGGCATCGGCATTAAAGATGGAGAAGAATCCAAATAAATGTCCGGTGTTGTATACCACTGCATCATCGAGCAGAATGAGGTTTTGATCGGGTCCGCCACCACGTACATAAAAACCCGCATTGCCTTCACCTGCATTGCGTACACCCGGTAAGAGTTGTAAAGTTTTCAGCAGGTCTACTTCGCCTAGTAAAGCGGGTAATGCTTTGGCGGTGTTTACACTCAGTTCTATCTTACCCATCTGCGCCGTCTTCACATTATTGTCTCTTCTTCTGCCAATCACTGTTACGTTGCTGATGATGGCCGCATTGGGTAATAAGAGAATATTTTCCTGGAGATCTTTCTGCAGGTCAACCGTAATTTCTTTGGGCTGGTAACCAATAAATGAGACCAGGAGTTTGTAGGTTCCTTTATTGAGTGTGATGGAATAAAAACCATACTGGTTACTCTGTACCCCCCTGCCCTCGCCTGTTACCAGGATATTGGCACCAATAAGTGTTTCGCCGGTGAGAGAATCTTTGAGGTAACCATTCAGTGTTACTTTTTCCTGTGCGGTTGCAATTAACGAGAAGAGAAAAGAAAACACCAAAAAAGAAATACGCATATATAAAAATTACTTAACCCTGCCCCGGACTTAAGTCCGGGGCAGGGTTATTCATTAGAATTTCCGGAAATCAATCGAATCTTTTACCTCACCACAGGTCAGCATTTTTTTGGGGAGGTAGGGATTACGGATATCAGATGAGTTGCTTAACCAGAAGGCGCCTGCGTCGTTAAAAGCCATAGGACAATACTGGTGATATACCACTGCCCTGTCGTAACGAACGGTACGGAGGAGGTCATATATCTGCTCACTTACCACCTGGAAGGATTTACGTCGCTCTTCGCGATCGGTTTCAGAGACAATGGATTTGAGTTCTGAACTAATGCTTACCGCATAACTATGGGCCGTAGAAGCCACTGCAGAATCGGCTTTCAGTTCCTGGAAACCAACGGCTGCTGCTGCCACATCGCTGATGAGTGCCACTGACTGCTGGGCAATCAGCGTATCTTTTTCCGCAATAAAATGGTCTTTTAACTGAAAATAACTATCGAGCATCTTGCCAAATGCAAGGTTGAAACTATCTGAATGGGCACTTGCGGCCAGTGTTTTGGGGGTAGTATCGGCAACAGCCGCTTTTTCATCCTTGCCACCGCAGGCAGCCAGGAAAACGATTCCTGCCAGTACCAGTATCTTATTCATATGATAAAATTTTGCACAAAACTAAAGCAAATTGAATTGGCAGCCGTTTGCAATTACCTTTGCGCTCCTAAATCGTTGTTAAGAAATGTTGATCGGCTTACAGAATGTGACTTTTGAATTTGGTGCCCGTGTAATTGTGGAAGATGCTACCTGGCATATACAACCCGGCGACCGTATTGGTTTGATTGGTTATAATGGTACCGGAAAATCTACCCTGCTCAAAGTGCTGGTAGGTGAATACACCCCATCCAAAGGAACCGTAGAAAAAGGAAGAGATACCACCATCGGTTACCTGCACCAGGATCTCCTGAGTTTTGATACCAATGATACCATTACCGAAGTGGCATTGGGTGCTTTTGAAAGGGTGCGCCAGCTCGAGAAAGATATTGAACGTCTGGGACACGAACTGGAAAAAGACTCCGAAAACAATGACCTCCTCATCCAGTACACCGATGCATTGCATGAGCTGGATGTACTCGATGGCTATAATATTCACCACAAAGCCGAAGAAGTGTTACATGGACTGGGTTTCAGCAATGAAGACCTCTCCCGCCCTTACAAGGAATTCAGTGGTGGATGGAGAATGCGGGTGCTTCTGTGTAAAATGATATTACAACAGCCAGATGTATTATTACTCGATGAACCTACCAACCACCTCGATCTTCCATCCATCGAATGGCTGGAGAAATACCTGTTGCATTACCAGGGAAGCGTAGTGATTGTGAGCCACGATAAATTCTTCCTCAACAGAATGGTGAACAAGATCGTGGAAGTGTACCAGCAGGAACTGCATATTTATTCCGGTGATTATACTTATTATGAAACAGAGAAAGCCCTGCGTATAGAAATGCAGCAGAAGGCTTTTGAGAACCAGCAGGATTATATTCGTCAGCAGGAACGTTTTATTGAACGCTTTAAAGCCAAAGCCAGTAAAGCAGCACAGGCCCAGAGTATTCAGAAACGCCTCGATAAAATTGAAAAGATTGAAGACGTTAAACTCGAAAGACCCGATCTGCGCATCAATTTCCAGTTAGATAAAGTGCCGGGTAAAGTATTGGTGGAATTGAAAAATGCCACCAAACATTTCGGCAAGATCAGGATTGTGGATGCGGCCAATGCCGAAATTGAACGAGGCGATAAAATTGCCCTTATTGGTGCCAACGGAAAAGGTAAATCGACCGTACTGCGTATGGTGGGTGGAACTGAGCCTTTTGAGGGAGAGCGTGTATGGGGGCATAATGTAGAGGAAAGTTTCTATGCCCAGCACCAGTTAGAAGCACTTACGTTAAACAATACCATTCTCGAAGAATTACAGCAATGCGGCAGCAAGAAAACCGATGTGGAACTGCGTGCCTTACTGGGTGCTTTTCTGTTCAGTGGTGATGATGTGGACAAACGCATTCGTGTATTAAGTGGTGGTGAAAAAGCACGTGTGGCACTGGCCAAAACCATTGTGAGCAAAGCCAACTTCCTCATTCTCGATGAACCTACCAACCACCTCGACATGCACTCGGTGGAACTGCTGGCAGAAGCATTGAATAAATATGAAGGCAGTATTATTCTGGTAAGTCACGACCGATATTTTATTTCGAAGACGGCCAATAAAATCTGGGAGATTGTAGATCACCAGATCAAAGAGTTTAAGGGCACTTACCAGGAATGGGTGGAGTGGAATGAAAGGATGGAGAAGATAAAGGGAAGTCAGGGAGACCGGAAGACCGAAAGTCCGAAAGAAAAAACACAGGTGGAGGAAGTGAAGAAAGAAGTGGTGCTGGTGAAAGAAGAAAAAACAAATACTCCTAACCAGGCGATTGACAGGGAGAAGCAGAAGGAATTACAGAAACAGAAACGCAGGCTTACCAACCTTGAAACAGAGCTGAATAAATGCAAGGAAGAAAAAGCCAGACAGGAAGCGGCATTGGGTGATCCATCCAATTATTCTGATCCTAAAAAATTCCAGGAACTCGAAGCGTCTTATAAACAAACACAGGCTAAATGGAATGAGCTGAATAAAGAGTATGAAGAAGTGTTTGAGAAAGTAATGGAGATGGAAGCGTGAAAGGAGAATTCTTCAGTGCAGTTCTGTGTCTTCAGTGGCAATGAACTGCCACTGAGAACACAGAATTACACAGAAAAAATGTATTATTTGCAAAGCCCTGCTTAAGGCAGCAATACCGCATCAATTACATGTACCACACCATTGCTGGCCATGATATTGGTACTGGTAATATTGGCTGCCGTATTATTTGAATTGCCTTTTACTTTGGCCCCACCTGTAAGTGTAATGGTCACACTGGCTCCATTCAGGGTAGCAGGTTTTGCGCCTTCGGTAAGATCAGATGAAAACACCCTTGCTCCTACTACATGATAGGTAAGAATAGAAGCCAGCGTATTAGGATCAGCCTGCTGAATAGACTCGATAGTAGGAAAACCCGCATTCTGGAATGCTGTATTGGTGGGTGCAAATACGGTGTACGGGCCGGCACCAGATAATACGCCAGCCACATTGGTATTACCCTGGCTTGCTCTTACAACGGCTGCTACCAGGAAAGATAAATTGGCATTTGCCTGCGCCAGTTGAACAAGGTTTCCGGGTGGTGGCATGAGTACTTTATTGATAACATGTACAACCCCGTTCTGTGCGTCAATATCGGCTGTTGTTACTGCTGCACCATTTACAAATACACCATTACTGTTTTTGGTAACATATGCATTTGCCTGCGCTGCTGTGGCTAATTCCGTGGTGGCAGATGGTATACTACCGGAAGCGTATTCCTGCGCCAGTACATGGTATAAAATAATCTGACGCAAAGTAGCTTCAGGTACTGCATTGATCGCTGCTTCTGTACCAAGACCCGCAGCAGCAAATGCACTGTTATCGGGTGCAAAAACCGTAAACGTACCCTGACCGGATAATGTTTCTACCAAACCAGCCCTCACTACGGCTGTTTTCAATAAAGACAAATTTGCATTTTCAGTAACCAGTGTGGCAATCGTTTTTGCAGGTACCGCTTCTTCTTTTTTACATGATACCAGCATAAAGAACAACATACCTGCCAACATCAAAATTTTGCTGTGCTTGATCATAACTCGTTTTTTAGTTTGTTAATAATGGGATGTGTAAAAAATATTGGTCTGACAAATCATGGTATCCGTTACCATCTGTATTCGACCTTTACCATGCAACAATAGAAAGACCTGTTGCCATGGCTTGGGTAATGACACAGAACTACTGTTTGGATACGTGTACGTTTCCATCAACTACGTCTTTATGTTTTACAATTAAATAACCCAACAATGATTTGTTATGGTAGTGTATTGACAGCTGCAGTCTTCAATACAACTCACTACAAAACAAATCGCATGCCGAATGTTTAAGGGTTCATTAGGGTCATGTGTACAAGCACACATTTTCAAGAATTCTGCTGCGAGGGTAATCGGATTAACAAGTGCAGCTTCCATTTGGTTGAAAAAACTTGTAAAAAAAATGTTATAACATTTTTGTTTGACCAGCATCCATTAAATCAACAAAAAAAATAAACAAATCAATACACAGTGTTAGCAAATTGAATCATCCTCTCTTTCTCAGCATTGAAACTACCTCTTGCAATAAAAAAAATCTCCGTGCAACTCCGTGTAACACTCTGCGTAACTCTGTGGTTAAAAAGTCTTAGAAATTAAACCACAGAGTTACACGGAGTACGGCACGGAGTTGCACAGAGGTTTGATCATCCACCTGATAACCCATAAATTACAGGTATATTCATATTGCATGAAAAAACCACTCAACCTATCCAACCGCACAATTTTTTTGCTGATGGTGGCTGTTGTGCTTTTCTGGTATACGGGTAAGCATTTTAATGTGTACAACAATATTTTTATTGGTGGCTTATTTGAATTACTGTCTTTACCAATGATTGTCTTACCAGTCTTCCTGGCTGGCCTGGCTAGCTGGAATCTTTTTCGCAGCAAAGGAATGGATATCATCTGGCTGGTGCTTTCTTTGGTTTTATTTGGGGTTGGAGTTTGGCAAATAATTTACAATTAGTTTGGTTCCCCGTTGTTGGTCGCCTGACCAACAACGGCGAGAGATGCAAACCTCCGTGCAACTCCGCGTAACACTCTGTGTAACTCTGTGGTTGAAAAGAGTCTTAAATATTAAACCACAGAGTTACACGGAGTACGGCACGGAGTTGCACGGAGGTTTGCTCATTAGCATGATACTCCCTGTTTTCTACCGATAAAACGGCAGTTTTTGCCCAACACTTTAATTGCTGCAGGTATTTCTGTTTAGTTTGTGTATCTTACTAAGCCTTAAAACGGCAACCCAAACCGGCAATATTTCGTATTACGATACATCCAATCACCCAACAAATAGTAACAATGAAAAAGAATTATTTCTATTTCCTTACGGTTCTGGCAGTCATCGCATTGCTGGCAGCCACCAAACCTTTTACCAACTCACCCTTTGGCTTAACCAAAGGAACACCGGATATTAAATCTGTGAGTGCCTTAACTTTTGGTAAGGATGGGATCCTGTTTATCGGCGATTCGAAAAGCGCTACCATTTTTGCGGTTGATACAAAAGATGCCAAAAACAACAACAATGCAGCAGCCATTGATGTAAGCGGCATCGACCAGAAAATAGCCGAAGCACTGGGTACCACGAAAGAGAAAATTACCATCACCGATATGGCCGTTAACCCGCTCTCCAAAAAATTATACATCGGTGTACAAAACAGTGATGGTACACCTGTGATCGTAAAACTGGAAGGTGAAAAAATAGAAGCAGTTTCTTTAAAAGAAGTAAACTACTCCAGTATTGCCCTCAATGATGTGGCCGCCGAAGATGCCAAAGATGCCAGAGGCCGTTCTTTACGCGTATCTACCATTTCAGATATGGGCTTTGCCAATGGTAAAGTATTGGTAAGCGGATTGTCGAACAAAGAATTCAGTTCTTCGCTGCGCAGTATTCCTTTTCCGTTTACCGACCGTCAGGAAATGGCTTCACTGGAAATGTACCATGGTGCGCATGGCCGTTTTGAGACGACCTCTCCTATCCGCACATTTACCACCGGCAAAATCAATGGTAAAGAATACATCATCGCCAGCTATACCTGTACGCCGTTGGTTTTATATCCATTGGATGAATTAAAATCAGGTCAGCATGTAAAAGGCAGAACCGTGGCAGAAATGGGCAGCGGAAATACACCCATCGATATGACCACCATTACTAAAGGGGGCGAAACTTTTCTGATCATGGGTAATACAGCCCGCTCTGTTACCGAAGTGAATTACAAAACCATTGCAGCATTTGAAGGTACGATCACAGAAAGGGTTGCTACTACTGCAGGAACTGCATTTGCCGTATTACCTAATTTAACCAAAGTGCAACAGATGGATAAACTGGACAATAACAGTGTAGTCATCATGCAGAAAAAAGACAATGGCTCATTGGATCTGACCACCGTTAAGAACGATGCATTGTAAAAGCTTTCAAAACATACAACATAACAGGTTATGCCAATTGCGTAACCTGTTATTTTTTGCGCTTATGTTGCTTTTCTCCTGTAAAGAAGGTCCGAAAACAATTACTATCATCCGGGAGGGGAATAAAGCCAAAGCAGTATTGATACCCTCTCATCTGGTAAAAGATATATCTACATCAGACATCAAAAGCACCGTCAGGATCAGAAAAGAAAATGACACGACCACCCTGCTTGGTTATTACCATTTTCAGAACGGCTTATTGTTCGAACCCCTGATCCCTTTTCAACAGGGTGCCGGTTATACTGTATTTGTGCAGGATAAGCAAGTGGGTCATTTTCAGGTACCGATAGATAACAATCACACAGCTCCGCAAGTCATTACGGTGTACCCGCAACAGGACACCCTTCCCGAAAATACCCTGAAGCTCTATATCGAATTCTCTCAACCCATGCGGGAGGGTGAATCTTTACAACATATCAAACTCGTCAGGAATGAAAAAGATACTTTATCTGATACCTTTCTCGATCTGCAACCTGAACTGTGGAATGAAGACAGAACGGTTCTTACCATCTGGTTCGATCCCGGCAGAATCAAACGCAACCTGCAACCCAATCTGAGGTTAGGTGCACCCATGCAGGCCAATACAACATACCAGTTAGTCATCTCCAGCAACTGGCAGGACACAGAGGGGACTGGAATGAAACAGGATTATATAAAATCATTTGTTACCGGCATACGGGATAGCATATCACCCAATCCTGCAAAATGGCAACTCGAATCACCGCAGGCGCAATCCAACACAGCCCTGTCAATTCGTTTGGATAAGGCACTGGATCATTTTTTATTATTGGACTGCTTACAGGTGTTTGACGAAAAAGGAACGAGGATCAAGGGGAACTTTGAGGTGCGTGATAAAGACAGGTCATGTTATTTTATCCCGGAACAAAACTGGAGTGCTGGCAGGTATATGCTGCGTATCTTATCTAAACTGGAAGACCTGGCAGGAAACAACCTCAATAAAGTTTTTGACCGGGACATCACAAAAACCCAGAAGCCTTCCACACAGGAATATTATACAAAGTATTTTGTGATTAAATGATAGCGTATAAAACTGTCTTCCTATTTTAAAATCACCGTCTTTCCCGTTTTGGCAGATAATTTGGCTGCTTCTAAAATTTCCATGACAACCATATTGTTTTCGAGTGATGAAAGATCGTATGGCGCCAATACTATTTCTTTTCTGATCACCATGGCCAACAATGAAAAAGGATCATTATAAGGAGATGGTCGTTCTTTTAACTGGTAAGATGATTCTTTAAACCCATCATATCCTTCTGCCATTCTCACCCGCAAATTATTTCTGTTGTCGGCATAAATCACCCCGGTAGTGCCATATACTTCCATATCCTTTCTACCGATGGGCCAGTTCCAGGAAGCCTGTATGGTTGCTTTGGCGTTATCATAGGTAAGTAGTATAGTTGACTCATCATCAACCTTCGGATTGTTCTCTTTTTGTAACTGTTGCGTTACAGCCGTTACTGAAATGGGTTTTTTACCATTTAATAGCCAGGTACTGATATTGGCACCATAACAGCCAAAATCTGTAATGGCTCCACCCCCATTTTTGATGGGGTCGGTAAGCCATTCTAAAAATTCTTTGTTGACGCCAATTTTTACAGGACCCCTATGTCCGTCTCTGATGACTAGCTGCGTAACTTTTCCGATGCTGTCCATTTTAACCCATTCGTTGGCTGTATGCACCGTTGGATACCAGCTTGTTTCATAATTCGTGAGCAGGTGAATTTTGTATTGCCTGGCCAGTGCTTCCATCTGCTTTGCATGTTGCATGCTTACCGCTAACGGCTTTTCTACCATTACATGAATACCCAATGGGGCACATGTTTTTACCACTTCCAAATGTTCATAGATGGTACCAAAAGCAGTAACTGCTTCTGGTTTTGTTTTGGCAATCATTTCTTTCAATGACGAAAAAACCAGGTCCATAGAAAAGCCATGCTGTTTTACGTAACGCTCTGCCAGTTCTTTATTTGTTTCAACAATACCTACGATGGCAATTTTCTCATCTTTGGGTCTGCCTAATATCCAATGAACATGGGTATGTGTTAAGCCTACTACACCCACCCTGAGTGGTGCTTGCTGACCATTTGTATGCAAACAAAGGACTGTTAGAAATAATATGGTAAAAACAAATTTGCTCATGGCAATGCAATATTTATCGTACAAAATAGCAAATTATCGATTGATCTCTTATACATCAGTTTATGTACTGTTGAGTACAGTGTAATTTTTCGAGATCAGTTAATTGTCAGGCACGCATAGGAGAAAGAAGTTTTATTTCACCCGCTTATACGTTAATGTATTTCCCCTTGCCATGTATTGAAGCGATAATGTTTTCTCATTCAAATCCATAATGTACCAGCATAAATCAGATGTAACACAGGTAATATAAGCAAATACTTCCGGTTCATGTCCGTTATCCTTATCGGATTCATTTACGCATTTATCAGCTAAAATAAACTCCTCTTCATCCCAATCTGTCATACCGCCAGCGATTTCCTTTCTTTTATTCCCTTCAAAAACAAGATAATTGGAAGTATCTTCTTCATGCTGCCATTTGCCCTGAAGAAGTTGCAGTACATCGTTTTTTGTAGTGCCAGGTTTTTCTGATGATAAGGTTGTTGTAGATGAAGTATCTATACCTGCACTATGTTTCTTTTCATTTGACTGATCACCTGCACAGGAAAACAATAAACCAGCAATGCCGAAGGCAAGCAATATTTTGTTCATACTAACTATTCAATGGGTGTTAATACAATATGCTATTTATACTCTGGGATAGTTAAGTTAGTGATAAATACCGATCATCTGTGGCAAACGTAAATGAAGAACCCTGGCCGTGTAACACGAAGTGTCACTTGTTTCTCGGTGAGAGAATATCCTTCGTCGCAGATAATAACCTGCGGTTATTAATGCTTCTCAGGATGACTAAAAATGCAGAAGAAATGCAGTGGGATTGATTGGCTTTGCCAATCAATCCCACTTTACTCGCCCTGTTTGTTTGTCATCCTGAGAAGCATTCCGATCACAGATCGGAAATGGCGACGAAGGATATTTTCTCGCTAACACCTGTAGTCAGACGGCCAGTAATCGCAAGAGTCTGGTTCATCTTATCCAAATATATAAGCCAGATATAAGCCGGATATAAGCCGGATACAACCCCGATACAAGCCGGTCCTTTAAAAAGTGGAATTATATTGGGATAGGATCAGTTTTATATCTGTTATACTACTGATTTTCAATACACTACAACCTGAAGTTGGTATTGAGCAGATACCATCTATCGCCGGAGAAAAGAGAAATATTGAATAATGCAGGGAAATACCGGCTTAGGCATATGTTATTAGTCAGGCGACTAACAACAGCAAAAGCAAATGACACACGCTAGCTGTGTAACACAAAGAGTGCCTCGTTCCTCGGAGACTCTTCGACGAACTTCTTTTATTTTTGAATACTCTGCTGGGAAAGAAAGAGGTGTATCAGTCATGTCGGTACATTCGCCATGTTCCCGATAATATTTCTTGAAATGTCGTGTCTGTGGCATGTTCTAAATCTATCACAATCTCCCATGTTCCGACAAAACACCTCATTTTTTCATCGAAGTGTCCTTCATATATAACTGTATGACCGGGAATGCCTTCAATTATGCTACTATTTCCAAGTTCATCAATAATAAAACTTTGGCCATAGTGTTTTGTAAAACTAACTACACCTTCATTAATAAAGCCCTTCATGACAGACACTTCTCCGTCTACGCCTAAGCCATCCCAATCAATAATCCGTCCTCTGAATTGACCATATTCATATTCTTCAATAAAAAGGCGAAATTCCACTTCATGACCTTCGACTATCGTACCGTATTCTGGCCCGTATTTAAAGAAGCCCTGCCATTGTCCGATGTAAAGTAAATTGTCCATCTTAGATTTCTTTTCTTCTCTTAGATTTAGTGATAAAATCCATCTATTTTATCACTTACAAAATATCAATAAAAACGCGGGGGTAATTACAGAACCTACACCAAACTTTTATTGATTTAGAAAGACTCTTCAACATGCTTCTTTTGTTTTTTAATACTCTATTGAGAAAAAACTCAGTTTCGACTATTTATTAAATTAAATACACGGTCAATCTCTTTCTGGTATTCATCTATTGGTTGTGTGGGAAATTCTCTTTTGGGAAGTGTTGGCATCTTACTTTCTGCATACTTGTATGCCTCATTCAGGCTTAGTATAGCGTCTTTATAAAATTCATATACATCTTCTCTACTCTTGATTTCATTGGGTGGTATTTGATATACAGATTGCACTGTTAGAACATCGTATTCCTTATTGGTATTCATGTCTAGAAGAACGAATTTTTTCGCTATTGTTAATACTAGCTTGCCATCAATAAGTTTTGGTTCTGAGTAATATGAAATAGATGTTTCTCCTAATCCAATTATAGACGGAAAATCTAATGGTGATAGCCTCATATCCACTCTATAAACTCTTGCATTCATTATGGTTTCTTTTATCATTTTTTTCTCCGCAGGTGCTCCATGTAGATGTCTTCGACAAACTTTTTTTATTTTTTAATACTCTGCTGAGAAGAAACAAACTGCAATTATTTAAAAATATTCCGCTGAAAAAGGAAGGAAGGTATTCTATTTTATCTGTAAAATAAATGGATCTAAGGGCTCTAAATTTTCATTATCAAAATCAAACTCTTGAAGTTTTAGTGCACACTCAAGAACAAAATCTATTAAAAATTGACAATTTTCATTATTCCAATTCTTTTTCTTGACTATTTCCATATGATAATCTCCGCTAGCCATTCGATATGTTATAGGAGTTAACATTTTAAATTTTGAATACTTTCGATAGTCAAAACCTAACGAAATAACTTCTAAAGCTTTTTCGATTTGTTCGAAATTTAAATTAACCTTATCAACAATTTCCTTAAATCTTCTATCAGAAGACTCACTTCTTTGTCCCATCGAATAATTCGTAGTATATCTAACTTTTTCAGTAAAATTGAAATGAGTTCTATCATTCCAATCTCTTTTATTTTTTTTATACTCAAAGAGTAATTCATAAAACCCCTTTGCAGCATTTTCCACACACCCGATAACATCTCCTTTATTTAAAAAGTCTTGCGACAACATTAAATAATTTTTAGTGTCTGAAAATTTAATTAATTCAAATAGTGAGATAGCTGAAAATTCAATATTAAAAATTGGTTTTGTATTCTGTTCAAAAAAATCTTTTGCGTTTACTCTCGAAGCCTCAACTTCAATTTTTGCAGGTATAAGACCTTTATGCTTTAAGTTAACCCTTCTTGTATTTAAGTTACGCATGCTTTCTTTCAAAGTAAGTTGAGGTATATTATCCCAATACTCAATAAATGAAAACTTATCCGACTTGATATCTTGATGTTCTGCAGCTAGCCTTAAAAACATCTCAATACTATCATGAAACGTAAGTATTGAAAAAAAAGAAATCGTCTCTGTCTGTTTCGATTGTTCAAGCCCTATTTTATATAGTAACTTTATGACAGACAATCTCTTTATCAATAAATCTTCATTAATCATATAAATCGAATATTCTTATACGTAATTTAATAAACACTTAAACATCTAAAAAAGACTATACAAAATTGCTCTCATATTAGTAAATCTATCCATCCAATATTAAATATCCAAGTAAACTTTAGGCAATTATCATTCTTCTATTGGCTTTCGCTAATATTGATTCTATTAACCTGATCATAATTGCTAATACCAAATATTGCTTAGAAGACTGTAAGCAAAATAAAAAGGTGGGCTTTTAAAGTCCACCTTTTTATTCTTTAACTCACCCACACCCCCACTGCTTCGCAAATTGAGCGTAAAAGCATTATGCTTTTTTAAATTTTTACTTCCCCAAAATGCTCCTACTAATCACAATCCTTTGCACTTCACTCGTTCCTTCATAAATCTGGGTAATTTTAGCATCGCGCATCAGTCTTTCTACATGGTATTCTTTTACAAAACCATAACCGCCGTGTACCTGAACGGCTTCGGTGGCAATCCACATGGCGGCTTCGCTGGCAAATACTTTGGCCATGGATGAGCTGAGAGTATAATCCTGTTTACTGTCTTTTTCCCAGGCGGCTTTCAGACAGAGTAATCTTGCGGCTTCTACCTTGGTGGCCATATCGGCCAGTTTAAACTGTATGGCCTGGTGGTGCATGATTTCTTTACCAAAAGCTTTACGCTGTTTACTGTAGGCCAGTGCCAGTTCATAAGCACCACTTGCAATACCCAGCGCCTGTGAGGCAATACCAATACGTCCACCTGCCAGTGTTTTCATGGCAAACTTGAAACCAAAACCATCTTCCCCGATCCTGTTTGCCTTAGGTACTTTTACATCGGTGAGTAAAATGGAATGTGTATCACTTCCGCGTATACCCAGTTTATTTTCTTTGGCGGCAACGGTTACACCCGGCCAGTTTTTTTCTACGATAAACGCATTGATACCCTTGCTTCCTTTTGCAGGATCGGTCTGCGCCATCACTAAGTACACCGATGCCGATGAACCATTGGTGATCCAGTTCTTGGTTCCACTCAGTAAATAATGATCGCCCATATCTTCTGCAGTGGTACGCTGACTGGTGGCATCACTACCCGCTTCCGGTTCGCTCAATAAAAAGGCGCCGATATATAATTCACCATCTTTACGACCCTGCGCCAATGGTGTGAGGTATTTTTGTTTCTGTTCTTCGCTGCCATATGCTTCCAGTCCCCAGCACACCAGGCTGTTGTTTACGCTCATACATACACTCACGCTGGCATCTACCTTACTGATTTCTTCCATGGCCAGTACATAACTCACGGTATCCATGCCGGCACCGCCATATTGGGGGTCTACCATCATACCCATAAAACCCAGTTCTGCGAGTTTCATGATCTGTTCTTTGGGGAACTGCTGTTTTTCATCGCGCTCAATTACGCCGGGTAAACATTCATTCTGGGCAAAATCACGGGCCGCTTTCTGGATCATCAGGTGTTCTTCGCTGAGTTGGAATTGCATAGTCTTATACTTTTTGGCGGGGCAAAAATAAGCTAACAAACGTTAGGAAAGGAGGATTTTTTGATGTCAGATGGCAGATCTCAGATTTTTTTTGAAATTATCCTAAAATAGCTCTCTGCGAAACGCTGCTAACGCACGTTCTCTGCGGTGCCGTTCCTTCGTCAGGGTGACACGTTAGGAGCCTCACCGCAGAGAAAGGAGTACGGAGAGTTTACGCAGGGAAAAGCAAATCCGACATCTGCCATCTGACATCAAAAAATTCAATAGTATTTCTTCTGCAAATTATACAACACGCTTTTATCCAGGGTCGTCAACTGCCTGGTGGTATCCTGCAGGAAATGGCGTTTGAAGGACTGGATGGCGGCGCTGGTATCTTTTACATCGTAACCAATGATTCGCAATGCCTGAATATGGTTGAAGTTGGCGGGTACTTCTTCCCGCACATCATCGTACCATAAACCAAAACCTTTCTCCGCCAGTTTTTTCCAGGGGAAACGGTAATTGGGATCGTTTTTACGGGTAGGGGCAATATCGCCATGACCAATAAAATTGGCCGTGGGAATATTGTGTTCCTTTTTGAGCCGCGTGAGTAAACTGATCAGGCTGTTGATCTGTAAACTGTCGAATGGCTCAAAGCCATTGTTATCGAGTTCAATACCGATGGAGGATGAATTGATGTCGGTCATATTACCCCACTTTCCTACCCCGCCATGCCAGGCACGCAGGTAATCGCTGAGCATATGGTGTAATACACCGCTTTTACAGATTACATAATGCGCACTCACGGCCGTTCTTGCCAGTGTAAAAGTTTTCAAAGTCTGCTCACAGGAATTCTGTGCCGTATGGTGTATGATGACAAAATTGGGTTTCCGCATATTGAAATTGGTGGTGCCCACCCAATAGGGCGGCAGACCCATAGAATCTGATACAAATGCTTCTACCGGTGCTGTTTTCAATGTTTTGGCGTATTCCTTCGCTTTTTTTGTATAGACTTTATTGGTTGACTTATATGGATTTCTTGAACAGGCAATTAATACCAATACGATACAAATGGGAATATAGTTTTTCATTTTTTTCTTAAAATGGAAAAGTACAAATAAACTGTGTATGCGTCTCCCTTACCCTTACAGTTATTTACTTATTTTTAGTATCCTGTTATAGTAAATCATTCTGTGCATCTCTGTGTCTTCAGTGGCAATTTAATGCCACTGAAGACACAGAGATGCACAGAATAGGTGGATTTCAGGATAAAATAAAACCTATGTCTCTTCACCTCGGCAGAACTGATTTTGGAAACCTTGAGAATAAAGGAAATGTATTAACAAGAGCAGAAGCAGAAGCTCTCTTTAACGATTGGGTACTCAACCCCAAACTGAAACTACACATGCAACAGGTAGCCCATCTCATGAAATGCTGGGCCGCTGAACAATTACAGGCCGATGAAGCCACTCAATGGCGCTGGGAAATGGCGGGCCTTTTACACGATGCCGACTGGGATCAGTGGCCAGATCTTCATTGCAAAAAAATAATTGAAGAACTGGAGAACAGAAATGTTGATCCCGAAATCATCCGTGCCATCGCTTCGCATGGTCATGTTCATTTTGGTGTGATGCCTGAAACCGAAATGGACAAAATGCTATATGCTTTTGATGAACTCTCCGGACTGATACATGCTTACTCACTGATGCGTCCGGGTGGATATGATGGCATGGATGTGAAAGGTGTGAATAAAAGGCTCAAAGAAAAATCCTTTGCCGCCAATGTCTCCCGTGACGATATTCGTGATGCCTGCGAAAGAGCCGGGATTGAACTGAATGAACTGATCGGGTTTATTATTCCCAGACAGGCGGAGAGAACAGGGGAACAGAGAAATATCGAATAAGGAATAAGAAATAAGAAAATCAAACCTCATATGAGAAAACTTATCATGGTCATCCTCCTGGCATCCTGCCTATCCCAGTCCCGGGGGCAGTATATTTTGCCTTTGAAAGAACAATCAAGGGTGGTGGATGAAATACTGGCTGAACGACTCAACAACCTGTTACCTGTTCTCATGAAAGAAACAGGTATTGATATGTGGGTAGTAATTTCAAGGGAATACAATGAAGACCCTGTGATTAAAACCATGTTGCCTTCTACCTGGTTTGCCGCCAGAAGAAGAACCGTATTGATTTTTTATCGCAGTGCATCAGGCGCTTTTGAAAAACTGGCTGTGTCGAGATACAATGTGGGTTCAGAAATCAAAGCATCATGGGACATGACAAAATTCCCCGACCAGTGGGATGCTGTGGTTGACCTGATCCAGCAAAGAAGCCCCACTAAAATTGGCTTGAATTATTCTGCTGACTTTGGTCATGCAGATGGTCTCACTTACACTGAACAAAAAGAACTGTTGGCGAAATTACCTGCTGCCACTGCCAAAAAAGTAGTGAGCGCAGAAACACTGGCCGTAAGATGGCTGGAAACAAGAACGGAAAAAGAAATGCAATTGTATCCGCAGTTGATTCAGATTACACATGATATCATTAAAGAAGGATTCTCCGAAAAAGTTATCATGCCCGGTGTTACCACTACCAATGACCTGGTATGGTGGTTCCGTCAGAAGATCCGCGATCTTGGACTGGAAACCTGGTTCCACCCTTCTGTTTCGGTTCAAAGAAATGATCCGGAAAATTTTGATCACCTGCGTACATTCTCTACACGGCCCAATGATGAAGTGATCAGAACAGGTGATTTATTGCATGTAGATATTGGCATCACTTATTTAAGACTGAATACCGATATCCAGCAGCATGCCTATGTTTTACAACCCGGAGAAAAAACAGCACCTGCCAGTCTCGTAAAAGCTTTTGAAAATGCCAATCGGGTGCAGGATATACTTACCGCACAATTTAAAACAGGCAAAACGGGTAACCAGATCTTGAAAGATGCACTGGCACAGGCCAAAGCAGAGAATATACAAGCCGTTATTTATACCCACCCTATCGGTTATCATGGTCATGCCGCCGGCACTACCATTGGTATGTGGGATAACCAGGTAAGCGTTCAGGGCACCGGCGATTATGCCATGCGTGACCGAACTGCTTACTCGATTGAATTAAATGCATCTACCCCTGTTCCGGAATGGAAAAAAGATGTTCGTATGATGCTGGAACAGGACGGTTTCTGGGATGGAAAACAATTCAGGTACATCAGTGGCAGACAGGTAAAATTGTTACTGGTTCCTTCTCACCCATCACATATTGGAGATTAGCATGAATGATTCGCATTCATTTTTATCTGCTGAATACTGGAACGATCGATACCAGCAACAGCAAACAGGTTGGGATATAGGTTATATATCTACCCCTCTCAAAACTTATGTAGACCAGTTGGTACATAAAGATATCAGCATACTCATACCGGGTGGCGGTAATAGTTATGAAGCTGCTTACCTGCTGGCAAATGGTTTTACCAATATTACCGTGATCGATTTTGCTCCTGTGGTGGCAGAAAGGTTAAGCCATCAATTCAAACCCTATGGAAATGCGGTTAGCGTTATCTGTAGCGATTTTTTTGAGCTGTCAGGTAGTTATGATCTTATACTAGAACAAACTTTTTTCTGCGCTATTGATCCTTCATTAAGAAAAGCATATGCAGAGAAAATGCATGCACTACTAAAACCAGGTGGAAAATTAGTGGGTCTGCTCTTCAATCGTTCATTTGACAACAGTCCGCCCTTTGGAGGCAATGAGCAAGCATACAGGGATTTATTTAGTCCATACTTCACTATAAAAAAAATGGAGACTGCCCATAACTCCATCCCACAACGTTCAGGAAGCGAATTGTTCTTTATTCTCACCCCTCTGTGAAACTCTGTGCAAAAACTCCGTGTAACTCTGTGGTAAAATATGCAATTAAACCACAGAGTTACACGGAGTACGGCACGGAGTTTCACGGAGGGAGGCAAAATAAATCAGACATCTGACATCTGACATCCGCCATCTACTTCGGTTCTTGTTGGCTGAGACAATGGAAGCTGCCGAGTCCCCAGATGATATCGGTTGAGTCGATACCCACTACTTCTCGGTCTTTGAACGCATCGGCGATTATAGATAATGCTTTATCATCTTTAGCCGAGCGGAAAGTGGGCACCATCACGTGTTGATTGCTGATATAGAAATTGGCATAAGAGGCAGGCAAACGCTGGTCTTCGAATACCACTGCATCGGGCATGGGCAGTTCGATGATGTTCAACTGTTTACCGTTGAGCAAACGCATTTCTTTTAATTGCTGCAGGTTGGTTTGCAGTAAGGCATAATTCTCATCCTGTTTATTTTCTTCAATGACTGTGATCACGGTATCTGCATTCACAAAACGAACGGTATCATCAATATGTCCGTCAGTGTCATCACCCACAATGCCTTCATCAACCCAGAGAACCTGTTCCATACCATAATAATCGATGAGGTATTGTTCTATCTGCGACTGGTTCAGGTGAGGGTTGCGGTTGGGGTTGAGCAGACAGCAGGTAGAAGTTAATACGGTTCCAGCTCCATTGAATTCAACCGATCCGCCTTCCATTACAATGCCGGGATTAAATACAGGTATATTGAAATGTTGTCCAATTAGGGTGGGAATAACATCATCTAAATCGTAGGGCGGATATTTATTCCCCCATGCATTATAATTCCAGTCAACAATTACTTTTCGCTGTTCAGCATTGGAGTTGATCAGGAAAGCAGGTCCATGATCGCGGCACCAGGCATCGTTGGTGGGGTGCTGGAAAAATTCTACCTGCGACATGTTTACACCGGCATTCTCGAGATGGCCGATGGCAAATAGTTTCATGGCTTCGTTGGCTACGTTGATGCGCACTTTCTCACTAAGGGCGAGATACTTTACAAATTGCGCATAGTTGGGATAGATGCTGTCGATTTTACCCGGCCAGCTTGCTTCTTTATGCGGCCAGCTTAACCATGTTGCTTCGTGTTGCTCGAATTCAGCGGGGAAGCGATATCCAAGAGATTTAGGAGTAGTCAATTTTATGCTTTTTGAGTAAAGGATTAGAACCACAGAGTTACACGGAGTATGGCACGGAGTTTCACAGAGGGTTACTCTTCATCAATAAATCTTTTGGTGATTGGTTGATAGGAATCTATTCTGCGATCACGCAGAAAGGGCCAATGTGTTCTATAGCGATCAGTTTTAGTCGTATCGATTTCTACTACGGTTACTTCTTCTTCATCATGCGATGCTTTATACAATAATGATCCGAAAGGATTACTCACAAAAGAACCTCCCCAGAATTTCATCGCTCCATTTTGTTCGAAGCCTACCCTGTTCACACTTACTACGTGAACGCCATTGGCTACAGCATGACTTCTCTGTATGGTTTGCCATGCGTTGTATTGTTCGGTGTTGGTGGCTTCATCCTGGCTGGTAGCCCATCCGATGGCGGTTGGATAGAATAATATCTCCGCTCCCATCAATGCAGTGATTCTGGCCGCTTCCGGATACCACTGGTCCCAGCAAATCAACACACCGAGTGTGGCATATTTTGTTTTGAATACTTTATAACCAAGATCCCCGGGTGTGAAATAAAATTTCTCATAATAAGCCGGATCATCGGGTATATGCATTTTACGGTATTTACCAAGGTAAGTTCCGTCGGCATCCAATACTGCTGTTGTATTGTGGTACAGCCCTTCTGTTCTTTTTTCAAACAAGGATGCAATGATTACCACATTCAACTCAGCAGCAATCTTCGACAATGTTTCTGTGGATGCACCGGGAATCGCTTCTGCCAGTTTGAAGTTTTCATAATCTTCCACATCACAGAAATACAGGCTGGTAAACAGTTCCTGCAAACAAACAATCTGTGCGCCTTTAGCTGCGGCAGCACGAATACCTGCAATGGCCTTGGCCATATTCTCTTCCTTTGATGCCGTGCAACTCATCTGCACCAGGCCTATTTGAATTTTTGACATACTATTGTTTTAGCTAATAGCTGCTAGCCACTAGCTGCTAGCATTTAATTATTTGTTTGTTATTATATTTTCTAGCAGCTAGAGGCTAGAAGCTGGCAGCTACTTAAGTGCTGTGTTTAATAATCGCATCAAAACTACTGATACCTATAATCTTCTCCGTTATATATCCTTCTGCATAACCTACGCCTATTCTTTTGCCCAGCATCATGGCCCTTGCTTTTACGGTTTCGAGGAATTGCGGGGAAGAAATATAGGTTTGTGGCTCATTTCCACCTGTACTGTTGAATTGTGTGGTATAGGCCAGCACAGATTCAATTTTTTTATCCATATACGCAGTAATATCAACTACGAAAGATGGCTGTATAAAACGATCCTGTATATAATGAAATACATAGGTTGGGCGCCATGCTTCCTGTGGCTGTCCATTTTCTGTTGTTTCAATTTTTCTGAGGCCGGCGAGAAATGCGGCGTCCGATACCAGTTTGGCACTTCGTCCATGATCGGGATGCCTGTCTTCGGGTGCATTGGCCAGGATGATTTCCGGGCGGTATTTCCGGATGACTTCGATGACCATGCGCTGGTGTTTTTCATCGTTCTGGAAAAAGCCGTCGGCCATCCCCAGGTTTTCTCTTACCGTTACACCCATAATGGCTGCTGCCGCTGCTGCTTCCTGTTTACGTGTTTCGGCCGTACCTCTTGTTCCCAGTTCTCCGCGGGTAAGGTCTACCACCCCTACTTTTTTACCTTCTGCCAGTGCCGCCATGATGGTACCTGAACAACCCAGTTCCACATCATCCGGATGCACACCAAATGCCAGTATATCGAGTTTCATGAATCTGTTTTAATGGTTGCAAAGGTAATACTTGCATTTTACTTGACACGCCCTGCCTCTTACCCTATTTCTCCATAAAAAAGACTCCGCGCCAACTCTGTGTCCTCTCGTTCTCTGCGGTAAATAATGCTTACCGCAGAGAACGAGAGGACACAGAGGCTACGCAGAGTCGTTTACAATTTGCTCTATGCCGATTGCTTAGTAATAACTATAGGTCACTTCTGTTTCACCCGATCCAACAGGTCCGGTTGACATGGTACGTTTTACGGGTGTGCTTTTTGTATTGTAAGTGAACTGGTAATTGTACTGTTGTTCCGTTCCCGCAATCTCATCACGGCGAATGATTTTTCTGGGGTTATTGGCCGAAAGCTTCACTCCACTCAGGTAAATAAAATGCCTGAACATATGATCGATGTTGAGGTGCTGGTCATAATCCTCATAACGAACTGTCTGGTATTTTGTAGCCTGTCCATTCTGGTTAATCTGGTACCTGATTTCTTCTTTCAGGTTTCCATCAGTATGGTAAGTATATTCCTGTTTAAATGTATACGCAAACCCTGCTGCATCTGGTGAAGTTTTTTCGTATTCTTCTACCGACTCTAACCTTGTTCCCTGCCCTACATAATTGAGAAATTTATAGCTTACTTTAACCCCATTCACATACCTGCTTACGGCGGCCAACTGATCGTTTGCATAAGCATACCTGAACTCGTCTCCATTTTCTATCTGCACGGTTGCTACTTTACCGATACTGTTGTACGTAAAATGAAATACTTCCTTATAGGTAGTGGTTCCGGTTTCTGAGAAGAGAATAATCCTATCGAGTTTACCGTCCTGTCTGTAATACAAAGAGTCAGAATAGCCTCCACCAAAATTTACTTTGGCAAGTTTTCCGCTGAATGCCTGTTGCTGTAATGGTTCATTTACATTTTTACCACATGAACTGATAATCACTGTTAGCATTACCGCTAAACAAATGTTGATGCTGTATTTCATATTTGCTGCTTGTTTTTTTTGTTGACACATGATCTGTTTGTTTCGTGTCAGACTCTTTTGCTTTAACTATTTTTTATCAATGTAAAAAAGCGTTAGTAATAACTATAGGTGCAATTCCCTTCTTCCCAGTTACCACTACCATAGTATTCAAATTTTCGTGTAAGCGGCAGTGTTGCCTGGTTATAAGTATAGGTAAACAGGTAAGTAGATTCAACACCTGTTTTTTCATTTTTAACCATCCGCAGACGGGCATTATTTTTGAAAAACTTCAGCCCGAAAAAATAAGGTACCTGCTTAAAAATATCATCCGGATTATGGTTGTTATCATAATCGGAATAAGTAATGGTTACTTCTTTAATAGGTTGTCCGGTATTCGGATGAACAGAATAAGATGTTTCTGTTTTCAGGTTACCATCAGGATAATAGGTGTAAATAAACATGTCGAGAAAATCCTGGTCATTCGGGTTGTTCAGCACATCTGCATATGTATGTGTTGAGGTGAGTATACCCTGGTTATCATAAGTAAAACCTTTGTGTCTGATTTTAAGTCCACCCACATACTGACCCACTTCTTCAAGCTGGTTGCCGGTATAAGTATATCGGTACTCTTCGCCCTGGTCGCTGCTGATACGTGTAAGTTTCCCCTGTGCATTATAATCGAAGAAATAGGTTACACTCACCGAAGTAGCAGGATCCCATACAGATTTTATTTTGATGAGGTTTCCCGCAGGTGTATAATACAATGAATCATACGCACCACTATCGTAACTGATTTTTGCGAGTTTACCTTTTACCGGTTCAACAGGTGCCGGCGGCTGGATAATGGTATCTGTTTTTTTTGAGCAGGACGTTACAGCGATCATGATCACCAGTAAAAAACGCCCCCATTTATTCGTCAACATAACTTTGTGTTTTTAAGTAATGAACACGAAAGTATCCGCATCAACAGGCTGAATAAATCGCATATTGATGTGGTTGGTGATAAACGGAAAAATGAGGCAAAAAAAAGTCCCGCCTGTTGTACAAGCGGGACTCTAATATGGTTGAAGTTGAAATTATTTCTTCTTCTCGTAACGTTTTTTGAATTTGTCGATACGACCTGCAGTATCTACCAGCATATTTTTACCGGTATAGAATGGGTGTGAAGTGTTAGAAATCTCCAATTTAATTACTGGATATTCTTTACCATCTTCCCAAAGAATGGTTTCTTTTGATGCTGCGGTTGAACGGCTCAGGAATGAATGACCATTACTCATATCCTTGAACACTACAAAACGATAACTTTCCGGATGGATACCTTGTTTCATAATTATTTGTTTTAGGTGGTACGGATTTGGCCGTACGCTTATTTTTAAGGACTGCAAAAGTAAGCAGGATGCGGGGAATTGCCAAATTAAAGGGAAATTAATAGTCCGGAAGACCGGAAGATGGTGGCACAGGAGCGTATTTCTTTCGGACTTCCGGATTTTCCGTCTTTCGGACTTGCTATCTCCTAGCTTTTCATATTAATAAACTGCAATGGAATACCCAGCTCAGCGGTCTTGCATTTTGCTATAACTTCCTGTAAATCATCGATTTTCTTGGCTGTTACGCGGATAATATCGTCCATAATGGCTGCCTGTACTTTCATTCCGCTGTCCTTGATCATTTTCACGATCTTTTTGGCATCGTCTTGTTTGAGGCCATTTCTTACCGGAACCTCTTTTTTTACGACTTTTCCGCTGGGGTAAGCGTCTTTGGAAAAATCGAAAGCGGTTCCTTCAATACCCTGTTTGATGGCACGGCTGATGAGTACATCAATCAACTGCTTCATTTTCATATCACTTTCTACTTCAAGTGATACCACGAAGTCTTTTTTGTTTAATTCCACCGACACAGGCGAATCACGGAAATCAAAACGACCCGCTATTTCTTTTTTAACGGTATTGATGGCATTATCTAAGGTCTGGAGGTCTACTTTGCTGGCAATGTCGAAAGAAGGCATGGGATTAAATTTCTGTAAAGATAAGGCTGGGAGATCGAAAGTCGGAAAGTCCGAAAGTCCGGAAGATGATTGCACCGGTGCCTATTTCTTTCGGTCTTTCGGACTTCCCGACTTCCGGACTTCCTAACTCATGAAAAAAAATAGGCCCCGATAGAAATCGGGGCCGCCTTCTATATAATGCACATGAGAAAAAAAACTAAGTTGATGCTGCTAAATTGACCTTATCGCACTACACAAAAATGTCAAAATAGGATGAGCGGAATCATTTCTGTTCAAGTGGAAAATCGCATCCTTATCTCCTGCTCAATGCTGCTCACCAATCGATGATTTAGTTTCCTCCACCTAAATTCACACGATTCTGTTCTTCATTTGCACCCCCTCTTTTACGTTGTGCTGCAGTTTTTCCTTTGCTGAAACGATAAGTAAAGCTAAGGTTTACTACGCGGCTGTCTCTGTTCTGACGGATAGTTACATCCACATTCTGGTACTTACTATATCCGTTGAAGATTTGTGTATATAATACATCTCTAACAACCAGTCTAACCATTCCTTTATTCTTCAATACCTGTTTGGTGAAACCAACATTCAATCCACCCATTGGTTTTGCAACCAATACACCTTCTACACCTTGTGTGCGATAGAAACCACTTACCTCAGCACCCCATCCTTTAGGGAATGTAAACTGGTTAGAGATATTGGCCATCATGGAAGTAGCACCTACAGAAATCTCTCCATTGTTCACCGTTCCTTTAAAGTGATTATAGAACACATTAACATACACATTTGTTCTGAACCATTTTGTAACCGGCATTCCCAGGCTGACAGATGCACCTAAATTCTGTCTGCGGGCGATATTACTTTTCTTCATAAAAGATGAGTTGGTACTATCGATCTGTTCCAGCACATCCTGAATGATATCATTCGTTCTGCTATAGTTTAAAGATGTATTCAATACGCCTCTGTATGTGTGAACCAATTCAATATTATGACTGAACTGTGGACGCAGATACGGATTACCTACCTGGTAAGTGTATTTATCAAGGAAATAATAGAATGGGTTCAGATCCTGGTAGTTGGGGCGATCAATACGGCGACCATAACTCAGGGCAAACTGGTTTTTATCATTTGCTGTATAGCCAATGTAAGCCGTTGGAAACACCTGTGTATAGTTACGTTTGAACACTTCTCCTGTTGTTAACTGGTTACCGGTGATATTGGTATTTTCGGTACGCAGACCCAATTGTGCGCTCCATTTTTTATTCAACTGTTTGCTGAAGTTAATATAGGCGGCATTGATATTTTCTTTGTACAGGAAATGGTTACTACGGGTAACATCGTTGATGAACTGTGCTCCGTTCCAGTTAGCATACTGCGCATCATTATCTGTATTCACATAACTGGTTTTAAAACCTGCTTCAAATTTCACCTGGCCTTTCATTGACTGAGAATAATCGGCTTTTAAACTATAGATATTGATAGATGCTGGCAGTATACCTCTCAGAATTTCATCGGGTGATTTTACATTTCCCATATGATCAAAAAACTCATTGCTCAATACCTGCTTGTTATTCTGGTTGTAATTGATATAATCTGCATCAATGGTTAATTCTTTACCAGTACTGTCAAATACATGACGGAGATTGGCATTCACACCCACATTTTTGAATTTCAGGTTCATATCATTGATCGCTTGTGTTCTTGTTAACAAACTACCAGCCGGATCTTTGATATAGGTTGTATTGTTGGTATATTCATCCTGTACATTATTGTAACCGTTTACCACCAATCCAAGCGTTGTTTTTTTGTTCATAAAATAGTCAAAACCTGCTTTATAATTATAACTGTTAGACATTCTGTCGTTCTTAGCCAGTTGATTGAATGTAGTTAAGAGTGCACCTGTATTCTGGTTGCGGAAATTTCTGTCAATTTTAATATTACCAAAGTTTTCATTGTAGTTATAACTGGCATTGGCAAAAAAATTGATTTTATTCTGTCTGTAGTTCAGGTTAAAACTGTGGTTCGTTTTTGGTAACACCCCTTGTGTAAAACCACTTGTAATGCTCGCATTATAACCCATGGTTTTTGTTTTCTTGGTTTTGATATTGATTACACCAGAATTACCAGACGCATCAAAACGTGCAGGTGGGTTGGTCATCAATTCAATGGTTTCAAGATTGGAGCTCGACATGTTGCGTAACATATTGGCCAGATCCTGTGCACCGAGATAGGTAGGTTTACCATCAATCAATACCACCACACCCTGTTTTCCTTTCAGGCTGATGTTGCCATCTTTATCAACAGAGATACCGGGAGACTTTTCCAGTACTTCCAGTACGGTAGCACCTGCATTGGTAGGAGAAGCATCCACGTTAATAATGGTTCTGTCTAATTTCTGCTCAATCATTGGTTTTTTAGACGTCACCACTACCCCTTCCAGTTCTTTTGAAATGTTAGTAAGTGTAATGGGTTGAACGGTATATGACTGACCATTGGCCAGATCAAATACCGGGCTGTAATATTTAACATATCCAACAGACTGCACCAGCACCAGGTATTTACCTGCTGCGAGTTTCTCTACTTCAAACTGGCCGGTTTTGTCTGTCACCGCCATTTTAACGATGGCTGAATCCTTGGCGCGTAAAACACCTATTGAAGCCGCTTCAACAGGTTTTTGTGTACCAGTTACTGCTCCATTGATTTTTGCAGTCTGGGCCTGAGCAGCTACGGAAAGCGAAACCAGTCCGATGGCAGCCAGTAAGTTTTTCAAATTTCTCATAAAAAAAGCTTTAATATTTTAGTTCTCGTTGTTGCTAATTACAGAACAAAACTATGTACTATGTTTTGCATAGTACATAGTTTTATAATGAACGGTGCTAAACAAGGATGAATGGCAAAGAGGGAAATGTAGAATAAGGAATAAGAAATAAGGGAATAGAAAGGAAAGGCTTAAGTATTCAATAGATTGATTTTCAACTAATTGAATACTTGAGCCTTGTACTGGGATGCTTGCGTTCTTCTGTCTGCCTTAGCTGGCTTTGGCTTTTCCGAACCAGTCTTTAGCCTTGATCATCAGGATGATACCAGACAAAATCATGACAAATGAGATCAATTCAGCCTGTGTGGGCTGAAGAGGTAACGCTTCATATTTTGTATTTACGCGGATTTTTTCAATGAAAAAGCGTTCTAAGCCGTTTAAGATTAAATAAAGGCCCGATAGCTGACCTGCCACTTTTAATTTTTTACGGTAGATCCATAAAATGGCAAAAAGTATAAAACAGACAATGATTTCGTACAGGGGTGTGGGGTAAACGGCCGGAACCAGTTCATTACAATATGGGCCTTCACAACCAGCAATTGGTTTTCCTTCCCCGATTACGTTATGCGGGTAGCTGTAGGCCCATAACCAGTCGGGCATCCAGCTAAATGGTTTCGGGTTGGTATTGGGTATACCCCAGTCGCCATCTCCACTGATCTGACAACCAATTCTCCCAAATGCATACGCAAACATCATGGTAGGTGCCATGGCATCGGCCAGGTGAACCACCGAAATTTTTCTCTTGCGGGCGAAATAAATAATAGCTGCACCGGCGCAAATTAAACCGCCATAAAAAGTAAGACCACTAAAAGAGATCAATGCACCAATCGGGTCTTTTGCAAACTCATTCCAGTTTTCGAGGTTGTGAAAAATTTTCGCTCCCAGGAAACCAAATAATGCCGCATATAAAACAATATCTCCTACCCTGTCGTGTGGCCAGATGCGGATGACTCTTTCTTCCGGCTTATCCAGTTTCTGTTTATTCTTCTCCCACCACTTCAAGCCCGAAAACACAATGCCCACCAGTATTCCAAGTGGCCAGCTTCCTTTAACCGACAGGATAAATGATTGGGGATCATTCAGTGCTTCATCAATCACAAAAGCACCGAGTATTTTAAATCCGAATACAAAGCCAAGTAAAAAATTAATCAGCAATTCAGCTACACTTGCTGGTGCACCTACCTTTATTTTTTCTTCGGTGTATGTAAACTGTCCGAGGTTTTGTTTCCGCTTTAACTCAAGGGTCAATATCCATGCGGAGAGTATAAATGAGAGGGCCACAAAAAAACCAAAACTGTTGACCAGTTTCAGTCCTTCCAGTTCAACTCCGAAAATGTCTTTAAAAGCGTAATATAAATTAGGATACATAAAAAGCGCGTGTAAAAGTCATTCAATAAAAAAGACAGATGCAATGATAGTCAGAAAATATGAAACTGTTTTCCGATCATCGGATACAAAAAAGGCTCCACCAAAGTGGAGCCGTACTTACTAACCCATCCTTCAACAAAACTAAAGTAAAAATCAATTGCAATGTTCATCAAAAACCGAAATAAGGTGCTGTGCAATCACCTGGGCCGGACGACCTTCAATCTGGTGACGTTCTACCATACTCACCAACTGTCCGTCTTTAAAGAGCGCAATAGCGGGTGATGATGGTGGATAAGGCAATAAATGCTGGCGAACCTTGTTAATGGCTTCCACATCGAAACCGGCAAAACTGGTGGTCAGGTGATCAGGACGCTTGGTTGAATTCTGAACAGCCATGAGTACACCTGGTCTGCAAGTGCCTGCTGCACAACCACATACGGAATTTATTACGACCAGTGTAGTGCCTTTTTGCTGTAACATATTGTCCACATCGGAAGCAGATAATAACTCCTCAAAACCACTATCTGTCAGCTCCGCTTTCATCGGTAATACAATCTCTGCTGGATACATATTCGCTTGTTTTTAATTATGGAACACAAAATTAGGATTAAAAGTTGTAACACTAAACATTAAAATGGGCGCCATAATGTCCGGTTTAAAGATGCAAGATTGACATTATGGCATTGTTTTGGGAAATATTTAGTCAGCATGACTGCAAAAAATGCATTTTTTAGCGATGGTACACAGTTTGAACATGTTTATTCGAATTCATTTAAAAACATAAAAAACATCGGATATGACACTCGTAAAACACAACACAGTTCCATTCAACAGTTTGTTTGATGAACTCTTTAACAGCTTCCCTGCTACATGGGGTAAAGATGCAAATCTGGCTTATGCCACTGTTCCTGTAAACATTCATGAAACAGCCGAAGGTTATCATCTCGAACTAAATGCACCAGGCAGAAACAAAGAAGATTTTAAAGTAAATGTTGAAAATGGCCTGTTGACGATCAGTTACGAAAAGAAAGAAGCAACAGAGCAGAAAGAGTACAAAACAATCCGCAGGGAATTCAATTTCCGTTCTTTCAAACGCAGTTTTACACTGGATGAAAAGATCAATGCAGATGCCATCCAGGCGCGTTATGAGAATGGTGTATTGAAATTATTCCTGCCTAAAAAAGAAGAAGTAAAAGTATCTCCCAAAGAGATCAGCATCTTATAAGAACAAGTTTTCATACCGTGCCGTCAGGCACGCATGCAGTTGGTTTTGGTTTCGCCCCGTGTTTCCACACGGGGCTATTTTTTTGGCGTAATATTTCAGCTATTATTGCGACAAACAAGCAAAACCGATTCATGTTGCTGAAAAAACTCCTTGCGGGTCTGTTTTCCCTCGTATTACTGATCCCTTCATTTACAAAGGCGCAAAAAAAGCCTGTCGGCTCATTATTGTGGAAAATCAGCGGCAAAGGATTAAAGCAACCCTCCTATATTTTTGGCACATTTCACATCATGTGCAAATCGGATTTTACCATCTCACCCACACTCGAAGCCAAAATTAAGACCGCCAAACAGTTTTATGGTGAGCTCGACATGGATGACCCGGGTATGCAGATGAACCTGATGGCCAAAATGCGTTTACAGGAAACAAGTCTACCTAAATTATTAGGTGAAGCAGATTATAAAGCAGTAAGCGACAGTTTCAAAAGCATCACCGGCATGCCCCTGCAACTCTTTAACCAGTTTAGTCCATTTATGCCCATGAGTCTGCTCGCCATCAGCAGTATTAAATGTACCGACAGGATACAGCCAGAAACCGAATTTGTAAATATTGCCAAAAACAACCAGCTACCGGTTCTTGGGCTAGAAACAATAGACGATCAGATCAACGCCATTAATGCACAACCGCTCGACTCGCAGGCGCTGGCTTTTAAACAAACCGTGTTGAACTATGATAGTGTTCAGCAGGTGATGCAGAAAATGATACAAGTGTATAAGAAGAATGACGCAGAAATAATTTATCGTTTTATAAAAGACAATGGCGGAACGAATGATTTTGAAACAGCCATGCTGGTAACCAGAAATAAAAAATGGATTCCAGTGATTAAAAAAGCTGTTGCTGAAAAACCCAGCTTTTTTGCTGTGGGTGCCGGACACCTGGGTGGAAAGCAGGGCGTGATAGCTTTGTTGAAAAAAGAAGGTTATACACTCACCCCTGTATTGTACTAATTTAGCCCGATGCCTGCTGAAAAGGAATTCATAGCATTATTAAACGAGCACCAGCGCATTATCCATAAAGTGTGCAACCTCTATATGGATGCACACGCGGATCGTGAAGACCTGTTTCAGGAAATTACCCTGCAGGCCTGGAAAGCATATGCAGGATTCAGGGGCGATGCCAAATTCTCCACCTGGTTATACCGTGTTGCACTGAATACTGCCATTACTTTTTTTCGGAAAGAGAAAAGAAAACCCGACATCTATTCTACTGAATCTGTTCCCGACGTAGTTACGCATGACGCACACGACCCTATTGAAGAACAGGTAAAAGCCATGTATGCAGCCATTGGCGATTTGTCGAAGATCGACAAAGCCATTGTGATGCTGTACCTGGAAGATTACAACTATAATGATATAGGAGACATGATGGGTATTACCGCCAATAATGTGGCGGTGAAAATGAACCGTATCAAAACAAGATTGAAAGAATCGACACAAAAATATATGACCCCCGCGTAAATGAAGTGTTATGGAACTCGATGAACTAAAATACCAACTCAACCAAAAACTGGCAACAGATCATGCCAGTCGTACGGATGCAGATATTGCAGCCTTACTAAAAAAGAAAACCAGTTCCGTGATCGGTAAACTGAAACGCAGCCTTATTGTTGAGATGGTGCTTTGTATACTGTTTTCTGCTGCCATGCTGTATGTCTGTTTTGTTTCCGACTACTGGTCCATCCGCATATACTTTGGTGTGTTTACCATATTGATGTTCCTGTTCACGTTTGTTTTATACTATCTCTATAAAAAAACACAACAGCTCACCAGTTCTTTTCAGCCGATAAAAGCCAACCTGCAACACGTGGTAAGTCTGCTGGAAGAATTTGTAAAAAGATATTTTCAGTTTACCATGGCCATGTTGCCAGTGTGTTTTGTATTCTCCCTTATCTTATCGATCATGGAACCTGTTTCTGTTCCGGAGGTAGATAAATTCGTATTGCATTATTTCTCTGCAAGATGGCAGGTGCTTACTTTTTTGGGTGTTTACATGATTGTACTCGCCATTACCCTCTATTATTTCACCAAATGGTACCTGAAGAAATTGTATGGTAATTATTTGGCGGAGTTGAAGAAATGTGTGGAGGAGTTGGATTAGTACCGCTTTGGGAAGATAGGTATCAAGAGTTGGGAATGAGGAATTGGGGATTTTTTTTCTGCATGGTTGATATCTGAAAATACAATAGTATTTAAATGAATATTTATAAATCTTGGATTTTTGGCGACTACACTTTTAAAGGATTACACCTTTGAATTTCGTGAGTTATTTAAAATTCACTGATCACATATCTATACGATGGAAAAGTTTTTATTTAAGATAAAATCACTTAAGAGCTTCCAAGTTTTTACAATTTTTATCCGATACCTGCTTGGGACAGCCTTCGTTTGGGCAAGTATTTTAAAAATTAAAGGGATACGATTTGAACCTCAATCAGGTGAGAGTTCGCCTATTAATTCGTTGTCACATCTTTTAGAAGCAATGTATCGTTCTGGTTTTTACTGGTATTTTATCGGATGGGGGCAATTTATCGCAGGATTTTTTATAATGTCTCAAATCTTTAGCACATTAGGTGCCGTTATATATTTCCCTATGATATTGAGCATTTTTATTCTTACTACTGCTTTCGAATCACCGATTTTTTTGGTTATGACTTCATTAATGCTTCTTGCAAATATTTACTTATTGTTATGGGATTGGAATAGACTAAAATTCATCATATTAAACAGACCTGATGAATATATTGACCAATCAACTCGGTTTTCAAGACAAAAACATTGGGCTTATATAGGTATATCTTTGTGTTTGGCAATTTCAATTTTTCGATTTCTGACTATAAAATAAATACTAGACAACATTGCGAGCTAAATATCAGACCAGATACAATAGTTGCAATTTTATGATTCTCACCCAATCTTCCCAATACTTACCCTCTGCTCCTGCTTTTCAGCACTGCGACGGTAAGCCTGCTGATACAAATCAACCTCTCTTTTTCATCATAAATCTTCATCTCCCATACCTGTGAGCTGGCGCCAATATGAACGGGTTTGGCAATACCTGTTACTACCCCTTCTCTTACACCACGCAGGTGATTGGCATTGATTTCCTGTCCAACACAAATAATATTTTCAGGATCAACAGTGAGTGCTGCACCCACACTACCAAGGGTTTCAGCGAGCGCAACAGAAGCACCTCCATGTAAAAGGCCATAAGGTTGTTTGGTACGATGATCAACGGGCATGGTGGCTTTCAGGTAATCATCACCCAATTCAGTAAAAACCATACCCAAGTGTTCACCCATGGTATTTTTACCCAATGGCTGTATATCAGCTATCGTTAATGCTTTATGAAACCAGATAGACATGATGCTGTGGTTATTTTTTGATGGAACGAATCACCGCTTCGGGTAAAAAAGGAGAAGCGTCTCCCCCATTTTTTAAGATATCGCGCACAATGGTGGAGGCTACAGATGTGTATTTGGGTTCGCCGGTAAGAAAAATCGTTTCAATATTTTTATCCAGTGTACGATTGGCATCTGCAATGGTTTTCTCATATTCAAAATCGCTCACGTAACGTATGCCTCTGAGAATGAACTGCGCACCGATTTCTTTACAATAATTAATCGTGAGTCCTTCGTACACTACACTTTTCACTTTGGGCTCATACCGGTAAATTTCCTTGAACCATTCCATCCGTTGCTCGGGACTGAACATGGGCGATTTGGCAGAATTGATACCAATACCCACATAAATCTGGTCGAACAAAGGCAGGGCGCGGTTAATAATATCTATATGCCCCAATGTAACCGGATCGAATGTACCAGGGAATAAGCAAATGCGCATGGTGATGGTTTATGACTACGAAGAAAAGGAAGAAAACAGAGAAATAAGAAATAAAGAGTAAAAAATAAAAAACATGAAATAAGAAATAAGGAATGAGAAAGTACAATATACACTTTCTCATTCCTTATTTCTTATTCCGTATTTCTCTGTTTTCTCATGCTCCTGCCAGCAAATACAAGACCGCCATCCTCACGGCTACCCCATTTTCTACCTGGTTGAGAACAATAGAGAATGGTCCGTCGGCTACATCGCTGTCCAGTTCAACACCCCTGTTGATGGGTCCGGGGTGCATGATCACGATTTCTTTACCCAGGCTCTCCAGTAAACGTCTGTTGATACCGTAGGCAAGATTGTATTCGCGAAGTGAAGAAAATAAAGGCTGGTTCTGTCTTTCCAACTGAATCCTCAGTACGTTGGCTACATCGCACCATTGAAGTGCTTTTTTGAGGTTATACTCTACACGAACATCCAGTGCTTCTTCAATATATTTTGGAATTAAGGTGGGTGGTCCGGCAATCGTAATCTCAGCGCCCATTTTACGAAGCAGGTACATATTACTCAGTGCCACACGGCTGTGCATGATATCGCCGATGATGGCCACTTTAAGTCCTTCCAGCTTACCCAGTTTTTCTTTCATGGAAAAAGCATCAAGTAATGCCTGGGTAGGGTGTTCGTTGATACCATCGCCGGCATTTACAATGGCTGCCGGTATATGTTTGGCAAGAAAATGTGGCGCTCCCGATGCACTGTGTCGCATCACCACCATATCCACTTTCATGCTCAGGATATTATTCACTGTATCGAGTAATGTTTCACCCTTTGCCGCAGAAGATGTAGTGGCTGCAAAATTCAACACATCGGCCGACAACCTGCGTTCTGCCAGTTCAAATGACATTCTGGTACGGGTAGAATTCTCATAAAACAGGTTTACAATGGTCACATCACGTAACGATGGCACTTTTTTAACCGGTCTTTGTAAAACTTCTTTGAATTGTTCGGCCGTGGTAAGAATTAACTGGATATCGTCTCGGGTGAGATCTTTTATACCAAGGAGATGTTTGGTAGAGAGTTTCATTAAAAAGCAAAGATAAAGCAAAAATAAATACGGAGGGAGATGTCTGATGGCAGATGTAGGATCTCTGATATAGGATGTCGGATTTGAATGAATTGGAGCATTCCAAATCAGAGATCCGACATCTGACATCCTCAAATTAGTACCACTTCATCCACCTCATCCCTTTCCTTCCAGCAAACTTTTACTTTCTGGGAGATGATGGTATCGATGGTTTTACCGGTAAAATCGGGTTGTATGGGTAGTTCGCGGCTGAAACGGCGGTCGATGAGTACACAGAGTGATACTTTAGACGGACGGCCAAAAGCCAGCAAGGCATCCAATGCGGCACGAATAGTTCTGCCAGTGTATAAGACATCATCAATCAGGATCACCTGTTTGTTCTCGAGACTGAAGGGAATATCGGTACTATTGGCAATATGCAGGCTTTTACGCACATCATCACGATAAAAAGTGATATCGAGCTTGCCATATTCAATTTTACCAGCAGTAACCAGTGATTGTAATTCATTAACGATGCGATCGCTCAGAAAGATACCACGTGGCTGTAAGCCAATTACGACCGTATCCTGTAAGGATGCATTGTTTTCCAATATCTGATGGGCCAGTCTTTTTACCGTTAATGCCAGTTGCTGACCAGATAATATCGTCTTCAAGCCAATTTTTTAATAAAAATAATCGCTTTCACTGATACCACACATGAATTATTCCGAAACAGGTGTGTTAATTTGCCGTTTATGTTCCGTCTTCATCAATTATCCATGGTTCAGTTTCGCAATTACGAAGATCAGCGTTTTGACTTTGGCGAAAGAATTGTGGGTATATGTGGTTCCAATGGGATGGGTAAAACCAATTTACTCGATGCCATTTATTACCTCAGTTTCTCTAAAAGCTATTTTGCCCGTACCGACGCACAAAGTGTTCATCACGGCAGTTCAGGCATGCGTTTACATGGACAATACCAGGTGGAAGCACTGGATACCAATGTAACACTCATTGTTAGAGAGACGGGCAAAAAAGAACTACAACTCGACGGTGAGCCTTACAAAAAATTTTCAGACCATATTGGCAGGTTACCGGTGGTAATGATTGCACCAGATGATGTGTCGCTGATCAGTGGTCCGGGAGAAGAGAGAAGAAAATTCCTGGATACGGTGTTATCGCAGATAGACCCGCATTATTTACAGCAACTGATCGATTACAATAAAATTCTCCAGCAAAGAAACAGCCTGCTGAAACAGGCGGCTGACAACGGAAAAATGGATGAAATGCTGCTCAATATTCTGAACGAACAATTATGCACCACGGGTACAACCATTTTTAATACCCGTAAAAAGTTTCTGCAGAATTTTCTGCCCCTGGCTTTCAGCATTTATGAACGCATTGCCCGGAATAACGATGGTATCTATTTATCATATCAGAGTCCTTTGTTACAAATAGATTTCGCTACCCTCCTGCAACAAAACCGGTTAAAAGATGTTGCCCTGCAAAGAACCAGTTCAGGTATTCACCGCGATGATATTGTATTGCAGATGGGTGAACAGTTGTTTAAAACAGAAGCTTCACAGGGACAAAGAAAAAGTTTGCTTTTTGCCCTCAAACTGGCTGAATGGCAGATATTAAAAGAACAGAAAGGGTTTACGCCCATTCTTTTACTGGATGATGTTTTCGAAAAACTCGATGATGCAAGAATGTCGCAATTACTGCATTGGGTTTGTGCTGAAAGTGATGGACAGGTATTTATTACCGACACACATCCTGAGCGATTGAAGCAGCAGTTAGATGCTATTGGAACGGGGTATCAGATGATTAGTTTGGGGGATAGTCGTCTATCGACTATAATACCGCACATAAGCTAACAAATCTGCAAATTCATCTTCCGAAAACAATTGACTGAACTTATGACTATACCTACTATTCCATGCGCTATGAATGGATCTTGCATATTGATCTCCCTGATCTCTTAATAATTTTGAATTCCCGACAAACTGAATAAAATACTTATCTGCCGGTTGTGGCAATCGGTCGAAAACACCCTGAAGAGAATTTTCTACAATTGTCTGACTTGATATTTTGTGACAATGGACACAATAGGTACAGAAAATATATCTGCCTTTCATAACGATTGAATCAGATGCACTAAGTGTAACTTCTTTCTCCGGTTCAGCTACTGATGTGGCTACCAGTAAGGAATAAAAGAAGAAAAGTATGATCACAGATATGATATGTTTTTTATGGTTGATCCTAACCATATTCATTTTATAGTTAATACCTGATATAATGATAGGTAACCTCCACCTCATTACCAAAGCGGTATTTTTGACTTTTGATTTTTTACTTTTGACTTTTCACTTTTCAGTACCTTCACCGCATGTCTGAATTTCACATTGGAGACGCTATCAGGGGCTTTTTGCACAAGAGCCATTTAAAAAACGGTATTCGCGCCGTTCAGATTGAAGAGATATGGGAACAACTCATGGGTAAAACCATTGCCCGCTATACAGACAAGATTCAGATCATCAACCAGAAATTATTTATTACCACCAGCGTGGGTCCACTCAAGAATGAACTGCTCTACCAGAAAACCCAGATCATTGAAAGGGTGAATGAAGCGTTTGGAGAGAAAGTGATTAGTGAAGTGGTGATACAGTGAATGGTCAATGGTCAATGGTCAATGGTCAATGGTCAATGGTCAATGGTCAATGGTCAATGGTCAATGGTCAATGGTCAATAAGGGAAACTTTGCTGCGGTTGAGGTTATTGCTTGCGTACAAAGCTTTTTTTCATTCACGATTCACCATTGACCATTCACCCAATCACTTCCTTATTCTCGGATCCACTACTCCATATAGTAAATCGGCGAGGATATTGACGAAGATGAAGAATGTGGCGGTTATCAATACACTGCCCATGACAACAGGGAAGTCGAGTTTTTCGAGGGCATCTACTGTTATTTTTCCAATTCCTTTCCAGCCGAAAATATATTCAACAAAAAAAGCACCGGCCAATAATTCCGCGAACCAGCCTGTTACAGCAGTAATCACCGGGTTTAATGCATTGCGCAAAGCATGTTTCACCACAATAGCCCTCTGGCTCAACCCTTTGGCCCTGGCTGTGCGTATATAATCCTGGTTTAACACATCCAGCATCGCACTTCTGGTTAGCTGGGTAATAATGGCGAGTGGACGTATACCCAGCGTAATGGCAGGCAGCACAAGATTTTTCAGTTGCAATGACCTCCCTTTGAACGGATCAACATCATACAAACTACCCGTCATTTCCAAACCTGTATATTGACTGAGCACAAAACCAAACAGGTATGCCAGCACAATGCCCATAAAAAATGAAGGAGCCGATATACCCAATACACTCGCAAATACAGAACCGGTGTCCATCCAGGTATCTTTTTTTACTGCGGCTATTACGCCAAGCGTGATGCCGATAACAGTGGCAAATAACATGGCCGACAATGCCAATACCAGCGTACCCGGTAATGCTTCAGCCAATACGGTTGACACTTCTTTTTTGGTCTGGTATGATCTTCGCAGGTATGGTACTTTGATGGCGAATTTGGTTTCACCACCGATGAAAATACCTTTCAGTTCTTTTCGTTCTATTTCTTCTTTAGCGTGAATACTGAGTGGCGATACGTCGTTCAGGTAAAACACAAACTGTTTCCATTTAGGTTGATCTAGTGCCAGCTCTTTCCTGATATTCTGAATGGTAGTACTATCGCCTGTTTGCCCCAATACAAGCCTTGCAGGATCACCAAAACCCTGGAACAGAAAAAATACAATCACCACCACTCCTGCGAGCACAAGTAAGCCATACAGGAGTTTTTTGGTGAGGTATTGAAGCATGCAATTGTGTTTATGGAATTAATGCATCTGCTTTAGCCAGCGATACTTTATTCGTCACTTTTGCTCCTTCCATCAGAAAGAAAGTGGGATTTACGCGTGCAGCCGTTTTTATCACCGTAGCATCACAGCGTATGATCGTTGTTCCGGGGAACAGTGTTCCTGCTTTTTCGGTATCAGCAGTTACAATGGCTACTGCCCTATTTTTAGTAGCCCATTTTTCCTTGAGTGCTGCAAATTTAGACGACCATTCTGCAGCATTACTCATGTCTTTTGCAAACACCAGCACATATGGGTTGGTATTGGCAAAGACAGCAGCCGTTGTATCGGTACCGGATAAATTTTGCAGCGTGAAGTCAATGATTTTTGCAGTAAGACCGTTACCTTTTTTTACCAGCTTGTCTTTCCTGTCTACATATTCATAAGTAGAATCAAAGTCGGCCGGGAATGATGTCTGGTCGAAGAAAATATCTTTCCCGTCTTTTTTATACTGAAATACGATGGCAAAACTATCGGGTATGGCACCAGCGGGTGTTTTCATTTGTTCGGTAATATCATTACCTTTTTTATAAGGCAGACAATCTACAATGGGCAGGTATTTAAGCACATACCACTGTAATCCGGCAGTGGCGAATAAACTCAGGATCACATAAATGACCGCGCCTGACTCACTCATCATGGATGGCACTTTCCGGTTGGTGAAAAGCAGTATCAGTATCAATAAGAGTAAGAGCAAATCTTTTCCAAATGACATGGCGGGTGTTAAAGGCAAACAGTCGCCAAAACAGCCACAGGTTTTAATTTTACCGGAGAACAATGCATAACCGGTGAGAAAGGTAAAGAAGATGATCAGCAACAGTAACATCCAGCTTACACTGCGTTTGCGCCAGCCCACAATAACAGCCACACCTGCCACTACTTCCAGCACATTCATCAACAAGGAGAATACCAGTGTGTAGTCATTCAGGAAATGCCAGCCCCACACTTCAAAAAATTCCTGCATTTTATAACTAAGTCCTAGAGGATCATTGGCTTTGATAAGGCCTGAAAAAATAAAAAGCAGGCCCACAAACCAACGGATAAGCATGATGACTGTCTTCATAAATCAATGTTTTCCTTCTTCAATTAAGATCAATGCAAAGACTGCGTAATTAATGATATCTACATAATTGGCATCTATTCCTTCACTGATCAGTGTTCTGCCGTCGTTTTCGAGAATCTGTCGTATGCGCAATAATTTCACCAGAATCAGGTCAGCAAAACTTTCCTGGCTCATTTCACGCCAGGCTTCGCCATAGTCGTGGTTTTTATCGAGCATGGTATTTTTGGCAAATGCTACGTAGCGGTGATACAATTCATCTACTTTTTCAACCGGCATATCTTCCACCTGCGGATTATTCAGTTCAAGCTGTATCAGGCCAATTACCGCATAATTAATGATGCCTTTGAATTCTGAAGGAATATCATCACCCACTTTCTGTGTTTTCAGGTCCTGTATGGTGCGGATACGCAATGCTTTGATGAATATCTGGTCAACAACCGAAATGGTCCTGAGCACGCGCCAGGCCGTTCCATAGTCTTTTGTTTTTTTGATGAATATATCCCTGCAACTACCAATGGCTGCGTCATATTGCTGATTCGTATTACTCATTTTTTCGAAACCGTTATGGGCTTTGACAATATCTTTGATCTGTGGATGCAATATAAACGAAACCCGCAATGTTTACACTGAACTGCAAAGGAAGATTACTCACAATTGACAAGCCCATTGTCATGGGCATCATCAATGCTACGCCTGATTCGTTTTATGAAAACAGCAGGAAAAACACGATTGATGCGGCTTTGGAGCAGGCGGAGAAAATGATTGGCGAGGGTGCCAGTATCCTCGATATTGGCGCGCAAAGCACCAGGCCGGGTAGTGAGATTGTAGGGCCGGAAGAAGAAATCAGTCGGCTCAAAGGCATAACAGAAGACATTGCAAAACGGTTTCCAGATACGATTATTTCGGTAGATACTTATTATAGTCAGGTAGCAATAGCAGCTGCCGGTATGGGTGCATCTATCATCAACGATATCAGCGGGGGGCATTTCGATGTCAATATGCTGGCAACTGTTGCAGGTTTAAAAATGCCTTATGTTTGTATGCATGTGCAGGGCAATGCAAATACCATGCACAAGGTGCCGGTGTATAATGATGTAGTAACCGATGTAATGGATTATTTTATTGAAAGAATGGCTCAATGCCGGAAAGCCGGTATTGCTGATATCATCCTTGATCCCGGTTTTGGTTTCAGTAAAACACCTGAACAGAATTTTCAACTCATCCGTTCCACTTCCAGTTTTGTTGCGTTAGGAAAACCAGTGCTGATTGGTGTTTCACGAAAGTCTACTATTTACAAAACACTCGGCATTACTGCACAGGAAGCTTTAAATGGCACAACCGTTTTACATACCGCTTCACTTTTAGCAGGAGCCCATATACTAAGGGTGCACGATGTGAAAGAAGCCATGGAAGCCATTCGCCTTACCCGTTACCTCATGCCATAAAAAAAGCGTCCCTGATCGGGACGCTTTTCAACATCAGTTTAAGGCAGGTGTAATTATTTTTTACTGACGTGGCATTTGCTGTGGCATCTGCATGTCAGGTGTAGCAGGCTTAGGTGCGGCTTTTACTACATCTACTACTTCAATATCAAAAGCCAGGTTAGAGAATGGAGGAATAACCGGCGCTGACCCCTGTATACCATAGGCGAGCATCGCAGGAATGATCAAACGGCCTTTCCCACCTTTACCAAACAAACGCAGACCTTCATCCCAACCAGGCATTACTCCGCCTGTTCCTACTTCTACATTGATCGGTTGTGCATTGGGATCCATATTGGTTTCAAATACTTTGCCCTCATTGGTTTTACCTATAAAATAACCTTTGTAACGCACTACAGCGCTCCAGCCGGTATCTACTTTCTGACCTGTACCTGCATTCTGTACTTCTACCTGTAAGCCCGATGGCTTTGATTGTACATTCAGGTTCTTTTTCTTGGCGTATTCTTTTACTGCATTGATCTCTTTCTGCTTTTCAATGGCAACCTCTTTCTCATAGTCCGCTTTTACTTCATCCTGTGTTTTAAACACTTTCAGGATTTCAAAACGGCCATTGATCAGGTCCCCTTTTTTGAACATATCGTTGTAGTCCATCATCTGCATACTCTTCAGTGTATCGATCGACAATACAAAATCAACTTTATCACCTGCACCACAAAGTGTAATGATTTCAGTGAATGTATGTTTACCCAAACGAGCCGTATCTACAGGAAAATAAACAGGAATATTATCGTATGATGACTGCAGGACAGTATCTTTTGATTTCAGTTTATACTCAATGTGCATTTTTACAAACTGGCCATGTTGCAGTTTTTCTTTGCTCGTCCCGCTGATCTTGTAAGTCATACCGGAAGGTGCTTTTTCATATTGGTTACAGCTTGCAAGCAATACGATCGCCAGTAACAGCGAGGTGGTTGTTCTCATCATTGTTTTATTGTAGTTGATTGTGATATTGTTTGAGTATGTCTTTGAATTGTTTAACCGTTGTTTCCAGGCTCTCACTGCTTCTTCCTCCTGCTGCATTTTTATGTCCGCCCCCTTCAAAATGTTCACGGGCAAAGGTATTTACATCAAAATCGCCTTTACTCCTGAAACTCCATTTTCTTTCTTCATCCCTGTCAATCACAATGGCGCCCAGTTTTATACCCTGTATAGTGAGCAGGTAATTGACCAGCCCTTCCGTATCTCCTGTTTTGATATCAAATTTCTGGAGATCTGCCTTTGTAATATACATCAGGCTGGTATTGTATTCATATAATACTTCCATCCTGTTGAGCAGGGCATGACCAATAAAACGAAGCCTGTTTTCCAGAAAACTATCATAAATATAGTCGTGTACTTTGGTATGATTGAGTCCAATCTCCTTCAGGTGGGCCACCATCCGGTGTACCGATGCAGTGGTGGCCGGAAAACGGAATGATCCCGTATCGGTCATAAGACCTGTATAGAGGCATTCACCCATTGCTATATTCAATACCTCAGCATGACCCGATGCCATGATAAAATCGTATACCATTTCACAGGTAGAACTTTTGGACGTGTCGCTGACGCCAAAGTTGAACGCTTCTCTCTGTGGCTGCTGGTGATGGTCTATCAATACTTTGATACAATTGGCTTCCGTTAATACCTGTTCCATATGCTTGGTCCGGTGAAGCACATTGAAATCAAGGCAGAAGATTACTTCGGCGGCATTTACCAGATCAGTAGCGGCATGTCTTTGCTGTTCAAAATCAATTACTTTATCCACCCCGGGCATCCAGTTGAGGAATGAGGCCCAGTTGGTAGGCGATATAACGGTTACATCGTGTCCCAGGGCCTTCAGGAAATGGTATAAACCCAATGTAGAACCCATGGCATCACCATCCGGTTTCTGGTGCATGGTAACCACTGCTTTGAAAGGCTTACTAAGGGAAGGGAAAAATAAATCGATCGACTGCATAGCGTGGCGGCAAAATTGCGGTTTCCAGACTGTTTCGGCAAATCAATTTAGCCCCATTTAACAAATTTCCTGCGATTATATCCAAAAAACGACCCGCTTTCTCGTACTTTTGCGGCCGAAATAGATAAAGCAAGAATTTATGAGCAACAGAACATTTACCATGATTAAACCAGATGCTACCGCTAAAGGATATACCGGAGCCATCCTGGATCAGATCATTAAAGCTGGTTTTAGCGTTAAAGCAATGAAATGGACCCGCCTCACACCTGAGCAGGCTGGTTTATTCTATGATATTCACCGTGAACGCCCTTTCTTTGGCGAGCTGGTTGAATTTATGAGCAGTGGTCCGATTGTAGCTGCCATCCTCGAAAAAGAGAATGCCGTAGCCGATTTCCGTAAGCTGATTGGCGCTACCAACCCAGCCCAGGCAGAAGAAGGAACCATCCGTAAACAATTTGCAGCATCAGTAGGTGAAAATGCCGTTCACGGTAGTGATAGTGATGAAAATGCAGCAATTGAAGGAGATTTTTTCTTTTCTAAATTAGAAAGATTCTAATTAATCATCCTTTATAGATAAAAGCCATCCACTTTAAGTAGATGGCTTTTTTGTGCTTAATAACGAACGCCCTGCCTATTACTTCCTTTTTTTACTATTACGCCCTAATGCCTATGCTTAAACTATTAATCGAAACAACACTTCCGGACTATCCGACTTCCTGACGCCGGACTTTTTATTTCTTTTTTTGTGAGAACAACCATTTCAACAACCCCGGTTCTGCAAATGCAGGATCCCAGCTATTGTGGTTGGCATTGGGAAATAATTTGAACTGAACATTGGCTTTTGACTTTTGCAATGCAGCAAACATTTGCTCTGAATAAACCGGCAACACTACATCGTCTTTACCTCCATGAAATATCCACCATTTCGTCTTCACCAATTGTGAAGCTGTGGCTGGATGCGCTCCTCCGCAGATAGGAATGGCAGCCGCAAATAAACCAGGCATTCTTCGCACCAGTTCAAATGTGCCCATGCCTCCCATCGATAAACCCATGATGTATACCTGATCCATCTTAACGGGATAACGTTCGAGTAAATTACCTACCAGCCCCTGCAACATTTTCATGGATTGTGATGGCTCTCCTGCAGGTACAAAATAAAATATACGCTTTCCTGTTTTACTGCCTGTTGTTACCGCCTGAACATTACTCCAGTAACTGTTAGAGGCGCATTGCGGGAAGACCACAATGGCGGGGTAATTTTTACGGATACTATCTTGCAAAAACATTTTGGCTCCATGTGTCAGTTGTTTCTCATTGTCATTCCCACTCTCTCCTCTTCCATGGAGAAACAATACCAGCGGATATTTTTTGGCAGGATCATAGTTCTCCGGCAATAATACCCTGAAAGGCATGGTATCGCCACTCTGTATGATCCATTGTTTTTCAAACAGACTTAGATCCTGTGCTTTTGCAAAAACACTACTCACTATCAGCAAAACATATAAACTGATCTTTCGCATCAATCATTTTTATTTAAGGTAAGGACTTTCAAAACCCAGTTTCTTCAACCCTGTTTGTATTTCCGGACAACTCATAAAGAGTTTCCATAACAAACCACTGCGATAGTTTTCCATCATCACTACAATGGGGCCCTGGTCAATGGCGAGATAACGTGGCAGGTACCAGTTTTCGGTTTCACTGAATGCATCATAAAAACCAAACGGTCCCCAGAGCTTGTCTTTTTTATTGAGGTACCAGTTTTTCATGGCAGCCATCGATTCTTTGGGTGTATAGGGGAATGATGATAATGCGGCCGTAGGCGAAATCACACCGATATCTCTTTTCATACCCGGTGCATGACCTGCATACCCTTTTACAGAATAACTGGATGTAAGCCCCCAGCTGTCAGGTCCATATCCTGTGAATTTTTTAGGATTATCAACACACCAGCGATAATGTATTAAAGCATGATTGGTATTTTCTTTTCCATAATCGGCATATTTATCCTTCAATCCACGTGGATCAAGACCCAGATAAGAATAATGCGCCCAGAACAATGGGCCAGACTCTGTAGCATCGCCCTGGTGATGCATCTGTAATTTAATATCGCCATAACCGGATGGGTTCTGGTTAATGGCTCCATTCTGAGCCCATCCTTCATGGTACACTTCTGCAGGTACACCATGAGTGGGCGATGAAGCGGCAAGTATGTACATGATCTGACATTCATTATAACCCCTAACTGCAAAATTCATACGCCATGCATGGTTTGGACTCCAATGCCAGTACAATACATTTTTGCCATTCCGGTACCAGTTGAAATCTACTTCTTGCCAGAGTTTGTCTATTCTTGCTGCAAGGGCTTTCTCTTCTGTTGTACCCTTCTGAAAATATTGACGTACACATAAAAGCCCCTGTATCATGAAAGAACTTTCTACCAGATCACCACCATCATCATAACGACTAAAGGGTTGCACTTTTCCAGTTTCCCCATTCCACCAATGTGGCCAGGCACCATGAAAGCGGTCTGCTTTTTCTAAAAAGCCTACAATTTTTTCCAGTCTTTGCAGTCCTTCTCCCCTGGTTATAAATTTTCTTTCAATACCTACGAGAATAGCCATGACACCAAAACCACCACCACCGCTTGTGACAACATGTTTATCATTTTGCGGATACACGTTATCGTTATGGAAACGTTCGCGTGCCAAACCGCTGGTGGGTTCTGCACCATCCCAGAAATACTGGAAAGTGGCGCGCTCCACTTCTGTAAATATTTTTTCTTCTTCTGCTGAGGCAAATGTTACGGTATTGTTTTCGGCAGAAACTTTTTGTTGGGCCGCAGGTTTACAGGAAACAAGAAAGAAGAAACAACAAGTCACAAGTGACAAGGATACAAGATTGCGATTGTTTAAACGCATATATTGGATTTTTGAGAGGCCATAAAATATGGGCAGATTGTAACACGGGTGTTACAATCTGCCCAATTGTCGATATCAACTTACTTGTTTGCCTTACCTAAATTGAACAGCGATTTGATCTGCGCATCGGGTAATGCACGGTTATAAATTCTGATCTCATCAACCTGTCCGGTCATAGGTGCAAATGAAACATCTGTATTCACCGTTTTTCCGGGGATGCCGTTATAGTTAGACCCAATGATTACTTCACTGGGTTCATAAGCATTAAAAAGATTATTACCTACACCCCTGTTAGGGAAACCTCCTACTTTAACGCCGTCCATCCAGATATCGAACACACCGGTTGTTGTTTCATAAGTCAACAGGATATGTGTCCACTTATCCATTCCAATGGCAGGCGATAGATTATTATTGATGTTATCCTGTGTACCGCCACCCACTGTCATGAAAGTAGGTTGCACACGTAAAGTATTGGTGGTCGTGGCTGGAAATGAATTGGTGTTCAGGGCGAAATTGATATTACCATTGAATATACCCGGACGAGCCAATTGAAACAACATGGTTCTTTTAGATCCGTTGTTCAGAATTTTTACCCAGGTACTGATGGTAAAACTTTTCAACGCTGCGGTTTTAAAAGCCTGGAACTGTGTAGCAAAATACAGGTAACCTGCTGTAAGGTTCAATGCTTTTCCACGAACACCACCTGTTACATAGGTATCATTGGCAGAGGTGGTTGGTGCTGTTCCGCTCTTCAGTTCATTCTTGGTGTCATCAAAACTCCAGTATGCGATAAGGTTATCGGGATATACTTCATCGGAGCTTTTATAACCATCAACAGTACCCTCATATGTTGCCGTACTTACAGACGGGAGCTTATTGGGGTTACCATCTTTTTTGCAGGAGATGACTGCAATTGTTATCGAAACAATGACCAGTGTCCTGCTTATTTTATATGATGTTGACAATAACATGATGTAATTTTTTTAATGATTCAGTAATCAATAACCAGGGTTCTGTGTGAGTACACCCGCACTTAAATCGATCTGTGGTTGTGGAATAGGCAACAACACATCTCTTGCATTACTGAATGCCGTTTTACCATGTGCATTCAATACGGTTTGAGCTACACCCCATCTTACCAGATCGAAGAAACGATCGTGTTCCATGGCCAGTTCCACACGACGCTCTTTGCGGATTGCATCACGCAACAAAGCCTGATCGGTTGCTGTAACATCAGGTAAAATGGTATTATTCCCTGCACGTGCTCTGGCCCTTACTGAGTTCAGTGCATTTCTTGCAGCAGTGATATTAGCAGTACCACCTACTTCATTGGCCGCTTCTGCATACATGAGTACCACATCGGCATAACGCAGTATACGCACGTTCATCCAGTAACCAAATCGGTTACCAATTGAAGCACGCGTTGCCGGGTTGGTGTACACTTTGTTATTATAACGTGGATTGGGTAAACCTGTTGGCAGGTTTTCACCATACAGGGTCTGGTACGTGGTTGTGTTTGTACTGGTGTACATGATGGTTCTGTTCTTACGCGGATCATTGGGTTCGTAAGCCGCTTCCAGATCAGTTGTTGGTGTATTCCAGCCCCAACCAAGATCCCATATACCTGCACCTCTTACACCCTGTATCTGTGCATACTGAACACCATTGTTGCTCGGTATAGCAGCAGATGCCGTGGCCTGTACTTCAAACACCGATTCTTTACTGTTCTCTCCTTCTTCACGGAAAATACGATCGTAAGATGTTGACAGATCATACTGACCGGAAGTCATCACTGCATTGGCTGCGGCCATGGCTTCGTTCCATTTCTGTTGTGTGAGATACACTTTGGCCAATAATCCATTGGCGGCACCACGGGTTACACGACCGGCGAATTTAGCATCCCATGACAGTGGCAGATTAGCGGCTGCAAAAACCAGGTCGGCTTCTACAAAAGCATAAATCTGTGCGGCGGTACTTTGTGGTACATTGTTTTGTTGTGCAGGATTATCAAACAACTTATCAATTAAAGGTACTCTTCCAAAAAAGCGCACGAGATTGAAGTAGGCATACGCCCTGAGGAACCTGGCTTCCGCAATGGTCTGTTGTTTGATCTGATCTGTTGCCGTAATGGTGGTATTGGTATTCACTTCATTGATGGTACTGTTACACCTGTTAATAAGGGTATAATAACCCAGCCAAAGTGCATTACAGAAACCATTGCTGGGTAATACAGGGAAATTATCCATGGTAATGGCATTGGCACCTCCATCGGCCGGAGTACTTCCCTTATCAGCATCATCACTGCGTATACTGGAAGCAGTAATAAATGCCTGGCTGTGTACATTGAAACTTCTCAGCTCATTGTACGCACCAAAAATAAACTGGTCGTATGGACCTGATCCGCCCGGATAGGGATAGTTGTCTGCATCATATGCACCCTGACGTTCCGTATCAAGGAATTTTTTACATCCGGTTGATAACAATAACATACCCATGGCTACTGGAACCAGGTAAGTCATCCGGAATATTTGTTTAAACGATTTCATATAAATGAGTTATTAAAGTCAGTTAAAAAGTAAGGTTGATACCCAATGAATAAATCGCCGGAACAGGATAAGCACCATTGTCTGCTCCACCACCCAGAATACTTCCGATCAAGGGTTCTGGTGAGTAACCGGTTACTTTGCTCCATGTTTTGATATTCTGACCGTTCAGGTAAATCCTTGCACGCTGAATACCAATTTTCGACAACATTGTTTTTTTGAACGTATAACCAATCTGTAAAGTCCTGAGACGGAAAAAATCACCCGGCTCCAGGAAATAAGTACTCATCAGGAAATTATTACCTCTGGTATTATCCAGTACAGGTTCTACATTGCTGGTACCGGGAGCAGTCCATGCATTCAAACGATTGGTTTCATAATTCAATACGGCAAACGTAGAAGTACGACGTTGTGTGTAAATTTTATGACCTGCCATACCCTGACCTTCCACCTCAATATCAAATCCTTTATAACTGATATCGATATTACCACCAAAACTGTAAGGAGGGAACGGACTTCCGATATAATCCCTGTCAGCAGGTGTAATTTGTCCATCACCATTAATATCTGCATAAGCAACATCGCCTGGTAATGAGTTTACAAAAGCAGGTGATTTTTGCAGATCGGCTGTTGACTGATAGATACCAATTTGTCTGTACCCATAAAAATAACCGATCGATCTTCCGGTCGTAGTAAGGTTGGCACCACCATTACCTATGATGGAGAAATTGAAATTGTTACCAATTGAGTTCACCACATTATGGTTATAACTGAAATTGGCTCCTACACGATACGAAAGATCCTTACCAATGATATTACTCCATGCCAGGTTTACTTCAATACCCTTGTTGGTAATGCTACCGAGGTTGGTGAAATAACTTCTGGTTTCATTCGGCAGTGTTACAGCCGTCAGGATATCAGTTGTAGTTCTGTTGTAATAAGTAATCTCTGCACTTAATTTATTGTCAAATGCTTTTACATCAATACCCACATCAATACCTTTAACGGTTTCCCAATGCAGGTTTGGATCGGGAATATAGGCAGCCTGTATAGAGCTGTAAATATTATCTCCAAAAATGGCGGTTGATGCATTCTGTACACCAGGTCTCCACAGGTTATCGGCAAAGCCATTGGCATTACCCGTTAAACCCCAAGCAGCCCTCAGTTTCAGGAAGTTTATTTTTTTCACTTTAGAGAAGAAGGCTTCATCACTGATCACCCAACCTGCACCTACGCTACCAAATGTACCCCAGCGGTTGGCTGGTGCAAATTTGGAGCTGCCATCTCTTCTCACTGTAGCATTCAACAGGTATTTGCCTTTGTAGGAGTAACCCACGCGTGCAAATCCACCCGCAATAGCATTCTCAGAACCACCACCCGAATTGGAGATCGGGTTATTGATGTTGATGATGTTGAGGTACCAGAAATCAGGATCATTCGGAACGTTCGTGAGTGTATCTCGACGAGTACCGCCTACCGATGAGCTTTTATTGTAGATAGTTGTGAACCCAGCCACAGCATTCACGTTATGACCATTCCCAAGGTTCTTGTCGAAACTCAGTGTATGATCCTGCTGGAAACGGCTTGCTTCATTTTTGGTCTGACTTACAGAAGTTCTGGCCGCATTATCGAATGTAGTAGTGGTTGGCGCACCATTCTCACCGAGGTTAATGAATGAGTATGGCAATGAAGTGTAACTTCTTGTATCATCAAAAACAAGATCAGTGTACACAGTAGAGCGCCAGGTAAAGTTTTGAAGGAATTTAATCTCTGCAAACAGGTTGCCAATGACGCGATATTGTTTATCGATGGTATTTCCATTGTTGCGGTTTAAAGCAGCAATGGGGTTACCCACCTGTGCACGCTGGAATGATGGCATGCTGTAATACGTATTGGCATCCTGCTGAATAGGCACAATGGGGGCAGCCCATAAAGCATTGGTAATAGAGGCTGCTGCCGGATTGTTGATGGCATGATAGCCTGTTAAACCACCACCCAATTTAATTTTATCATTAAAACGTAATTCTTCATTCAAACGGACGAGGTAACGTTTGAAACGGTTGTCTCTCAACACACCCTGCTGATCGGTATAACCAATGTTCAGGTAAGTGGTAGATTTTTCTCCTGTGTTAGAAATACTCAGGTTGGTAGCACTGATGACTGCATCACGCAACACCAGGTTCTGCCAGTTGGTATTGGCAGTATAGTTGGTGTAATCAAATGGAGCAGCACCTAAATTGGCGAGCTGTGCATTGTATAATTTTTTAAAACCGTCTGCATCGGTGATTTTGATTTTATCCTGTACCGTCTGCACACCAACAGAACTTTGTAATTCTATACGTGTTTGTCCTCTTGCTGCTTTTTTAGATGTAATGGCAATGACACCATTGGCGCCACGCAAACCATAGATGGCAATAGAAGATGGATCACGAAGGATATCGATGGTTTCAATATCGGAAGGATTCAGGAAATCGATATTATCGTGCAGAATACCATCTACCACATACACGGGACTGGCAGTATTGGTACTGTTGATACCCCTGATTCTTACTACCGGACTGGCACCTGCTACACCAGAGTTGGCAATGGTCAAACCGGCCACACGACCCTGCAAGGATGCGATAGGGTTGGTAGCAGGTCTGTTGGCCACTTCCTCTCCCTTTACGGATGTTACAGAACCGGTGAGGTCTCTTTTCTTTTGTGTACCATAACCCACCACCACAATTTCATCGATGGCTTTCTCAGCAGGTTTTAAGGAAACACTTATACTGACATTGGTGCCTACTCTTTGTTCAACAGTAGTAAAACCAACATAGGAAAATACCAGTACATCACCTTCTGAAACCGATATAGAAAAATTACCTGAAGCATCTGTAATGGTTCCACGGGTAGTGCCTTTAACAGCAACAGATACATCGGCCAGTGGTGCTCCGTTGTTATCGGTCACTTTACCCTTTACATCGGGTACTGCAATGGGTTCTGGCTGAACAGTAGCAGTTACGGTTGGTTCAGCATATTTGCGCTTCACCACAATGGTTTTATCACTGATGGTGTACGACAAAAGCTGATCTTTAAAACAAAGGGCGAGTACATTTTCCAGTTTCTCGTTGCGAACAGAAAGGCTTACGGGTTTGGCAGTTCTTAATGCATCATCTGCATATAGGAACTGAAACCCGGTTTGCTTTCGGATATCTTCAAAAATGCGCTGGATTGAAATGTTCTCTCCTTTGATGGTCACTTTTTGTGAAAAGCCCGCTGCACTGACCTGGAGACAGGCAATGATCATAAAAACTGTAGTAAGTTTCATAATCTTTAGCGTTTGATTTGCCCTCCGTTGTAAGTAGCCGGGAGATTGGCAAACAGAAGTTAAATACATAGATTTGTAAGTATTGAGTAGTTAATAAACAGTTAGACCTAGCTGATACATGACTTTACTCAAAATTCGCCGGATGCTGCTGCAACAGTGTCCGGTTTTTTGTAAGTCACGCTCAACCTGTTCAACCATCGCTACCCTTCGGGAACATTAACAGGTGTTTCATATATGGCGTTTTATTTTTAACGTGATACTATGACGTTCTTTCCTTCTACTTTAAACTTCACTTCCTCTGTCAGCTCCAGCATTTCCAATACTTTCGACACATTATTGTTACGCGTGATCTGACCGGTAAACTGCATGCCTACATTGCCTTTGTACTCAATATCCACATCATACCAGCGGGCAATCTGGCGCATGATGGAGCGCAGATCGGTGCTTTTAAACACAAACAACCCATTCTTCCAGGCCATCACTTCTTCGGTATCCATATTGTTCACCACACTGATTCGTCCACTTCTGGCCATACGTGCCTGCTGACCGGGTCTCAGTATTTTCACCTGCTGCTGATCGGTTTCATCGGCTGCAAATACTTTTACCGATCCTTCGAGTAAACTTGTTCTTACCTGTACTTCATCATCATACGCATTTACATTGAAATGGGTACCGAGTACTTCAATGGCCGATCTGCCAGCCGACACTTTAAATGGCTGGGCATCGTTATGTGCCACTTCAAAATATACCTCCCCCTTAATCTGCACCTGCCGGTCGCCTCCCCGGAATGCTGTAGGAAAACGAATAGATGATGCCGCATTCAGCCACACTTTGGTTCCATCCGATAAGGTTATCTGGTATTCACCACCACGTGGTGTAGAAATGGTATTGTAGAAAATTTTCTCTTCGGATACTGTACCGCCCCGGTTGGTTTGATATGCAACCAAACCATTATCAAGTTTTTTCACTTTTACATCACCTTGTTCACCAAGAAGGCCATTATTGGCGCTGTCGAGAATAATAACAGAACCATCATCCAGTGTAAGCATGGCTTTATTGCCACCGGGTGCCACATCACCAGCAGGAATCGGTGCCGATAATACCAGAGGCTGTTGTGTTGCCGTATGATCCGGCTGAATAAAATAGTAAATAACCCCTGATAATAATATGAAAACCAATGCTACAGCAGGCATACGCCATTTGCGGACACGAGGTACGGCAGACTGTTCTGAACGTTCCTCCGCCACTGCCAGACTTTCCTGCAGGCGAATAGCTATACGCTCCGCCAGGCCTTCTTCCGAAACCTGTGGAACATCGGAAACCACGGTTTGCTGGTCGTCGAAGGAATGGTACCAGGTGTCCAGTTCCTCTTTTTCGGCCGCAGACAGCAATCCCTGCTCGTATTTACTGATCAGATTTTGTATGTGATCGGGTATGTGCATACAATATAGTGTGCGTTCAGGTCGGTAGCACCTATGTAAGAAGGAAAAAAACAGAAGAACAGAGAAACAGACGAACAGACGAATGTCCAAAGTAGGAGAATTTCTATAGTCTAGCTGCTCCTTCCTTTTAACATTCGTCTGTTTCTCTGTTCTTCTGTTCTAAAAGCTTAGGAATAATATTAACAGCAACGGCAAAAAGGTTCTTACCGCTGTACGCAACTGCTTTAAGGCTTTGTTGAGCTGGTTTTCCACTGTTTTGGGGGATATATGCATCACTTTGGCAATCTGTTTTACAGACATGCCCTCATTGCGACTGTACTGGAAGATGATGCGGCATTTTTCGGGCAGCTTCTCTACTTCAGTTTTTACCAGCATGAGTATGCGTTTGTAGTGGAGACTGTTTTCTATGGGCATTTCCACCACCATGCCGGTATCGGCTGATTCGCGGTAATGTCTTTCGCGGACTTTGCTTTTAATACGGGCCAGTACTTTGTACTTGGTGGCAACGGCCAGGTAGTTTTCGAGTTGTGCTATCTGTTGTGTCTGGCGGTTTTTCCAGAGGCTAAAGAATACATCGTGCACAATATCTTCTGCTTCCTGGCTGTCCTGTAAACGGTTATGGGCAATGGTGAAAATCTTCTGCCAGAAACGATGGTAAATGGTCATAAAAGCCTGCTCATCGCTTTCGGAAAGCAGGTTGAGTAACAACTGGTTATCATATGAAGCATAATCGACCATATAGCAAGAAGAAGACAGTATAAAAGTAGGGAAAGAATTGATTATTTGAATGTGATGTTATTCACTTCAACTTTCCTTTCCCATCTCTGTAGGACCTTCACTATAAAATTTCCTCGTCAACGTCTCCTGAAACACGAAGGTCTACGGTACTCCCATTAAGAGAAGCATTCATAACCGCAGATTATTATCTGCGACGAAGAATCGCATAGGTAGAAGTATAGCACACAGATTGTCATGATTGTTATGATTTATCATGATAGATCATAACAATCATGACAATCCGTGTGCCATCTGCATTCACTTACAAAAAAGGAGACTGATCGCTCAGTCTCCTTTTTAATAATCACCCTACCCATTCACTCCATCACTCCTATCCCAGTTATTTGAGCTTTACATCCAGGTACACTGAATGTCGGCCATAGGTTTCATAAAATGGTTTGAATACCACATCATCAATCTTAAACTGTAAAGTTTTCGGATCTCCGGTGATGGATTTGCTGATATCATTGGCATCCAGTGTTATTTTTCTCCACTCTTTTCTGGCTTCCGGTTCCTGTGCCGCAAGTAAGATGGGGCCATAGAACAAGCTGGCAATATTCTGCTGGTCCATTACCGGATCGAGGTGAAACTGGAACGGCATTTTCAGTTCTATCACATCGCCATTCTTCCAGCTGCGGCTTATTTTCAGGTAACTGCCGGGATTGGCCTGCAGCTTCTGTTCTTTACCATTGATCTTTACGATAAATCCGCCGGTGGCCCATCCTGGCACACGTACATGCACATCAAATTTTCCGCTTCCTTTAACCGTTAGTTTTGTCTGGTCCTCATTCGGGAAACTGGTGGTTTGTTCTATCGTAACATTACGTTCTGTCCATTCCAGCGTGGATGGTACATAAAGATTTACATACAATGCTTTATCATCCTTGCTTTTAAAGTAGATAGAGTTTTGCAGTTTGGTACTACTCTCAATGGCTGTACCATTACAACAGGTAAAGCCTGTCATATTCGGATTGCCAAACTGTTTGATAGAACCTGGCTTCAATGGCACATGATATGTATTGGCTGGTGTATTCTCTGCCACCGATGCAAGTATATGGTTGTATAAACTACGCTCATAATAATCCATATACTCTCCTTTCTGGTCGAAGAGGAAGAGATTACCTGTTAGCTTCAGCATATTGTAGGTAGCACAGGTTTCATTCTGTCCGCCTGCAGCAAAACCATTTTCGTACAAGGTACCAGGCTGAGCGATAAAACATTCTGCATTAGCCGGATTACGCGCACCAGCAACACCACCTATACTATACATATAATCATTCACCATTTTATACCAGAAATTATCTGCAATCCTGTAATACTCGGGATTTTTAGTGGCAAGATAAGTTTCCACACTTCCTACCACCTGTGGTATATGCTGGTTGGCATGTAAGCCACGGAACAGATCTACGTTTTTAGCAAGTCCATGCGAATGTTGTGTATCACCAAAAAACACCCTGATATTATCAAACAATTGTGCTGTCTTCAGGTGATTGGGAGAACCGGTGATGCGATACAAACGCGCCATCGATTCATTCATGCCCCCAAACTCTCCTGCGATATAGGTGTTCCACATTTTAATCAGTGTATCTGTTGGTACTTTACTCAAACGCGCATATACCCATTCGCCCATATTCGATGCTATTTCCAATGCCTTTTTATTACCACTCACTTCATAGATATCTGTCAAACCGGCCAGAATTTTGTGCAACGTGTAGTAGGGTGCCCAAATCTGGGTTTTCTGTCCACCATATTTAGCACCTCTTTCAAGCATGATAAACTGATCAGGCGGATAAGCACTGATGAATCCTTTACCCCAGTTCCAGTAATCATTTCGAATAGCTGTATCACTCAAATCTGAATCATAGTCTTTTTTACCGGGCCCTACAGGTACGAGTGCCGGATCAGCTACACTGGGTCCACCGGCTGTTTTTGGTTTTCCTGATAACTGAGACAATTCATACAATGTATTCACCATGTAGTCCATCTTCTGCGCAAAGTTGGCCTGCAGTGTTTTATCATATCCCGTACCGGCATAAGCTTGTGCAATAGCTGTCAGGTAGTGACCGGTCGCATGTCCTCTTAATTTGGTATCTCGGCTATCCCATACACCCAACGGTTTTGCGCCTTCAGGTTGTTTCTGTCCGAATGCGTGTCGGAACATGTACAGGAATGAATTGGGATCTGTTTTAGCCAGTGTATTGACAAATTTGTCGCGGTTTTCTACAAATTTAGATGTATGTCCATGCGGATCATTTTGAAGTGAAACCTGTTTCAACTCAAATGCCTCCAATTTTGAAACAGGTGTTACAGATTTACCCTGTGCTTTGATCGTAACAATGGCTTTGGGTTGAAAATTTGTTCCGGCAACACGACCAGTAATGGTATAGGTACCGGTTTTTAAAACAGCATTATTATCTGCATCGGCAGGCCATACCACCCGTACTTTAGGGCCTTTGAATCCATCTTTATACGTACCGGTTGTATAACTCGGTAATCTTGGCAATGTTCCGGCTTCTGTTTCTACTTTTACATCTGCTACACTTGTTAAATAAGCAGTGTACAATTGTGGTTCTGTAGCTGCAAATTTGGGAAGGTCTTCTTCTACCCTGCGCTGGTTTACACCACCCTGGTTAATCCCTCTGCGTGAATTATTAAATACACTGCCAATCTGGGTTGTATTCAATGGAACACGATAAATACGGAAATCGCGAACCATGGCATCCAGAAAAGGATCTCCCGGAATGAGTGATCTACCGATATAGAGTTTTTTGTCGGTCGTCTGTTGACCAAATACATCGGTCAGTTCTTTGGGAATTTCTTTTGATTCACCTACCACTTTTCCATCCACATAAGTAACCAAAGATTTTGAAGGAATATCGATAACGATGGTAAGATGTACCCATCTGTTCAGTTCTATGACTGGCGCTGAAATACCTTTTTGGTCTCCTGTTGTCAGGGCTGTAACCAATCCCTGCTGTGAGTTCACTCCAGCGGGTGCTGCAAAAAAATGTTTGGTGGCATTTTGTCCGAAATCGAAGAAACGCTGACCTGGTTTTTGAGACCTGAGGTTGATCCATCCTGAAATACTAAGCGATTCCAGATCGGTGAGTGCTTCACCTGGTATACTGATATAGGAACTACTATCGCCGGATAATGATAATACTTTTCCAAAACGGGGATCATCAGCAAACTTTACCTGGGTACCCGGACGTCCATGCAGGTTGTTTCTCGACCAGTCTCTGGTATCTCCATTAAAAAGATACCGTGCCATCAATCCGGTTTCGCCAATACCATCCAGTATCTGGTCACCATTTTGTGCAGAAACAGTAGACATTCCATGAACCAATACTGCAACAAACAGTACAATACGCAAGCAAACTTTGTACATTTTCATAGTTAAATCGTTTTCATCAAAACACTGATCAAACAAGCTATCCTGACGGATAATTGTTTGTTTGACAATTAACCATAAAACTATAAAGATTCGCGGAGTTGACAGTAAGTCTATTTTAACTAATACTTACATGATATTAACAGGCAGGAATAGAAATGAAGTTTCGAATGATCATTTTAAACCTATGATGGTCTTATCTTAGTAAAATATACCATCTGTAATTACAACAGCTTTGTCTACAGTGTCTTTTTCAACTTTACCGACATTTTTTCATCCGTTTTTTTGATACTGACAATTTTTTTGATACCCGCTACGGCATTAGTGCCATATTTATAGGTTTCCGTATTGGCAGACGATCCCTGGAACATTCCGTTGATATACGTGTCGGTATAACCCACTACTTCTGTCCTCGTGGTAGTATGCACATATCCAAACTCAGTATAGAGTAAATATTCGCCGGGTTTGAGATTGGTGAATTCAAAATGCCCGTCATTGTCATATACGGTTGTCGTTTTAATACAAGCGGCTGCTTCTTTTGATAATGGTAATGCCCGACCCTGTTTTCTGAATTTTTCATTGAGTGATACCCATTCCTTGAAATAAGCAGTATAGGGTATAAGTATTACCGTTGTACCCATTTTAGCAAATTGCTTTTTATTGATGTTCAGTATGGCCATGCCCTTCAGTATGCCTTCATTTTCATTGTCTCTTGCAAATGCCTGCCCTTCAATGGTAGCCGCCCCCTCCTGTATAAGACTTAAAGTTTCTGCTTTGTTAAAAGTGGTAGTGAAAGGATTGTAGTCGAGTTCCTTATCCAGCATTAAAAATCGTTGTCCGTTGGCTGAGAGAATTTCAATCTTCCATAATCGCCTGCTGTCTTTGTCAATATAGTATTCATATTTTTCTCCTGTTGCCTCTTCCCATACACTGACCTGCCAAACCGCATGCTCACCGGTCATTTCACTTTTATACATATTTGTTTTGACTTCCTCTATCCTTGTTGTTTTTATATGGCTGTTGCTGGCTGGTTTGTAATCGTACACTTTCATGCTGCCCCTGTAACCTGACTGTAGTGGAAGTGCTCCCAGCAGATAAGGATAGATATAACCATCAAAAAAAAGATCTTTGACGGGTTCGTTAACAGATTGTTTCTTTTGGGTTTGTTTATCCAGGTAATAACCCTTTACTATTTTATCAAACTTTAATTCGAGTACCCTGTTAGGATTTACAGATGAACGATACAGTGGTTTGAAATCATTTGCATCGGCTATGCTTGAATCAATCCACTGTTCATTTGTACTCAGCATTGTTAAATTGGTATAAACACCCACTATTTTGGCGTTCACATTTACCTGAACAGCAAAAGAACTCACCTGTACCAATTGCTTTCCGTTAACAGCAAAACAGGCCATTTCATATTTAGCATTTTTGATCCATCGCTTATTAAATGCATTTACCCCCGGTGCAAGCATTTCCTGTGAAAAGCACTTGCCTGAGGAAAATAAAACAACACTGAGCAATAAAATATATTTGTTCATAAATGGTAAGGATGATGCACACTTGCTGCCTCATGTAAGCAATACATGAAACAGCAAGTATTTTATGCACGCTTTCTTTCTATTGAAATTAAAAAGTAATTACCGGAGCAGCTTTTGAGAAACTACCTGATCCATCTGCGGTGGCAGAAGTAGTAGAAAGCTGGGTATTCCCTTTTTTCACCACGACTGTTACCTGCTGACCCGCAACTCCCCCATTACCGGTTATGGCGATTATGGCTGCAGTTACGTTTGCGGCATAAACTATTTCTTTCTGCCAGGGAACACTCAGTAACTGTTCATTTTGCGTGCCTCCGTTACTGGTAGTATAGGAGGCAAATAAGGTGCCTGAATAATTACCTGTTATGGTATAAGTAATTTTTCTTTCACTGCTACCTGAAGGTGTATCTGACTTGCTACAGGAGAAGAACACAACAGAAAGAAGCAGCCATACAATTTTAAATCGATTGAGTGTTTTCATTTGATATGTGATTTTAGATGTTCAATATGTTTCCGGCAGTTGTATTTTAGATACTCAGTCCAAAAATGATCAGGTTATTATCCGGATCAAGTAAAGAGAACTCACGCTGTCCCCATGGCTTAGATTGCAAAGGACTGTTTAGATGTATCGACAGTTTACTGCGAAGTAATGACTGATACAGTTCGTCGATATTATTGGTTCGTATGTATACCTGTCCGTAATTTTCCAAAGGACGCAGTGTGGAATGTTCAAAAAAGTGAATTTTTAAATTGTCTTTTTGAACAACTAAATAATATTCATATTCATCGCTCCCAACATATTCAAAGCCTAATTGATTCACATAATAATCTCTTGTGATGGCTTTGTTACGCATGGGTAGCCTTGGGCAAATACCTGTGAGCATAGTTTGATTTATTTTTCCTGACAAGGATAGAATAATACATATCTTAATAAATTAACTTAAGTTAATTTATACTATCAGACTAATACATGTCAAATAGCCGATTAATCGCAATAAGTGTTTATTTTTTCTCTGCTCTTATACTTCCGTTGGGCTGAACAAGTATAAAAGCGATTATTTCGGCTTTATTATTTGCTTCAAATTTTACACTATAACCATTCACTCCCTTAATGGTAAACTCGTCTTTACTACCCGCTACAAGTGTGTACTCTGGCTGTCCGGGTATGACAGACATAAGTGAGGCTCCCTTTAGATAAACTTTAACCGTTTGTCCAGCCATATTATACTCACCAACATATTTTACAAAATCATTGTAAGTAGTTGTTGGTTTATTTTCCTGGCTCAACATAGCTGTCTCTTCTACTTTACCAGTTCCTACTTTCTTGACCCTGAACGTTCCATTGGGTTGAATGAATAGACCTGCCAGGATATTCCCCTTTTCATCTCTTTCAAATTTTATACTAACGCCTTTTGCCCCTTGTACTGCAAACTCATCCTGTTTTATCGGGAGCAAATCAAACTCGGGCTGACCGGCCACCAAAGCTTTGAGCCTGTTTCCATCGGTAACATAAATTCTGGCGATGGTTCCATTAAAATCGTAGTCTCCGATGTATTGCGTTACATCTACCTTAACAATCTTGCTGGCTGATACCTGTTTTTTAAACTCTATATCTTTTACACTGCTTTCAAAAGGCATTTTCAATGAAGCAACAGCGCCATCAACAGTAACAGTAAATTCGCCCTTTATTGCTTCGCTACCATCAAATACTTTTTCATCAATAGAGAATGTAAAATAGTTGTATTGAAAATGCTGAATCTTCAATTTCCAACGGTTAAATGTTCCGGTTAAGCCGTCTTTATTCTCATTGATAACAATTGTTCCATAGGCATCATTTTTATATATGCCACTGAAATCAGCAAATGTGTGAGAAGGTTTTGTTGCTTTATTATTGTTATCTGCAGTTACGGACTTATTATTTGCCTGCATCTTCATCATACCATTCCAGTCTCTGTAACCGGCACCAATCATCCTGTCAGCAATCAGGTTGTGAAGAATGCGAGGCACTTCAGAATTGTTTTGGTTAACAGATATAAATATTCCTATACTGTCGGTTGGCAGAAAAGAAGCAAAAGAACTAAACCCGTTTACATTACCAGCGTGCCCAACGCCATAATGTCCCCTGTAGTTAGCCGTATACCAGCCCAGACCATAATTGAAAAAATAATAATCAGGCATGTGTTTCGATGGCAAATTGGCTGAAGCAATCATTTGAGAACTGATGACCTGCTTATAATAATCGGGGGTGATGATTTCTTTGCCTTCAAACTTTCCCTCGTTGGTCCACATCAATAACCAGTTGGCCATGTCTTTTGCGGATGAAACAATACCACCTGCCGGGGCAATACCACATAAAGACGTTGGTAATACATCCAGTTGCTGTACCTGACCATTTTTATAGATGTACCCATAAGAGAAATCGGCTGCCTCTAAAATAGAACCAGTTGTAGAACTCCTCATTCCCAAAGGCTTAAAAAACTTTTCTTCCACAAGCTGTTCCCAGCTTTTCTGATAGGTTCTTTCCAATAATCTGCCAATAGCAACATAAGTCAGGTTATTGTACTGAAACCTTTGGCGTAAAGGAGCACTGGGTTCCAGGTAACGAATCAAACGCACCATGCTGTCTCTGTTACCCATGGCACCACTATACCAGGCATAATCATGTCTTGGTAAACCTGTACGATGGCATAACATATCCCTCACCGAAACATGGGTAGTGAGATCGTTGTTATAAAATTTCAATTCAGGAAAGTATTGGTGGATGGGTGCATCCAAATCAAGCTCAAAATCCTTTACCAAATAATTGACCAATGATGCCGTAAAAGCTTTGGTACAACTGCCAATGGCAAAAAGCGTATTTTCTGTAACAGGTTTCTGATGCTCCCTGTCTTTGAAGCCATAACCCTTTGCCATCAGAATTTTGTTCTTCTCTACGACCGAAATGGAAACACCTGGCACATTCCATTCTTTTAAAATCCGGTTTACCATACTGTCTATACCCGCTAAACGGGTATCATTTGTTTGTGCTTTAACTGTCATGGAAAGGCAGATCATCAACAGCGTTGTAATAGTTTGTTTCATTTTTGTTGGTTACTTCGTTTGAAATCTGATGGAGTGAACCGCTGATTCGTTCCATCATTTGTTTGCTAATCATGTTTTTTATCGGCTGTAAAAATCATTACACCTATTAGCTTTGAAGACCTGCCCTGCAATGAGAGACCGTTTCAAATAGAATTGAAAATCAATGTTTTATAAAAAAGATCAGCTAAGATTGACTTATATTACAAGATGAACCTTATAGAATGAAATAAACAGGTTATACCGGCTAAGATTTTTTTGCAGCATACTTAATATTATATGCTACAAAATGCCATTTCACATTTTGTATCCATTCACTTAAGTTGATATCAGCGTAAACGATACGTTAATACATTGCAGCATATTATTCGTTCATGAAATATTGCCAGGTTCTATGGTTTCCTGCACCTGATATGAAGAAAATAGGCTACAACCGTGGCACTTTGCAAGGATGGCTTTTCTTTTAGGATTTTATCAGATGGGCTCGGTTCATTGATCTCCTCAATTAAAAACCCAGCTTTAATAACTGCATTCATCCAGAAAGTCAAGGTTCTGTGAAAACGTGGCACCTGGAACTGTGGTGTTTTTAATTTTAATAATGGTGGGGTATTCCCAAATATCCACTGTTCAATTTCGCCGTCATTACCTGAAAAATACCTGCCTACTTCAACCGCATAGGTTTTCCCCTGGGTATCGCGCAACTTTTTTAAATAAGGTGGTTTAAAACATGGATGCTCTATGGAGAACTGGAAAAAGCCGCCCGGTTTTAAAACCCTGTATGCTTCCTGTATGGCTTTTTCAGGTTCAGGTAAATCCATCAGGCACATAAATGAAGTCGCAAAATCAAAACCTTCGTTTTGAAAAGGTAACCGAGTGGCGCTGGCTACTGTATAATTTATGCCTTGAGGAAATTCACGCTCTATCTCCTTGGCGTTTTCAATGAAAACAGGTGCAATATCAATAGCCTCCAATATTGCACCCTTGTCTGCCAACAACCTTGTATTATAACCTTCCCCGCATCCAATATCAATTCCTTTTTTATTCTGTATATCCGGTAATATGGCAAAGAATGCAGGTGTATTCAGGTAATCCCTGTACACATCATACCCTGACCTTACCAGGTTTGTCCAAACAGGCGCATTCTTGTTCCAATATTGACCTACTTCAGTTTCATTCATAAACTTGTATTTTTTACAGGCGTAATAATTAAAAGAATGGCGGCGATAATTATCCAACTGACAAGACTGAAAATAAATAAGCCGAAACCCCATACTGTAGTGAAATTAAACTTCATCAGAAGCCCAATCAGCGTAACAAGTACAATCAGCAAACCATAATAACCCAGCCATTTGGAAAGTTGGCCGTTGACTATCACAATAACCGACCAGATTAAAATGGCCATCGAAAGAGCTACAATAAAAAAATAATCCATGGATTTTCCTATAAGCCAGCCATAATCACGTATTGCCTGTAAAACAGAACCATCTACTGAACTGCCAGCGTAATTTGATGCAAAAGAAGGCAATACAAAACCGTTAACGGTTCCAGCCATCATTACCGCTATTAAACCAAAAAAGGTAACAGAAAATGCCAGGAATGATATGTTGCTTTTCGTTGTCAAAACTGTGGCCAATCCCCAAAAACCAAAGCAGATAAAAGGAATACTCACAATCGCTAACGCGTGTGAAAACATAAATATTCCTTTTTTCGTAGCGATCTCTGCCATACTACCACCTATTGGGTGCATCGCCATAGTAAGCGTAGCAAGAACCGCACCTGATAATAAACTAACCCCTGATGCCTTTTTAAATTGCTTTTCCATTTTATATTTTTTGAAAAGCAAAGATTGGAATGGGGTATTAAAGCATCACTTGACGAATGTCAATAAATGAAAACTATTTTCTTCCCCGAATGCGGCTAAGTGTTTCCGGAGCAATTTTCAGGTAGGCGGCAATCATTTTTAGCGGAAACTTCTGGAACAGTTCTGGTCTTGATGAAAAAAGCTGACTATGTTTTTCTTCGGCTGTATTTGTCTGATCAAAATACCGGACTCTTGATACGGTTTGTTCCAGCACTTTACCCAATTGAAAGAATGAAGGTGAGAGAGCGATTAATTCATGAACAGATTTCATCGGCAGCTCTAAAACTGTCAGATCAGAATATGCTTTGATGGTTAACGCAGAAGGCTTTTGGGTAACAAAGCTTGAATGATTAAGGCACCAATCATTGTTAGTATGAAGATCAATAATATTTTCGTCAATATCATTATACGAGAACTGGAATGCTTCTCCTGCAATAATATAATAAGCCGATTTACATACATCGCCTTCATTGAGCAGTATTTCATTCTTTTTAAAATTTCGACTGATCGCTTTTTCAGTAAAAAGGATTATTTCTTCCGCAGTGAAACGACCAATATTTTTAAGTAATTCTTCTGTTAGTCTCATATGTAACAGCTTTGATTGCCACTTTAAGTACCATGTCCAGATAACAATTTACGCTTTCCCGGAAAGCTGTTCCATATAGGCGGATGGTGACTGTCCGGTTACTCTTTTAAAGTTCTTGTTAAAAGAAGATTTAGCATTAAAACCACATTCATATGCAATACTCATGATGGTAAACTGGCTATTGGAAGGCAGCGCTATCAATCTTTTAAATTCTTCCACCCTTAACCCATTGATATAATCAAAGAAATTTTTGTTTTCTCTTTCATTGATTACCTGAGAAAGATAATTGGAATGAACGTTTAACCTGGCGGCAAGAGTCACCAGTGACAATTCGGGTTCTGTATAAAGTTTCTCCTCTACCATCAAATGCGTTAACCTGCTGTGCAAAGTTGTTGCCATCTCAGCTGTGAGACCTGAATTGGCATATTTTTTTCGAAGGTTATTTTCTGCCGTTTCTTTTACCTGATCTGTATTAATTGACTGTGTCAATTCGGGCAAGTCCGTCCCCTCTTCAGATTCCGCTTTGTTATCGGGTGCGAAAACCTGGTTTTTCCCAAATATGCCTACCTGCCTGATGCCGAGAAACCCGATCAGGGTAACAAAAACAACACCTGCCCCGAAAATGATTGAATTCTTTTTTAAGATAATAATGATTAACCAGATAATCAGCAGTCCATATATCAGGTAACGCAGCCAGTTGAGGTTAATGCGTTCCTCATATGAAAACTGCTCTCCTATATTCCGTTTATGGTTTCGCAATAAAATGAATGACCAGGTGACATATACCAATCCAGACAATTGAATCAGGGTCAGTAAAATGGTATTAGCTGTTTCGTACCCTTTTCCATTATTACGGTAAACTTCCATTTTCTCTTCGGCACTCAGCAGGTACAATGGTATGAGGTAAATAATAGTAACTAATGCCGGTAAAAAATGCATCCACCATTTCCTTTTATTAGAAGGAAGCTGGTTAGTAGAAGCTGCTGTGTACAAATAAAGAAAAGGACCATGTAAAAGCGGGAAAGCACTCGCTGTAGACATTATCCAGTGAATATTATGAATAGTTACCGGTTCGAGGTTAATGATATAAAAAACAGTATGCAGTGCAATAACAAAGAGCCATACAGCTAAAATAGTATCTGCAAGGTTTTTACCTTTCTTAGTAACCAGAAGCAAGAACAGAAAAAAATTGATACCTAACCCTATGTAGTAAATCATTTCGTTGACAATAACTTAGATTTTATCCCGCATTTCAGCTAAAGTTAGTTCAAAAAGTTAACCCAATAGCCCAATTAAAACCCCTAAAGTCTTTACCGATAAGTACGTTCGAATAAAAAAGAGTCCTAATTACTTAGAACTCTTTCCTGGTCGGGACGACTGGATTCGAACCAGCGACCTCTTGCACCCCATGCAAACGCGCTACCGGGCTGCGCTACGTCCCGTACTATTCTCCCTCTTTCAAATCAGACATCTGACATCAGCCATCCGTCATCCAAAAGGGGCTGCAAATATAGGGGTAAAACAAAAATTCAGGTTATATTGCACAAAATTTTATACCCGCTACATGAAGATCCTCATCAGGCAGGCTAAGATCGCCGATTCAAACACTTCAATCAATGGACAGGTCAGGGATATTTTAATTGAGGACGGTATCATTACTACAATAGCAGCGAACATAAATGTATCGGCCGACAAAGAAATGGCCGCCGATGGCTTAACCGTATCACCCGGCTGGGTCGATATTTTTGCACATGGCTGCGATCCAGGTTATGAATACAAGGAAACCCTCGACACACTGGCTGCTGCTGCAGCAGCAGGTGGTTATACACAAGTATTTGCTCTTCCCGATAATAAACCTGTTACCGATAATAAGGCCCAGGTAGAATACATCAGGCTGGGTTCACAACATTTACCCGCCAGCATCCACCCTATTGGTGCCATCACCAAAAAAATGGAAGGCAGTTCATTGGCAGAAATGTACGATATGCGCAATAGTGGCGCCATTGCTTTCTCCGATGGACTCAATCCCGTACAGTCACCCGGACTTTTCCTCAAAGCCTTACAATATGTAAAAGCATTTGATGGGGTATTGATTCAATTACCCATTGATAAAAGTATTGGCGCTGGTGGATTGATCAATGAAGGCATTGTTTCTACCAGACTGGGATTACCGGGATTACCCACATTGGCAGAAGAACTGTTTATTAAAAGAGACCTCGATCTTCTCAGGTATACAGGTTCCAGATTGCACATTACAGGTATATCTACCGCCAACAGTGTTTCGCTCATCAAAGCGGCTAAAGCAGAAGGTTTGTCCGTTAGCTGCAGCGTTACCCCCTACCATCTGTTCTTTTGTGATGAAGATTTACAACAATACGATACCAATCTCAAAGTAAACCCTCCCTTACGTTCAAGAGCAGATATGTTGGCTTTGCGAAAAGCGGTGGAAGAGGGTGTGATTGATTGTATCGCTTCACATCATATACCACAGGATTGGGATCACAAGACCTGTGAGTTTGAATATGCGGCTTATGGCATGCTTGGCTTACAGACCGTTTTTGCCGTCTTGAATGAAACCATACCCGGGTTAAGTAATGAAACACTGGTTGCACTGCTATCAGATAATGCCCGTAATATTTTTGGTTTGTCCAAGACCAATATACAGGAAGGTGTGCAGGCAGAACTGACTTTGTTCTCCAGGTCGGCCAACAGTATGCTGACAAAGGATACCCTGAAAAGTAAATCTGCCAACTCTGCTTTTATGAACAGACCCATGAAAGGCGCTATAGTGGCTACCATCCATAAAGGTCAAATTCATCAACCATAAACCAACTGATACATGAAACCCAACTTCAATCAAGCAGCCATTACGTATGGCGTGATTACCGGTTTAATTTTTCTGGCACTCAATTTTGGCGGCTGGGCCATGGCTAGTACAGATACATATGTATCGCTCATAGGTATTTGCACTTTTGTTCCGTATGTAATTGTAACACTCATCGTGGCAGGTATTAAACTGCGTAAACAAAATGGCAACCTGATGACTTTTGCAGAAGCCCTGAAATTTACTTTCCTGGCTTATGTAGTGTATGCTGTGATTGAAGCCATCGGCAATTATGTATTATATGCAATGGTTGATCCTGACCTTACCGCAAAAGTAATGGAGATCAGCCTCCAGAAAACACAGAAATTAATGGAATCTTTTGGTGCTTCTGAACAACAAATTGAAGAAGCCATGACCAAGGCCCAGAATGAACCACCGCATACTTCTTTCAAACAGGTATTCCTTGGTCTGGGTATAGGATTGATCTGGAACTTTGTTAAATCTTTACTCATCAGTCTTATTATCAGAAGAGAGCCTAAATTCGAGGATCAATTATAAATTCAACTATGGATCTGTCAATAGTCGTTCCACTTTATAATGAAGATGAGTCGCTACCTGAATTATGCGGGTGGATTGAATCTGTGATGAAGCAGAACGGCTATTCCTATGAAGTGATCCTGGTAGACGATGGCAGTACCGACGCCAGTTGGGAAGTCATTCAAACCATCGGGGTAAAAAATTCAAATTTCAAGGGCATCAAATTCCAGCGTAATTATGGCAAGTCAGCCGCGCTGAATGAAGGTTTTAAAGCTGCCACTGGCGACGTAGTCATTACCATGGATGCAGACATGCAGGATTCTCCTGACGAGATACCTGAACTTCGTCGCATGATCATTGAAGAGGGTTATGATATGGTGAGTGGATGGAAGAAGAAAAGATTTGATAACACACTCACGAAAAATCTCCCCTCCAAATTGTTCAATGCTGTTGCGCGGAAAAGTTCAGGTATCCGTTTACATGATTTTAACTGTGGCCTTAAATCCTACCGTAAAAAAGTAGTCAAGAGCATTGAGGTATATGGCGAAATGCACCGTTATATTCCTATTCTGGCCAAATGGAGCGGGTTCAGGAAGATTGGTGAAAAAGTAGTGGAGCATCGTGCCAGAAAATATGGTGTCACCAAGTTTGGCTGGCAACGTTTTATCAATGGCTTTCTCGACCTGGCCACCATTATGTTTCTTGGTAAGTTTGGAAAAAGACCCATGCAATTTTTTGGTTTACTCGGCACCCTGTTCTTCCTGGTTGGCCTGGGAGCCAGTATTTCGCTGGTCATCGCCAAATTTCTTTCATCCGATTTCTCACTCACCAACAGACCTAGTTTTTACATAGCCTTAACAACCATGATAATTGGTATGCAATTGTTCCTCACTGGTTTTGTGGCAGAACTGGTAGCCCGTAATGCTGCCGAAAGAAATGTATACCTCATTGAAGAAAAATCGGGACTGGACTGATTGAATGATGCATGAAGAAAAAAATTATCATCATCGGATCTGCCTGGCCACTCAGAGGAGGCGGCATTGCTACTTTTAATGAAAGGCTGGCCCGTGAATTTATACAGGAGGGGCATGAAGTCATCATTTATAGTTTCTCTTTACAATACCCTTCTTTTTTATTCCCCGGTAAATCGCAGTATGGCAATGAACCAAAACCTCCTGATCTTACCATACGGTCTGTTATCAATTCTATCAATCCTTTCAACTGGATACGTATAGGTAATAAGATCAAAAAAGAAAACGCTGATCTGGTGGTGGTACGTTATTGGCTTCCATTTATGGGGCCGTGTTTAGGCACTATACTTCGTATCATCCGCAGAAATCGTTGTTCAAGAATTATTTGTATTGCCGATAATGTAATACCACATGAAAAAAGAGCCGGTGATAAAGCTTTTACACGCTTCTTTGTACAACCGGTAGATGCATTTATTACGATGAGCGAAAAAGTGCTGGATGACCTGAAACAGTTCACACAAAAACCGGCTATTGCTACTGTTCATCCATTGTATGACAATTTTGGAGCGCCCATTACAAAAACGGCAGCCAGAAAAATACTGGATATCCCTACAGATAAAAACATCATCTTATTTTTTGGTTTTATCAGACAGTACAAGGGGCTTGATCTTTTACTGAAAGCCATGGCTATACTGAAAGAAAAGAAAGTTGCCCCTACACTGTTGATTGCCGGAGAATTTTATGAAAACGAGCAACAATACCAGCAATTGATTGATGAATTAAATATCCGGGATTTACTCATCCTTAGAACTGATTTTATACCGGACAATGAAGTGCGTAATTATCTCTGTGCCGCCGATTTTGTGATACAGCCTTATCGCCACGCTACTCAATCCGGTATCACACCACTATCCTATCATTTTGAAAAGCCTATGCTGGTAACCAATGTAGGAGCTTTACCCGCCATGGTACCACATGAACAGGTTGGGATCGTTACAGCATCCGATCCTGAAGCCATTGCCAACGGCATTCAACAGTTATACAGTTTAGGCGAAGAGCATTTTTTGTTTCATCTTCGCAATGAGAAAAAGAATTACAACTGGCAGGGACTTACAGACAGTATCTGGCAGTTGGTTGAAAAAAGTAAAGTATAATCATATGGCAACACGCATCCATGACATCATCGCCGCCTCCATTGCAGTGAAACAAACCATATTGAATGATGATCAGTTACAAAATACGGTACAACAAATAACAGATGCTGTTGTGGCCGCATTTGAATCAGGACATAAAGTAATGTTCTGTGGCAATGGTGGCAGTGCCGCAGATGCTCAACACCTGGCGGCCGAATTTTCCGGACGTTTTTTTAAAAACAGAAGGGCTTTGCCTTCTGATGCGCTTCATTGTAACAGCTCTTACCTCACTGCCGTGGCCAACGATTATAGTTATGATGATATTTATAGCCGCTTAGTGGATGGCACCATGGAAAAAGGAGATGTATTGATCGGTATCAGCACATCAGGCAATTCACCCAATATTGTAAAAGCATTTGAAACTGCTCGTAGCAAAGGCATTACTACCGTTGGCTTTACTGGCGCTTCAGGTGGTAGGATGAAAGACTTATCAGATTTTTTACTCAATATTCCTTCTACCGATACCCCACGTATTCAGGAGAGTCATATTATGCTGGGACATATTATTTGTGAGTTAACCGAAGCTGCCATTTTTAAAGGATAAGATTATGTTAGCACTGGAACAGGTAACCAATGACTGGACACTTTTTTTAGATAGGGATGGCGTGTTGAATCATGAAAAGAACAATGATTATGTGCTGAATTGGGCTGAGTTCATGTTTTATGACACTGTGCCGCAAGCACTCGCATCACTGAATAAACTTTTCAAACATATTGTCATTGTTACCAACCAGAAAGGTGTTGGTAAAGGGGTGATGAGCCTTGATGACCTGGAAAATATTCATCGTAACATGTTATCGGTCATCGAAAAAGCGGGTGGTCGTATTGACAAAATATATTTCTGCTCCGATCTGTCTGACGACTCCCCCAACCGTAAACCACAACCCGGTATGGCATTCCAGGCACAACAGGATTTCCCGGGTATCGATCTTTCGAAAAGCATTATGGTAGGCAACAGACCCAGCGACATGAAATTTGGCAGAAATGCGGGTATATATACCGTTTATCTGGCTACTACGCACCCTGAAACAGCTTTTCCACACCCTGATATCGACCTTCGTTTCAACAGTTTAGCAGAATTTGCTGCGGCGCTGACCACTGTATAAGAAAAACATAAAACTACTTTTCATCGTTTTGATTGATTTAATTTTACAGTCATGAGAGTTTTACTGTTTGCTTGTTTATTGCTTACCGGTGGTCTGGCCCCGGCAGCGGCGCAGGACGATCGTATGCGTATGCAACAAATGGAGGACGAAATAAAACCCCTTGCCTACAGCATCATGAACGAAGACGATTTTACAACCCGTTTTCGTGCCGACAGCGCTTTTATCCGCGGACTCGTAAGGGCTTTGCGTACACCTCATTCTTTTCGCTACCGTTTCGATTCGCTTACTACCATATCACAACTCTATGCACCCGATAGCAGTTTCCGCATTTTTACCTGGCAGTTGCAGATGGAGGACAGAAATCATTTCTGGCAGAAGGGCGCCATTCAAATGCGCACCACCGACGGATCGCTGAAACTTTTCCCATTATTCGATGTATCGAAATATACAGAGGCCCCGGTAGATTCTGTTCGTAATGCACAGAACTGGATTGGTGCAGTGTACTATAATATCATTCAAACCAAATACAATAACCGGAATTATTATACACTGTTTGGCTATGATGAAAACGATGCACGAAGCACCAAAAAATGGATGGAAGTATTAACTTTTGATGCGAATGGTGCGCCTATGTTTGGCGGTCGTTATTTTAATTACCGGGAAGATGACCTGAAACCCAAACAACCTGCGTTCCGCTTCTGTGTTGAGTTTAAAAAAGAAGCCAATGCCAAACTGAACTACGACCCTGAATTAGATATGATTGTACTCGCGCACCTGGTGAGCGAAGAAGGCGACACCAAAAAGAAACACACATTGGTGCCTTATGGAACATTTGAAGGTTTCAAATGGCTGGGTGGAAGATGGGTGCATCAACCCGATATCAAAGAAGCAAACCCGGATGCAAGGGTAAATCCGGATCAGACGAGGGGGAGAAAACAGTGAAATAGGAAATAAAAAATAGGAAGTAGGAAATAAGAAAGTTAAGTTGTCATTAAAATCATTTCCTACTTCCTATTTCTTATTTCATCAGTCCAGCTTCAGCACTGCCAGAAACGCTTCCTGTGGTACTTCTACGTTTCCGATCTGGCGCATACGTTTTTTACCTTCTTTCTGTTTCTCCAGGAGTTTACGCTTACGGCTGATATCACCACCATAACATTTAGCGGTTACATCTTTACGCATGGCACTGATGTTTTCACGTGCAATGATTTTGGCACCAATAGCGGCCTGTATGGCAATCTGGAATTGTTGTTTAGGCAATAACTCTTTCAATTTCTCACATAACCTTCGTCCAAAATCCTGTGCGCGACTGCGGTGAATCAAGGCGCTTAAAGCATCTACTTTATCATTATTCAGCAGAATATCCATCTTAACGATATCTGCTTCACGATAACCAATCGGGTTATAATCGAATGAGGCATAACCACGGGTTGAACTTTTTAATTTATCGTAGAAATCAAATACGATCTCTGTCAAAGGCATTTCAAAAATCAATTCCACGCGTGAAGGAGTGAGATAACTCTGGTTGATGAGTATACCCCGCTTGCCCAAACAAAGGGTCATAATATTGCCGATATAATCCGGCAGTGTAATGATCTGTGCTTTAATAAAAGGTTCTTCAATACGATCAATCTTCACCACATCAGGCATTTCGGCCGGATTGTTTACAATGATCTTTTCACCTCGGGTGGTGTATGCACTAAAACTTACGTTCGGTACAGTAGTAATAACTGTCTGGTTGAACTCCCGCTCCAATCGCTCCTGGATGATTTCCATGTGCAGCAGGCCAAGGAACCCGCATCGGAAACCAAAACCCAGTGCCTGTGATGTTTCCAGTTCGAAAGTGAGTGAAGCATCGTTCAACTGCAGTTTATCCATACAGTCGCGCAGTTCTTCAAACTCATCTGTGTTTACCGGAAAGATACCGGCAAATACCATGGGTTTTACTTCTTCAAATCCGTTGATCATTTCACCGGGATTGGCGGCCAGTGTAATGGTATCACCCACTTTTACTTCTTTGGCATTTTTAATCCCTGTGATGATATAACCCACATCACCTGCTCTAACTTCATCTTTGGGCGTCATGGTGAGTTTTAACACCCCTACTTCATCGGCAAAATAATCGTTACCGGATGCTACAAAGCGGATCTTGTCTCCTTTTTTAAGTACTCCATTCAGGATACGGTAGTACACGATGATACCACGAAAACTATTGAATACACTATCAAAAATGAGCGCCTGTAACGGAGCTTCGGTATCGCCTGAAGGTGAAGGAATACGTTCAACAATGGCTTGCAGTATTTCTTCAATGCCAATACCCGATTTACCACTGGCCAGTAAAATATCTTCCTGTTTACAACCAATCAAATCCACAATCTGGTCTGTTACTTCCGGGATTTTAGCCCCATCCATATCAATTTTATTGATCACCGGGATGATTTCAAGGTCATTCTCAATGGCGAGGTACAAATTACTGATCGTTTGTGCCTGTATACCCTGTGAAGCATCTACCAGTAGCAATGCCCCTTCACAGGCTGCCAGTGCACGGCTCACTTCATAGCTGAAATCTACGTGACCCGGGGTATCAATCAGGTTTAATACATATTGTTCTCCTTTGTAGGCATAATTAATCTGTATGGCGTGGCTCTTGATGGTAATCCCTTTCTCACGTTCCAGGTCCATATCATCCAGCACCTGATCCATCATTTGACGCTCGGTAATGGTTTTGGTATGTTCCAGCAAACGGTCTGCCAGTGTACTTTTACCATGGTCAATATGCGCAATAATGCAAAAATTCCTGATCTGCTTCATAAGTGCGCAAAGATACACTGAAAAGGGTCAGTAGCGAAGAGACAAGGCACAAGGTTATTCAGATTTCTGCCCTTGTTAGGTTCATTTTGATGGTTCTTCTTTCTTTCAATAGTCTTTTCTACTAAATTACGGGCATAACCCGGCAAATTATGCTGATCAGAAAATGGAACAAAAGGGCCCAGTTAAACAATGAAACAGGGCTGGGCACCAATACCACCCTCAGTGGAGGGGCACGTTTTTTCAACCGCGATGGTAATCCCAACATGCAGGTGGTGGGGATGAATTTATGGGGGCGTCTGAATATTTATCATTCACTGCTCACCATGTCGATGTGGAAATTTCTGCTGGTGGTGGTGGCTTATTTTCTCGGCACCAACCTCATTTTTACAGGTATCTATTACCTGATTGGTATTGAACACCTCGGTGGTTTATTACAGGTGAAAGGATTGGAACTGTTTGGCGAAGTTTTTTTCTTTAGCGCCCAAACATTTACCACAGTGGGTTATGGACGTATTAACCCAATGGGGTTTGCGGCTAGTTTTACTGCATCGATGGAAGCATTAACCGGGCTGATGACTTTTGCCATTGCCACCGGTATTATGTGGGGACGTTTTTCAAGACCGAAAGCTTATATCCGATATAGTAAGAATGCCATTGTTGCCCCTTTTAAAGATGGCATTGCACTCATGTTCAGAATGGTGCCTTTTACGCGGAATTATCTGGTGAATGTAGAGGTAAAAGTTACGCTGGCTATGCAGGTACAGGAAGAGGGACAAACCAAAAACCGCTTCTTCAATATGCCGCTCGATATCGCCAAAGCCAATACCATGACGGCGAACTGGACATTGGTACATGTTATCAATGAAGAAAGTCCCATTTATGGTTTCAGTAAAGAAGACCTGGCCAATGCACATGTGGAGATGCTGGTGTTTGTGCAGGGTTTTGATGAGAGCTTTTCCAATACGGTTATCTCACGGACTTCTTACACCTATGAAGAGTTTGTGTTTGGTGCAAAATTCCTACCCATGTATCATCCAAGTGAAGATGGTATGAAAACAGTGCTGCACCTTGATCAGTTGGATGCGTATGAACAAGTTGTATTACCAAATAAGCAATTTTAAGCGAAAGGAACTTGGATGATCATCCAAGTTCTATTTATTTAAGTGAATCAATAATCACTTTAAACTCGTCAGCCAATAGTGAAGCTCCTCCTACCAGACCACCATCTACATCAGGCTGGGTAAAGAGTTCTTTGGCATTGGACGCTTTTACGCTGCCTCCATATAATATGCTGATTTCATTGGCTACTGCTGCGCCATATTTGGTGGCTAACTGCGCACGGATATAGGCATGCATTTCCTGCGCCTGCTCACTGCTGGCCGTTTTGCCGGTACCGATGGCCCAGATGGGTTCATATGCAATGACCACCTGTTTGAGTTGATCTGCAGTAAGGTGATACAGAGATTCTTCCAATTGTTTTGCTACATATGTATTCTGTGTACCTGCTTCTCTGATTTGTAAAGGTTCTCCACAACAGAATATGGGTGTGATGGAATGTTCCAGTGCTATATTTACTTTTTCGGCAAGGAAATGGTTGCTCTCGTTAAAATATTCTCTTCTTTCAGAGTGTCCTAATACTACGTGAGAAACCTGAAGTGACTGTAACATCAACACAGAAATTTCTCCTGTATACGCACCGCTTTTTTTACTGTAACAATTCTGTGCAGCCACGGCTATATGTGCACTACCAGAAACTTTGGACTGTGCCATGGCCAGGTAGGGAGCCGGAACTGCAAATACCACCTGCCTGTTTTCATTCAATGCATAATGATTCGACAATAACTGATCGAGCAATTGTTCTCCTTCTGTAATGGATAGATTCATTTTCCAGTTGGCGGCGGCTATTTGTTTCCTCATTGAATTGTTTTTTGAGATGGCGAAAATAAGTGTTTTCTTCTGTGTTTCTCTGTGTTCTCTGTGGCAATTAAATGCCACTGAAGTCACAGAAGGACACAGAAATTATTTTTCATTTAGATGTATCAGTATCTTTTTTTCTGCTTCAGTTAAAGTAGCACTCTTGAGTTTCTTCCAGTTATCAATATCGTTCAAAGCTTTATCCATATTGTATTTTATCCCTTTACATCCCCAGCTAAAATCGGGGATGATATTGGGCAGCAACCCATCACCAAATACATTCGACGAAATACCAACTACCGTTCCTGTGTTGATGGATGAATTGATGGCTGTGCGTGTATAATCGCCCATGATTACGCCACATTTATATCCTGCATCGAGATAAGTATTGGCAGCTTCGTTCCATACTTTAACCATACCTGCTGTATTTTTCAGGTTGCTGTTACTGGTACCGGCTCCCCAGTTACACCACTCACCTATTACAGCATCGCCCATATAACCATCATGTGCTTTATTGGAATACCCCATCATAATACTGTTCTTGATTTCTCCTCCACCCATACAAAAAGGACCTAAAGTAGTGGCGCCATAAATACGACTGTTCATTTTTACAACTGAATGTTCTCCAATGGTAAAAGGCCCCCTGATGGCAGTACCTTCCATGAGCTCCGCATTTTTTGCCACATAGATGGGTCCGGTAGATGCATTAAGTATGCAGTGTTCAATGCGGGCTCCCTCCTCTATAAAAATCTGACCGGGATTGATGAGTTTGTTGGTAGCAGATAAGGTTGCTGATTGGCGTCCCCTGGTAATCTTTTCAAAATCGAAACGAAGCATGCGATCGTTCCACTGCATCAGTTGCCATGGGTATTCAATGCGTTCGGATAATGGGTGATCATGTATCAGCGTAAATGGTTGTATACTTTTTGTTGCATCAAAATCAGCAAAAGCCATATCCGTTTTACCAATGATCAGTCCTTTTTCATCGGCCCAACAGGAGCCGTTTGATAGTCCCTGTATTTTATCTATTAAATCTTGTGAGGGTAAAAGAGCCGCATCAATCCAGATATGTTCCCCTGCACCAGGAACTGTATATAAATCCTGCAGGTAGGCCTCGGTATGTATGTGTACAGACATGCCGGTTAGCTGTTGCCATCGTTCTGCCATGGTCCAGATACCCATACGTAAATGAGCCACAGACCTGGTTTTGGTGAGGGGAAACAATGCGTTGCGGTTGATTGAATCGAATAAGACGATTGCCATATATCAAACCTACAGGAAATTGATGAAAGATGGATTACCGGGCATACCTGTAATGTCCGATGATGGGATAACTAAACAAACAATCTTCCAGTACCTGTCCGTCGCCAATATTATGTACCATGAGATGTCTTTTTCCATCTGCCGATCTTGCTTTCACAACCAGCCCTATATGTTTCATGCCCCGTCTTAAAGACCAGCAAACAATGTCTCCGGGTTGATAATCGGCTGCATGATCGGTAACCGGTAACGAAGCGCCTGAACGTTTAAAAAATACCATGAGATTGGGCACCCTTCTGTGATCAATATTTTTATCAGGTCTGCTCAGTCCCCATGCATGTGGGTATTGACTGAAATGGGTACGCATATCTTCATGCACCAATGCCTGCAAATCGATATTTAGTTTTCTGTAGGCACGAATGATGACATCGGTGCAAACACCTCGATCCTGGGGTACATCTCCGTTGGGATAAGCGATGGAAAAGTATGAAAGATCATAGACTACTTTTTGTTGGGTAAGTGTAAGCGCAGCATCTGCCAGACGGGAATGGAAAACGGGTTGTGCAAATAATAACGTAGAAAAAATGATACAGCATACAATAACCATCCAGCTTTTCTTTGACAAAAACATAGCAGTGTGTTTGTATTGAAATGCAGGCTCACTGTTTTTACATAGAGAGAATTGTTAATGTTAGTTTAATCAGTTGCAGGGGTTGATCAGAGGGTACCCGGTACGGGAATCAAACCCGTCTTTCCTGAAAACAAAAAAGTCGCTCAAAAATGAACGACTTTTTGTGCCCCAGGCGGGAATCGAACCCGCACTCGCTTTTTCGGCGAACAGGATTTTAAGTCCTGCGTGTCTACCAGTTCCACCACCAGGGCAGGTGGTCAAAAAAAATCCCGTCACGCATGACGGACGGGAATGCTGAGCGGAAGACCGGGCTCGAACCGGCCACCCCGACCTTGGCAAGGTCGTGCTCTACCAAATGAGCTACTTCCGCAATCGATATAAGAACTAAATCGGGAGTGCAAAAATAGGATTCTACAGCTCCTGACAAAATTTTTTATGGATTTTTTATTTGTATTCAGGGTTGTATTTACTGCTTCCCTGTACCTCTACATCGGGTTTCCCTTTGTAGCGCTGGTTATACAGACGATAACATCCACCTAAAACAAAAGCAAGGATACAAAACACTTGCAGATAGAAAAGAAAACGTGATGAATTCACCCAGTTTCTGGTGAAGTCTTTTTCCTGTGCAGCTTGTTGTTCGTTCGACATATTTTTGAATTGCTTTGCAAAAATAAGGCAGCAGGTTTGATTATAAAATCTTTCTGCCAATAATTTCCTGAAAACGGGTCTGTTTCTTGATAAAATACTTCCATACAATCGTGCCCAAATACACGCCCTCCAACTGTTTCATCGATTTTGGCTTCAACTGTTTCCCCCCAAACCCTCTTTTCCACCAAATACCTACCACGGCCCAATGTGCTTTTACAATGGCCTTGAAAAATGCTGTATCACCTGTCAGCAATCCTTTCCAGCCAGATATGCCATCCAATGTAAAACGCAAAGGCAGTTTCCATATTTTCTCTGTCCAGGCAAGGTTCTTACCCAGCATCAGCAAATTGTTCCTGAAATTCAGGAATACTTTACGCCCACCCCTTGGCAATGTGCCCGCTCCAACATGGTACACAACAGACTGCGGACAACTCATGATCCTGTAACCGGCTAATTGCATGCGCCAGCAGAGATCGATTTCTTCCTGATGCGCAAAAAAACTGTCGTCGAGTCCACCCAGCTCATGGTATACTTTTGCCCTTACAAACATGGCTGCTCCCGATGCCCAGAAAACAGGCTGCGGATCATTGTACTGCCCCTCATCTTTCTCACAAACATCAAATACACGTCCGCGCGAAAAAGGATAACCCAGACTATCGATCCAGCCACCGGCAGCACCGGCATATTCAAATAATTCAGGCTGGTGATAGGATAATATTTTGGGTTGACAGGCGGCTATACTTTTATCTGCCTCCATCAGTGTAATAATGGGATCTATCCAGTCGGCAGTTACAGATACATCCGAATTGAGTAATACATAATAATCTGACTGCACCAGTTTAAGTGCCCAGTTATATCCACCGGCAAAACCTTCATTGGTGAGATTGTATAAACATTCAACAGATGGATAATTGTTTTTTACCAATTCCATAGAATCATCTGTCGATGCATTGTCGGCCACTATCACTCTTTTGTTTGAGTACGCAGATGCCAATACAGCTGGAAGAAAAGTTTCCAGGTAATTCCTTCCATTATAATTCAGGATAACAATAGCTACAGACGGCAGAGACAATGACAAATGGTTTAGTTGCGAAAATAGGGAGAAAGAGGCAAGAGACAAGCTGCAAGCCACAAGCTACCAGCCACTAGCTTCCTAAAAAAGAATAGGGTACAAAAGTCTTGACTATTTTTCCATTCATCATTGACGATTCACTCCTTTCATTTTCCAATTCCCCAGTTAATAAGGTATCTTACTTCTTTCGGAACGGTTCTTTCGCGGATTTTTGAGGCTTTCTCGCCTAAGCGTACAATGATTGTTTTTTTAGAGGGAATAACAATGATGTACTGCCCCAATATACCTCTTGCATAAAACACTTCAGGGTTAACAGGATCCAGCCACCACTGGTATCCATAGTAATCACATGACTTTCCTTTCAAATCAGTAATACCACAGGGTTTAACAGAATGAGCCCAGTAGCTGCTATCAATGATGGCTGTACCATTCCATTTACCACTATCCAGCATCAGTTTGCCTATACGTGCAAAGTCGCGCACATTTGAATTAAAACAACAGTAAGCTTTAATATGTCCATTCTCTTTATCGGTACTCCACAAGGCAGGATGCTCTGCGCCCATGGGCTGCCAGAGTTTTTGAGATGCATAATCGCTCAGGCTTTGTCCGGTTGCTTTCTCCAGTAAAAGTCCCAGCAACTGGGTATCTCCGCTTTTATAAGAATGAAGGGTGCCGGGTTTGTCTTTCATTTTTACGCCGGTTGCTGCTGCATAGACATCATGCCCATAATAAGCTTCTGAGGTTACAGAAAACAGGTTCCAATACGATTCGTCCCAGTCTGTTCCACTACTCATGGTAAGCAGGTCTAAGATTCGAACGGCTGCCTTATCTCCTTCTTTAAACTCGGGCAGGTAATTCCCTACCGGTTCTTCAAGCGATTTTATTTTTCCTTCTTTTAACGCAACTCCGATTAATATACTGGTAATGCTTTTAGCAACAGAGAATGAACCTGATTTAGAACTATCGCTATATCCTTTCCAGTATTTCTCAAATACAACCTGGTTATCTCTTATCATCAGTAATCCTACAGAGCCCAGCTCTTCCAGTAGTGCGTTCAATGAATCGGGGTATGCTATTTTGTTATAATCGGCAGCTTCGTTCCAGGGTTGTGGAGCGGCTACAGCCACTTCATTGTTACTGAATTTCTTGTAGTCATCTATGTTGGCAAAATTGTATCGGATAGCAGTAAAAAGAAAAGTTTTTCCGGAGATAAATACATAACTGCTAAATCCAATAATAGACAGTGTCAGGGCCAGCAATGTTATTTTCAAAAATTTTGGCATGCTAAAAAATTGTGATTTGAAAATACGCAATTTTAAGCATTATTGATTGTCGTTTGTAAATCGGCAGTTAACCATCCTCTTCATGTCAACATTTGTCCGTATCTTGCCAGCATATATATAAGACATGCGTTTTCTTCTCCTCAATCTTGATTTTCTTGACCATCCTTTTCTCTAAGGATGTTTTGCATGTAATTTTTTTTACCGACACTATTTTTTACTTACCAATAAGAAGCAATTTATGCTTACTCATACTATTTCAGCCAATACCGCTGCGTATTTGCAGTTGGAAGAACAATACGGTGCACACAACTATCACCCACTTCCGGTAGTACTGGAAAAAGGACAGGGTGTTTTTTTATGGGATGTGGATGGCAAACGCTATTACGATTTTCTGAGTGGTTATTCCGCCGTGAACCAGGGGCATTGTCACCCACGTATTATTCGTGCACTGACCGAGCAGGCACAAAAACTTACGCTTACTTCCCGTGCTTTTCACAATAACCTGTTGGGAGCATATGCACGCTTCATCAGTTCCTATTTCGGATACGATAAAGTGCTGCCCATGAACACCGGTGTGGAAGGTGGGGAAACGGCCATTAAACTAGCCCGCAGATGGGCTTATACTAAAAAGGGTGTGCCGGAAAACAAGGCCAAGATCATTTTTGCAGAAGGCAATTTCTGGGGAAGAACACTGGCTGCCATTTCTTCCTCCAATGACCCCAGCAGTTATAAAGGTTTTGGGCCGTATATGCCCGGATTTGAGCTTGTTCCTTACAATGATACCATCGCTTTGGAAAAAGCATTCCAGGACAAACACGTAGCCGCTTTTATGGTTGAGCCCATTCAGGGAGAAGCCGGCGTGGTAGTACCAGATGATGGCTACTTAACTAAAGTAAGATCACTATGTACGGAATATAATGTATTGTTTATTGCTGATGAAATACAGACCGGACTTGCACGTACGGGAAAAATGCTGGCCTGTGATCATGAAAATGTGCAACCTGATATACTTGTATTGGGCAAGGCATTGAGCGGTGGTGTATTACCTGTTTCTGCAGTACTGGCCAATGATGATATTATGCTGAATATTAAACCAGGCGAACATGGCTCAACCTATGGGGGTAATCCACTCGCCTGTGCTGTTGCCATGGAAGCGCTCACTGTATTAAAAGAAGAAAAAATGGCTGAAAATGCTGCCGTAATGGGCGATTTATTAAGATCGGAACTTCAGCAACTACAGTCGCCTTTTATCAAAACAATCAGGGGTAAAGGATTACTAAATGCCATAGTAATTGAACACCCAAAAGCTGATGCAGCCTGGGATTTCTGTCTGGCACTGAAAGAAAACGGTTTACTCGCCAAACCCACACATGGCGATAAAATTCGTTTTGCTCCTCCACTGCTCATCACAGCAGAGCAGGTGAAAGAAGCGGTGAATATTATTGGCCGATCGTTGGAAACCTTGGGGTAACAGGAGAACAGAGAAACAGAAGAACAGAGGAAGTAAGGTCAAAATTATTCGACATTCGAAATTCCTCTGTTTCTCTGTTCGTTATTTCTTCCCCCCAACGGGCATCTTAGGAAAAAGTACCATTAATTGTATAACAATGGCGCAGCCCAGTATGGCATAAAGTGCAGGTTGTTTTTCAGGACATTCTCCCAACATACAACTTGATACGAGTATATAATTACGAATGGCCCAAGCCAGGTTAACGGCTCCTACAAATACATTGGTTCTTTTGGCCCAGATACGTGGAATCATAAAAAACAAAACAGCCGCTGAGCAAAAAATCAGATGAAATAAACCTGGTCTTCCAAAACTGGTACCTTCTGCAGCAAAACCGGAAACACTCAGGTTTTTACTGATGATAATGCTCCAGGGAAAGAAACAACATACAATTAATCCGATAGCTGCCGCTATACCTATCTGTTGAGAATATTTCATGATGAAAAACTTAGGCTGCGAAGCTAAAGATTTTTAAGGAGCTGTGCGTTTTGAGCTGCAAGCTGCCAGCTACAAGAAGATGTTCCCATTTTATAGTATCCGATAAAATACTTATTTAAGAGTTCTTCTATTTTATTTTAGGCTAGCAGCTAGAAGCTGGGAGCTAGTAGCCGCTACCCTGCCTGCTCCCATTTTCACCAACTGAACAACCTTACGTTCTGTACCCTGTGTCCATTCAACGATATATTGTCCGGCTGCATACGCTTGTCCAAACTGGATGGTGCTGTTGGCAGATAATGACTGGCGTTGTTCCACCAGCCTCCCATTCATATCAGCAATACGCATGGATATGGGCAGATTGGTTAGCCTGCTTTTGAGCTGTACGGTGAAGTAACTGGTAGCTGGATTACCCAAAATAACAGGCGCCAATTTTTCTGTTGTAGCAGTCTGCTCAATGTTTACAGCAAAAGCGACCCGCTGACTCGCTACACCATTCTCTACACTCGCCACCCAAAATCTGTAATTGCCTGCTGTATTTTTCACCAATGGATCTATGGGTTTTGCATTAGGCGAAGCTGTTTCAAAGAATTGTAATGAGGTACCTGCTTTAGCAGTTACCTGATGATCGAAGCGAATAAAAGCTTGTTGTGCAGCTTGATCGTAACTGGCATCTTTCACCAATGGTGCTGCAGGTTGAACTGTTACAGGGATGGTTGTTTTTACTTTACACCCTTGCTGATCTATTGTTTCGAATGACACAACTGTGGTACCCGGACGATCAGCTTTAACGTATCCACGCTGATCAACCGTTGCGATTTGTGCTACCTCACTGCTCCATATTCCCTGAACTGCACCTACACTTAATTGCGCTGTATAACCGGTTGTTATTTTGTTATACCCCTGTATAACAGGTGCATTTGAAGGAGCCAAAACCACAAAAGTATTTTTGCTTTCAGACACACAGCCTTCATTTTCTGCCCTGTATGAAATAACCACCTCTCCTGGCCGGATAGCCTGAATCTTTCCTGCTTCGATTATAGCGATATTACTATCACTGCTGTACCACTTACCTGGTAATAAGATGTTGCTTAATGCTGTACTGCTCCCTGCACAAATCTGTTGTGTGTTGAATGATGCGCCAGTTGACTGTAGTAAAAGTTCAGGTGCCAATGTCAAAGGTGGCAATACCGGTGAAGCTTTTACTTCAATGGCTTTTGATACTGTATTTACACAACCAAACAGATCTTTAATTTCATAGGAAATCACTGCCTGTCCGTTTTGTTTTCCCAACAGCAATCCTTTTTCACTTATCTCCGCAATGGCGCTGTTACTGCTCATCCATTTACCGTCTTTGGCTTCTACTGTTAACTGGTATTCTTTCCCAGTGCAAAACAATGCAGCTGATACAATGGGTGCTACAGATGGCAGATCACGAATTTCAATCGGATCTGACACTTCTGTTTTTCCGTTTCTATATACGATATCAGCATTGTATATACCGGGGCGTGTTGCTTTCAAACGAAAACTATACCTGGTTGTTGATTCAGGATTCTGAAAGAACTGTATGCGGTGGTTGTACTGATCGGCCACATAAATATTATCTTCTGCATCTATACACAATCCATAAGGATAATTAAATTGATTCATCGTATTACCCTGGCCATTTCCGCCTGCAACCGTAATACCTGTTTTGGCGCCGGGTGTCCAGCGCTGAATACGCTGATTGGTCTGATCGGAAATAAACAGATCACCTGCTGCATTGATAACAATATCGGTAGGAAAATATAATTGTCCCATTCCTTTACCTCTTCCGGCTCCACCTGCCACTGTAATACCAGTTGATGCTGCATTTTTCCAGGCCTGTATTCTGTCGTTGGCCGCGTCTGCAATAAATAGTGTTCCGTTTTTATCGATTTTTACGCTACTGGGGTATTGTAACTGGTTGGCTGCATTCCCCTTTCCATTACCGCCCGCAACCGTAACACCGGCAGTTGCTCCATGAGCCCAGCGTTGAATACGATGGTTATAATTATCGGCTACATAAATATTTCCTGCCTCATCCAGGCAAATACCAAAAGGCATATTGAATTGTCCGGCTCCGTTACCCCTGCCATTACCACCTGCCACTGTAATACCAATAAACGAGCCGGGTGTAAACATTTGTATACGGCTGTTGGCCGCATCACTTACATAAAGATTTCCTTTTTTATCTACAGCCACTGCCATTGGATAATTCAACTGATCGGCACCGTCTCCCTGTCCGGCCAGACCTGCAACGGTAATACCATTAGATGCACCGGGTACCCATTTCTGTACGCGGTGATTAAACTGGTCGGCTACATATATATTACCGTCGGTATCTACTGCAATACCGGTTGGAAACCTGAACTGGTCCTCTTCAACACCCTCTCCTACACCTGCTACCGTTTTTATTAAAGCAGGCGTAAATGAGGTATGTAGTAATTGACCGTTGTGTTTCCAGTCAATACGTTCCACTTTTGGAGAAACAGCGTACATAGTAAGTTCTGTATTGATACAGAGACTGCTGCTGTTTAATACCGGCTTATTACCTGCATGTAACGTGCTATCGGTAGTTGATGCACTTACAAGAAAACAAATCATCATTATCCATATCAACAGCCCTGCTTTCAACAGAGGTGTTGATCTTTGATAAGATGTTTTGCTGTTTTGCATAAGGGCTGGTGTCGCTTTGGATTATACAATACAAAGTGACTTCACAGTGCTCCTCTGGCCTATAACAGCATCCGTGAAAAAGTAGTAGTAGCGAAAACCGGTATGGTAGCAACGGTACTACATTATAAAAAACATTACTATGCACCAGGGCAGTTATCCAATCCGATCAGTGGAAAGAAGAAAAAGATATTTGTAGTGGAAGGTGCAGCAAAATCAGGTATTTCAGCACACCTACAAACAGGTGCGTACTGAATGCACTACAAGGGTGTCGTTTAAAAATTTTTGATACGTAGTTAGGCTGCTACCAGTTCATCATTCCCATAAAAAGAAAAAGAGCGGTTCCTACGGAACTGCTCTTCTCTTTGGGGTTTTTCTGGACAGGTTTCTAAAAGATGATGGGGTTACATCAACAAGTTGAAATTATTTCACTTTCATCAGTTGAACCACTTTTCTGCGGCTTCCCTGTGTAAATTCTGCATAATAAGTGCCAGTGCTCAGGTTCTGACCAAATTGAACTGTACTGTTAGGTAACTGGTTGGCTTTGGCTTCAACTGCTCTTCCATACATATCAAATACCCTGATCTGTACCGGCTGGTTATGTTTGCTTTCGATCTTAACTGTAAACAAGGTTCTGCTTGGGTTACCCATTACAGTGAGTTTCAGGTCTTCGCTGGTTTCAGTCTGACTTTGTTTCACTGTAGCTTTTACTGATACAGTTTCTTCGGTTGCCGTAGCTGTGTTACCAAGGGCACCTGTACTTGTAGCAGCATTTGACACACAACCACCTAATCCTTTTCCAAGTATATCATTCGGATAGCGTTGTAAATGTGAGGCAACATCACTGGTCTTCACTTCCATCACATTATAGTTATTGCTATTGCCATTTCTTCTGGTGATATATACTTTTTGTGTATTACTGTTGCTGCCATTGTAGTAGCTGTACAACCATGAATACCAGCCCCAGTCGTTACAATCATCTTCAACCCTGATATCTTTCACACAAATACTTACCTGACTTGTGCTGGTACAACCCGACTGCGCAGTTACTTTTACTTCGAATGTATAGTAACCTTCGTTTGACGGTGTGAATACAGGTTGAGCGCTTGTTGTATTACTTAATATACCACCACCAGACAATGCTCTCCAGCTATAACTATAGCCAGTGCTTCCGCTTGCATTTACCTGTAATGTTACTTTCTGAGGTCCATAACCTAAGTACAGGTTTGTTGGTACGCCACCAGTATAAGTAGTATTCTCAGGTACAACCGTAATACTGCTGGTACATACAGGAGCCGGTGGAGGCGTTACCGCACAACCCTGGTCAGCGCATGAACCCAGTCTGTCACCAGGATGGTTAGTCAGGTGTGCAGCTACTGCATTGATACTGACTTTGAGTGTTTGCGGATTACCTGCGTTACCCGGAGGCACATGACAGAGGTATACCTTATAATTGCTGTCATCTTCGTCATCCTCATCGTGGTCGTCGTTATCCTGGCTATTGTATTTGTTTTTGCAAGACGATGAGCTATGCGATTTGTGATCACAATTATTGTGTCTGTGACCTTTGTGTTTACAGTTTTTATAGTCATGGGTCTTGTGATCACACTCATCATTATCATCATCGCCATCATCATATTTATCCTTACACTTGTCTTTACTGTGTGATTTGTGATCACATTTTCCATGGTTATGTTTACCATGTTTACAGTCTTTAGAACTGTGCGATTTATGATCACACTTATCATCATCCTGCTCTTTCACCCTGATATCTTTTACACAGATGGTTACAGTACTGGTAGATACACATCCGTTTTGTGCCCTAACGGTTACTTCGAATGTATAGTTACCCGATGTAGTTGGTGCAAATACCGGCTGTGAACTGGTTGTACTGCTGAGTGTACCATTACCTGCTACAGCTCTCCATGTGTAAGTGTATGATGTACCACCTGCTGCATTTGCTTTCAGTGTTACTTTTTGTGGTCCATATCCGATATAAATATTGGTTGGAATACCACCGGTAAATACTGTGTTTTCAGGAGTTACAGTGATAGAACTGCTACATGAAGTCGGGTTGGTTACCGTTACAGTTTGTGTAGCTGAAGCTGTATTACCAGCCGCATCTGTTGCTGTCCATGTAACCACTGTTACACCTACTGGATAAGTTGTTGGTGCATTGTTGGTAATAACAGGTATTCCACAATTATCAGTAGCGGTAGCTGTTCCAAGATTGATAGCCGAACCAGCTACCACACTAATATTTGCCGGAGCCGTAATTACCGGCGCCTGGTTATCGGTGATGGTTACGGTAAAGCTGCTTGAAACTGTATTTCCACTGGCATCTCTTGCCGTTACTGTTACCGTTGTTACACCAACAGGGAATACAGTTCCTGAAGCCTGGCTATAAGTATAAGTGATCGGACTTGCACATGCATCAGTTGCGCTCACTGTATAGTTTACAGTTGCTCCACAAATACTTGCTGCACTGTTTGCCGCAATATTTACCGGTTGTGAAAGTACTGGCGCTTCTGTATCGCTTACGGTTACCGTTCTTGTTTCACTGGTACTGTTTCCGGCTGCGTCTGTAGCTGTCCATGTTCTTGTAATGGTGTAATTATAGTAATTAGCCTGCGCAGGATTGGTTCCTCTGTTACTTGATTCAGTAAGTTGAACTGTTACCTGTGCATCATAATTATCAGAAGCTGTTACGGTACCTGCTGCAGGAATATTTCCACAACTTACCGTTACATTGGCTGGCACACCTTGCAGTACCGGTGCAGTGATGTCTTTCACGATCACCAGTTGCACACCTGTAGTGGTGTTTCCGGCAGCGTCAATGGCTGTCCAGATAACACTGGTAGTACCTATATTATATACTGTACCTGTTGCATTATTGGTAAGTGATACCAACTGAACATTATCAGTTGCCTGGGGATTACCAAGTGATGTAACTGTTGCTGTATTTGTACCAGGAGCTGCATTCACCACAACATTGGTTACTCCTGTAATTACTGGTGGCTCAGCATCTACTACCGTGATAACCTGTACCGCAGTTGTGCTGTTTCCTGAAGCATCAGTAGCAGTCCAGGTAACATTGTTAGCACCTAACTGGTATTGAGCAGGAGCATTGTTTGTAATAGTAACAGATCCACCACTATTATCTGTTGCAGATGCTGCACCCAGGTTTACACCTGAGGCATAATTCACACCTGCATTGGTATTTACTACTTTATTAGATGGTCCGGCCAGTGCAGGAGCCTGTTTGTCTTCTACAATAACTAATTGTGTAGCTGTTGCTTTGTTACCTGCTGCATCGGTTGCAGTCCAGGTTACAATTGTTGTACCCATTGGATATTGTACCAGTGCATTATTGGTTACAGTTACAGCACCACTGTTATCAGCGGCTGTAGCCGTACCCAGGTTTACACCTGAAGCAAATGCCTGGTTATTATTTGTAACAGTGATTACTGTTGGAGGCGCTGTAATGGTTGGCAATTCAGCATCCACTACTGTTACCAACTGAGTAGCAGTGGCTGCATTACCGGCAGCATCAGTTGCAGTCCAGGTAACCGTTGTTTGTCCTAATGGGAACTGTGCAGGTGCATTATTGGTAATCACTACACCAGATCCACTGTTATCAGATACAGTAGCCATACCCAGAGCAACAGCAGTTGCATAAGTAACACCCGGGTTGGCATTTACCGTTACATTGGCTGGAGCCGTAATGCCCGGTGCCTGGTTATCTACCACTACAACATTGAAACTAGCTGTTGCTGTATTTCCAGCTACGTCTTTCGCCGTAACATTTACAGTAGTTGTACCAATCAGGAAGAATGAACCAGAAGGCATACTGTAAGTGTACACAATTGGGCTTCCGCATGCATCAACAGCATTTACTGTATAGTTTACATTGGCACCATTTGTAGTGGCATTTACAGTGATATTATTCATTGAACCAAATACAGGAGCTGCATTATCAACCACCGTAATTACCTGAGCAACAGTTGCGGTGTTCAGACTTGCATCGGTGGCAGTCCATGTTCTGGTGATGGTATAATTATAGTGACCAATATTATTCGGATTGGCATCTTGTGTGCTTACCTGACTAAAGCTAACAGCAACCGGTCCGTCTGTTTCATCAATCGCAACCACAGTTGCAGGTGCAGGAACAGCAGTACAATTAACTGTAATATTAGCAGGGGCTGTCATTGCCGGAGCAGTTACATCAGATTTAACGATTTCAACCTGCTGGGTCTGAGAAGAGTTATTACCATTACCATCCGTATAATTCCATGTAATAGTATAGGTGCCGGCAATGGTATAAACCAATGGATTGCTGGTGGTTGCTGTAACCAGTCCTACACAATTATCATTGGCTGTTGGGCGGAATGTAATGGGTACCCCTGTACTACCAGATAATAACGGTAATGAAGCAACAGTTGGAACCGGAGCCAGATTATCTACAACCGTTACACTGATTGGGGCAGATATCTGCAGGTTACCATTCACGGTTACACCTACTGTATAACTACCTGTTTGTGTTGCCGGATAAGTTGCTGCATTCGAATTAGGAATGGCCACTTCATTCAGGTACCACTGATAAGTTGTACCAACAGTTGAAATAGACAACTGAACATTAGATGATGGGCAGATGGTAGTAGGTCCGTTGGCCTGTATGGCTGGTAATGGCGTTACAGTTAAACGTACACTTCTGTAGATCGTACAATTAATGAAAGGAACTGCAACAGTATATGTACCGGTGTTAACAGCCTGGGCATTCATGAGGAAAGGATCAGGCACATTCGCTGTAAAGCTGTTCGGACCAGTCCATGCATAAGCTGTACCACCGTTTGCAAACAAACGTATAGTGCTACCAATTCCAAACACAGCAGCATTGGACTGCGCAGTTACTGGAGGTTCTGAATATGTTGAACAGGTACCGTTTACTTTAAATTCAGACCAGTTTGAAGAAAGGCCATTCAATGCGAAACCGCCCAGAACACCATTGTTACCATTGGTACTTGCATCGATTAAATTGGTTTCAGTTGTATTTGGGGCATTTACATATCCCTGGTTGAACTTGTAATATGCAACCAGTCCAGTTTGAGCGGGCTGCAATTCACAATTCATGTTATTTATAATCTCACACTGGTTCAGTGCCCTGTTCCAGATTTTAGCTTCTTCTACTTTTCCTTTATAGTATTCCACAAAACCAATCTGCTGACCAAATACGAGGTTATTGGTATTGGTAGTTATTTCACCTGAAGCTTCTGTAGATGCAGCCAGAACACCATCAATATAAATACGCATGAAATAGCCATCGTAGGTAGCAGAAGCATGATGCCACTGATTGATACCAGGATAATTGGCTGTTAATACTTTCCACTGACCATTCAAATGGAGGAAGAAAGAGATCGTTTTCCAGCCATCATCCGTACGTGGGAAAATATAGCCGTTGTTATCTTTAGCGGTTGATTTACCCATTACATTCTGGATCGCCCTTGTATCATCAGTAGGGTAAATCCATGATTCAAGGGTAATATTCTGGCTGATGTTTAATGAATTGCTGTGAGCAACCAATACAGAATCATCATTACCATCAAAATCGAGTGTACCAGCCTTGTATGCTACTGTAATATTGGCACTGGCTGTACTGCTACATGAACCGCTTGCTACTGTTACTGTATACAGGCCAGAATTATTGGTTTGTGCGTTGGGGATTGTAGGGTTTTGCTGATTGGAGGTAAAGCTGTTTGGACCCGTCCATGAATAACTCGTTCCTCCTGAGGAAGCCAAACGGATCGTATTTCCTACTTCTAAAATAGGGCCGTTCACAGTAGCAGTAGACGGAATAGGTGTGAAAGGAGCACAAATCCCGTCACCTACATTACCGGTTGTCCAGTTGGAAAAAACGCTGGTCAGACCAAAACTTGTAAGGCTACCATTATTGTTATTCCCACTCTCATCTTCAACAGTGGTAACATTTGTGTTATTTACGCCAATCAATCCTTTATTAAAACGATAATAAGCAGCCAGTCCTGATTGTATAGCAGGATTAAGCTGACAACTCATGTTGTTATCAATTTCGCACTCATCCAATGCACGGCTCCAGATACGCACTTCATCTACATTACCAGCAAAAAATTCGCTACTAAATCCAGGCTGACCACCAATGGTTACCGGATTCTCATTTGATGAAATGGTACCGATTACTTCTTTTGTTGCTTTTAATTCCCCATCAAGATAAATCTTCATGACAAAGCCATCATATGTAGCGGCAACATGATGCCATTCATTCACACTTGGATAGGTGGCTGATATGATATTCCAACCCTGTCCAACAAGGTGTACATAAAAGGAAAATGATTTCCACCCATCATCAGTACGTGGGAAAATATAACCTCTCTGCTGTTCCGTAGATTTTCCGACTACACTCTGAGAAGGTGTAATCCCATCTGTAGGATATACCCATGTTTCAATGGTGATACCTGTTCCGGGATTCAATGAATTACTATTCGGAATATTTACAAAATCATCAACTCCATCAAAATTCAATGCACGTGCAGGTGTGGAAACCTGAATGGTAATACTTGCAGGAACAGAACAACCGGAAGCTGCTGTTACCGTTACTGTATATAACCCTGCATTTGAAAGAGACATATTATCAATAACAGGGTTCTGGTCTGTAGAAGTAAAACCATTCGGACCAGTCCAAGAATAACTGACACCACCTGATGCCGCAAGTTCCAATCTTCCACCAACTGCTATAGAAGGTGCATTACTTCCTATTGTTACAGCGGGAGGCGCAAAGGGAACACATGAAACGCCATTGGTTACTGCACCGTTGGTCCAGTTAGAGATAGCGCTCAGTAAACCAAAATCAACCAGTTCACCATGGTTAGCATTCGGCCCCGAATCAGTTAATTTATTTTCCAGGAGATTGGCTACACCACCCAATAAACCCTGGTTAAATTTATAATAAGCCACCAGTTTGTGCATGTCAGTAATCTCACAATTTCTATTAGCGGCAATTTCACAGGGATTTAAGGCACGATTCCAAATTCGTACTTCGTCAAGTTTACCTTTATAATATTCGTTGGTATATCCGTTCTGATAACCGAGGGTTAAGGGATTTGTATTAACCGTAATAGTACCGGTAATGGCCATCTGGTTAGCAAGCACCCCATCAACATATATACGCATATAAGCCCCATCATATGTGGCGGCTACATGGTGCCAACTGTCTTTACCTGGGAAAGGAGCAATTAACTGCCTCCATCCAAGTCCATTAAAGTTGATCAGAAAAGCAATATTGTTCCAGTTATCGTTTGTACGAGGGAAAATGTATCCGGTTTGCGCTGCGGTTGGAGATTTTTGTGATTTGGCCAATACAGACTGTACGTTGTTAGCGGCACCACTTTCTGGATAGATCCATGATTCAATTGTGATTACATCACTGATATTGAATGAGGTATCACCAATGGCAGTATTACTTGGGGGAGGTGTAGTGGCTCTGATCACACGCACTTTATCATTCACGCCATCAAAGCTGAGTCCGCCTGCAGTCAACTGACTCATAGCGGTAACTGAAATCATTAATGATAATGAGGTGAAGAAGGCTGTAAGAATTCTCTTTCTGGTAAAAAGGCGCATAATTAGTTCTAATTGCACTGGTTGATTTTATCAACAGCGATTTTCTGTTGAGGCTACACAGGATAAAAGAAAAATCAGTTTTGCTGATCAGTGGATAAAGGAATTCAAGCGATGGTTAGTCAGAGGATTTTCGAATTTTAACAGAGCTCAGCACAATCCAGTTTGCACAATGAACAATCGTTAGCTTTTGTTAATGAAATCCAAAACTAATCGAAATGCGTCAGAACTGCAAACATGATGCACTTTTTTTTTCATACATATTCGAATTAATAAATATGTTTAACGCTAAGGTTTTCGGAAACATGCAATCCACCTCTCCTGACTGGCCAAAAATAGATCTAGTAATTAATATCTAAATATTTGATTATAAATGAAATATATCGTATTTAAGTTACCTTTTTTACAAGTTTTTTTTGATCACACTTAAGGCTATTTTGGAGAGATTATAATTTGATTAAAATTTACATAAGAAGCAAAAAACAGCAGATATGCATTCAAAAAATTTGAGGAATTACGTGTTTTCACGTATCACCAACCGTGAAATCCACTACAAAAAATGGCATTATCACTACAATTAATAATCAATGACTTATAAAGAAAAAGGATCGCTAATGCGATCCTTTCAGAGGTCCCGAGCGGATTCGAACCGCTGTAGAAGCTTTTGCAGAGCTCTGCCTAGCCACTCGGCCACAGGACCATTTTCTGTAGCAGGCTGCGAAAATAAAGCAATCAAAGGAATTTCAAAATTCTAAATGCGAAAACCCGAAATTTGTCGGCATTAAGTCTTGAATATGAACAGAATTGCAGAAAGTGAACTGATAATCAATAACAGAGGAGCTGTTTACCACCTGAATGTAAGACCGGAAGAACTGGCGCATACCATCATCACCGTCGGCGACCCCGACCGCGTTGCCGAAGTGAGTAAACATTTTGATAAAACAGAGGGCAAATACCAGCACCGCGAATTTGTAACACATACCGGCTGGGTAGGCCATAAAAGAATTTCAGTGGTATCAACCGGTATCGGGACAGATAATATCGATATCGTACTCAATGAACTGGATGCGCTGGTGAATATTGATTTCGACACACGTACCATCAAACCACAACTCTCCCACCTGAATATCGTTCGTGTAGGTACTTCGGGCTCATTACAAAAAGATATTCCTGTAGACAGTTTTGTAGCGAGTACACATGGACTGGGTATTGATAATCTCCTCAACTTTTACCAGCAGCAGAACAATCCGGCAGAGAACGAAATTTTGGGAGCTTTTGCCAGCCAGGTTCAAATTGGCGGAGGTTTTGCATCTCCCTATATCGCTACAGCAGGTTCGGCATTGCTGAAACATTTTGTAGAAGGATTTCATCATGGCATCACCGTTACCTGTCCGGGGTTTTATGGTCCGCAGGGCAGAATTTTACGACTCGGACTAGTGAATACGGAACTGATCGACAGACTTACCGGCTTTTCCTATGGCAATCATCGTATCAGTAATTTTGAAATGGAAACAAGTGGCATTTATGGCCTTGGAAAATTATTGGGACACCAGTGCCTGAGTTTAAGTGCTATTGTTGCCAACAGAATCAGCCAGGAATTTAGTAAAGACAGCGCAGCCACGATGGAAAAACTGATTACACATACACTGGATATCATCGGGCAGATCAAATAGTAAAAGCATGACGATTCAATTTTATAAATACCAGGGCACCGGGAACGATTTTGTGATCATTGATAACCGCAATGGCAGCGTGCATCTTAACACCTCACAGATCAATCATATTTGCGACAGACGATTTGGTATCGGCGCAGATGGTCTCATGTTGTTGAATACACTGGGGGGGTACGATTTTGAAATGAAATACTACAATGCCGATGGTAAAGAAAGCAGCATGTGTGGTAATGGTGGGCGTTGCTTAACCCGTTTTGCCTATGACATGGGCATACACAAAACGACTTATCATTTTCTGGCCATCGACGGCGATCACGATGCAGAAATGGATGAACATGGATGGATCAGGTTGAAGATGAAAGATGTAAATGAAGTAACCGATTTCCATGGCGATGCAGTATTAAATACAGGCTCTCCACACTATATAAAGACAGTACAAAACATCATGGAACTCGATGTTTTTCAGGAAGGCCGTAGCATCCGCAACAGCAAAGATTTTATAGCAGAAGGTATCAATGTAAATTTTGTTGAACCTGAAAACAAACACATCATTGTTCGTACCTATGAACGTGGTGTGGAAGATGAAACCTTTAGTTGCGGAACAGGTGTAACAGCCGCCGCCATTGTATTTGCACATAATGAAAAAGGATTCAACCGTGTAGAAGTAAAAACTAAAGGCGGGAATCTTGCCGTCGAATTCGACAAAATAAACGATCAGCAATTCCAAAACGTCTGGCTCTGTGGTCCGGCAGAATTTGTGTATAAAGGAGAGATCAATATTTAGTGATGTGAGATGGCAGATATCAGATTTTTTTCCTTGCCATCTGATATCCGACATCTGACATCTGACATCAAACAATCATCCCATGATTCAATACTTCAAAAATATCAATGGTCAGACTGCGGAGATCGACAGGGCTGAAATGGGTGTATGGGTAAACCTGGTACCACCATTTAAAGAAGAAGAATTTATTCAACTGGCAGATGATCTCGAGATACCCATCGAATTTTTACGTGACTCACTCGATATTGATGAACGTCCGCGTTACGAGATCGAAGACAATGTGAAATTTGTTGTAATAAAAACGCCTACAGAGAATAATTCTTTTAACGACAGCGAGGCTTTTTATATTACCATACCCATCTGTATTATCCTTACGCATACACAGATCATCACTGTTAACTCTTTCGACAATGGTGCCATCAAGAAATTCCTGAACTCTTTTCAGAAAAGACATCCTGATAAGAAGAACATGATGATTCTGAAGGTATTTGAGAAAGTGGTGCAGAATTTCATGGAGTTCCTGAAAGAAATTAATCAAAGACGAAACCAATACGAAACCAGTTTATACCAGAGCAACAGTAATGTGGATTTGCTTAACCTCATGCGTATTCAAAAGAGTCTGGTATACTTTGTTACAGCATTGAGAAGCAACGAAATGCTGATGATGAAACTGGAAAGAACAAACTTCCTTGGATTGAATGAAGAAGAACGCGAATTCCTGAATGACCTCATCGTAGATACCAGCCAGGCCCTTGAAATGGCGAATATTTATACCAATATCCTTACCAGTACACTCGATGCATTTGCCAGCATCATCAGTAATAACCTGAACAATGTAATGAAACGACTTACGTCCATTACCATTATTCTTTCCTTACCGGTAATGGTAGCAAGTTTGTATGGTATGAATGTCGACAATATCCCTTGGGCCCACTCCTCTTATGCATTTTATGTTCCCATTGGTTTGTCCATAGCCATTGCAGTCGTGATCAGTTGGTATTTCATGAAAAAGAAATGGTTTTAGTATGCCCTTGTTCAATGTACGTGTATATGGTATTTTGTTAGACGAAAAAAAACGTTTGCTGGTAAGTGATGAATTTATTCGTGGCGCTTACATTACAAAATTGCCGGGCGGCGGACTTGAATTTGGAGAAGGTACCAGAGATTGTTTAAAAAGAGAATTCAAAGAGGAAACAGGGCTGGATGTAACCATTGGCGACCATATTTATACCACTGATTTTTTCCAGATCTCTGCATTCAACCAGAAAGACCAGATTATATCCATCTATTATTATGTTCATCCAGATGAACCTGTTTTATTAAACACCAAAACATCTGCTTTTGATTTTGCACCCGATCAAATCAGTGACCCTAATGGCGAGAGTGAAGTTTTTCGTTGGATTGAGTGGGATGAATTAAACGCAGAAAGTATGACACTGCCGATTGATAAAATAGTGATCCAGCTATTGAAAGCACAATAAGGATTTAAGCTGCAAGCCACAAGCTACAAGAAACTTGCGGCTTGTAGCTTGTGGCTTGCAGCTTGCAGCTTCCTACTCAGCCTCCTTCCCCATTGCCTGTAGTTTCATTTTTCTGGCAGTTTCTTCACCGAGGTAGCGATCAATTTGTTTTTCTGCAAAGTATATAACAGGTGTGAGTATAATAGCCATGCTGAATTTGTATAAATAATTCACCACACAAATGGCTAGTACCAGTTTCCAGCTCCAGCCATTACCAATTTTAAAGGCTATAAACAATACGATAAAACTATCTACCAGTTGCGATACAAAAGTTGACCCGGTTGCCCTTAACCAAACCCATTTCTGACCGGTTCTTTTTTTGATTTTGTGGAATACAGTTACGTCCACAATCTGGCTTACCAGAAAAGCGATGAGACTACCCAGAATAATCCACATACCCTGACCGAATATTCCGCCAAATGCATCCTGCATATTGGGTATACCTTCTGCCTGTCTTGATCCGATCCAGAAATCAGCGGGCGGGATATTCATGGCCGCATAAAACATGATAAAGGCATAGGATATTAAAGCAACAGCCGTATAACTGATGCGTTTAACTGCTTTGGGGCCATAATATTCATTCACGATATCAGTAATCACAAATTCAAGTGGCCAAAGCAGTACACCACAGGTAAGATTGAAGGAAAGACCGGTTTGTCCAAAAATGGTCATATCGGCTGGTTTCCATCCAAATATTTTTTCAAGAGAGAATATTTTACCACCAATACATTCGGCGATCAAAGCATTCGCCACAAAAAAAGCAGCAATACTGATAAAAAGTTTGGTGGGTTTGTCTTTTAAAATGGAATGTATCATGCTGGAAGTATGATGTAAAAAAAGAGCTGTCCAATTAAAATAAATACATTGAATAAGCGTAACCACAAGGGTCCTGTTACCTGCTTTTTACCCAATAACAACAGCAGGTACCAAAGGTTCACTCCCATGTTAATGATAGGTGAAAGCACCAGGCCCATAATCACTACTGTATTTCCAAACAACCCAAGTTCCTGCGCCTCATCCAAATGCATGAAAATACGTGCTGCCATGGCTCCCAGAAAGAATACATTACAGATGAATGCTAAACGCGACATAAAAGAAAAGCCTTTCATAATTCCCGGGATACTTGATGAACAGATTGGTTTTTACACAAAATACAATCAAACTCTTTCAATTGAGCCCAAACAGGTAAAAATGAAAGAATTTTTCCTGTAGGTTTGCTGATACTAGAAAAAAACAGCATGAAGCAGTTCCAATGGAAATCTCTATTACCACATGTCATTGCAGTGGGTATCTTTTTAATTATTGCAGTTATTTTTTGTAAGCCTGCCCTTGAAGGAAAAGTATTAAGCCAGACAGATGTATCGCACTGGAAAGGCATGGCGCAGGATCTGTTCAATTACAAAGAAAAACATGGCAACTACCCACTATGGAACAATAACCTGTTTGGAGGAATGCCTGCTTACCAGATTGCCATGGAAGCAGCTAATCCTATTACGCCTATTTATTTCCACCAGTTGTTCATGTTGTTCATGGGCAAACCCATTGGTTACTTTTTCCTGCTTTGTATTGGTTTCTATTTTCTTTCACAGGTCATCGGTACCAAACACTGGATTGGTATACTTGGGAGTATTGCCTATGCTTATGCCACATATGACCCGGTTATTCTTTCTGCAGGACACGATACCAAAATGCAGGCCATGGGTTATATGCCCGCATTACTGGGAGCACTTTGGCTGATCTATAAAAAAGAATATTGGTGGGGAGCAGCATTAACGGCCCTCTTTGCTTTCCTGTTAATTGCCATGAACCACTTGCAGGTGACTTATTATTTCCTGATCATGGCCGGGTTTATGACCGTTGGTTTTATCATACAATGGATCAAACAGAAAGATTACAAACACATGGGTATTTCGCTAGCACTGGCAATATCCATGGGATTATTGGCTGTTGGCCCGAATATCGTATCACTGGCCACTACCAAAGATTATTCAAATGCAACCATGCGCGGTAATGCTACCACGCTCGATTCAACCGGAAAAACAACAGAACGGAAAGGTCTACAAACTGATTATGCTTTTTATTATGGCAGTTATGGTATTGCAGAAACATATACGTTCCTTGTTCCCGGCATTTATGGAGGAAGCAGTGGCGGCGAGCTTGATATTAATTCCAATTTTGCCAAAAAAGCCATCGAGAAAGGTATTCCGGAAGACCAGGCTGCGGCGTTTGCTGGATATATGTCCACTTACTGGGGCCCTCAGCCTATGACTTCGGGTCCTGTTTATTTTGGTGCTGTCATTTGTTTCCTTTTCATACTCGGGTTGGTGTACCTGAAAACATGGCATCGCTGGTGGATACTGGCCGTTTGTGTATTGGCAGTAGTGATGAGCTGGGGAAGCAATTTACTTTCCTTCAATACTTTCCTGTTTAACAACCTGCCACTGTACAATAAATTCCGTGCTCCCAGTATCATACTGATTCTTCCACAACTATTGTTTCCACTGCTGGGGATCTTGGCACTGCAACAATTTTTATTTGAAGAGAAAAACAAAGCGGTTGCGATGGCTGGTTTAAAGAAAGCTATTTATATCACCGGTGCATTTTTGTTAGGTGCAGTACTCCTCTATTTATCATTTGATTTTATTGGTAAGAATGATGAAGCTGTAAAAAATGGTTTAGCTCAGTCATTGGGCGGCAATCAGGACGAAGCGAATAATTTCTATAACGCACTTAAAGAAGATCGCCGTTCATTGTTTGGCAGCGATTTACTAAGAAGTATTTTATTTATCGCTGCCGCAGCGGGTCTATTATGGCTGGCTATTAAAGAAAAATTGAAAACCATTTATGTGCTGATTGCCATACTTGTTTTAAGTTCTGCCGATCTGTTCACCGTAGGCAAGCGCTACCTGAATGAAAGAAATTTTCAGGAGGCAGAAATCGCAAATGAAGGTCAGTTTGCACCAACGGCCATCGATCAGCAAATACTCAGCGACACCACAAAACCACGTGTTTTAAACCTTACAGTAGATCCTTATACAGATGCCTACACTGCATACCATCACCGTTCAGTAGGCGGTTATCATCCGGCTAAACTCAGTATTTACAACGACCTGATCACCTTCCAATTGGCTAAACAGCCCATGAATATGGGTGTGTTGAATATGCTGAATACGCGTTATGTGATTGTTCCCAATCCACAGAACGGTCAGCCTTCTTTACAGGTGAATCCATCGGCACTGGGACATGCCTGGTTTGTAAAGGGTATCCGATATGAAAAAGATGCAGGTGCTGTGATGAAAGCCATGAACCAGTTTTCACCTGCAGATACTGCTATTGTAGAAGAACAATATAAAAATGCAGTACCGTTTGCGCCTGTGTACGATTCTACAGCCAGCATTACACAAGTCATCAATGACAATGATGTGGTTCGTTATCGCTCTATCAGCAACAGTAACCAGTTTGCTGTATTCAGTGAAATTTTCTACGACAGGGGTTGGAAAGCCACCATCGATGGCAAGGAAGCCCCGATTGTAAAAGTGAACTATGTACTACGTGGTCTTGCCGTTCCAGCAGGTAATCATGACATTGTATTTGAATTTAAACCGGCCTCTTATTATAACAGTGCGACGATAGCCGTGATTACATCAGCACCGATCTGGCTATTATTGATATTGGCTGCCTTCTTCTCACTCAGGAAAAAAAGAGAAGAAAAAGCCTGATGAAACAACCCGTTGTTCTCGGCATTATTTCCTATCCGGTGTTTCCGGCACAAATGGGTGGACAGAAATGCGTGGAGGGTTTTTATAAGCAACTCTCCACGCAAACCAAACTGGTACTCGCTGTAGCAAAACAAAACAGAACAGACTGTATACCAAATGCGCATACGGAAAACTTTCTTTTCGATCACTGGAAAGGGTTATTGAATATTGTTTACCTGATAAGACTAATCAGGCTGATCCGCAAACAAAAAGTAGATATCATCATTATTGAACACTCCTACTTTGGATGGCTGGGTCTGCTCCTCCGTTTTTTTACCGGAAAAAAAATGCTGATCCGGTCGCATAATATTGAAGCCTATCGTTTCAGGGATTTACAGCGACCTTTCTGGAAAATTTATTACCGGTATGAACGTTTTGTTCACCGCAAAGCAGATCATAATTTTTTTATCACCGAGGAAGATCTTGGTTATGCCTTGGACAACTGGAAACTCGATCCCAAAAAGTCCAGCGTTGTTACCTATGGTGTTTCTTTAGACAGTGCTGTTCTTGATCTAAAACCTACCCTTCGTAAACGACTCGTTGAGTATTTTAAAATACCGCATAATTGTACCCTATTCCTCTTTAATGGCACACTCAATTACACACCCAATATTGATGCTTTACATGTAATAGTATATGAATTGCTGCCCCGTCTGAGAAATCAACGCTTGTCATTTAGGATTTTTATTTGTGGTAAAAACCTGTCTGTACAATGGGAAAAGGTATTGAAAGAGCAACCCGAACTTATTGTAACAGGTTTTGTAGATGATATATCCATTTTCATGTCGGGTACAGACTGCTCCATTAACCCTGTTACACTGGGTGGAGGCATTAAAACCAAACTGGTAGAAGCATTGGCCTATCACCAGACAGTTATCACCACACAAACAGGAGCAAAAGGCATTCTACCACAATTAACCGGCAATAAAATGAGGATTATTCCGGATTACGACTGGGAACTGTTTGCCAATGCCATGAGCAATTTCAATCCGTACCAGCAGGCCAATACACCTGATCCATTTTTTGAGCGGTATCACTGGCCGGCTATTGTAGAGAAAGCTCTCGTATCTTTGAATCGTTTATGAACATGTCCGTACAGATATCTGTTGTCATCTGCACCTATAACAGGGCTCTCTATTTGTCGGAGGCGCTGGACAGTTTATACCAGCAAACACTTTCAAAAGATTTGTTTGAAGTGATCATTGCCAATAACAATTCAACCGATCATACTGAACAACTGTGTAAACAGTATATAGACACACATCCCGACATGCGGGTTATTTACCTGAATGAAAAGGAACAGGGAGCTTCATTTGCCCGTAACACCGGAGCAGCTATAGCTACATCTCCTCTCTTGTGCTTTATGGACGATGATGCTATTGCGAATGACGACTACTTAAGCCGTATTGTTCAGTTTTTTGATACACATCCTGACTCCGGTGGTTTGGGAGGAAAAATCATTCCCAGGTATATTCCTGCTGAACCGGAATGGATGAGCCATTATGTATCCTCGATGGTGGGCAACTTCGATTATGCACCCCAGGTAGCTGCTTTTAAACCCGGTAAGTACCCGCTCGAATCTAATATGATTGTCCCAAAACGTCTTTTTGACAAAGTGGGCGGTTTTAATACGGCTTTACCCGGTGTAAAAGGCGAATTAAGGATTGGCGGTGAGGGCAAAGATTTCTTTTTCCGTTTACAGGCTTTAGGACACCACATCTATTATGATCCGAATATTGTCGTTCATCATGTGGTGGAAGTAGCTAAGCTTACACCTGCTTACCTTTACCGCGTAGCAAGTGGTTATGGAAGAGGTGAGCGTGTTCGTACTTTACAGAAAAGCATACTGGCTTACCTGTTTAAGATTGTCGAATACCTGTTCAAACTCGGAGCATCATTTATATTGGGCATTTTATACCTGTTACGCGGACAAGCGGCTAAATCATGGCCGGTAATCCGTTTCAGGATTGATGCATTAAAAGGATTATTTAATTTATAAATTTCCCTGCACCGGACTTAAGTCGGTGGTGCAGGGAGTATAATTCATACATTTAAATATGAGTCTGGCAATTACACTGGAAAGAAAAATTAAAGGAACACTAAGTCGCTGGTTTGGCATGCGCTTCGTATCTCCCTCAGAAACATCGAAAGTTCGTCACTGGGTGGCCGCTTATTGTGTGGGCAAAGGTTGTGATATTGGTTTTGGTGGCGATAAAATCATGAAAACAAATTGTGATGGTATCGATTTCCCCCAACCATACACCCATACAGGAAAAGACAAGGTTGATATTGGTGTTGATGTCATCAACAACGAAATACCTGTTCCAGATAATACCTATGATTATGTTTATACGAGTCACCTCATAGAAGATTTTACTGATACGGGTGACGCATTGCGTAAATTCATACGTATTCTGAAATCGGGTGGCAATCTTATTCTGGTATTTCCTGATCAACCCAAATACGAAGTCTATTGCCGTGAAATGGGTATTCCGATGAACCCTTATCATATTCACGCCAATATGGGCTATGACCTGATGTTACAAAAAATGAATGAAGTGCCCGGCATACACTACGAAATATTATTCAGTAGTAACTGTGAGATTGATTACAATGTGGTCATTGTTTTAAAAGTTACCAAACAGAACCAGGCCTGATGTCTTTATTGAAAAAAATATGGATCGACTGGAAACTTTCCTACAATCACCGGCAGAAGGAAAAAAGTTTCGTGAATGGCATTACCCATCCACCACAGGTATTAGCACCGCTTGTACCCATTACAGGTGATACTGTTCACTTTAAACATACAGGTCATGCTGGTGATGTTATCTATTCCATTCCAGCCATGAAAGCACTGGCGAGTGGGAGAAGAATTCATTTGTATTTCGAACTGCATCAACCCAACCGTGACTTTACCAAACAAATGAAGCACCCGAACGGCAACGTAATGCTGAACGAAAAAAGTGTTGCCATGTTTGCGCCTCTCCTGCAGCAACAGCCCGATATTCATCATTTTGGTGCCTGGAGTGGCGAACCCATTCATTATGATCTTACGGCTTTTCGTTCCTTCCCTTTCGATTACCGCATGTATAGTATTACCCGTTGGTATTTTCTCACATTTGCAGTAACTGCCGATCTGGGTAAGCCATGGTTACAGGTGGAGCCCAATAAAAATTTTGCAGACAAAGTTGTACTCGCGAGAAGCAGTCGTTACCATACACCCGGTATTTCATATTCCTTCTTATCACAGTATGCCAACCTCGTTTTTGTAGGCGTACCCGATGAATATGAAGCCATGAAAAAAGAAATTCCCGGGCTACAATATCAATCTGTTAACAATTTTGCCGAACTGGCATCTATCATTGCAGGATCAAAATTATTTATCGGTAACCAGTCATTCCCTTTTTCGCTTGCCGAAGCATTAAAAGTCAAAAGAATACTGGAAGTGTACCATCAATGTCCGAATGTAGTACCTGAGGGGCCCGATGCCTACGATTTTTGTTACCAGCCACAATTTGAAAAGATTGTGTCAGATATCCTCAACAGGTAGTAATATTGCCAGACAACAAGGCCTTTTAAAGTATCTGTATGCGCAAACTGATAAGATCCCTGTTCAATAGTATAGGGTATGATATTGTAAAAGTGAATGTTCACAGTCATAAAAAAGTGAACAGGATCAAGAAAGTAACTGTTGGAAATTATATACTGGAAATGCCCGGAAACAATCCGCAGATCAGTACCTACAAATACGATCCGGGAGCCAATAGCCAGTTAGGACGTTTATCGGCCTGCGTTGCTCAAAAGTACCCCTCCTTATCTGTACTCGATATCGGCGCCAATGTTGGCGATACCATTGCCATTATTAAAACGGCCATTGAATTACCTGTGATCGGTATTGAAGGTGATGATTTTGCTTTTGAGTTCCTGAAAAGGAACACCATGGCATTAAAGAATGTAACGCTGATCAAAACATTCCTGGGAGAAAAAATAGAAAGTAAAAAAGTATCGATGGAAAAATCGGGATGGAACACCACCCTGATTCCCAATGACGATAATGGAGAAACCATCCATCTAAAAACACTGGATGAAGTGCTGGCAGAAGAACACCTGCAAAACAGAACACTGAAATTATTAAAGATAGATTGTGAGGGGTTTGATACCATCATCATTCGCGGCTCCGCCAAACTCATCCGTGAAAAGAAACCGGTTATCTATTTTGAATACAACCGTACCAATATGGATGCCATTGGGGAAGATGGTTTATCTACCCTGCTTACATTAGGAGCAGTTGGTTACCGAAATGTTATTTTCTTTGATAACAAAGGCCGGTACCTCATGAGTGCGCCAATAGACCAGGAAAATGTAATTGCAGACCTGCACCGTTATGCACAGGCCGATAACAGTTGTATTGCCTATTACGACATCTGTCTGTTCCATGAAGATGACAGTGATCTCGCTCAACAATTCATTGAATCGGAAAACAGCTTACAACCCTAATTGCTAAAGGCATGAGTGAACTGAAAAAATTTCTGGTAAAGATCAAGGGATATTTCAAAAAACGTACACCAACACAACGTTTACTGAATCGTATTCATACGCAGGAAATACTGGGCAATATTTTTCACCTCGGATTTTCTTATTGGGGTCCATTTTTTACTGCCTACCAACCCGATTCACATACGGCATTCCAGGCACACCCGGAATTCAAGGAACTGCAAAAAAGATTCTCTGCACATAACCGGCGAAACAATGGTGGTGATACCGCCCGTTTATGGAGTTTTATATTGAACTGTAAACAGGTTTTATCAGAAAATATCCAGGGCGATTTTGCCGAACTAGGTGTCTGGAGAGGTAATACTGCTTCCATTTTAGCACACTATGCAAAAGAGCATAATAGAAGTGTTTTCCTGTTCGACACCTATGAAGGTTTCAGTAAAAAAGACCTGGAAGGTATTGATGCATCCAAAGACACTGACTTCAACAATACATCGATTGAACTGGTTAAACAGGTTATTGGTCCTGCCGTTACGCAATGTTCATTTGTAAAAGGTTTTTTCCCTGATACCATTACCTATGAACATGCCGGCAGACAATATGCCATTGTAAGCCTGGATTGCGATCTGTATGCCCCCACCAAAGCCGGACTTGAGTTTTTCTATGAAAGAATGCCCAAAGGCGGCCTGTTTCTTTTACATGATTACTCCAGTCTCCACTGGGATGGCTCTAAGAAAGCCATTGATGAATTCTGCAAAAGCTCAGGCGAGCATGTAATACTCATGCCCGATAAAAGCGGAAGCGCTTTTATGCGAAAAACAAAAAACTAATTATTTACAAACTGATTGTACGCGGATGTCCCGGTTTGGTATACAGGTGATACCTGGGTGGTTCGTAATGATTGGCTGCTGTAAAGGGGCCTGTAAAATGTGATCCCATAACATCTTCTCTCACGAAATACGCATTTACACCTGCAAAACAGCAAGCGACCAGTTTATACCCCTTCTCTTCACCCAGTTTACAGAGCGATTCAAGACTGGCGCCTGTATTGCTTGACCCATCCCACATGGCAGCAGCGTCATAGTCTACCACAAATTCACAACCTGGCCGATACACTGCATTGTATTCAAGAATAGCCACACGAGGGCGATAACGCTGTATGGCTTTCCATACATGATAATCGTTACGATCAATATCGATCGATAAAAGATCAGGCTCAGCAGGAACACCTGCTTTTTCAAAGAGGTATTCAATGTTTTCAGCCGTTATGAATGCCTGTACCGCTTTCAGATCGCCACGCGCAATCGCTTTAGAACAAGTGGCATGGATAGCTTCAATATTGGACTCACTCCCATCCATCCATAAGCCTTTCCAGCCTTTGTACAATAAATAAGTGCTGTTGGTTTCACTGCCGTTTTCAACCCCAAACTCTACAAAATACTGATTGCTGGTACCAATTCTTCTGAATATTTCTTCGATGATGCCATCATCACCCACTTGCGAAAATGCCTGAAACTCGTAGCGGTTGAGTTTATCGGCCTGTTGGTAGCGTGGATTGTTATACAAATGTGTTTGCAGGTAATCTTCCACCTGTAACATGTTTACCCGGTTCAGTTTGCTATCAATCTGTTCCAGGTTCAGCGTCCGGCGGAGTTTGGTATAGAAACGATTCTTCAGATCACCCAAAAAGCCCATTGTTATAGATTTAATGAGGGTAAAAATACGCATCGTGGGCCAAGTCATAAAATCTGACTTCTTCTGTATTCAGATTGTACATTTGTAAGGATTAGCAAGATTCATGTTAAACCGCATTAAAGGAATTATATACGACTGCATAGTATGGCTGGCCCGTTCGGGTTACAGGCAAAAACCGCTTAAAAATAAACTGCTGATTATTCGGGTGGATGAAATAGGCGATTATATGCTTTGGCGTAATTTTCTGAACGAGATAACCTCTTCTCCCAGGTACCGCGATCACGAAATTCATTTTTGTGGTAACAGAAGCTGGAAAGCTTTGTTTGAGCAGTTTGACAGTTCAACTGTTGATCAACATTTCTGGATCGATAAAATTCGTTTTAAAAAAGAGATCAGGTACCGTTATCGTTTTCTCAGGATGATTTACCTGCAGGGCTATACAACTGTGATCAACCCTGTTTATTCACGCGACAAACGTTACGACGACAGCATTGTAAGAGCGGCCAAAGCCAAGGAAAATATTGGTATGCTGGCCAATACGGAAAGTGTACAATCTTATGAATTGGGATACGACAAAGGTTTATATACGCGGCTTTTTGATCATCCTCACAAACCCCTGTTCGAGTTTTACCGGAACAGAATGTTTACAGAATTTGTAACAGGTATGTACTCATCTGTTGTTGATACAAGTGTCCCTTCCGCTTTATTGCCGGCTTACCAGGGTTTGCCTGAAAACTATGTCGTTATTTTCCCCGGGTCAAGAAGCAAAACAAGAATATGGCCTACGGACAATTTCATTCAGGTGATGTCTTATCTCTATGAACAAAAAGGATCAACAGCCGTGGTTTGTGGTGCTGCAGGTGATAAACCATTTACAGATGCTTTTTGCAACGCGTATAACTATCCGCTACTTAATCTTACCGGGAAGACTTCCCTACCTGAAATGCTCTCCGTGCTGAAAAAGGCATCTATGTTATTATCAGTAGACACTGGTTCTGTTCACCTGGCCGCTGCTGTAGGATGCCCTGTAACCGGCATTTTCAATGGATCGCAGTATAAACGTTTCGCGCCTTATCCAAAAGAATTGTCACCAGATTTTATCGCAGTTTATCCCGAGCAGATTCAATCAGATTTGCAAAATGAAGCAACAGTAAGAACCAACTATGAATTTGTGGTAGACATCCCTTACGATTCAGTAACAGCAGTGCAGGTAATTGATAGGATCAGGAATAGGTTATAGTTTTTTTTGGCTGCGAGCTATGAGCCGTGAGCTACGAGCTTCAATATTATTATACTCGCTGCTCACAGATCATCGCCACAACAAAGCCCTAGGCTTCACCAGTTCTCCAGTCCCATTTTTTTCTTCCACCTAAACAGCCATTGACCAAAACCACTTTGCAGTAAATAATGCAGAAGCTTCAAACGTAACTGCCACAATTCAAGTTTCAGTGAGCGGCCAAAATATGATTCGTATACTTTTTTACTTTCAGCCAGCGATCGGAGATACTGCGTGGAGCTGATACCGGTATCATCAAAAACGGCAATGGTGGCAGGTATATATTGATAGGGTTCGTTGCCCATACGACACATCATATCATAATCCATGGCAATTTTATACTCCGATTTAAAACTGCCCACTCTTCCATACACTTCCTTTTTTACAAACCAGGTGGGGTGCAGAACACTCCGCATACCTCTGTATAATTTTGTTCGTTCAAAAGGCTTTCCTACCACTACTTTTTCTCCGCCACGTATCAGTTCAATATTCCCACTGATCCATTGCACATCTGGATGTGTCTGGAAAAATGCTGCCACTACCGAAAGCACTTCACTACGCGCATAGATATCTCCTGCATTCAGCAAGTGTGTAACAGGCCCGGCTGCTTTTTGTATTCCTTTGTTGAAAGCATCAGCAATCCCCTTATCTCTTTCATTGATCCATTTACGGTAAGATGGCTGGGGTGTTTTTTCTAACCAGTCGGCTATCTCATTGTTTGTAGACCCATTGATGATCCAATGCTCTTCCGGATAAACCGTTTGTGCATCTACAGATGCACAGGTTTTTTGTACATCAGTCAGGTTATTGAAACAAATGGTGATTACTGAAATACCTGCCATAGCGTTATCAGAGTTGAGCTAATTTTTGCAGAAACAGGTCAAGCCCTTTCCGTTTCCTTTCATCTAATGTATAACTGATATTCTGTGTATAGTATTTTTTGAGGTCATAATCTGTAAAATCCAATCCATCTACCACCTCATCTAAATGCTGGATACCATATGCATTGGCCCGGTTAAAAGCATCTTCAAAAGCTTCATCAACAGGTTTATTGGCTATCCATGCCGCAAATACAAAGGGTAAACCGGTGTGTTGTTGCCATGCTTCACTCAGATCGTAATAATAAGCCGATTTTTTATGTTGCGATAATGCCCTGTCGCCAATGACTACTGCAGCAGTCGTTCCCTTAATCAGGTGCCGGTAATCTTCGCTGGCCTGTTCAATCGCTACTTCCTTTTTCCAGTATTCCTTTAAGAGAATCCTGGCAAGGTTCACCGAAGTCCTGCTCTGGTAATCGAGTATCAGTGTCTCCACCTGCTCAAGCGCCACTTCACTGAAGATACCCACCGATTCAACCCTACCCACTGCACCAATACAATAATTAGTAATGATATGCGCTTCCTGTAAGCGGGGTATTATGGCTACAGGAACCAGTCCTATATCAATTTCATCGTTCAACAGCATGGAAGCTATATTGGCCGGGAAATCGGCCACTAAGTCTACTTTCTGTACAAGACCTGAACGTTGAACACCAAACATCATCGGGCGGGTATTCAAATAACTAACGGCTCCAATCCTTAATCTCTTGTCCAATTCAGCTAAATTTGCATGCAAAGAAAACCAATAATCAATAAATAACCTCAAAAACGCAGATGGAACTCACACCACTTACCGCTGTTACACCTATTGATGGCCGTTACCGTAAACAGGTGCAGCATTTAGATGACTTTTTTTCTGAGTATGCGCTCATCAAGTACAGGGTACTGGTTGAAATAGAATATTTCTTTTTCCTGGCCGATAAACGCTTTTTCAAACTACCTCCCAAAGCACGTATTCAGCTCAAAAAAGTACTGGATGGTTTCAGTATCGACGATGCCCAGCAGATTAAACAGATTGAATCTGTTACCAACCATGATGTAAAAGCAGTGGAATATTTCCTGAAAGAACAGTTAGACAAAGCAGGTATCAGCCATCTGAAAGAGTGGATCCATTTCGGACTCACTTCACAAGACATCAATAATACTTCCATACCACTGAGCTGGAAACATTGTATGGAACATGAATACCTCCCTTCACTGATTAACCTGCAGAATCATTTATACCAGTTGGCCGTTCAGTGGAAAGATATTCCCATGCTGGCCCGTACCCATGGACAACCCGCTTCTCCTACCCGTTTGGGTAAAGAGATCATGGTCTTTGTTGAAAGACTGAACCACCAGGTAGAGTTATTTGCCAGTATTCCTTATGCTGCCAAATTTGGTGGTGCCACAGGCAATTTCAATGCTCACCATATTGCTTTCCCTAAAAAGAACTGGGTTGCGTTGGGTAACGATTTTGTGGAAAATACGCTGGGGTTACAAAGAATGCAGTTCACCACCCAGATTGAACATTATGATAGCCTTGCCGCTCATTTTGATGCATTAAAACGCATCAATAATATACTGACCGATTTATGTCGCGATATCTGGACCTATATCAGCATGGATTATTTCAAACAGAAGACCAAAAAAGGGGAAGTGGGTTCATCGGCCATGCCACATAAGGTAAACCCGATTGATTTTGAAAATGCAGAAGGCAATTTGGGTATGGCAAATGCTTTACTGGAGCATCTTTCAGCCAAACTACCCATCAGTCGTTTACAACGCGATCTTACCGATTCTACGGTTTTAAGAAATATTGGTTCTCCTGTGGCACATATTGCCATTGCTTTTAAATCGATCGAAAAAGGATTGGGTAAACTGGTATTGAATGAAGCTAAACTGAAAGAAGACCTGGAGAACAACTGGGCTGTGGTGGCAGAAGCTATTCAAACCATTTTAAGAAGAGAAAACTATCCGAATCCTTATGAAGCATTAAAAGACCTTACACGTGGCAATCATAAGATCGATAAAAAAACCATGCAGACTTTTATTCAGTCACTCAAAGTAAGTGCAGCAGTGAAGAAAGAATTGAAAGCCATTACACCTTCAAATTATACAGGCGTAAACCCCGACTTTTAACCTTCTTTCTGTGCCCCGCTGTGCCTTCAGTGGCAAATACTTTCGGACTTTCGGTCTTGCTGACTTTCGGACGTTTTTGCCACTGATGACACAGAAAACACAGAAGTTTTCTTAACTTTTCTTCATGCATATCGGAAACCACTACAAACTAAGCGAGTTTCTTTTCTGGACGAGAAGAGATATTTATCGCCTGCTACTCTTTGCCAGTATTCCTACCGCTTTATATCATTTCTTGGGTTGGACCTGGCTGGCCATTCCCTGGGTACCCATTGCCATGATTGGTACTGCTGCCGCTTTTATCATTGGTTTTAAAAATACCCAAACCTATAACCGTTTATGGGAAGCGAGGCAAATATGGGGTGGTATTGTAAACAGCAGCAGATCGTGGGGCATGCTGGTTAAGGATTTTGTTGGTAATACAGAACAACAGAAAGCTGTTCATCAGGAATTGATCTATCGGCATATTGCCTGGCTCACTGCATTACGTTACCAGCTCAGGGAAACAAGACCCTGGGAAAACATCAATAAAATATACAACCTCGAATACAGGAGATTTTATTCCATTCCTGAACACCATACGCCTTTTGAAGAAGCTTTACAACCCTATTTGAGCGACAGTGATTTTCAATATGTATGGGGTAAGAAAAACAGGGCCACCCAAATCATCAGCCTGCAATCGGCTCAATTAAAAAAACTGAAAGATGCCGGATTGATCGACCCATTAAATTATGTGGAACTGGAAAACCAGCTTGTACAGTTATATGACCTGCAGGGTCGTTGTGAAAGAATAAAAAACTTTCCTTACCCTCGGCAATTTGCAAGCATTAACCTGTTTTTTATCAGGCTTTTTACTTTTATGGTGCCACTGGGTTTATTACAGGAATTTCACAAGTTGGGTGAGTATATGATCTGGTTGAATATTCCGTTTAGTGTTTTGGTGAACTGGGTATTTAATACCATGGAAAAAATCGGGGAAGCCACCGAAAACCCATTTGAAGGCAATGCCAACGATGTTCCCATCAGCACACTCAGCAGAACCATTGAAATTGATCTGAGAGAAATGCTGGATGAAAAGACTATTCCGCAACCACTGGCAGCTATGAACAGTATTCAGATGTAATGGACTTTGAATTTTTGATCTTTAATTTTTAAACTATATCACTTCAAAAACTGGAGCTGCAACCATCATCAACCAGCCTCTAGAAAACCATTTTTTCATTTGTTCCAATTTTTAGTATTAAAAGATACAACCGATCCTTATTTCATTTCTTTTTTTGCTTAAAAACAGATAAGAGGTCTTGCTATTTGGGCATTCAGTAAGGAATAAACTGATTTAGAGTATTTTGTGCCCAATTCAACAGGCATGAAAAAGAAATTGAAATGGCGCCTTGCCCAGGAGCTGGAATATAAATGGTGGCAACAATATCTTCACAAAAAAGATCCCACTCAATATCTCCAACAGAAAAAAACATATTGGCTTAAGGTTTTATCTTCCTTAGAGGAACCTATTTTAAAAGAAACCAACCAGTTCATTCTCGATGCAGGCTGTGGTCCGGCAGGTCTGTTCATGGTATTAGAAAATCACCAGGTTGTGGCTTTGGATCCGTTATTGGAACGATATAAAAACCTGCCGCATTTTAACGCAGATGCCTATCCCTGGACAACATTCATACAATCACCCCTTGAATTACTTTCCGACAAAGAACAATATGATATTATTTTTTGCATGAACGCCATTAATCATGTAAATGATATTACATTATGCTGTCGCCGTTTATTTGATGCATTAAAACCGGGCGGGTACCTTGTTCTGTCAACAGATGCACATAAATTTTCGTTATTAAAAAAAATATTTCAGTGGTTACCGGGTGATATGCTGCACCCGGTTCAATTAGATATCAGCGAATACCAGCAACACCTCACTGATCTTCATTTAGAGATCAAAAAAAGTATCAAATACAAAGAAACAGGAATATTTAATTATTACATATTGATTGCCCGGAAAAAGGAACAAGTTTAGCTGTGAATTTTGATCTATGATTCTTTTGATTTAAGGCTATCTCAAATCAAAAGAATCATAGATCAAAAATTACCCTACCATTTAATCACCGCATACCCCTTCAACTGATAAGTCGTGATGGTAGTTAAGGCTGAAGTAGCCACTCCAACACCTGCTGCCAGTGTTGATGGATCAATCCCTCTTTTCTTAAGGGTCTGACCACATACCACAATCTTAACACCTGCTTCCAGCAAGGCTTTGATCATGGGTAAGTTTGGGTTGTCTACTTTATATCTCGCGCGATATGCTTCGTTGTTCAAAACGGTATAACCGGCTGCATTGTGTACAGCCATCACCATATTGATTTTTTCTTTCGGCACCCCACCTACCCCATGCAGGTTCAGTAAAGTACAGGCTGCTTCAATACCAAGGTTAATAGTATCTGCTTTACTACTGGCCATTACCAGATCGACCAGGAGCTTATAATTGAGTTTGGGATCTGGCTTTTCTACTGCATCGGGTATTTCGTATACAGCGCCAAAATCTTTAATGATGGGATTTACTTTATTATCCTGTGCAAAAGATGCACTAAAGAGCATAGTGCCAAATAACAGGCAGATCATTTTTTTCATGGTACTTATTTAAAGGATACAAGATAACTGAAGTTCCTTATTCATAGCTACCATTCATCAACTCATTCTCTTACCTATCTTCTGCCCAAAGAGGTAAGAGAATCGCGCCGATACAGGTTATTGACCCATATCGGCGCGATTCTCTTATTTTCCGAATTTTTTCTTCAATGCATTCAGCGCATCATCCACGCTCATAGCAGAAAGGTCTTCTTCTTTTTTTACTAATGCAGAACCATTGGATCTTGTACCCTTGTTAGCTTGGGTCTTTACGCTTACTCCTTCCTCGGTTTGTTTGATAGATAAAGCAATTCGTTTGCGCGCCACATCTACCTCCATCACTTTTACATTTACTTTCTGCCCCAGCTTCAGTGCCTCACCCGGATCGCTGATATAACGATGGGCTATTTCGCTTACGTGCACCAGTCCATCCTGTTTTACACCAATATCAATAAAAGCGCCAAAGCGTGTAAGATTGGTTACCATACCAGGTACTACCATTCCCACATGAACATCTTCTATTTTATAAATCTGTGCAAATTCAAATTGTTCAAGTTCATTGCGCGGATCGAGTCCGGGTTTCTTTAATTCATGCAGGATATCGCGAAGTGTGAGTTCGCCAAACTGTTCGGTCACATATTGTTTGGGGTCGATCTTCGAAACCAGTGCTTCATTTCCGATCAATTCTTTCACACCAACATTTAATGCTGCGGCCATTTTCTCTACAATAGGATATGCTTCCGGATGCACGGCGCTTGCATCAAGTGGGTTACTGCCATCTTTGATTCGTAAAAACCCTGCACACTGCTCAAATGCTTTCGCTCCCAGTCGTGGCACTTTCAGTAACTGCCCCCTGTCTTTAAACCCACCCAACTCTGTTCTGTACCGGACAATATTATCGGCCATGGTTCCACCAATACCACTTACATAGGCCAGCAAATGTTTACTGGCGGTGTTCAGGTTTACACCCACTGTATTCACACAACTCACCACCGTTTGATCGAGTCTTTCTTTTAAACGAAACTGGTTTACATCATGCTGGTATTGACCAACACCTATACTTTTCGGATCAATTTTTACCAGTTCTGCAAGTGGGTCCATCAATCTTCTGCCAATACTTACCGACCCACGAACCGTTACATCATGGTCGGGAAATTCTTCTCTTGCTGTTTCAGATGCAGAGTATACCGATGCACCATCTTCATTGACCAAAAAAACAGGCAGTCCAAGGCTGAGTTTTTTAATAAACTGTTCTGTTTCCCTGCCTGCTGTACCATCACCAATAGCAATGGCTTCTACCTTAAACTGCTCCACCAGTTTTTTAATCTTATGTTCACTTTCGTAAATGCGGTTGTTTTCATGGATATAAATCAGATCTGTTGTTTGCAGGTCACCTTTATTATCAAGACAAACCACTTTACATCCGGTACGATAACCCGGATCAATCGCTAAAATATTTTTTCTACCCAATGGCGCACTCAGTAATAACTGTCTGAGATTTTCAGCAAATACGGTAATCGCTTCTTCATCGCCTTTCTGTTTCAATGCCGTTCTGAACTCTGATTCGAGGCTGGGTTGCATCAATCTCCGATAGGCATCACGAATGGCTTTTTTCAGGTGTTCAGACCATGGACTCATTCCTTTTACATATTGCTGCTCCAGAAGATACAACGCATCTTCTTCCTGTGGCGCAATACTCATCCGCAACACCCCTTCCAGAAAACCACGCAGAATGGCCAGGATACGGTGTGAAGGAATTTTATGGATAGGTTCAGAAAAATCGAAATAGTCTTTGTATTTAATACCTTCTGTTTCTTTATCAGTAAGTACTTTACTCTGCATGGTTGCCGTATCTTCAAACAGTTTACGCATTTTGGCACGTACTTCTGCATTCTCATTCACGAGTTCTGCAATAATATCTCTTGCACCCTGTAAAGCTTCATCAGCAGAACTTATTTTTTCATTGATGTATTTTGTGGCTTCTGCTGTTACATCATCCTGCTGTTGGGCCAGCATGGTTTCTGCCAAAGGCTCCAGACCATTTTCCCTCGCTGTCTGCGCCTTGGTTTTACGTTTGGGTTTATAAGGCAGGTAAATATCTTCCAGTGCTGCGAGTGTAGTAGCTGCATCCATCTTTTTCTGCAGCTCCTCCGTCATTTTACCTTGCTCGGTGATGGCTTTTTCGATGAAAGTTTTTCTTTCCGTAAACTCTTTTAAGAATTTAGCTTCATCCTGAATCTGCTGGATCTGGACTTCATCCAATCCACCTGTTTTGTCTTTTCTGTATCGCGCTATGAATGGAATGGTAGCGCCTTCTTCAAATAATTCCAATACTGCTTCTACCTGTACCACTCTCAGGTTCAGTTTGGCAGCAACCAATGGTGCAAAATTCGACATGAACAATTACCGTTTTAAAGTTTTAAAGGGGAGCGAATGTAGGGGGAAAACAGGTGTTAAAAAAAAGATGTGGAAAAGGAGTTTGGAAGACCGGAAGTCGGTAAGACCGAAAGTCCGAAAGATAAACTTAATGAAAGATGCTGTCTCCTGACTTTCCGACTTCCGGTCTTTCGGACGCTCCACCACCTAGGCTATCCGAATAACTTTTGCAGGATAACGTTCTGTAAAACTCCTGATCATAGAACGGATGGCTTCATTTTCCGGATAGCTGGTCAGGTGTTCCTTTAATACATCCAGTGCTTCGATCTGAATATCCTGATCGGGTGTACCCATGCCATAAAACACCCCGTTTTCTACCAGTACACAGGCAGTTTTATCGCGGATGATGAATGTTTCTTTCTGATCAATCGTCCATTGAATGGCTTCCCGCACTTTTCCATTGTACCATTCCACTTCCGGCCATTCTTTTTGTTCTGTCATATCCAGAAAACAAAGCGCTGCATTTAATTCAAATGTTTTCACCATCTTCCATAACATGCGATGGGCATCGGCCAGTAAAGCAAATGACAACAGTGGTTGCAGGTATTTTCTTTTTTTATCGATGGCCAGTCGCAGGTAACCACGGTTGTCTTCAAACATATAAATGCCCCACACCTGTTCAAATCTTTTCTGGCTCTTGTTATGTGCCGGCCAGAGTCGTTTTATTTCAACGCTTTCAAAAAGAGAAGCGATAAACTCGGTCGGACATTCCACATGTGAAATCCGGTGCACGGTTCTTAACAGTTCCTGGCGTTTTTTACTGGTATCCAGACCGGTAAAATGGCTCAAAACCCTTTTTTTAAGGTTTTTGGCTTTTCCTACATAAATCACTTTGTCTTTCTGGTCGTGGAAATAATAAACCCCGGGTAATTGCGGCAGGTTTTTAACCTGGTGTTCGGGTAAATGAGCAGGAAGGGTTTGACTATGGTTGTCTCTTTTTAGTAACTCTTTGATAAGCCGCATGCCATTGTTCTGCAAAACCAGGTCAAGTATCTGTGCCGTAGCGATGGCATCGCCACCAGCACGATGCCGGTTGGTGATCTGGATGTCTAATTCCCTGCATAAATGTCCAAGCCCATATTTCCGAAACCCTGGGAACACTTTCCGGGCCAGTCGAATGGTGCAGAGTTTAGACACATTTAATTGATAACCTGCCTGTTGCAAATGACACTTCACAAAAGAGTAGTCAAAATTCACATTATGCGCCACAAAAATCCGGTCTTTCAGCAGGTTGTAAATATGGGGAGCCACCTCCTCAAAAGAAGGTGCTTCAGCTACCATTTTGTCCGAAATGCCCGTCATATTGGCGATATAGGGTGGAATGGGCTGGTGAGGATTGATCAGTGTTTCGTAGCGCCCTTCCACTTCTGTTCCATTATGCAGTACAATGGCTATTTCTGTCATTCCATGTTGCTCTGGAAAGCCGCCGGTGGTTTCAATATCTACAATCGCAAACTGCATAAATCAGGCTTGTAAATTCGGTAATAATCACTTATCTTACAAACAAAGAATTTTAAATCTCCCCTTTAGCCCCGGAATTGACTGTCAGCCTGGTATTTCTTTCGATGTATTATATCCTCTGAAAGACCGTAAAACCTTTTTTACGTACCAAACTTGCTTGCCATGTCTAACACAAAATCTCATTTTCACCTGAGTGAAAATGCCCGCAATGCCACTATTGTGGCCCTCATCCTGGTTGTAGTGGTAGTGATTTCGTATTTTGAATGGAGAGGCCGGGCTTAAAAATTGTTGCTGCTGATTCTATTTAACGCTGTGGTTAACACTATGTAACCTGTGGCTATTTTTGCCATAGGGTGAACAGTGCAGGCCACAGCGTTTTTTATTTGTGTCAAAGCTGTATTACTGAAAAAGACAATGATTCAATAGAAAAAACGTTTATCAGGTTGTAATAAATCAGGCTGGCAACAGACTTATAAAAAAAGTTTGACCAAAACTGTAACCTAAGGTCTTAATAAACGTTAGGTATAATTAACAATGATTAACCTGTTATTGACAAATACAGGATTAGCTTTGCACCAGAAAACAAACTGACATGAAGAATATTATACTGATCTGCCTGCTGATCGCTTTTACCGGATGTAGCGGTAACCAGATCCGTATGCTTTGTAAGAATACCGGTAAAAAACTAGCCAGTTGCTGTACATCGATGACGATCCAGAAAAAAGAGGCTTTAGAAGCAGGTATAACTGCCGATTCGAAAGAGGAAAAACAATCACGCTACCAGGCCCCTGCCGCCATCTCCTTATTGGAATGGAATGAAGCGGTTCATGTTTGGTAATGAAGATCCCTACCCATATATCAGAAACCACGCCAGCGTGGTTTTTTTATGTGCATACCCATCTGCCCCCGGTTTTTCGTAAGTTTGCCACCCGTAAAAACAAGATCAGGAATGGAATTGAGCAAGAACTATTTACCAGGTGATATTGAAGCCAGATGGTACCAGCATTGGTTAGACAAAGGTTATTTTAACAGCAGCCCCGATCATCGGGAGTCTTTTACTGTGGTAATCCCTCCGCCCAATGTTACCGGTGTATTACATATGGGCCATTGTCTGAACAATACCATCCAGGATATTCTTGTTCGTCGTGCGCGTATGCAGGGCAAAAATGCGTGCTGGGTACCCGGTACGGATCACGCATCTATTGCTACGGAGGCCAAAGTAGTAGCCATGCTACGGGAAAGAGGTATCGCCAAATCATCTATCGGCCGCGAAGAGTTCTTGCAGTATGCCTGGGAGTGGAAGGAAAAATATGGCGGTATCATTTTACAGCAGTTAAAGAAAATGGGTTGCAGTCTCGACTGGAGCCGTACTTCTTTCACCATGGATGATGCTTATTACAAATCGGTCATCAATGTATTTGTTGATCTGCATAAAAAAGGGCTGATCTATCGTGGCAAACGCATGATTAACTGGGATGTAAAAGCCAAAACAGCTTTAAGTGATGAAGAAGTAATCTATAAAGAAGTTCAGAGCAAATTGTACTATGTACGTTACCAGGTAGCCGAAAGCGATGAATATATCACCATCGCCACGGTTCGCCCTGAAACCATTTTAGGCGATACCGCTATTTGTGTGAACCCCGATGATGAACGTTACAAACATTTACATGGTAAATATGCCATCGTTCCGTTAATCGGCCGTCGTATCCCCATCATCACTGATGAATACGTAACCACCGATTTTGGTACCGGCGCATTGAAAGTAACACCGGCACATGATATGAATGATTACCAGTTGGGACAAAAACACCAGCTTGAAGTAATCGACACCATGAACGACGATGGTACATTAAGTGAAGCAGCGCAGTTATATATTGGCGAAGACCGGTTGGAGGTACGTAAAAAAATTGTACCGGAACTGGAAAGCAAAGGACATATTGTAAAGATTGAAGATTATACCAACCAGGTTGGTTTTAGCGAAAGAACAGCTGCTGTTGTAGAGCCGAGACTCAGTTTGCAATGGTGGGTAAGTATGAAAGAACTGGCGGCACCTGCTTTAAAAGCGGTGATGGATGAAGAAATACAGTTTCATCCAGCCAAATTCAAAAACCTCTACCGTCATTGGATGGAGAATATCAAAGACTGGTGCATCAGCCGCCAGCTCTGGTGGGGCCATCGCATTCCAGCCTGGTATGCACCTGATGGACGTTATGCAGTAGCAGCCTCCAAAGAAGAAGCATTCATTCAACTGAATTCCACTGACCATTCAGCATTCACCATTGACGATCTCCGTCAGGACGATGACTGTCTCGACACCTGGTTCTCCAGTTGGCTCTGGCCTTTTGAAGTGTTTAAAGGATTATCTGAACCCGGCAATGCAGATGTAAAATATTATTATCCAACCAACACATTGGTAACTGCACCTGAAATCATTTTTTTCTGGGTAGCAAGAATGATCATGGCTGGTGAGGAATACATGAAGCAGATACCATTTAAAAATGTGTATTTCACAGGTATTGTAAGAGACAAACAGGGAAGGAAGATGAGTAAGAGTCTGGGTAATTCACCAGACCTGCTGGCTTTGATTGATCAGTATGGTGCAGATGCAGTACGCTTTGGCATCATGATCTCCTCTCCTGCCGGTAATGATATTTTATTTGATGAAACTGCCTTGGAACAGGGCCGCAATTTCAACAATAAACTCTGGAATGCGCTCAAACTTATCAAAAGCTGGGAATCGCGCATAGAAAGCGCAAAGCCTGCAGCGCAAAGCCCGCAACCTTCCTCCTTCGCTACCGAATGGTTTGAATCGCGTCTCAACCAGGCTAAACAGGAAGTAGAAACTTTGATGCAGCAGTTCAGACTCAGTGAAGCGCTGAAAACTTTGTACTCACTGATATGGGATGATTTCTGTAGCTGGTACCTCGAATGGGCCAAACCAGGTTTTGAACAACCTGTTGATCCGGTTATCTACGCAAAAACAATCGGATATTTTGAAGAAATGATGCAGCTACTGCATCCTTTTATGCCTTTTATCAGCGAAGAAATTTATCAGTTGTTAAGAACACAGCAGGAAGACCTTTGTGTAAAACAACAAACAGCTATTGGCACATCCAACAAAGCTATGCTGGAAGCTGGTGAATTACTGAAACAGGTAATTTCTGCACTGCGTGATGCGAGAAACAAAAACCAGATCAAACCAAAGGATCCGATTAAACTGCATATTGAAACAGCCGATCAGACTCCTTATAAAAATATCATTGGTATTCTTTCCAAACAGGTAAATGCTGAAACCATTGATTTTGAAATAGCCACCACTAATATGATTGTTGTGGCAGTAGAGAAAGACAAATTCTTTATTGAAACAGAAAAACAGTTAGATACAACAGCATTAAAAGCCGAACTCATAAAAGACCTCGACTACCAGAAAAACTTCCGCGACAGTGTTTTAAAAAAACTCGGTAACGAGCGTTTTGTACAGAATGCAAAACCTGAAGTGGTAGAACTGGAGCGGAAAAAAATGGCTGATGCGGAGGCAAGGATTAAAAACATAGAAGAAAGTTTAAAAAATTTATAGCAGTTTAACGCTGCATAGTTTAATAGGATCAAAAAAGATTAAATTATCCACTTGCATGGCTCCTTCTCTGCATATACGAACTGCAAATGATAACGACAGGGAATGCATTCGCCAGATAGCAGAAATTACTTGGCCCGTAGCTTATGGAGAAATTATATCACAGGAGCAAATACGTTATATGCTCGATATGATTTATTCTGATGAAGCATTGCTTGAACAGATGAAAAAAGGGCACCAGTTTTATATAGCAGAATATCAGGAGCAGGCGATTGGTTTTGCATCTGTTTCTCTTGAAGGAGAAGAAGGCTGCAAACTCAACAAACTATATATCCTGCCTACTATCCAGAAAACCGGTGCCGGCAAAGCATTGTTACAGGAAGTCATCAACTACACCCGTTCAAAACAGCAGACCCGTTTGTTTTTGCAGGTAAACAAAGAAAACAAAGCCAAAGATTTTTATAACAGGATGGGCTTTGTGGTTGAAAAAGAATATAAACTGGATATCGGAGGTGGTTTTTTTATGGATGATTATATTATGTCAACCACCGTTTAGTTTTTACCTGCAAATAGGGCGAAATACGTATGGCTGAATTTGCCCATGAACAATTTGCCAGTACCCAACTCCATCAGCTTGGCTGGATAACTGTATCAGATTATAATATTTTTGATTTGTCGACATCTCCCTTTAAAAGTTTTAATCTGTGTAATTCCTGATCCTACTGTTCTATTCAGGATACAAAAACTCTGTTAAACATCTGCTCGTAAATAGGAGGACTGCATTATATTACATCGTATTACGAAGATGATTCTCATGAGAAAACTGTTGTTGTTTTTCATATTCGTTAGTAGTTTAAAATCCCACGCACAGGTTCCCCGACCTGAGAATACCACTGCATTATATGAACAACTGAAAGCAGCCAAGGGAGAACAAAGGGCCACGCTGCTTTTACAGTTAGCCAGAATAGAATTCCCCAGACTACCCGATCAGTCCATGGCTTTCACTCAGGAAGCCCTCACCATTTACCGGCAGGAAAACAATGAAAACGGTCAGGCAGATGCCATGAATTCACTGGCGAATATGTATCGCAGAAAAAATAATTTTTCGCTGGCATATGAACTCGATTCAGTCAGCTATGTTCTATCGAAAAAAAATAATTACCTGAGGGGCATTGCAGGTGCATCACTCAACCTGGTACCCAATTATATGCGTTCGATGGAATACCAGAAAGCGCTTTCACTTGCCAATGAAGCCATTGACGCCGGAAAAAAAGCAGAACTGGATAGTCGTCTCATAATTGGTATCTATTTAACCCGTGGTAATATTTACATGCAAATGAAAGATGTGGATCGGGCTACGGATGATTATGAAACGGGTTATACGCTGGCTGAAAAAACAAATGATGACATAAGTAAACAAAGGGCACTGGCTGCCCTGTCGGCAGCATCACGAATGGCAGGCGATAAAGTGGCTTCACTCGACCAGATACTCAGGTCTATAAAAATGGCCGAAAGATTGCAGGACAAAACAGCGCTGGCCAATTTATACCTCTCCGCAGGCAACACATATACAACACTGAACAATACAGGCGAAAGTCTGCTGTATTATAAGAAAGCATTCGGGTTACAGCAATATATTTTACAGCCTGTTGTGAAGATGTCGGTACTCGGCAATATTGCCAGGTGTTTTATCAGGTTAAAAGAATATGATTCAGCAACAGCCTATACAACCGTACGTTTGAATATTGCTACTTCAGTAAAAGATTCTATGGCGATGGCCGCCACACATATTGATCTGGGTGACATAGCCACTGCCAAAGAAAATCATCGTCAGGCTATTGATTACTACCAGCGTGCATTGGCGACCTATGTATTCAAAAAGCAGGCACCAGAAATGACCAGGGTGTATAATGCACTTGCTTCAGCCCATCTCAAGATCAGACAATTTAAAAAGGCTGAAGACTATTTATTAAAAAGCTATGCACTACAGTCCAACGCTGTTGACAAAGGCTCAAAGCGTTATACCGATTATCTGCTAAGTAAAGTGTATGAAGAAACCGGTGAAATGGACAATGCCAGCCGGTTCCGGAATGAATACCTGGCGCTGGGTGGTGAAGCCATCAATGCAGAAACAGAACTGAAAATAAACAGGCTGCAATCCGATTATGAAATCAGCAAAAGGGAAGATGCACTGGCACTTGCCGCAAAGGAACAACAAGTAAAAGAATTACAGTTACAGAAAACCCGACTGAGGTTGTGGGGATCTGTTGGACTGATTGGCTTACTCGCCATCGTTGCTGTTATTCTGTACAGAAGCTATCGCCAGAAACTGAAAACTGCATTTGAACTGCAACAAAAAAATGAACGGATTGAAACGCTGATGCGAGAACTGCATCACCGGGTTAAAAACAACCTGCAGGTCATTGGCAGTGTGCTCAATTTACAGTCGCTCAAACTTACCGATACCAATGCCCGTTCTGCCATTGAAGAAGGTAAAGCAAGGGTGGAAGCCATGAGCCTGCTGCACCAGAAAATGTATATGGACGATAACCTGCGCGCCATTAATATCGAAGAATATATTACCTCCCTTACCCAAATGCTGGCGCATAGTTTCGGATACGATCAATCAATTGTTCAGACACGCATCCAGCTCAGTTCAAAAAATATGGATGTTGATCTCGCCACGCCACTTGCATTGATCATCAATGAGCTTATCACCAACGCATTCAAACATGCATTTCAACAGGTAGAGAAGCCGGTACTGACCATTGAACTGACCGAAGATAAAACCGATCAGAAAGTTTCACTAAAAGTGAGTGATAATGGGAAGGGTATTAACCTCTCTGCTGTTTCACCCTCGTCTTTTGGTTTAAAACTGATCCGTACCTTTGTACAGCAACTGGGCGCCACTATGGATATTTCCAATAATAAAGGGTCTGTGTTTAATATATCTTTCAATTATGCACAGTAGATCTATTTTATGACTGAAATAAAGATCCTGATAATAGAAGATGAACTGATCGTTGCAGAAAATATAGCTGCAGTGCTCGAAGAACAGGGTTACAGCATTGCTGGAATTGCCGACCGGTCTGCAACAGCTTTGTCGCTCTTCAAAGAAACCAAACCCCACCTGATTATTTGCGATATCCAGATCAAGGGGAAATTAAATGGTATTGAAACAGCTAAAGCCATTACTGCACTTGAACCTGTTCCCTTTTTATACCTGACGGCATATGCGGATGAAGCTACACTGTCGGAAGCCGCTACCACCGATTTTGAGGCCTATCTTTTAAAACCTTTTGTACCTGCCCAGTTAACGGTCGCCGTAAAACTGGCTTTAGAGCGGTTCTACACAAAACATACGCCTAAAGCTAAACTGGCACCGCCGGGTAAAAGAGAACTGGAAATTCTTGAATTGGTTGCATCCGGAAAAAGTTCGGGTGAAATAGCCGAAAAACTCTTCCTGAGTATACATACCGTAAATACCCATCGCAAAAACCTGATGAATAAATATGATGCGCAAAGCAGTGCAGAGCTTATTGCGCTTGCCATTAAACAAGGCTGGATTTCGTGAAACCTAATCCATCCCTATTCATTATCTCCCCTCCTTTCTCCCGAACACAACATTAAAATCTCCATAAAAGCTAAAAAAAGTTTGCAGGAAACAAAATTGATTATTTACTTTGCAATTCAAAGTACTTTTTAAGTAAAAAAGAAAAATATGTATCAATCTACTGAAATCAACCAAAAAGCCTATCCTGGCTCATTAGTTAAAAGAATGCTGCTTGGTGCTGGAATTGGCCTTGCACTCATCAGCTTCTTCCTTTTGAACGTAAAGAATCCAAACCCTGCATGGCCGGAATACTGGATGATCAGACCCCTCCTTATTGTACCGGCTGCTGTTGCCGGTGCTGGCCTGTGTTTTCATTTTCTTGACAAATACCGTTTTGAAAATGGCTGGAATAAAACCTTTATCACCGTGTTAGGTATAGTGGGACATATTGTTGCCCTGTGGATGGGAATGGTGCTGGGACTAGATGGTACTTTGTGGGATTAGGAGCTGCAAGCTACAAACTGCTGGCTACAAGTTCCAGGTTTTCTTTAACGCTCTGGTTAGACAAATACAGCAGCTTTCTGCTTCTCAAAGAAGTCCGGGTCAAAAGATTCTTAAAAGGAATTTTATCAACCGATGGGGCTGAGTTAAAAAACTTGTAGCTTGTAGCCAGCAGCTTCCCCCCTAAACTTTCCCATTTTTCTTCTTACAAACTGATTTATCTTGCCGCTTCTGTGTCTGATAAACAAACAGGACTCATGAAGATTGCAGATAATACCGATCAACACTCACTATCTACACGGTTCAGACGGAAAAGATTTGAATTTTTTCTTAGCCTGATCCGTCAGCTTCCCCGCCCATTGCATATTCTTGATATTGGCGGAACAGAAGCTTATTGGAATATGATGCAATTCGATGAACCTGGTGTTCACATCACATTACTTAATCTAAAAGCTGAACCTGTCTCAAATACACAAAGGTTTACCAGCATTGCCGGTAATGCCACACAGCTTGATGGTTTTGCAGACCATTCTGTAGATCTGGTTCATTCCAACTCAGTTATCGAACACCTGTTTACGTTTGAAGCCCAACAAAAAATGGCTGATGAAATACAACGGGTAGGTAAATCTTATTTCATACAAACACCTTATCGCTATTTTCCGATAGAACCACACTGGGTTTTCCCTTTTTTCCAGTTCCTGCCCCGATCTGTAAAAATTGCCCTTACCCGGCAGTTTTCATTAGGACATATCCCACGCGTACCAGACCCAGCCAACGCCGCCAGACAGGTAGATGAAGTTCGGCTGATGACCATTTCCGAATTAAAAAAATTATTCCCCGAAGCTTTATTGTATAAGGAGTTTTTTATGGGAATGGTGAAGTCGGTAGTGATGTATAAGCTTTGAGCCGCTAGCCCCTAGCTACTAGCTGCTAGCAGCAGGTTTTGACTAAACCAGATTTACTCTGCTTGGTAAAAAAGAGATATTATAAATTTAGTAACGCTTTGCACTCATACAAAAGCTGGAAGCTAGCAGCTAAAAGCTTGTAGCTCTCCTAGTACACCAATACATGCGTCTGCTTAATCACACCCATGACAAATACGCTTTGTACATGTCCGAGATTTTCGGCCTGGCTTAGTTTGTTGACGTGGAAATTATAGTAGTCATCCATATTCTCTGCTACCACTTTCAGCATAAAATCAAATTCACCTGAAATATTATAGCATTCAATCACTTCATGCATCTCCAGAATACTTTTGATAAAACGCTCGCCTGCATTCCGGTTATGTTGTTTGAGTGATACATAACAGATGACCATCAAACCCTTCTTTACTTTGGAATGATCGAGTAAAGTGGCATACTGTCGTATCACTCCCTGTTCCTCCATTCTTTTAATCCGTTCATGCACTGGGGTGGTGCTGAGCAATACCTTATCTGCTATTTCTTTCACCGTTGCACGGGCATTATGCTGCAGTACGCGGAGAATGGCCAGGTCTTTCTCATCCAGTTGTAAACTGATGGTAGTGGATTCGGCTGTGGGACGTGTTTTTGCCATCTTTTTTTGCTTATTTATGCTACAAAATAGCTATTTTATTAAACTTTATTCCAAAATAATTAAATATTTCAGAATATTCAGCTATCAATATAGATTTGCACTTCATAAAAACACTAAAATGTCAAATTTAACCTCTTCCATCGATTTCAGTTTGAAGTATAAGGTGGCCGATATCAGTCTGGCTGACTGGGGCCGTAAAGAAATTCGTCTTGCCGAAGCAGAAATGCCCGGTTTGATGTCGCTCCGTGCCGAATATGGTGCTTCTCAGCCCCTGAAAGGTGCGCGTATTGCCGGTTGTTTACACATGACTATCCAGACCGCCGTGTTAATTGAAACACTGGTTGCCCTCGGTGCTGAAGTGAAATGGAGCTCTTGTAATATCTTCTCTACACAGGATCAGGCTGCTGCGGCCATCGCTGCTGCCGGTATCGGCGTTTTCGCATGGAAGGGCCAGACACTGGAAGAAGCTGACTGGTGTATTGAACAAACTTTGTTCTTTGGTGGTGCCGATCGTCCATTGAACATGATCCTGGATGATGGTGGTGACCTTACCAATATTGTATTCGACAAATACCCTGAGCTGGTTCAGCATATCAAAGGTCTGTCTGAAGAAACCACTACCGGTGTTCACCGTTTGTATGAGCGTATGGCAAAAGGTACTTTACCTATTCCTGCTATCAATGTGAATGATTCTGTTACCAAATCTAAATTCGATAACAAATATGGTTGCCAGGAATCATTGGTGGATGCGATCCGTCGTGCTACCGATGTAATGATGGCTGGTAAAGTAGCCGTTGTTGGTGGCTATGGTGATGTGGGTAAAGGTTCTGCATTATCATTACGTGGTGCAGGCTGTCGTGTAATCGTTACTGAAATCGATCCGATCTGTGCTTTACAGGCTGCAATGGATGGTTTTGAAGTAAAGAAAATGATCGATGCGGTAAAAGAAGCTGATATCGTAGTAACTGCTTCAGGTTGTCGCGATCTGCTGACTGAAAAACATTTCCGTCTGATGAAAGACAAAGCGATCGTTTGTAATATCGGTCACTTTGATATTGAAATTGATATTGCCTGGTTGAATAATAATTATGGTCATACCAAAGATACCATCAAACCACAGGTTGATCTGTACAATATCGATGGTAAAGATGTGATCATTCTGGCAGAAGGTCGCCTGGTTAACCTGGGTTGTGCAACTGGTCACCCTTCATTCGTAATGAGTAACTCTTTCTCTAACCAGACTTTGGCCCAGATTGAATTGTGGACCAATTTCAAGAACTACGAGAACAAAGTGTACGTGTTACCTAAACACCTCGATGAAAAAGTAGCCCGTTTACACCTGGCGAAAGTAGGCGCTGAGCTGGATGAACTAACTGATGAGCAAGCCGATTACCTCGGTATCTCAAAAGTGGGTCCCTTCAAAGCAGACCACTATCGTTATTAATATTTTGTGTGATTTTATGAGAGCCCGGTATGTATGTACCGGGCTTTTTTGTGGGGGAAGTCCGCAAGTCGGGAGACCGAAAGTCTGAAAGCAGTCGTTTATATAACAGGATTTATTTTTCTACTCTGGTGTTACAGACTTTCGGTCTTTCGGACTCAAAAAAAACAACCTTGTCTTTTCTGAACAGCACTTACCGATTTATCTTATTTTTCAGTTCTAAATAGAAATCTGATGAGAAAGATATGGCTGATCCTGACCCTATTCTTTTTTTCCAACGCACTTAAGAGTGAAACAGCTACACGTTTAACTGCTATCATTCCGCAGCCGGTTTCACTAAAAGCCGAAGCAGGTTTTTTCAAATTAAAAAATGGCATGTCTATAGCGGCACTCGGTGAAGCAAACGCTGTAATGCAACATCTGATTACATCGTTGTCGCTCCCAACAGGATATACATTTCGCCAGATCGGTAAACAGGGCGACATTACAATACAGTTTCTGCCCAAAAGAGATCATGCATTGGGAGATGAAGGTTACTATCTGAAAGTTTCACCATCAGGTATCAACATCAGTGCCAATACACAGGCCGGACTTTTTTACGGTGTACAAACACTTTTGCAGATCTTTCCAAAAGAAATAAATGCAAAAAAACTTGTTACAACATCGGTTGATTGGTTAGTACCGTCTGTTTCCATTATGGACAAACCCCGCTTTGGGTGGAGAGGATTAATGTTTGATGTAAGCCGTCATTTCTTTACCAAACAGGAAGTAAAACAGTTTATTGATGAAATGGTGCGGTATAAATTCAACCTCTTACATCTTCACTTAACAGATGACCAGGGATGGAGAATACAGATCAAATCATTACCCCAGCTTACCGATATAGGCGCCTGGAGACCTGTTCGCGAAGGTAAATGGGCCAACACACCTGACCCTTCACCGGATGAACCTAAAACGTATGGAGGCTTTTATACACATGAAGATATCCGTGAGCTCGTGCAGTATGCCAAAGACCGTTTTGTGAATATTCTGCCGGAAATAGATATTCCTGGCCATAGTATGGCCATGCTGGCTTCTTTTCCCGATTTATCGGCCACACCCGGTACCAAATATTGGGTAAATGCCGGTGAAAAATTTATGGAATGGCCGGCAGGAGCACATTTCTATGCTTTAAAAGACAATAACCTCTCCCCTGCCAATGAAAAAGTGTACCAGGTATTGGATAAGGTCTTTACTGAAGTAGCACAACTTTTCCCTTTTGAATACATTCATATGGGGGGTGATGAAACAGCCAAGAATTTCTGGGAAAAAAGTGAGGAGATCAAAGCGCTGATGAAAAGAGAGAACCTGAAAGACATGGATGCGGTACAAAGCTATTTTGTAAAGCGGGTGGAGAAAATCATCAGCTCCAAAGGCAAAAAAATGATGGGTTGGGATGAAATACTGGAGGGTGGATTGGCGCCGGGTGCCTCTGTCATGAGCTGGAGGGGTATGAAAGGTGGTATTGCTGCGGCAAAAGCCAATCATACAGTAGTGATGTCGCCCACAGATTTCGCCTATCTGGACTATTATCAGGGTGAAAAAACGATGGAGCCGCCTGTATATGCGGGTTTGAGACTCCAGAAAACATATCAGTTCGACCCTTTGCCAGATAGTATTGATCAGAAATTCATACTGGGCGGACAGGGCAATCTTTGGACTGAGCAGATTCAAAATTTCAGGGCCGTACAATATATGTTATGGCCCAGGGCATTGGCCATTGCTGAATCGGTATGGTCGCCCAAAGCGCATAAAAACTGGCCTGATTTCATCGACCGGGTGGAACAACATTTTGAACGGATGAATTTTGCCAAAATCAGGTACAGTACTGCCATGTACGACCCCATTATTTCAGCACAGACTGATGGGAAAGGCAATCTGATCCTCGTGGTTGACAAAGAAATACCGGATATGGCTGTTCATTTCTCCATCGATGAAAGCAATCCAGACTACACATACCACCAATACCAGGCTCCTTTTACCCTGCCCAAAGACGTAGCCAATGTTAAGTTCGTCTGCTACAAAAACGGAAAACAGGTTGGGCGGCAGATTAATATTTCGGTGGAGGAGCTTAGGAAGAGAGCGCCGAGGAAGTAAGAAAACAAGCTGCGAGCTACGAGCTGTTAGCTTCTAGCTGATTGTACCAGTGTAGACATATATATGCTTAGTAAGGCATGAAATTATTTTTATGCCTTACGCTGAACACCCTGCTGGTAGCTAGAAGCTCGTAGCTCGCAGCTTTTCTCGCCGACTCTCCTGCCGTTCATCCTAAACCGTACATTTGGTTTCTGCTACTCATCACAGTAAGACGGCCTTTAATATTTCTTTAAGAATTCCCCTGAAACCCTTTACAGTAAAGGGTTTGATAGCCATGTTAACACTGCTTAACATTGGCATTAACACCACTCATAATATCACCCATCCTACGCTTGTAACTAATCACAATTCCCTTCGTCTATATATCACTCGGTTCTACTTTTGACTTGTCAATTCAATCAAAGGAAAAACGACAAACTAATTATAAACACATTAATAAGAAGAAAATGAAAAAGTTATTTATCCTCACTTTAGCCGTGATTGCCCTTGGAACCAGCGCTTTTGCTGATACCAACAAAAAAACAAGTTATAATGGCGCGGGCCATTTCAAATCAACTTTCACTGCAGCCAAAGAAATAAGCTGGAGCGCAGATGCCAATTTCGAAAAAGTAAGCTTTTTGGAAAACGGTATCAAGAAAGAGGTATTCTATACCCACCAGGGTGAACTGATTGGTTCTGCAAAGACTTTTGCTTTTGACAAATTGCCAAAATCTGCCCTGCAGACCATCACTACCAAATACACTTATCCTGAATTTCAACTGGAAGATGTTATCCAGTTTGAAAATGCAGATGGCGACAGCAGCTATTTTGTTTCTATGGATAACGCCAGCATGAAGATCGTTTTAGAGATTTCAGCTTACGGTCAGGTAACTGTATTCTCTAAAGAAGCCAAATAAAACAGCCCTTAGCATTGATTCGATATAACCCGGCCCGTAAGCCGGGTTTTTTGTGTTCGTTATAAGCTTTTAACATTTATGTCTTAACTAAGACTGATTCCTTAACTTCCCGGAGATTATTACCAAATGAAAACGGGATCCGTTAAGGAATGTTTGTGCGTACTATTTTATATCGTTTGTTATTGATTGCCTGCTGGTTTACCTGTTTTTATCCATGTTTTTCGCAAAACAGGCTTCAGGAAGATACTGTTTTCTTTCTCGCACATAAAAAGGGGTTGCTTGGAAAGTTGGGTCGTGCTGTTTCTATCCGGGGTCAGGAAGACATCATCACCGAAAATAAGGGCGCTATTAAAAACGAAACTGTTTTCCAGCCATACCGGGGTAAAATCATTCGCCAAATCAGGGTAGAAAAACTGTCTTTTGATAATTCAGTAAATGATACTTCCCGCTCGGGCAGAAGACTGATGAACAATATCAGCGACGCTATTTATACAGGTACTACTAATAAGACCATTCTACGCAATCTTTTCTTTGTAACAGGCGATACGCTTTATCCATACCTGATGGCCGATAATGAAAGATTCCTGCGTGAACTGTCTTATCTCCAGGATGCCAAAATTGTAGTTTCGGCTGTGAAAGATGACCCCGATGCAGTTGATGTAGTTATCAGATGGAAAGACCTCTTCCCCATTGGCGGTAGTGCCGAAATTGGTTCAGCTACCAGTATGAGTCTTGAGCTGAACAATGATAATTTATTTGGCTCCGGAGACCGTATCCAGTTCAGGGGCTTATACGACATGGATCGCAAACCCGATTTTGGTTCCGGCATCGAATACATCAAACGAAATGTGGGCGGCAGTTTTCTTAACCTTGCCTTTGGCTTCCAGACACAGGCTCCTGCTTTCAATAGCGGAAGAAGAGAAGAAAAAGCATTGTATGTTCGTGGCGAATTGCCATTGGTGAGCCCTTACCATCAATGGACCGGCGGCTTTGAAGTGGGTAAACATTTCACCAACAACAGTTACCTCACCGACTCTTTATACAAAGCAGGATTCAAATACAATTATCGTTTACTGGATGGATGGCTTGCATTCAATATTGGCGCCAGAAAACAACTGAAACAAAACCTTACTTCAAGGTTGAAAAAATTTGTAGGTATAAGAGGCCTACAAAGATTATTCAACGATATACCCGATCAGTTCAAAACCACTTACAACTATTATTATTCAAATGTAGAAGCTGTTCTGGGTAGCTTTACTTTATTTGAGCAGGATTATTATCACACCAACTTCCTATATGGCTTTGGGAGAAACGAAGACGTACCAGAAGGTTTTAGCTTATCGCTGCTTGGTGGTTGGGTTCGCAGGAATAACATAGAGAGGCCTTATATTGGATTCGATTACCAGCGCGAATACTTCTCAGACAATAAGAACTATGTCAATTATACCATCCGCTTTGGAACCTATTTTAATAAGGAGCAGTTTGAAGATATCAGTGGTTTAACAAGTGTAGAATACTTTACACGTTTGCGTAAAATCAGCGGTAGCAATTGGTTCAGCAGGCATTTTTTTAGTGGCAGTGTTACACAGCAGATAAGAACTGTTTTAAATGAACCGCTCAGACTTACCAGCATTTTCGGCATTCCCGAGTTAAACACAAACCTGGTACGGGCCTCTACCCGCATAAGTGCTAATGGCGAATCGGTTTTTTACAATACAACCAAAACCTTTGGCTTTAGCTTTGCCCCTTTTGTATTTACCAATATCACTTACCTGAAAACCATCGGTGAGAATTTTGACAAAGGAGATATTTACACTTCTTTGGGAGCCGGTGTTCGTACCAGAAACGAGAACCTTGTTTTTGGTACCATGGAGCTTAAACTTTATTATTATCCAAGGACAACGGGAAGAATGACCCCCTGGAATCTCACGTTCAATACCGGTCTCCGGTTCAAGTACAATAGCCAGTTATTACGCAAGCCCGATTTCATACAGGTTAACTAACTGATTTTAACAGACCAATCATCATAAAGCCATACGACAGATCAACCTTTTCCAGTAATTTTCGTTTATAAAAAAAACAAGTATATCATGAAGAAGTTATTCTCTCTTTCAATCCTGATGGGATTGATGTTTACCAGCATCAGTGCTTGTGCCCAGGGCGGCGGCGATCCATCTAAAAGACCAAGTCCTCCGGCCAAAGCCACAGAAACCATTGCAAGTGGCGCTACTATTACGATCGATTACAGTTCACCTTCACTCAAGGGACGTACCATTGGTAAGGATGTAGAACCTAAAAAAGGAGAAGTATGGCGCGCAGGTGCCAATGATGCTACTGTATTTGAAGTAAGCAAAGATGTAACCATTGAAGGAAAAACATTACCTGCCGGTAAATACGCCTTTTTTACACTCGATAATGGCAATGATTACACCCTTATTTTCAACAAAACTTCCAAACAGTGGGGTGCCTATTCATATAAACAAGCCGATGATGCCCTGCGTGTAAACGTTAAGCCGGGTAAATCAGATACCTCAGTAGAAAAACTGACTTATACCATCAGTAAAGCCGGTGTTGTTTCGCTGACCTGGGGCACACTGAAAGTTGATTTTACTGTAAAATAATTGCAAACCGATTTTGGCCGCGGATTCGCAGATAATAGCGAATCTGCGGCTTTTTTATTTCTATTCAGCTAAAATGCAGAACCTTTGTAACAGCTATCTGTATATATAAGAATGGTACAAGCATATAATTTTCTGGCAAGCTGGCAATTGTTTCCCGAGAAATGCGATTTTCAATCGGGTATTCCTCCCAAAAGTGGCAACTATAAAATTGAATCCATTGAGAATGGTCATGCACTTGGCATCAGCATCAACTGGGTGTCGATGGACAATGAAGCGTATTATACCCAGTATAAAATTATTCCTGATGGAACAATCAGGGATTTTGACAATACAGAACTGGCCGATACAGCGGAAGCTACTATCATCAACTCCTCTACCCTCCTTTTTCGATTTTTTAAAAGTGAGCAGACCATACTGGAAGTAAAACATGAAATCTTGCCCAATGGTTATCTCCGACTAACACAACAGGGTACTGATAGTTCAGGAAAAGCTTTTGTGAACATAGAGATTTATCATAAGCAACTGAGTGTATTACCTTACGCTTCTTCTGTAGCAGGTGTAGCCATTCGTCCAACAAAGGAAGGTGTTATCAAACACAAAGCTTTGTCGGCCATGGAAGACCAGACCAATATGCAACTGGATCAGATAAGACAGCAGATTGAATTACTAGCACGCCAGGCACAGGAAATCAGGAAAAGAAAAGAACTGAGTATGATGATCTATGAAGCCAAACTCAATTTCAAGCCACAGATCGGCCATGTTTATCACCTGTATGAAAAACATGATGGCCAGCATATTCTTTCACTTGTATCACCACAGGAATGGGGCAGTTCAGGGCCTTTCAGACAATTTGTTTCATCGGTACGTCTGCTGGCCGATCATACATGGGTAGAAATAAATAACTAGCACCCCATTTATCAAGTAAACAAGACATAAGTATGGTTATAGATCATTTACAACATGCTGCCAAGTATTACCATTTAGGCACAGGCATTGAAAAAGCACTTCGCTTTTTACAGGAGAACGACTTGTTGTCGTTGGAGAATGGCAAACACCCTATCATTGAAGACCAGGTTTTTGCAATGGTACAGGAGTATGAGACAAAAGACCCGGCGCTCGAAAAGCTTGAGTCGCACAAGAAATTTATTGATGTACAATATGTAGTCAAAGGTGCCGAAAGAATGGGGCATGCATTGTTGGCAACACAAACCCCATCCCGCGCCTACAATCCGGAAGATGATTATATGTTATTTGATGAAAAACCTGCCTTTTTTTCATTGATAAAAGAAGGCATGTTCACCATATTTTATCCCACCGATTTACATATGCCCTGTATTCAGGACCATGAAGCATCATGGGTAAAAAAGATTGTGATAAAAGTGAGCGTTGATCTGGACTGATCATCAGAGATAAGATACCAGTTCTTTCACAGATGCTCTTTTTCTGTAATCGGGATTGAAGAATACGTATTTAATTTTACCGTTTTTTCCGATCACATAAGTGGCAGGCACGGGAAGATTGGCTCCGTTTACTCCGTTGGCTGTATTAAAATCAATTCCAAAATTTTTGTACCGGTCGATGGTTGCCTGCGGAACAGCAAAATTTACCTGGTAATCTTTCATGATTTTCATTTGCACATCGCTGATCACAGGGAATGATGCTTTGGTTTTTTCAATGGTCTTCGTTACATTTTCCTGTATCTCCGGTGAAATGGCTACTACAGTAGCACCTTTCCCGGTAATCAGTGAAAGCGAATCATTCATCTGACTCATCTGCTTATTACAGTAAGGACACCATTGTCCACGGTAAAACATCAACACAACATCACCTTTACTTAAGGCAGCTTCCAGAGAAAAAGATTTTCCTGTATGATCGGTTGCTGTAAACAGCGGAGCTGTATCTCCTACTTTTAAACCCTTGGGCTCAGTTGTTTGCGCAACGCTGAATAATGAAAATAAAATGGCTACAATGGCTGATACATATTTCATGGTTCTTTTTGGGGGTATGGACGGAACTGATAGATTGACCTTACAGTAAGATAGATTTTTTTATCCAGCTACATTACTTGCCCTTAACACCATAAAGGCTGCCTCCTTTTTCAAATAGCCTGTCTACTTTTTTCTCGATAGCAGGATCTTTTACCACAGGCGGTGCATGGTGAGGTTTAATTCTAGCATCAACAATCATTGGTCCGGTACAACCCCAATGTTTATGTTCCGTAAATGCACTTACACCATGTATATCATGAGAAGGGTTACAACGGGTATAAGTGACCCATAAATAATTATTGAGTGTTGCAGCAGTAAATGCCGCATCATCACACACAACAATCTGCACCAACCCATTCAAATCGTTTTGCACCTGTTTTAAAGCTTCATCCAGTATTGCTATTTCTTTTGTTGCTGAAGCAGGATCCGTATAAGCATTCATTTGCAAACAGATAACACCTGGCATTGCCATAAATGCCGGACCAAATGAATTCCGTTCATTAAATACCGATGGAATTTCGGTAGCGAGTGTTCGCTTCACATCACCATAAGCAGCTATGACTACTTTACTTCCCGTATTCAATCCCGTACCTGAATAATCCAGTGTATCAATCGTTGTATTGGTATGAAAATGAATATCACGGGTCAGGTCCACTCTCTCAAACACATATGTAAGAAATGATTGCACATGGTGCGTGGTCAGTTGCTGTGTATCATCAGCCGTAATAAATAAAAATTTGGCCAGACTTAGCTGTCCAGTACCGAGTATATGATTGGCGATGGTTAATATTTCGGCAGGTTGCTTGGTCGGCAAGTAGGGTGTATACCGTTCACTTCCGATAGCAAGTAATAAAGGGTGTACTCCCGCTGCATCAACCGCATGTACTTCTTTTACACCGGGTATTTCCTGTGGTATGGCATCGCCTGTAATTTCATGTATCAATTGTCCGAAACTGGTATCTTCCTGCGGAGGCCTGCCTACCACTGTAAATGGCCAGATGGCATTTTTTCGCGCATACACTTTGTGAACACGCATCAGTGGAAACGGGTGCTTCAGACTATAGTATCCAAGATGATCGCCAAAAGGACCTTCCGGTTTATTTTCACCCGGATACACTTCTCCGGTAATCACAAAATCAGCATCGGTGCTGATGCAAAACCCGTCGCGGTAAGTATACCTGAACCTTCTGCCTCCCAGCACGCCTGCAAATGTCATTTCGCTGATCCCTTCCGGCAAGGGCATCACTGCCGATACGGTATGCGATGGTGGTCCACCTACAAAACAACTCACTTTTAAGGGCAGCCCTTTCCGGTTGGCTTTGGTCTGATGAACACCTATACCACGATGTAACTGATAATGTAAACCAATTTCACGATCGGTTGCGTAATCGTTCCCGTTTAACTGGATACGATACATACCCAGATTGGATTTCATGATACCTGGCTGATCCACATCCTCCGTGTATACCTGTGGCAAAGTAACAAATGCCCCACCATCCATAGGCCAGTGATGAATCAATGGCAGATCACTGATCCTGATTTCTTCAAACAAAACAGGTTTGTTAAATGGGTTTTTCAGTGGAAGTGCTTTCAATGCCGCTAACCCGGTTCCAATATTTTGAATGGGATGTTTAATCGCTTTGATGGGGTCGCCTTTCAGCTCGATCAGTTTTTGTACCAATGCCAGTGTTTCCCGGAAAATAAAACGACTCCGGTCCAGTGTTCCGAATATATTCGATGCTGCCCTGAAACCTGAGCCTTTTACATGCTCAAACAACAAAGCCGGGCCTCCCATTTCATATACACGTAAATGGATAGCAGCCATCTCAAGATAGGGATCCACTTCTTCTTTTATACGTATCAACTGCCCATTCTTTTCCAGGTCAGTTAAACAAGATTCGAGAGATGAATATGCCATAATGATAAAACACTAATCGGTAAAAATTGTTGCAAAGGCTTATATATATGCAAAATACACTATTGCCGGCATCCTGTTGATGCTTTGAATTTTATTTACGATCTTGTTTTATTCTAAACCCAAAACAACCTGCCATGCTTCATCATTTTACCGACCATGTTAACTGGTTATCATTGTTCCTCGGATCACTTGGCTATTTTATGCTTGGTGCCATCTGGTATGGACCCATTTTCTCCAAAGCCTGGGTACGCTTATCCGGTATTAATATGGAAGATCCCAATATGAAAAAAGGGGTAGCTGCTACCATGATCAGCAGTTTTCTTTTTATGGTATTAAGCTGTATCGGTCTTACCATTTTCAGACAACTGGTTCCCATGAACAGTTATGCAGATGCATTTCACCTTGCCGTACTCATTGGCATCTGTTTCAGCACACCTGCCATTAGTATTGGCTATCTGTACAATAAAAAGCCCTTAGGTTTATATTTTATTGATTGTGGTTACCACCTGCTGGGTCTGGTTGCTGCCAGTATGATCATGCAATACTTCGGGTAAGTTATGGAATCAGAAGTCGGGACATCCGGAAAATCCCGACTTCTGATTAACTTTACCGCATGACGAAGCTCAGTGTAAACATCAACAAGTTTGCCACACTCAGAAACAGCCGGGGTGGTGATAATCCGAATGTGTTGAAAGCGGCTGTTGATGCAGAGAAATTTGGTGCCGATGGCGTTACGGTTCATCCACGCCCGGATGAAAGACATATACGTTACGATGATACACGAGCCATCCGGAAAATCATTACTACCGAATTCAATATTGAAGGCAATCCCACCGAACAGAAATTTGTTGATCTTGTACTCGAAACAAAACCTCACCAGGTAACACTGGTTCCTGATGCACTCGGACAACTTACCAGTGATCATGGATGGAACACCAGGGAGCATAAAGATTACCTTATTCATATGATCGGTATTTTCAAAAAAGCAGGTATCCGCGTATCCATTTTTGTTGATCCAGTGATTGAAATGGTTGAAGGTGCGGCCTTAACAGGCACCGACCGTATTGAACTGTACACAGAAGGATATGCTAAGTTATTTGCAGAAGGTAAAGCTGCTGAAGCGGTTGCACCTTATGTAAGAGCAGCGGCTAAGGCAAAAGAATTAGGATTGGGTATCAATGCAGGTCACGATCTTGATCTAACCAATCTCAAATACCTGAAACAACATATCCCCTATCTCGATGAAGTGAGTATTGGTCATGCGCTGGTTTGTGATGCTATCTATCTCGGGTATGAGAATACGATTCAAATGTATAAACGTCAGTTAGCATAATTTTCTTTACCCCGGATTGAAATCCGGGGCAAAGAAATGAACCTGATGCTTTACTGATTTCTATTTAAACTATGCCTGTGAAAAAAATTATCATTGCCCTATCCCTTCTACTATCCTACCAATCCAAATCCCAGAAGATACAACCCGTTTATCCCGTTCCCAGCAAACAACAACTGGCATGGCACGAAAAGGAGTTTTATCTCTTTATTCATTTTGGCCCCAACACTTTTACGGATAAAGAATGGGGTGAAGGTGATGAAAGACCAGACATCTTCAATCCAACGTCATTGGATTGCCGTCAATGGGCCCGTATTGCAAAACAGTCTGGCGCCAAAGGCATTATTCTGACCGCTAAACACCACGATGGTTTCTCTTTATGGCCCAGTCAATACAGTACACATACGGTTAGGGAAAGTAAATGGATGAATGGAAAAGGCAATGTGGTAAAAGCATTATCAGAAGCCTGCAAAAAAGAAGGCATTGAAATGGGTGTGTATTTATCTCCCTGGGACAGGAATCATCCCAAATATGGCACAGCAGCGTACAATGATATTTATATCGCCACCATGAAAGAGCTGATCCAGCAATATGGTCCATTTTTTGAATTCTGGTGGGATGGTGCCAATGGTGAAGGCCCAAATGGAAAAAAACAGGTGTATGATTTTAAGCGATTTGAGGAAGCAGTGTTTAAGCTACAACCCAACATGATCATCTTTAGTGATATTGGTCCGAGCATTCGCTGGTGTGGAAATGAAAAAGGTTTTATTGGCAATACCAACTGGAACCTGTTGGATACAGCGGGTTTTGCAAGAGGATTAGGTGCCCCGCATGTAGACACTTTAAACCAGGGAAATGTGAATGGTAAACACTGGATACCGGCTGAAGCAGATGTATCGATCAGACCGGGATGGTTTTATCACAAAGAAGAAGATGATAAAGTAAAAACCGCTGAAACCTTATTCAATATCTACTTACGATCTGTTGGCAATGGAGGTAATTTATTATTGAATGTACCTCCCGACAGAAGAGGGCTGTTCCATCCGACTGATTCTGCTGCGCTCATGGGTTTTGCCAAATTAAGGGCGGAAGCATTTCGTAACGATCTGTTTAATCACGCAGTGATTACAACCAATGATCAACAACAAAACTTATCCAACCTTACCGATAAAAATATCCGCACATACTGGGCGGCTAAGTCGGGGAAAGATGTGCAATTAACTTTCAGCATTCGTGGCGAACAAACATTAAATGCACTGAGCCTGGAAGAAATGATTGATTACGGACAAAGGGTCATTTCTTTCAGTATTGAATACTGGAACAATGGGCAGTTTGAAAAAATATACAGTGGCACTACCATCGGCAGAAAAAAAATTGCCAGTTTTGCTACCATCAAAACCAATCGTATTCGTGTTACGATACATGAAGTAAAAGCACCGGTAGTACTTAGATCTGTAAGCGCTTATCATATCAAATCCATACCCTAATGCCTTTTCAGGCTATGCATCGTTATATGTAAATAGGCGACCTGCTTTTTTGCCTGTTATCCACAGAAATATTCATTCGTCATTTTAAGTATGATGAACAAATGCTTCTGTGTAGATTGCCAGTATAAAACGATACAACATGAAGAAATTATTGCTTGCCTGCTGCCTGTTAAACATAGGCTTTGTTCAGGCACAAAGAATACTCACTACCCCACCCAGCGGGGGCAACAAAAAAGCCATGGTGGGTGAACAAGTTGGATTAACCACCGTTACCATTCACTATGACAGACCTGCAGTGAAAGGCAGGGAAGGAAAAATATGGGGGCAACTCGTTCAGCCTGGTTTTTTTGACCAGGGATTTGGCAATACAACGGCTGCTCCCTGGCGTGCAGGTGCCAATGAAACCACAGTCATTGAATTTGATAAAGATGTTACCATTGAAGGTAAACCCCTGAAAGCAGGCCGTTATGGTTTTTACATTGCCTATGGCGCTGAACAATCCATCTTAATTTTCTCTACTGATAACCAATCATGGGGCAGTTATTATTACGACCCTAAGAAAGATGCATTGCGCGTTACCGTAAAACCTGTAGCTACTACACAGTCTGCAGAATGGTTGCGCTACGATTTCTCCAACCAGACAGAATCTGCTGCTACCATTAGTCTGTTATGGGATAAATTAGCCATCCCTTTTAGAGTAGAGACCGATCTGGTTCAGCAACAGCTTGATTTATACAGAAGAGAACTCAGAACCGACAAGGGTTTTTATTGGTCGCCCTGGCAGCAGGCTGCACAATGGTGCCTGGATAAAAATGTAAACCTGGAAGAAGCCTTACAATGGGCCGATACATCTGTAAATGCAGCATTGGGTGATCGCAATTTTGCCACCCTCTCCACCCGTGCAAAAATACTTGAAAAATTGGGTCGTACTGCCGAAGCTGCTGCTGGTATGAAAGATGCATTGAATATGGGCAATATGAACCAGATTCACCAGTATGCCCGTCAGTTATTACAACAAAAGAAAAACAATGAGGCCCTGGAGATTTTCAAATTAAACCTGCAGAAAAATCCCGGTCAGTTCACGCCTTTACTGGGTATGGCCAGAGGCTATTCAGCTATTGGCGATTACAAGAAAGCATTGGAAATGGCTGAAAAAGCCCTTCCGCTGGCTCCTCCGGGTGCCAATAAAACATTTGTTGAACGTGCGGTGGTATTGTTGAAAGAAGGAAAAGATATCAACTAACATCATTTATTTCATAGCCCCGGACTTAAGTCCGGAGCTATGAAATATGGATAATATTTGATTTATTATCTTTGACACATGACTAATCCTTCTCCCCTCGTTGGTATTATTATGGGTAGCGACAGCGACCTGAACATTATGCAGGCTGCTGCTGATATACTCAAACAGTTTGGTATTGCTTTTGAATTAACGGTGGTATCTGCTCACAGAACACCACAGCGTATGGCTGATTATGCAGAGAAAGCAAAATCCCGGGGATTGCAGGTGATTATTGCAGGGGCAGGTGGTGCGGCACATTTACCGGGAATGGTAGCGGCCATTACCACTTTACCTGTGATTGGTGTTCCGATCAAATCATCTAACTCAATTGATGGCTGGGACTCTGTATTATCCATTTTACAAATGCCAAACGGTGTTCCGGTTGCAACCGTTGCTTTGAATGCGGCAAAAAATGCTGGTATTCTTGCTGCACAAATTATTGGATCGACCAATACTGTTATTGGGGAGAAACTGGCTGCTTATAAAAAGCAAATGCAGGATGAAGTGGGAAGCAAAATAGATGGACTTAAAAAAGATTGGCCCAATCATTTTGATCAGGCATGATCCTGCTCCATCGTCAGTATGACAAATGCTGACTCAAGGCTTAATGAGTTTTGCAGGATCATATCAATCCATACAGTGCCATAACGACCATACCAGCCTGAAATATTATCTACACGTTCCTGTAAGCTATCATTAGGGAATAATTGCGCTTTGAGTGATTGAATCTGTCTTCCCTCAGCCTCATATTTTCTTTTCTCAGCCCGCAACATTTTCTTTTCCAGTTCTATTAACCGTTTGGCTGCTTTTACCTGTAAAGAAGCTACATGGGCCGTCAGTGTTTCATCAATGGCACCCGCCTGCAGCTTTATTTGATCATACAAATTTGAAAGCAGGTTCATTTCGCTTGTTAAGCTGAGTTGTTGGTTTGTGTTCTTTTTAACCAGTTGTTCCAATAATACATCGGCTTTGCTAAAAAGTGCCTGGTGATTGAGTTCCAGTTTTTGCATTCTTTTCTCCTGCTCCGAAGTCATGACCAGAAAAGAATTACGCAATACCAGTACGGGATATGGTACTTCAATAGCTTCGAATACTTTTTTCAGTTCCAACCAGTAAGCCAATTCTCCCCCACCGCCAATAAAAGCAATATTGGGCAGGATGGTTTCCTGGAAAGCCCCTCGCAATATTACATTCGGACTAAACCGTTCGGGATAAGTATTCAACTCATCCAGTATCTGCGTCTGGGTAAAACGAAGATTTAATGCATTTACCACAAAATCATCGCCTTCTTTTTCAATTCTCTCCCGCCTGTCATTAATCAGGTAAAAAAGATTGATGGCCCTTCCACCAGCCTGTACCTTATAATTTTTTTCCAGTTCGCCAATTGTGTTGCTTACTATTCGGTGTGAAAATCCTTCTATTAATTCTTTTTGTATAACAGAACTGAATTGCGCTTTCAGCATCTGCTGATCTGGTATCAGCACAACCAATCCAAACCTGCCAAATAATGCATTCACCAGATGCAATGTAGCTTCCTGAATGGTTCTGCCGCTTGTATAAGCCTGTCTGAATAATTCAGTGAGTTCTTTTCCAAATGGCAGTACGCCGGTTTGTCCTTCAATAGCGCTTAATAATTTAAGCAGCTCTTTGTCTACTGTCATTCTACCCACGGCACCTGTTTGCGAGGTAGACCAGTTCAGTTTATTTCCATCAATACTGATTTGTCCGAGTTCATCCAGATCCGCGTCTTCACTTCCCATATAATACACGGGTACAAAACGATAAGCCGGTAATTGTTCCGACAAATGTTTCGCCAGTTGAATTGCATGTAAAATCTTGTAGATAAAATAAAGTGGGCCGGTAAATATATTGGGTTGATGTGCTGTTACTATCGTAAAGGTTTTTGTATCAGCCAAGGCTTCAATATTAAACGTTACTGACTTATCTGTGTGAACTGCTTTGTATTGTTCCTGTAAAGCACTGACCAATACATTCCTTGGCGTAGCAAATTTTTCACGTGATTGTATGGCGCTACTGATCCCGTCTAGATTGGGCAGATGCGTATAAAAAGGGCGAATTGTTGCTGCCTCTGCTAAATAATCGGCTACAATCGATGAAAAATATCCGGTGCTTTCGTAAGATAAACGGGTACAGTGATGCTTCATATTGAGGCGTAAAAGTACAATTTACTGCAAATACGTGAAGCCGTTGGTCATTTTTAACAAGGGTGGGGCGTGAATAGTGAATGGTGAATGGTCAATCGTGTATAATAGGGTTTGATGTTGACCGCAAGCAACCCTGGCAAACTTCCCTCTCCACCATTGCTCGTTCACCATTGACGATTCCCGGAATATCCTTACATTTATCTCTACTACGATTGCATATGGAAACCTACGGAAAAATCATCCTGATTGCCATGCCTGTGTTTTTATTGCTGGTACTATTTGAAAAATGGTATGGCTGGTACAAAGGAAAAGAAACCGTTCGTACACTTGATATGATTTCCAGCCTGAGTTCGGGTGTTACCAATGTTACCAAAGACGTACTTGGCCTTGGTTTTGCCATCATCAGTTATGAATGGATGGTAGAACATTTTGCCATTACAAAAGTATCATCCGGTTTTCTGACTTATTTTATCGCCTTTATGGCACTGGATTTTGCCGGTTACTGGATACACCGTATTGCACATGAATATAATTTCTTCTGGAACAATCATATCATCCATCACAGCAGTGAAGATTTTAACCTGGCCTGTGCATTAAGACAAAGTATTTCTTCGATTGTAAAAATCTTTACCATCTTTTTATTGCCCGCAGCCCTATTGGGAGTACCCGGACAGGTAGTAGCTATTGTGGCACCTTTACATTTATTTGCACAGTTCTGGTACCATACGCAGCATATTCATAAAATGGGGTTCCTCGAAAATATTATTGTAACACCTTCCCATCACCGTGTACACCATGCCATCAACAAGGAGTATATGGATAAAAATTATGGCCAGATTTTCATTTTCTGGGATCAACTGTTTGGCACTTACCAGAAAGAATTACCGGATGTTCCCGCCGTATATGGCATCACCAGACCTGTTCGTACCTGGAACCCGATCAAGATCAATTTTATGCATATGTGGCTGCTGATAAAAGATGCCTGGCATGCACAAAACTGGAAAGATAAATTCCGTATCTGGCTCATGCCCACTGGCTGGCGCCCGGCAGATGTGGCAGAAAAATACCCGGTTTATAAAATTGAAGATGTGTATCATTTTGATAAATACGAAACCGGTAACACCCAAACCTTGCTTGCATGGTCATGGATACAAATGGTGACTACACTTCTACTCATCAGTTACTGTTTTGGTAATATTGCCAGCATTGGAAGTCCGGGTATATTTATTTATGGTGGCTTTATTTTTTTACAGGTATATGCTTTTACTGAACTGATGGACAGAAATAAATATGCCTGGTTCTGGGAAACGCTGAAATTCGCCTTTGGTATTACTATATTGATCCGTACCGGCGATTGGTTTGGTATGAATAACCTGTTTAACGGAGCTTTTTATGTAATGATCACCTACCTGTTGGTTTCACTCGCCATTGCTTTCTATTTCTCATGGATAGAAAACCCGCGGCTGCTAGCAAACAGAAGAACAGAGAAACAATAGAATATCCAATTACGAATTAATACGACTTGACCATTGGACATTCTATTGTTTCTCTGTTGTTCAAATTGCTTCCCCTTCCAGATCGTAATCGTAGGCTTTTGTAATTCGTACCTGAACGAATTCACCGGGGGTTAATTTTTTGGCGGAATGAACCACTACCTCATTATCAACTTCCACACTGTCAAATTCTGTTCTGCCCAGATAGCGGCCAGCTTCTTTTTTATCGATTAACACTTTAAATATCTTTCCTACTTTTTCCTGGTTCTTTTCATAGCTGATTTCCTGTTGCACTTCCATGATCTCCTGCGCTCTTTCTGCTTTTACCTCTGCTGAGATATTATCTTCCAGGTCGTAGGCACTGGTATTTTCCTCATGGCTGTAACTAAAAATTCCTACGCGGTCGAAACGGTGTTCGCGCAGAAAATCTTTCAGTTCTTCCACATCTTCTGCTGTTTCGCCGGGGAAGCCCGCAATTAAAGTGGTCCGCAAACAGATACCCGGTACTTTTTCCCTGATCTGCTGAATCAGTTCACCCATTTCTTCTCGGGTAATATTCCTTCGCATGGCTTTCAGCATATTATTGCTTGCATGTTGTAAAGGCATGTCGAGGTATTTACAGATATTATCCCGTTCACGCATCACATCCAATACTTCCAGCGGAAACTTACTGGGATAAGCATAATGCAAACGTATCCATTCAATCCCTTTTACATCGGCCAGCGCATGTAATAGTCTGGGGAGTTCACGTTTTTTATAGATATCGAGTCCGTAATAAGTCAGTTCCTGGGCAATGAGCATGATTTCTTTCACCCCTTTTTTTACCAGTCCTTCCGCTTCGGCTACTAACTCTTCAATGGGTTTACTCACATGTTGACCACGCATCAATGGAATGGCACAGAAAGAACAGGTACGGTTACAACCTTCACTGATCTTCATGTAGGCATAATGCTGCGGTGTACTCAATAATCTTTCCCCGACCAGTTCTGCCTTATAGTCGGCTTCAAATTTTTTGAGGATGAGGGGCAGTTCCATCGTACCAAACCAGGCGTCTACTTCCGGCATTTCTGCTTCCAGATCGCCACGATAGCGCTCGCTTAAGCAACCTGTAACATATACTTTATCGAGCTTCCCTCTTCTCTTCAGTTCTACCTGGTCGAGAATGGTATTGATGCTCTCTTCTTTTGCTTTGTCAATAAAACCACAGGTATTCACCACCACAATATTGTGATCCAGTTTTTTATTTTCATGCACCACATCAATGGCATTGGCACTTAGTTGTCCGCTCAGCACTTCACTGTCTACCAGGTTCTTGCTGCAACCAAGGGTAATGATATTGACCTTATCTTTCTTGAGTGTTTTCGATTTCATAAGTGGCGGCAAAGGTAGTAATTAGGTGGCAGAAGCAGGTTGCTGTAGTACGGTTGTACGCTGAATCATGAACACATTCAGTTTTTTTCCATGATCAATGATATCCGGCATCGGTTGAAAACCAGCTTTTTGCAGCAAAGCTACCGATACTATATTAGCCGGTTCTGTAATGGCAAAAATTTCAGGTCTTTCGCTTTTAACTGCCAACCATTGCAAGCCACCCTGTATCAGTTCTTTTGCCCAACCACGACCCTGTGCCCAGGGCATGAGTGCATAACCAATATGAAATGCATCTCGGTCTGGCATCATGAGTACAGAAAAAGTACCTGCAAACTCACTGGTGGATTTTTCGGCCACATGATACCGCCCAATAGCCGAGCCATCCTGGTATAATTGTATATTTTCTCCCAAAAAAGTATCGCACTCTTCCCTGCTTTTTACTGGTCTTATATAACGCATCACGTCTGGATGACTGTTTAACTGAAAAAAGTGCTCCACATCTGAAAGATTAAATTGCCTGATAATCAATCTATTAGTATCAAATAAATACATTTTTTAATCTTTTTTTAAGTTTTACCCCCCTTTACGGTACAAAGAAAGCATTTTTGTAATGCAATCCTTATATAACAATTTATGAGAAACGCCTACCATTTGTTTTCGAGACCTGGTTTTTTGTCATCGAATTACACATTGAAATTTTTATTTATTGCTTTTATTGGCGTTCATATACCCCTGATCGTACTGATTATTGCAATTGTATTTGACTGGATGCCGTTAAAGGGCTGGACTGTAATAATCGTAGCTTTAGCTGCTACTTTGGTTGCCACCGGTCTCACGCTACTGTTATTAAAAAGTCTACTATGGCCCATTCTACAGGCTAAAAATGCATTACAGGATTATACCCGTAAAAAAATCATTCCAGCTTTACCTGTGCATTATACCGATGAAGCAGGACAACTATTACAACAGGTTCAGGTTACGATTGACTCCATGGATGCACTTTTAAAAGAGCGAAGAGACATCCTTACATTGTTATCGCATGATCTTCGTACTCCTTTTTCCCAATTAATTGGTTTGGGAGAATTATTACAATCGGAAAAAGATCCTGAGACCTCTGCTAAATATGGAGCTGCTATACAGAGATTGTCTGAGGAACAATTAGTTTTTATTAAAGATATTATTCAGATTCTGGAAACAGGAAATGAAAATGAAATTTCTCATGTTTTTGAGGCAAAAAACATGAGAGATATTTTATTGCAGTCGATCGATATGCAACAGTTATCTGCCTCAAGAAAACAAATCAAAATTACAGTTCACCCGATTCCAGACATCCAGGTAAAATGTAACAGTCGCCTTCTCGCCCAGGCTATTTCGAATATCATCGCAAATGCCATCAAATTCTCTCACCGCGATGCTGAAGTCATCATCAAACTACATGTATTCAGCGGACATATCCATTTACTGGTAGCGGATAAAGGAATTGGGTTTGAATCTGGAAAGGCAGAACTACTTTTTCAAAGATTTACTTCAGAAGGAAAAACAGGCACTGATGGTGAAGTATCCTCAGGTGTAGGATTATACCTTACCCGAAAAGTCATTCAAAACCATGGAGGCATGATTGCTGCTTTCAGTGAAGGTAAAAACAAGGGTGCTGTATTTACCATTCAGTTACCCATAGCCAATTAATCTCTGCACTCTTATTTCTCTGCGGTAATAAACAACCACAGAGAAATAATAAGAACCCTTTACTTGTGTATTTCGCTGGAGAAATGAAATTTGATATCAGGATTGTTGGTAATCTCTGTATTCAGGAACCATTCGCTTTGCGCAAGATATACAGGATGTCCGTCTTTGTCTTCTGCTGAATTCTGTTGCTTGAAACGAAGGAAATCATCCAGTTTTTTCTGATCGGTACAGGTGAGCCAGCAGGCTTTATAGAATGGCAAGGTCCTGAATTCACAAGCTGCTCCATATTCCTGTAATAACCTGTATTGAATCACTTCAAACTGAAGCTCCCCCACACAACCAATAATTTTTTTATTCCCTCCAAACTGTGTAAACAATTGCGCCACCCCCTCATCTGTTAACTGGCTGATTCCTTTTTCCAGTTGTTTGGTTTTCATCGGATCCTTGTTCACCAGCTCCTTAAATATTTCCGGTGAAAAAGTGGGGATACCTGTAAAATAAAAATCCTCTCCTTCGGTCAATGTATCACCAATTTTAAAATTACCTGTATCAAACAACCCTACTACGTCGCCTGCATACGCATCTTCAATCACATCTTTGCTGCGGGCCATGAAACTGTAAGGGTTGCTGAAACGCATATCCTTATCCAGCCGAACATGATGATAGTATTTATTACGCTCAAACCTGCCACTACAAACACGCATAAACGCAATACGGTCGCGGTGCTTTGGATCGAGGTTGGCATGTATTTTAAAAATAAATCCGCTGAATTTATCTTCTCCAACTTCTACTGTTCTGGCAGATGTATTCCTGCTTCTGGGCACAGGTGCAATACGGATAAATGTGTCGAGCATTTCCTTTACCCCGAAATTATTAACAGCACTACCAAAAAATACAGGTGCAATTTTAGCCGTGAGGTAATCTTCTACTTTCAATTCTCCATACACTCCATCAATCAACTCTACGTCCTCTCGTAGTTGCGCTGCATCTTTTTCTCCAACTTTTTCATCCAGTAAAACAGAAGAGAGATCATCAATCGCAATGGTATCATCGTCATCGGCTTTGGTGCTGGCTGTAAATAAACGCAGACTTTTATTGTCCAGGTTATATACACCTTTAAACTCTTTACCACTGTTAATGGGCCATGTCATCGGGTGTAGCGAAATATGCAGTTCCTTTTCAATTTCCTCCAAAAGGTCAAAGCGATTCTTACCATCCCGATCCATTTTGTTGATGAAAACGATCACCGGTGTATCGCGCATCCGGCACACTTCCATCAGTCTGCGGGTCTGGTCCTCAACCCCATTTACACTATCAACCACCAGTATTACGCTATCGACAGCCGTCAGCGTACGATAAGTATCTTCCGCAAAGTCTTTGTGCCCCGGTGTATCCAACAGGTTGATCAGGGTATTACTGTATTCAAAAGACATCACTGAGGTAGCTACCGAGATACCTCTTTGTCTTTCAATCTCCATAAAATCGGAGGTCGCATGTTTTTTGATCTTATTGCTTTTAACAGCACCAGCCGTCTGAATGGCACCTCCAAATAACAACAGTTTTTCTGTCAGCGTGGTTTTACCCGCATCGGGGTGAGAAATAATGGCAAATGTTTTGCGACGGTTGATCTCTTTTTCGTACTTCATAATGCTTAGTCAGAGAGACAGAAAGTCGGAAAGTCCGGAAGAACGGGAAACTGTTGGCAGTTTCTTCGGACTTCCGGACTTCCGGAACTTCGGACTTTTCAGGCCGCAAACTTACGATTTGTAAGGCAAAAAAGGGCTAATACTTCATCTGCTTAGCTTCTGCCTTACCGTCTTTTACGGTCACAATCCAGTAAGTATCATATACTGATTCATCGAGATTGGGGAACTTATTTTCCTTGAGGAGCAAATTTACCAGCATGGGGGTTGAATTGGAATGCCCTGCCACTACGACTGTTTTACCCTCCATTTTGAGTAGCTCCTCGGCAAATCCTTTCAGGTTACGGGGGTCATATACCTGTATTTCCTTACCTACTTTTTTTGAAAGTGGTGTTACGGTTGATTTGGTTCTGATAAAATTGGTAGAATAAATCGCGTCAGGAGAAAATGCTTTTAATACTTCAGGAATGCTTGCGGCCCTGGTTTCACCTGCAGCACTCAGCTTGGGATCGGCCTGCATCATTGTTGAGCCTTGTGTACTGGTATCTTTCTCCGCATGACGCATCAGGATAAATGTACTGGTTTGCGCTTCACCATTAATGGCGGTGAGTACCAAAAAAGAAAGTAATACAAGGGTAAACAGTTGTTTCATGCTTCATATTTTATGGATACAAGATAAGCGCTAATTGTAATTCCGGACAACCGTCCGTCCATTTTACCCCTTGCCGGATCATTTTATAAGTTATCCTTCACATCTTTATCTTGTTGAACGGTATATTTTTGATGTATCCGATTTGGTATCATTTTTGAACAGGTTATAAAAAAGCAGTATGAAAAGAATCGTTACCCTATTTGTTTTGATCGTTCTACAATTTAATACAGATGCCCAGGGACTGGGAGGATTAATAAATAAGGCTAAAAATGCAGTATCTGGTAACCAGACAGGTCTGGCAAATGACGATATTGTAGCCGGTTTAAAAGAAGCATTGGTGCAGGGCACACTCAAAGGTTCGAATCTTTTATCGCAAACCGACGGCTTTTTTGCCAATGCGGCTTTAAAAATATTGCTGCCACCTGAGGCCCAGAAGATAGAAAAAACATTACGCAGTGTTGGATTGGGCAAACAGGTTGATGAAGCCATTCTGAGCATGAACCGGGCTGCAGAAGATGCCTGTAAAAGTGCAGCTCCCATTTTTACCAATGCCATTAAACAAATGAGCGTACAGGATGCAGTAGGTATATTAAAAGGATCAGATACAGCAGCCACTGCTTACCTGAAAAATAAAACAACGGATCCCCTTACTGAAGCTTTTCGTCCGGTGATTGAAGCTTCCCTGCAAAAAGTAGATGCTACCAAACATTGGAACAGCCTGGTGACCAGCTACAATAAACTTCCTTTGGTACGTCAGAAACTGAACCCTGATTTATCAGCTTATGTTACTGAGCGTGCTATGAGTGGTATTTTTTTCCAGATAGCACTGGAAGAAAAAGAAATCAGGAAAAATCCATTGGCAAGAACAACGGATATTTTGAAGAAAGTGTTTGGCGCGAAATAAGAAAGATGTCTAATGTCTGATTTCAGATGTCGGATTTGACTTTTTTGCTAGTCGTTAAATTGCGACTGAGTACACTGACTGATGTTGAGTGCTCAGTCGCAATTTTCTTTTAGGCGAACTGTATATCGTCTGTAAATGGCATTCTTCTAAATCGCTTGCCTGTTGCAGCAAACAGGGCATTGGCCAGTGCCGGTGCAATAGGTGGCAGACCGGGTTCTCCCAATCCGGTTGGATTTTCTTCGGATGGTACAAATTCTACCACTACATCTAATGGTGTATTACGCATCTTCACAAAATTATAAGGGCCGAAATTGGTTTGCACCGCTGCACCATCTTTAAACGTAAGCTTGGTGTACATGGCATGGCCTAATCCATCCACTACTGCACCCTGTACCTGGTTTTCAGCACCACTCAGGTTCACCACTCTACCACAATGAACGGCGCAATACACTTTTGTTATTTTGGGTTTGCCTTTTTCCATCTGTAATTCTACTACCTGCGCCACATAACTGTTAAAAGAAAACCAGGTTGAAAATCCGTGATAAGTATTGGGTGTTGTTTTACCCCAGTTACTCATTTTAGCCACCAGTTCTATCACACTGATGAATTTATCAGGTTCATAAGCCAATCTTCCAACCGGTTGTTCTTTGGCTTTCTTCAATAACTCAAGACGTAGTGCTACAGGATCTTTTTTTAGTTCTGTTGCCACTTCATCCATAAAACATTCATTGGCAAATGCCTGCACATTATGTGTAGGTGCACGCCATGGGCCGGTTGGAATATTGGTAGGTAAGCTATGGCTTTCAATCCGCAGGTTTTTTAAAGCGCCTGCAGGGTAAGTGTCGGGACTTCTTCCATTACTTAAACAGGCAAATGACTGCTGCCATGCTTCCAGGTTACCATCTTTTATAGCTGCCCTGAAACGGAACATCCCGCTTGCTCGATAAAAATCGTTCTGCATATCATCTTCACGTGTCCATTGTACCTGTACCGGACATTGAGCAGCCTGTGAAATCAATGCGGCTTCTACTCCGTTATCGGGGCGTAATTTTCTTCCGAATCCTCCACCCTGTCTGGGTAAGCCCAATGAAATATTTGCTGCAGGAATATTCAGCTCCCGTGCCACAGTAGTCACAAGATTTTGTGGTACCTGTGTAGGGCCATATAAGTCGGCTTTACCATCGCGTACATCTGCATAAAAATTCAGAGGTTCCATTTGTGCATGCGATAACACCGGTACTTCATAATATACATCCAGCAGTTTTGTTGCTGATGACATGGCCGCATCAACATCCCCATCATTACGGTTGGGTGTAGCGGCAGGTTTACTCAATAAATCTTTAAATGTTTTTTCATGATCGCCTGTGCTTTCAAGTTTCGATGCATCTTCCCAGTTTATTTTTAATGCTGCTCTTCCTTTAATAGCAGCCCAGGTTGAAGTTGCCAGAACAGCTACACTACTTTTTACCTGTACTACTTTTTTTACGCCATTCACTTTTAAGGCGGCACTGTCATCAAATGACTGCAATTTTTTTCCGTGTGCAGGTGGACGTGCCACTACAGCAAATAACATTCCTTCTCTTCTCGTATCTATACCAAACAATGGTTTTCCGGTTACGATGGCTTGGGCATCTACATCTTTGATACGGGTTCCGATGATCTTGAATTCTTTGGGATCTTTTAAAGGAACATTGGTTGGTACCGGCATGGAAGCCGCTTTGGTAGCCAGTTCCCCAAAAGAAAGTTTTTTACCCGATGTTTTATTCACAACAAACCCATTCTCTGCGTAACAATCAGCGGCTGCTACGCTCCATGTATCCGCAGCAGCAGCTATCAGTAATACCCTCGCTGTGGCACCTGCCTGCCTGAGCGGTGTATAACGGCTCCTGATGGCACCACTACCACCTGTTGTCTGGCTACCATATTTTGCATCGAGTGGCGCTATTTCAACCTGTATTTTTTGCCAGTCAACATTCATCTCTTCTGCAATAAGCATTACGAGAGAAGTTTTTACCCCCTGACCAATTTCGGGATTGGGCGAAACCAGTGTAATCTTACCATCCGGGGCTATTTTAATATAAACGTTTGGAGAAAATGGTGATGCTTCCAGTTCCTGCTTTTCATCATTACCCAAGGTTGAAAAACCAACAAGCATACCACCTCCGGCGATCATGCTCACTCTCAGGAAATTTCTTCTTGATACAGATGGAATACTCATAGCTTACCTCCTTTTGATGCAGCCAGGTGAATGGCTTTGCGTATACGGACATTGGTTCCGCAACGGCAGATATTGGTAATGGTGGAATCGATTTCTTCATCGGTGGGCTTTGGATTCTTTTTCAGTAAAGCCACTGCAGCCATGATCTGGCCAGACTGGCAATAACCACATTGTGCCACATCCATTTCTATCCATGCCTGTTGTACCGGATGATCTCCTTTTTCACTCAATCCTTCAATGGTACCCACTTTTCCTGTTCCTACCGCCGAAACGGGAAACTGACATGAACGTACAGGGCTCCCATTGTAATGAATGGTACAGGCACCACATTGCGCCACACCACAACCGTATTTGGTACCCACCAGGTTTAACTGGTCTCGTAATACCCAAAGCAAAGGGGTATCGGCATCCGCTTCAACAGATACCGGTTTATTGTTAACGGTGAAATTATACTTCGGCATATCAGAAATGGATTTAAGTGAATTGTAAACTAAGTATTATCTGAGAAAAACAGAAGCCAAATCATCAAAAATCGGTCAACTGCTTTTGAAAGCTACCTGTTTGGGTTGGCGAAGGGTTTTATTAGCCGATGGATATTATTCATGACGCTCGCCTTTCGCCACTTTGAACAAATGAAGCACATGCGGAAATAAAGCATCCATTGTTTCTTTCACGCCTTTTACAGACCCGGGTAATGTAATCACCAGGGTATTTTTTACATAACCCGCCACCCCTCGAGATAACATAGCGTAGGGTGTACGTTGCTGTCCATAATTTCTTGCTGCTTCCATGATACCCGGAACAACCCGGTCGAGCAAAGGTTCAATGGCTTCGGGTGTAATGTCGCGTGGTGACAGACCCGTTCCGCCGGTAAACAATACTAGCTGGCAGTCCTGATCAACATAGGTTTTTAACCGATCCTGTATTTGTTGAATATCATCGGGAATAACCTGGTAAGCCGCCACTTTAACACCCAGTTGCTCCATTTTTTGTACGATGAGTTGACCCGAAGCATCTTCCTTCTCTCCTGCGGAGACCGTATCAGAACAAACAATGACTGCACAGGATAATTCGCTTGCATGCTCCAGCCATTGATCTGTTTTTCCTCCTTTCTTTTGTTCCAGCCTGATATTGGTTATTTCAACGCCTTTATCCAATGGCTTCAGCATATCGTACATGGTTAATGCAGTAACAGATGCGCCATGCATGGCTTCCACTTCTACCCCTGTTTTGTATATGGTATGTACTTCAACCGTAATTAAAATACTCAGTCCGTTTATTTCATGCTTGATCGCAGCAAATTCAATGGGTAAAGGATGACAGTCGGGAATGACATCACTGGTTTTTTTGATGGCCAGTAATCCGGCGGCTCTTGAAAATTCGAATACATCACCTTTGGGTACCTGCCTGTTACGAATGGCATCGATTGTTTCCTGTTTGGATACAGTAAGTGTTGCCGTAGCAATGGCTTCGCGAAGAGTGTTTGATTTTGATGTTATGTCAACCATAATTATTGATTCACTTTCCATTGATGACTATTGTCCTCAAACAGTTCTGCACCCCATACAGGTAGTTCAGCCTTGATTTTTTCTACCAGCTCATCACAGGCTTCCATAGCAGCTTTGCGATGGGGCGCTGATGTAAAAACAAACAGACAGATTTCTCCTGCCAATACTTTTCCTAAGCTGTGGTATACATGCATACAGGTTAATGCATGCTTCTCAAAAATCGCTTCCCTGATCTCATGCATCTTTTGCAAAGCCATTTCTTCATACGAGGTATAATCAATAGCAGTAACTTTTTTCCCATTGATTTCATCTGCACGAACCTGACCGAGAAAAATACTATGTCCACCTATACCCGTTTTAGAACTATGTTTCTGGATACTCTCTCCAATAAATGAAGCAGGTATACTACCCTGAACAAATATATTTTTAGGTTTTACTTCTTTCATATCATTTTGTTTGACAAAATGTCTTCCAGGCTACAATTCCACCCTTTAAACTATGGATGCTTTTAGTGGTACCAAACTGTTCTGATAATAGTTTAACAGCCTGCCGGCTTCTTTTTCCAGACTGACAAAATACAACAACTGTGTCACTTTTCAGTTGCTTTGCTGCAGTTCCAATCTGTGTTAAAGGAATCTGTTGGTGCTGAAATTCATTGATCAGTGGAATTTCACCCGGTTCACGCACATCTACCACATCAATATTGTTTTGATGTATGAACTGATTGAAGGTCTCCACATCAATTTCGCTTACACTTATCGTTCCACCGCAAAGCCAGGCATAATCAGTTGCCTCAAAGGCCGCTGCAGTATCCGGTATGAATGAATTCGTTTCTTTTTTTGCTGCGATGTTCAATATGTAAAACTGATTGGTCATTGCATTAAAAGTCAATAACTGATTAACCAAGGGGTCTCCCAAACCCGTAATCAGTTTAATCGCTTCGCTGGCCTGCATAGCACCAATCATTCCGGGCAGCACACCTATTACACCCGCATCTGCACAATTCAGCACTTCATCTTCTTTGGGTGGCTCTGGAAAAAGGTCGCGGTAATTGCATGAGCGTTTACCTTGTTCCAAAGGATAATTGAATACAGCCACCTGCCCTTCAAATCTTGAAACAGCACCATAGATCAATGTTTTTTTCATCAGCACACAGGCATCATTAATCATATACCGTGAAGCGAAATTGTCTGTGCCATCAATGACAATATCAAATGCAGTGATCAGTTGCAGTAAATGCAGGTTGTTTACATGCTCAGGAATTGAAATGATTTTGATTTCAGGATTTAGTCTTCGCAAATAATCTGCAGCCACATCGGCTTTATTTTTTCCGATATCTGTTGTATGAAATAATATCTGTCTGTGTAGGTTGCTGAGCGATACAGTATCCCCATCTGCAATACCAATAGTACCCAGCCCGGCACCTGCGAGATACTGCAACGTCGGACAGCCCAGTCCTCCCGCACCTATTACGAGTACGCGTGCATCAGACAATCGCTGTTGCGCCTCCTCACCAAATCCGGGGAGTATCATTTGTCGTTGGTATCTTTCGTATGAAATTTCTTTTTGCATATTATCCTCCTGAGAATGGCGGCAAAAGAGCTACTACACTGTTATCGGTTAAATTTGTATTTCCTGCAATCATTTGCTGATTTACAGCCATTACATATTTTGATTGTGCCAGTAATGGATACTTTTGATGTAATGCAGTCATCAATGATACTGAATCCGCATACCCATCCATCTGCAATTCTTTCGAACCGATGGTTTCCGCTAGCTGACCAAATAAGAGAACTGTTATTTTCATACGTTTTACTAAACTTATTCTATATTATGCTGCTGTGAATAATAACTTATACGATGCTACAGCTAACACGAGTGCCAGAACTTTTTTCATCATACTCTGCCTGAATTTCATCGACCCAAAATAGGCACCAGCTATCCCACCCGCAAATGCAATCGCTACATACGCATACATATCTACACCGAACTGAATTCCATTCGTCAGCTGCCCCATTAAACCGGAAGCTGAATTTACAAAAATAAACAGGGCACTGATAGCGGCCGTTTGTTTCTGATCGGTCCAGTTAAAAAAGATCAATAATGGCGAAAGGATAATACCTCCTCCGATACCAATCATTCCCGACAGTAATCCAATGATACCTCCCATCAATAAGGCTCCGTAAAAATGAGCCGGCTTTAGTTGATCCGTGTTATTTTTTGTCGGGATGAGTAATCGAATGACTGAAAACACCAGTAACACTCCCAATACTTTTTTATAGATCGTGGCGTCAATGGAAATAAGCCCCCCTACAAATGCCATCGGTACCGATGCGAGTGCCAGTGGAAAAAATACTTTCCAGACGAAATGCTTTCCCCTGTAAAATTGAAGAAATGCAGTAAGTGATACAAAAAGATTCAACAATAATGCAGTAGGTTTCATTACTTCTGGCGCCACACTAAATAATGCCATCAATGCCAGGTAACCGCTGGCACCGCCATGTCCTACTGAGGCATAGAGAAACGCCACCACCAGTAATAAAATATAAAATAGGAATACACTATCCATGAAAGATCATTAAACAGATAAAAGATGAATATCGACCATCGTTCCTTCCATACAATCTGTAACCTGCTCTTCTATTTCAATCAAACAGTTGGCTTCTGCAAACGAACGCATTCTATATGATTCCTGTGCACCAAGTGGCAACACCGTATGGCCATCATAATATCCTTTCAAAAAATGCGTAAGTCCTGCGGCTTTCTGGCAGGGCTTTGAAAGTGGAACTTTTTTCTTAGTCAATCCATTATTGTGATTGCTCATGGCTGTTATCGCTTGCGACACATACATATAGAAACAGGTGAGTACAGAAGATGGATTACCTGGCAATCCAAAAATGAGTTTAGATTCTTTTGTTCCAAAGAAAAGTGGTTTGCCTGGTCTTTGCTTAATTTTATGGAATATTTTGGTGATGCTACAGCGTGTAGCCGCTTCGAGCACAAAATCATAATCACCCACACTCACCCCACCTGTTAATAATACCAGATCAGACTGTTCCAATGCCTGCTGCAATTTGACAGTTAATTGATCCAATACATCCGGCACTTGTACCACCTGTACTCCTTTTACACCATATGCTTGTAAAGCAGCTTTCAATGCAAAGGAATTGGAATCATATACCTTTCCATACGCTAACGGCTGACCAGGGCTTTGTAATTCATTCCCGGTAATAATAATTGTAACGGCTGGCGGTGGAAACACAACAACATCTGTAACACCCATTCCTGCCAGAAAACCAATAGCAGCAGGTGTTAGGATGCTGTCTGACTTTACTGCAAGCTCCCCTTTCCTGATTTCAGATCCCTGTAAACGAACATTTGCGCCTTGCTTCAATTGTTCGTCCTGAATTTGTAACTGATCGTTTTTAATATTGGTTTTTTCCTGCATCACCACGGTATCTGCTCCATGAGGAACAGGTGCACCTGTAAAAATACGGGCAGCAGTTTTTGGTTCAATCTCAAGTTTCTTATTGCTACCTGCAGCCATTTCTCCTTTAACAGAAAGTTCTGTATTCAACTGCCAGTCGGAAAAAGAAAAAGCATACCCATCCATGGAAGATTGCGGATAAGCTGGTATATCGAGGGGTGCCAGTATATCTACTGCTAATCTGTAACCAGCCGCATCCTGTAACTTCATTTGCACAGGTGGTAAAGCCTTAACATGTTGCTGAATTATTTTCCTGGCTTCTGGTACACTGATCATCATCTTCAATTATTTAACCCATGTGCGTCTACCCGCCAATGGTGATCATACTTCTGTTTTGAATAATATTGGCTTCCAACTGTTCATAATCCTGCGTAAACTGTCCTCCCAGTTGTGCCGCTTTTGTTGAGATGGATTGATGAATCAGCGGCAATACTGTTTCGCCATTTCTCAATGGAGTCAATAAATCAACTTCATCCTTTGAAAAAAGGCAATTCTTCATTTTGCCATCTGCTGTTAATCGAATGCGGTTACAGTCGCCGCAGAAATGGGCACTCATGGTACTGATCACGGCAAATGTTCCCTGGTGGCCTGGTATCATAAATTTCTTGGCTGTATCGTTTTTTTCTGCCTGCAATGGAATGAATTCATACTGTTCAGCAACTACCGCTAATATTTCCTCCAGTGTAAATACTTTATTGCTTGTCCAGCGGTTACCACTAAAAGGCATGAATTCAATAAAGCGTACATGCAGAGGCAGGTCTTTTGTCCATTCAATAAAATCAATGATTTCATTGTCATTTACACCACGCATCACCACCACATTTACTTTGGTGTGAAAACCATGGGTGATCATGAGTTCAATATTTTTCTGAACAATATTAAACTGATCTCTTTTTGTCAATAATTGAAATTTATCAGCCTCTAAAGTGTCTAAGCTGATATTGACTGATTGTACATTGCTTTCTTTCAATACCTCAATAAAGTCGTGTAACCTGGTTCCGTTGGTTGTAAGTGTTAGTGTAACCGGCAATTGAGAGAGTCGTCTGATAATTTCTTTTGCGTCCTTTCTTACCAATGGCTCTCCACCTGTTAACCTGATCTTATTGACTCCCTGACTCACAAATAATTTTGCCAATGCTTCAATTTCATCAACCTGCATCAATTGCTGAGCGGAAGCAAAATCGTATTCTTCCTCCGGCATACAGTAAAAGCAACGGAGATTACAATTATCCGTTAACGATATGCGTAAGTAATTATGTACCCTTTTATGCGTGTCTACAATCATGTTTTATTGTTTAATCAATCGCTCATAATCTTCCTCAGTATCAATATCAATATCTCCAAGTGGAAAGTTAACCAATCCTACCCGATGCTGGTCTTTATTTAACAGATGTCTTGCCCCTTTATCACCGCTTAATTCCTTTAATTCCCCGAATATACTTTGATGAAACAATACGGGCGTACCAATGGTATCTGCATATACACACGCAATCATCGGCTTTTTTGTCTGCTGATATGTGTCTATCATTTCCTGCAACAACCCAACCGACACATATGGCTGATCGCAAACAGTAACAATGACCGTTTCAATGGATGGGAATGTTTTTTGCAATGTTTCAATACCGCAATGAATGGATGTTGACATGCCTTCCTGCCACCGGTGGTTGATAATCGTTTTGAAGGTGTCAGACTCCGGCAGCAAGGTTTCGCTATTCAATACAACCAGCACAGGACCTGCTTTCAGATCAGTAGCGGTTGCGATGATACGACGTAACAATGTCTGGTCATGAAAAAGAAGTTGCTGTTTGGGTTTACCCAGTCGCCTGGAAGCACCGGCAGCTAATATCAATACAGCAGTGGAGGTTGATTTCATCATGTTCAGACGGATGGTGATGCCGCTTTTATGACCAGATCGGCTCGATGATGAATAGCATCCTGTTTGGTACGTAACTGTTCGGCATTCGATGCAGTGAGTTTAGATTGAATTTCTGCGATGATGGAGACTGCAATTTCTTCTGCTGTTTCGGCACCAATATTCAATCCAACAGGTCCATGGATAGCTTCACGCTGCTGTTTCGATAATTCGATTCCCTCTCCGGCCAATTCATCCATCATCATTTTCATTTTCTTATGAGGACCCAGTACACCTATATACAATACTTCTTTGTTTATCAGCGATTTTAAAATCGAAAGATCATAGTTGTAATTATGAGACATCAGCACAAATACGGTACGGTCGTCGATTGTTATATGCTCGAGCAAATGATCTGCTTTTGCGTGTACCACCATACAGGATGGCATCGGAAATCTTTCCTTACTGGCATACATCGGTCTTCCATCTATCACAGTCGACTGCCAGCCTAAAATTTCAGCCATTTTAACTAGTGGTATTACATCATTGCCGGCTCCAATTACCACCAATGATACAGGAGGCTGAATAAATTCGGCAAATGCAATTATTTCTGCTCCTTTATTTTCATATTTGCTGAATGAAGATTTTTGCAGTTCCATAACCTGTTTCAACTCAGTTCTTAGCACTGTATTGTCTAATAGTGGTATTGTACCAAACACTTCCTGTTGTTCCGTTACTAAAAAACAGGAACCATATTGCGGCGCTCTTTTATCCTGAATAGAAAACAAAGTAAGCAGTACAGATTTTTGTCTTGATGCCGTAGCTTTTATTAGTAAATCAACAATGGCTGCTCCTCTCTCTCCCTGTAATGGTTCTATCAATACCTGGATCACACCCTGACAACCCAGTCCCATTCCGAATTTCGCGTCATCATCATCGGCGGTATCGTAAGTTACCAGCATCGGTTTTTCCGACAATATAACATGCAATGCTTTACGAAATGCATCTCCTTCCAGACATCCGCCACTGATAGAGCCAGTGAGTTCGGCTTCTTCGGTAATCAACATACGGGCTCCGGGTCTTCTGTATGAAGAGCCTTCTACATGTACCACTGTTGCAAGCGCCGTTTTTTTACCGGCTGCTGTTGCTTGCTGGTATGCTTTTATGATTGCAACTATTTCGTGCATAACAATTTCTTGTACCCACTTACTTACGCTGCGCTTTTACCATAGCAGGTGTAATGGTGCCCGGGATTTTATTTCCCCAACTGTTTTTGATATAATTGAGTACATCGGCAATCTGTTCATCATTCAGGTATTCCTGCGCGGGCATGGCTCCGAGGTATTTTTTTCCATTGATGGTCATACTCGCGGTAGAGCCCTTTAATATAACACCGATCAGTGTATTGGCTGGCTTTTTCATATAATCAGCTTTTGCCAGTGGTGGATTGATCTCCCCCATTCCTTTACCATCTGCCATATGGCAGTTCTGGCAATAGAGTTCATATACTTCTTTTCCCCTGTTGATACTTTGCGGTGTATTGTTTTGCACAATAGCACGTCCGGTAATAATAAAACCGGTAGCTATCAAAACCATGAAAATTTTCTTCATACGTTATTTTTCTTCTTTTATATTCCTAAATCTTTGCCAAAAGGCTGGTTGTAAAAACGTTTACCTGTTGCTTTATACAAAGCATTGGCGACTGCCGCAAAAATGGGCGGAAATAAAGGCTCTCCCAATCCGGTCGGATCTTTTTCATTCTTTACAAAATGTACTTCTATCGCTTTTGGTGCTTCTGAATGACGAATCATGCGGTATGCATTGAAATTATTTTTTTGCGGTACACCATTTACAAAAGTCAGTTCACCATACAGCGCATTACCGATACCATCAATAATGCCTCCTTCCGACATATTCGCAGCTGCATCCGGGTTTACCACGATACCACAATCAACTGCTGCATATACTTTTTCAACCACAGGTTTATTATTTTTCATCACGATATCCAATACCTGTGCTACATAGGAGTTGTGACAGAAATAAGCCGATACCCCACGTGAGACTTTTGCACCGGGAGTACCCCATTTGGATTTTTCTTTCACCAGTTTCAACACACCTGCATAACGGTCTGCTTCATAGTCGTTGTTTTTTCCCACCGGATTTTTGGCAGCTCTTTCTAATAGTTCCAGTCTGAAATCAATCGGATCTTTTTTAGCGAGTTCTGCCAGTTCATCCAGGAATGATTGTTCTGCACTGGCCATGAAATTAGAACCAGGTGCACGGAAAGCACCAATGGTAATATTTGAATTGATCTCCCACTCTTCTGCCAGGAAATTGTCTACAGCACCTGCAGGAAACCTGTTATGAGATCCGTCTATCGGGCTTTCAGGAATACCACCTGCTTTTACATGAAAGGCAATGAGTTTATTGTCTTTGTCCAACGCTGCTTTATAAGTTGCGGTGTACATGGGACGATAAATACCATAAGTCATATCATCTTCTCTGGTATAAACAAGTTTTACCGGCGCATTGAGTTTTTGAGAAATTACTGCCGCTTCCACCAGGTGATGGCCATAGGCCCTTAACCCAAAACCACCGCCCATTCGGGCCAGCCTGATATGTATTTTATCCTGCGGCAAACCCAATCGTGCAGTCAAAGCCTGCATAATAAACATGGGTATCTGGATAGGTGCATATATCTCGGCTTTATCCGCTGTTACATGTGCAAAGCAGTTCACGGGTTCCATGGTATTGTGTGCAAGGAATGGCGCAGTATAAGTGCGTTCCAACACTTTGGCTGCTGTTTTAAATGCAGCTTCCGGATCACCGTCTTTTCGCAATACTTTACCGGGTTGTTTGGCTTTAGCGGCCATTTCAGCTTTATGCTTAGTTGTACTTTCCAATCCACCCGGTATCACAACGGTACTTTTGCCTGTCCAACCGTTGACCACTACAGATTTATCTGCCAGATTCTCCCATTCTACTTTCACTGCTTTTTTTGCATTCATCACTTCCCAAGTCGTTTTACCTACTACAACAACCATATCGGTAAATGAAGTCGTATCGAATGCATTTCGTTCATAGGTATCGGCCAGTGTTTCAATTTTGAATACATCTTTAATACCCGGCATGGCTTTGGCCGCAGTGGCATCAAATGATTTTACTTTTTGTCCGAATGCAGGCGCATGTATCACCATGGCGATTAACATGCCCTCTGTTTTATAATCCATTCCGAACAAAGGCTTTCCTGTAACGATGTGTTTACCATCCACATTCTTTTTTGATGAGCCAATGATTTTGAAATCAGCCAGTTTCTTTAACGGTACATTTTTAGGAGCAGGAAGTGTTGCCGCTTTGGCAGCCATTTCACCATAACCTGCTTTTTTACCGGATGACTGATGAAACAGTACGCCTTTCTCTGTGGTAATTTCTTCGGCAGGTACATTCCAGCTAAGGGCTGCTGCGCTGATCAGCATTTGTCTTGCGGCTGCTCCGGCATTGCGAAGTGGTCTCCAGGCTGAGCGTATGGCCTGACTGCCTCCCGTAAATTGACGTTCAAATTTTTTGGGTGCAAAATCGGCCTGTTCTACTATTACATCTTTCCAGTCTACATCCAGTTCCTCTGCCAGTATCATGGGCATGGAAGTTTTTACGTTTGAACCGAATTCAGGATTGGATGAAACCAATGTGATCTGGCCATTTTCACTGATTTTGATGAAACTGTTTAACTCCAGTGTCTTATCTCCTGCCGCATCTTCCATTCCCGGGATACCAATTAATCCGGCCAGTGAACTGAAACTGATCATCAATCCGCCGCCGGCCAATGATGAAACTTTTAAGAAAGACCTTCTGTTGAAATTATGTTGAGTTGACATTTGACGAGCATTTAAAGTGATTAAGATTTGGCCGCCGTTTTAATAGCAGCTTTAATACGCAGGTAGGTAGCACATCTGCAGATATTACCATTCATAGCCGCATCAATTTCTGCGTCTGTGGGGTTTGGTTTACTCTTTAACAAAGCTGCTGCAGACATAATCTGTCCGGTCTGGCAATACCCACATTGAGGCACATCGTGTTCAAGCCATGCTTTTTGTAATGGATGATCCCCATTTTCAGAAAGACCCTCAATGGTGGTAATTTTTTTACTCGCCACTCCCGCTACCGGCAACTGGCATGATCGCACTGCTATGCCATCCAGATGAATGGTACAGGCGCCGCAGGATGCTACCCCACAGCCAAATTTGGTACCGGGGAGATCGAGGTGTTCACGCAATACCCATAAAACCGGGGTACGGGGATCCACATCTACTTCTTTTTCTTTTCCGTTTACATGTAGTTTAATGATTGCCATGTGTATATGATTTATTAAATCAAGTATGTTTTTTAGTACAGATTTAGGAAGGAGTAAGTTCCGACTTTTTTCTCAATCGGAATAATTGATTATAAACAAAAGGTCAGCATTTTTTTATATGTATGCCTTTTATGGGCATACCGTAAAACCACCTCTCTACAAAGGTCCTTTTTATCAAAAGCCATCTGTTATACATTTTACGGTTTCTCTTACCATAATTCCGGATAGTGTGGTAAGGAATCAGCAACAGCCTGCTAAAACTGTACATTTGATTGCATTAAATAACCAGTGATGGAAGATATCATCCGGCGTTTTGAAACCGTTGATCAATACAACGCATTCAACAACAATGAAACACTACACCCTCTTGTGAGTGTCGTCGACCTGTCGAAAGCGGATCCAAGAGCCGGATCGCGTATGTATTTTGGGTTTTATACCATTTTCCTGAAAGATGTTAAGTGTGGCGATCTTGTGTATGGAAGGCATACCTACGATTACCAGGAAGGTACGCTGGTATTTATTGGGCCCGGACAGGTTGCAGGCGTTAAAAGCAATGGTGAAATGTATCAGCCGAAAGGATATGCTTTGGTTTTTCATCCCGACCTGATTCATGGCACTTCTCTTGGAAAACATATACAGTATTATCATTTTTTTGGTTACCAGTCGAATGAAGCACTTCATTTATCTGACCGTGAAAGAAAAATCATACTCGATTGTTTCTCCAAAATTGAATATGAGCTGGAACGTGCCATAGATAAGCATAGCAAGAAACTAATCGTTTCAAACATTGAACTTTTTCTCCACTATTGCGAACGTTTTTATGACAGACAATTTATTACAAGAGAGAAACCCCATCAGGGGGTACTGCAAAAATTTGAGACCTTGCTGAAAGAATATTTTCAGACAGACAAGCCACAACAGTTCGGTTTACCTTCAGTCGCTTATTTCGCTGGCGAACTGCATTTATCAGCCAGTTATTTCGGGGATCTGATTAAAAAGGAAACAGGAAAAACAGCACAGGAATACATCCAGGAAAAAGTAATTGATCTTGCCAAAGAAAGAATATTCGACATCGACAAATCCATTGCTGAAGTGGCTTATCATTTAGGGTTTAAATATCCGCAGCATTTTACCCGTTTATTTAAACAGAAAACGGGGATATCACCCACGGAATACAGATCATTACAATAATAACTACCATGCAAAAAGATCAACTCCAATATCAGTTCCAGATAAAAAGATCGGCACTACGTATTGTATTATCAGCAGCTTTTATGTTATTCCTCTCCCATACTTTGTTTGCGCAAAAAAATGAACAGATGGTAAGACTGGCTAAGATTAAAGTTGATCCTGCACAATTAAATGAATACAATAAAGCGTTGCTTACACAAATGAAAGCAGCCATTGCGCTTGAGCCGGGTGTATTAACGTATTATGCTGTTGCAGATAAAAAGGATCCGGCAAATATTACCATCCTTGAAATTTATGCCGACACTACTGCCTACCATAAACATATCCTTACCCCTCATTTCAAAAAATACAAAGACAGCGTAAAAGACATGGTAAAATCGCTTGAACTGGTGGATGTAAACCTGATCGGCTCGGCTAAAAAGCCAGGTAACTGATCAAATCCGCTTCGGCCCTCCTTTTCCTTGCCCGGGATTTAAATCCCGGGCAAGGAAAAGGAGGGCCGATATTAAAAATGCCGGAACAAAGTCCGGCATTTTTTATATGTATTCATTCAAATCAGACATCTGCCATCAGACATCCGACATTTCCTAGATATCGATCGCTTCTCCATAAGCCGCTGCAGTAGCTTCTTTCAGCGCTTCGCTCATGGTGGGGTGTGGGTGAACGGCATTGAGGATTTCATGTGCTGTAGTTTCCAGTTTACGGGCTACTACTGCTTCGGCAATCATTTCAGTTACATTGTAACCGATCATGTGACAACCCAGGAACTCCCCGTATTTCGCATCGTAGATTACTTTTACAAAACCTTCGGTTGCTCCTACCGCAGTTGCTTTACCACTGGCAACAAATGGCAGTTTACCTACTTTGATTTCATAACCCGCTTCTTTTGCTGCTTTCTCTGTGTAACCCACACTTGAAATTTCAGGTGTACAATACGTACAACCCGGAATATTGTTATAATCGATGGCTTCCGGTAAATGATGGTGTTTCTTTTCCAGGTAAGCCATATGTTCGGCCGCATTAATACCTTCTTTTGACGCTACGTGTGCCAGTGCCTGTCCGGGAGAACAGTCTCCGATGGCATAAATACCCGGAACGGAGGTCTGCTGGTATTTATCTACCACAATCTTTCCTTTCTCGGTTTTGATACCATTTTCTTCCAGTCCAATGTTTTCAATATTCGCTACTACCCCAACAGCACTTAATACCACTTCTGCTTCCAGGGTAACGATTGATCCATCCTGTTTTTTTACCTGTGCTTTTACGCCGGTGCCACTTGTATCAAGCGATTCAACAGAAGCATTGGTCATAATTTCAATACCCTGTTTTTTGTAATTCTTTTCCAGTTCTTTTGAAATGTCTTCATCTTCTACCGGAACAATACGTGGCATGAATTCTACGATGGTTACTTTGGTACCCATGCTGTTGTACACATAAGCAAATTCAACACCTATGGCACCGCTACCTACGATGATCATGCTTTTGGGCTGCTCAGGTAATACCATGGCTTCACGGTAACCGATTACTTTTTTACCATCCTGTTTCAGGTTAGGCAATTCACGGCTGCGGCCACCAGTGGCGATGACAATGTATTTTGCTTCCAGTACCTGTTTGCTTCCGTCAGCAGCAGTTACTTCTACTTTTCCTTTTGACTGTACTTTACCATACCCCATGACTACATCGATCTTGTTCTTTTTCATGAGGAACTGAACACCTTTGTTCATTTTTTCAGCAGCTCCGCGGCTGAATTTGATGACACCACCAAAATCATGTGTTCCGCTGGCATTGATGCCATATTTGGCACTATGTTTTACATATTCATATACCTGGGCACTTTTTAATAAAGCCTTTGTGGGAATACAACCCCAGTTCAGACAAACACCACCCAGACTTTCTTTTTCAATGATTGCCACTTTAAAGCCAAGCTGTGAAGCACGAATAGCTGCCGGATAACCACCCGGACCACTGCCAATTACGATTAAGTCGTATGCCATAAAAAATATTGATGATTAGAAGAATACCGGCTTGCGCCGTTGCGGATGCGAAAATACTGAAAAATGTGAATGGTGAATGGTCAATTGTAAATAGGGAAATGGGGAGTGAGTACTCAGCAGTGAGTAGAGAATACCACCTAATAGCTAAGGGTTGAAAGAAAGCCGTTAGCAACTAGCCATTAGCTTTTAAAAATTAAACTGCAAATTTACGGGGGAACCAAATTGGCTAAAGGCTAATAGCTAATGGCTTATAGCTACTTCACCCCTCAAAAAATACCCTCACTGTCTGGTAAAACCAACTGGTATCTACAGATGGGGCTTTCTGGAGTTCTTCATTAAAACCCTGCAGACCAAAAAGACCGGCCATATTGCCATTCCGGAGGGCAATCTCAAGGTATCCGGCCGAGTTAAACCAGGCTAGTTTCTCTGTTTCAGGAACAGATGCATAACTCTTACTGATGGTTTCAATAACTTCATTTCGCTTGAATACAATTTTGAAACCCCTGTCCTTTCTGTGTTCATTAAATTCTGTTTCTGTTATATTAATCACCACATTTTCGAACTGATCAATAAACAATATCTGCCCTTCAATCCAATCCGGACCAACAGTGGGTCGGAGTGGATATTTTTCGTCGATGGCTTCAATGGGTTTGCCAACACTGCTTAGCTGACCTGTTTTGGACACGGTATTCACCGCTACAGCAATAGCAGATGTGATTTGCAGCAGATTATGAACATTACTTAAAGCAATGGTTACCATTTCTTTTGGCTTTTCGCCGGTAATCATGGTAAGTAATCCATTGTCGGCACAAACAATGTATTGCTGCTGGTATTTAGCCATCAGTAAATATTTGATGGGTGTTTCGTAAAGGTTAGCAATTACGATGTGAAAAGTACCGGAAGGATAATGTTTGAATGCATTGGCACAGATATAAGATGCCTGCGGAAAATTCGTTTGGGGGAGGTAATGCGTGATATCGCATATGTTGACAGTAGGGTCGAGTTGCAGGAACTGTCCCTTGATAGCGCCAACAAGAAAATCGCGCTGGCCTATATCAGTTGTCAACGTTACAATGGGCATGCCGCCTAATTAACGTAAGGATGGCGTTCTTATTTCACCAGCGATCCGTTTTTGAAGAAAAACTTCCGTACGAGTTTATCGGCCAGTGAGGGGAAGAAACGATTGAGTAACACGGTTTCTTTCCCTGTAAAAGTGAGGACGATGGTACGTTTTCTTTTTACGATGGCCTTTATAATGTGTTGCGCACATTCCTCAGCGCTCATCATTTTACCCTCATCCATGGGTGACTCTCCCTGCGATTGTCCGGCTTTGTTCAAAGCTGCATTTCTGATATTGGAACTGGTGAACCCGGGACATACCCACATAACATTCACGCCAGATTCGAGCAATTCGGTACGCAGGGCTTCAAGCCAGCCATGGACGGCAAATTTGGAAGCAGAATAACCACTTCTCCCGGGTAATCCGCGATAGCCTGCAATAGATGATACACCTACAATCGTTCCTTTATTTTTGATGATATACGGAAGTGCGAATTTGGTACAGCATACGGTTCCCCAGAAATTAATGTCCATCACTTTACGGATGGTATCAAGCTCTACATCCTCTACCAATGCCCGCATGGATACGCCGGCATTGTTGATCAGTATATCGATGGTACCAAATGATTTGATGACCTGGTCAATAAATTGTCTGCAATCCTGTTCTTTACTCACATCGGCTGTATGAATGAGTAAGGGCTGACCTGTATGTGTTGACTGTAACTGGTATAATTTGTCATAATTCCTTCCACAAGTGGCTACTTTGGCTCCCTGTTGTAAAAATGTTTCTACCAATGCTTTACCGATACCGTCGGACCCTCCGGTTACGACAACGACTTTGTTGAGGAATTGAGACATAGCATATTGATTAAGAAACAAAAATACAAGAATGAGGGTCGCTAGAAAAGAATGGCCATAAAAAAAGGCTACTGATTACAGTAACCTTTTTAGTGTGATCCCGCTGGGACTCGAACCCAGGACCCATACATTAAAAGTGTATTGCTCTACCAACTGAGCTACGGAATCTTCCCTTTAATTCAACAAGTTATATTACTTATTCCTTGTTTTGGGAGTGCAAAAATAGGTGAAATAAAAAACCAGCCAAATTTTTATGCCTCTTTTTTATACGATTTACTCACATTCAATTCATTACATCTGTCTGGAACTGCTCATTTCCACCTGAATACCACCGTTGAGCGCTCTCCTCCCCAATAATTCAGTTTTTTAAATTCAGCCAGTTTTTCAAGACGGGCATCGGTTTCGAGCGATTTTAATGATACATGTCCTTCCACCACAGCAAACCAGTCATCCCAAATAATAAAATCGCCTGGCTGAAATTCATTTTTAACAAATGCATCCAACAGCCTTTTTCTATTATGCCTGTTGAACCAGTCAATATCCAACACTTCACTGATATACACCGCTTCATAATAAAAATTATTGCGCTGATAGTCGGGGTAATTTTTTTGTACCCATCTACCCATCTCCTGTTGTGCATATTGGTCTGCTTTGGGTTGAAAATCCCGTTGCCAACGATAGGCAAAAATATGTCCGCTGAACGGATAAAGAAATATGATGGTTACCAGTACAGCAACCAAATACTGTTTTACACTTTCCTTTTCAATAAATGCTACTCCATATGATATACCCCGATAACAAATAATGGCCATCAATGGCATGATCGTGATCATTACCCTTAAAATCCCCCCGCTGTTAAAAATGCCCAGCGCCCAGAATGCACTATGTGCAAGAAAGAAAACAATACAGCTTCCATACAGTAGAAAAAGTTCAGGTTCCTCCTTCTTTTCCGACTGTTTCCGGAAATACCGGACAAGCAACACAAATCCATATAAAATACCCAATGATAAAAACAAAGTCAGGCAGGTACCCGTAATTTCGGGCAGGTTCTTTACAAAATGAAGCCATTCTCCACTGCCATAGGCACTCGACCAGGTAGCATAACTTAATTTATTAACCACCCAGAAAACACTATCGTGGTAAAAAGAGCCTGCAATACCATATATAAAATGACCCGATAAAAGCAATGGAAGGTATTTGTATTGCGACCTGATCAGCATATATAGAAATACTGTTCCCAGCATCAACAGACCTTCGGAGCGAACAAATGGAAGAAATGATAGCAGCATGCAGGCACTCATCCATTTTTCCCTGCACATCAGATAAAGTCCAAACACGAGCATACAAGCACTCATCGGCTCTGTTAACCCACTCAGACTTAAATGATTAAACATGGGCATAGAAATAAGTAGTACAGCCGGTATCCAGGGGCGTTTCATCTGCAAACAGTCTGACAGCTTGTAAGTATACCAGACAGTTCCCGCATTCAGCAATATATTCATCAACTTTACTCCTATCAAGCCGAATTGTGCGAAAGGGAAGGCAATGAGTACATATACAGGTTTAGCCCAATGATCAAAAAAATGCTGTTTGTATTGCCATGCCTGTTTGGCAAATAAATAATGCTGGATACTATCACCTTCATCGCCTGTGCCTTTCGCAATAAAAGCAATGGCGATCATTATAATAACATACAGCAGTATGCAGGCTTTCACCTGTCGGCCGGTTATTTCAATAGCATAATGATCAAATAATCTGTTTTTCAAAAGCAATTATTTCCAGGTGAACCTTATTCTAATATACAAACAATAAAATAGTTGTAATGCCCTTTGGCAAATGACGAAAATAATATCCCCCAAGCCACAGTTTCTCATCATCCCGTATCTTAGTTTTAAATCATATCTAATCTAACGGAATTTTAATGAAGTACCACCGGTTAATACGTATCCTTTTTGTATGTATTTCTATTTGTTGCTCCATGCATTTATATGCACAACAAACTATTCCTGTTAAGCCCAATCAACCTTTTAATCCGGGCAACCCACCTTCACCCATTCTCTGCAGTTTCGATCAACTGATGTCTGTACAGCGATCCTCCAGTACTTTCCGGGTGCAGGAAATGAAGATGAATTACGATATCCAAATCAAGAAATCAAATACCATAGACACCACCATTATCCTCCCGGTTGTATTTCATATCATTAACCAAAATCCCAACAGCATTAGTAATGCCACTATTATAAATGCCATCAACGATCTGAATAATGCTTTTGGCAAAGCTGGTGCTTATGCGGGCAGCTTGGGTGTTGACACCAAAATACGTTTCTGTCTGGCACAAAAAGCACCAGATGGAGGTATTACAAACGGCATCAACCGAGTTACTTCTACTTATGGCGACAACTTGAATATGTACACAGAAGACGATCGTTTAAAACGACTGGCACAGTGGGATCCTAAACGATATATCAATGTATGGCTGGTGAATAATATTATTGGTGAGATAAGCGCAGATTTTTCCTGTAATACATGGACACGCTTAAATGCAGGTGGCTATGCTACACTACCTCCCGGTGGTGGACCGTCAGACGGTATTGTGATTTCAGGTTTCGGTACTTTGTTTGCACATGAAATGGGGCATTACCTGGGCCTGTATCATACATTTGAAGGGTATTGCACCAATAATAATTGTGAAACCGATGGCGACAGGGTCTGCGATACACCACCGGATGCTTTCCCCAGTTATACCCAGGCCTGCATCAATCCGATGGGTATGAATTCCTGCACAACAGATACACTTTCCAATTATTCGAATGGATTCTTTCCAAGAGATACTGCAGATTTTTCCCTCAATTTTATGGATTATGGAAATGGCGCATGTGCCAATCAGTTTACTTTCGGTCAGGCACTTCGAATGCGGGCGGCCATCAACACACAGAGAACAGGTTTACTCGAAAACAAATGCAGTCAACCCTGCACCGATAATATACTCGCCGGTTTTAGCCGGAACATTTCCGTACCGAAAGCCGGAGACATTGTTAATTTTACCAATACCTCCTCAGGCACTACTACCTATCAATGGTTTGTGAACGACTCACTGGTGGCTACAAGTACTGATCTTAGTTACACGTTCAGTAACCAGGGGAAATTTATTGTAACATTACGAGCTAGTAATGGAGGTACCTGCTTTAGTTCTTACCGCGATGAAGTAATTGTTGGATGTGGCGTCATTGCCCGTTTTTACCCCGATAAAAAAACAATTGCATCAAAAGCCAATGTATTACTCGACAGTGTTTTGTTTACCAACCAGTCTTTAAATGCTACCAGTTACAGGTGGCTCATGCGGAATGATATCAATACAGTGGAACAGGATGTATCCACCAATACCAATCTTCACTATGTATTTCAGGAACCGGTACAACATTATACCAGGCTTATTGCTACCAACGGGAGCTGCTCCGATACCAGCAATATTTTTAGTGTAACTGTTTTTGATCCAACATCTGAAGCCTATTTGTATGTGGCGAGGGCTAACTGTTTCCAGGAGACCAAAGTACGATTGGAGCTGATTGTTTGTAACAGTGGCTATAAACCTATTCCACCCAAAACACCCGTAAGTTTTTACGACAGAAATCCAACATTACCCGGTGCTAAAAAAATTGATACCACATTTATCTTACCCGATGGAATACAAGGGCGTTGTTGCGGTGTATACTATACGCACATCATTGATATCGGCTATCGCAAGATTGATAGTCTTTATGCAGTAGTAGGCGATACAGGAACAGCATTACCCATAAGTTTGCCCAATACCATTTTAAAAGAATTAAACTATACAAACAATGTGTTGCTGGTAAATAATATACGTTTCAGGGCTGTAGTTTCACCATCTGATACTACATTGGAACCTGGAGATACTTTACGCATTAATGGCGGTACATTCCCCGACCCAAGCATTACATCTACTTATACATGGAGTGATGCCAAACAACTAAGCTGTACTACCTGCCCCTCTCCTCTTTTTATCGCTGATTCTACCAGAACCAAAAGGCTGGCTGTAAGAAGCCAGTTTCAGTGTTTTGATACAACATTTGTAAATATTAAAGTGCCACCGGTAAATGATTATACCATTATCGTCAATAATGCAAACTGCTTGTCGAAAGACAGCCTGTCAGTAAATTTTACGATTAACAACAGTTACAAAAAGGGTGTACTCCCCAAAAACCTGCAGGTCACTTTTTACAAGGGAAACCCTGTTACTGATACAGCTGTTATACTTGGGCCTGTTTTTATGCTTTCTGACACCATCTTTTCACAATCGCAAACATTTACACTTGCCATCAAACATATTGGCACAGGTATTATTTATGCTTCTGTGAACGACAATGGAAATAATATCAAAATACTTCCGTCTAACAGGTCTTTCTCGGAAAAAGATTCATCCAATAATATCAGCACTTATCAATATCAGCCTCCTGCTACGATCATCAATATGACCATTTGTGGCAATGATAATTATATGGGATATGCTACTTCAGGAACTTATACAGATGTATTTACCGGGGCCAATAGTTGTGATAGTGTTCGCATATTGAACCTAACAGTGAACCCGGTAAAATTCATGAGCAGGAATCTGGCCATCTGTCGGGGTGATTCCATCATGCTTGAAGGCGCATGGCGCAGCACAAGAGGTATTTACACCGATTCTTTAAAAACCTACCTGGGTTGCGATTCGGTTGTTGTTACCCATCTTTTCCTGATTGATACACCTTACCAGTTCCTGCCCAATGACACTGTCATTTGCAGTACCGGTGCACTCATCATTGATCTTCCTCATTATACCAGTTATCGGTGGAGCGATGGCAGTACACAAAACCCGCACAGTCTTTCCCAGCAGGGCACCCATACCCTGGAAGTACGCGACAGGAATGGTTGTTATGGAACCGACCAGATTACTATCTCAACTACATTTTGTGTTGAGATCATGATACCCAATGCATTTACACCCAATGGCGATGGTAAAAATGATGTATTTACACCACTGGTACCTGTACCATTACCGGGTTATCGTATGCAAATATGGAACCGGTGGGGCATGCTGGTTTTTGAAACACCTATATCTACCAAAGGGTGGGACGGTTCTTTTGCTGGCAAGCCACAGCCTGCAGGAACCTATGTTTACAAGATCACCTACAAAACGCCAACCGGCCAGGAAAAACAACAGGCAGGCACTTTGGTAATGATCAGGTAGCAGGAACAGAAGAATATTGAATATCCAATATCCAATTTCGAAGTTCGATATTCGATATTTCCTGCCTTCCTTTTTTATTTCAAAATAGTAACTGGTCCGGAGAATACCCCTGGAATCAGTTTGGGTATGATGATATAATAATAAGTAGCTAGTGGCAACGGTTTACCATCGTACCTGCCATCCCATGGTGTTTTATATCCACTGGTGAAAAATACACGTTTACCGGTTCTGTCAAATACGCTTACTTCAGCATCCGGATATTTATCCAGTTCCGGTATTACCCATCTGTCATGTATTCCATCTCCATTCGGAGAAAACACATTGGGAATCGGGAATGGTTTTAGTACCGTAATAAATATTTCATCTGTGGCCACACAACCATTGCTACTCTCCACACGCAATGTAATTGACTGGTCGGCATTACCACGAAATACCGGATTACGCAGTAAAGGATTATTCAGGAAATTGGCAGGTGTCCATTGAAAAGACTGAATTGTTCCCGTAATGGTGGGGTTTAAGGTTAGAGGCATATTTTCAAACACCAATGCATCCTTTCCTGCATTTACAATCGGAACCGGTGCCAGATTCACCACCAGCTCATCTGTTACAGCTAAACAGGAACCGTTACCCGTACTGGTGGCCATAATCCTGAAACTATTGGATGACTGATCTCTGTTTGAAAGCACGTAATTTGTACTTATTGCATTTGCCGACTGAAACAACCCTGAACCCGTTGTGGACCATTGGATACCACTGGCATTCCTGAATTGAGCATTGATGGTAAGCAGTGAATCGTTGGCACAGATCACCTGGTTATTGCCCACATCCACTACCGGCGCATCTGTTATTTGTACAAGTATGGAAGCAACTACTGCCCTGCATGCTCCATTGTTGGTTGAAGTGAGGGTAAGCTGTACCGAACCCGCAGCCGTATCCTGACTGCCAGGCAAATAAGTATTGTTCAGACTGATCGTTCTTGTCCCAAAACGACCAGAACCATTGGTTGACCATACACCGGTTGTTGTACCCCCACTTACCATACCTGTCAGGTTCACCTGTGCATTATTTGCACAAACAACCTGGTTTGTGCCTGCATTTACCTGAGCAGGTTGGTCAACTGCTACCTGTACATAAGCAGTATCACTCACACAACCGTTCACCGTTACAGCCATACCATACCTGCCTGTATCGGCCCTGCTCACTGCATTGATCAACGGGTTTTGCTGGGAAGAAACAAATCCATTTACACCCATCCAGCGATAGGTTGCTCCGTTTACATTATTGGATGTAAATCTCAACTGGTCATTCACACAGACCGGACTATTACTTCCTATGGAAGGTGCTGCGGGTTCCGGCAGCACGGCTATATTGACCGAACTGTTATTACTTACACATCCATCAACTGTAACATTTGCAGTATAGATACCTGATTGGTTCAACTTGACCGAATCAAAAAACGGATTCTGTGTATTGCTGGCAAAACCTAAAGGCCCCGTCCAACTATAAGTAGCACCTGCTACCGCATTCAACCTAAGCAGTAAAGAACCATTCTCACAAACCGGAGAAACCGTGTTGATGACAGGTGCCGATGGTGTTGGTTTAAGCACGGTGTTGATTGTATTAGCAGTACCCGGACATCCTGCAACTGCTACTGCCACCTGATAAACACCTGCAGTAAGGTTATTCATAGATGCAAAAGCAATACTCCTTGTATTTGCCGTAAACCCATTGGGGCCCGACCAGCTATATACACCTGCAGTTACACTATCGGCGGTTAATTGCAATGGCCTTCCCTGACAAACTGCACCACTGCTGTTAATATTTACAGAACCGGGTAACGGATTTACGATGGCTGTAACAGTACTTGAAGGCCCTGTACAACCATTCACCCGAATCGATGCAGTATATACCCCCGACTGCGTCAACGATGCATTGGGTATGGAAGGATTCTGGACTGATGATACGAATCCATTCGGTCCTGTCCAGTTATAACTTGCACCTGTTACGGTTGCCGCATTTAACTGTAAAGTATTCCCCACACAAACGGCTCCACCACTACTCAGCACTGGTGCTGCCGGCAATGGATTGACTACCACATTCACATTATTGTTTACACTTCGGCAACCATCCACTACAATATTGACAGCATAATTTCCCGCCATGGCTGTTGTGACAGATGTTATGGCCGGACTTTGTGTATTACTGGTAAAACCCAGGGGACCCGACCAGTTATAAGTAGCACCCGATACCAGTGCTGCGTTCAGAATTAATGTGCCGTTTTCGCAAACAGGTGTTACAGGATCTATATTCGGTGCACTGGGTGTAGGTTTTAATGACGCATCTACAGAATTGGCCAGACTCGGACAACCCGCTACAGAAACAACCACCTGGTAAGTACCCGTATTTGCATTAGTGAGAGAAGGAATGATAAATTCCCGGTCAGTAGATACAAAGCCATTGGGCCCTGTCCAATAATAGGTAGCTGCCGGAACGGCATCTGCCGTAATCCTTAATTGTTCCGTTATACAAACCGGACCTGTACTGCTTACCGCGACTGTTTGCGGCAAGGGGTTTACTATCACCGCCGTTGCAGCACTTGGTCCTGTACAACCATCAACAGAAACAGCCAGCGAATAATTGCCGGCATGCACAAAATCTGCATTATTAATCACCGGCTGTTGTGATGAACTGGAAAAACCATTGGGTCCCGTCCATTGATAACTGGCACCTAAAACAATCGGTGTGCTCAATTGAATATTTTCTCCCACACAAACAGGTGATGAGTTAGATACAACAGGTGCTGCAGGTGTTGACTTAATAGCTTGTGAAACGGTTCCGCCTGCACTCACGCAACCATCTACCGTTATACTTACCGTGTAAGTGCCGCCTTTTGCTGAGCTGGCATTGAGGATCTGCGGTTCACGTAAAGCAGAACTAAATCCGGGGCCCGACCAGTTATAAGATGCGTTTGATACAAATGGAGTAGATAACTGTATGGTGGCTCCTTCACATACCGGTCCGGCTGTTGATGCTGTGGGTGTGGCAGGAATGGGCTTTACCGTAACGGTATAATTAAAGGGTGCACCTGTACAACCATTGGCTGTGGGTACAATCTGGTATACTACATCTACCGGACTGGTAACAATACTTTGCAAGGTTTCTGTGATGGATGTACCAGCTTGTCCCGATACAACCGCATTGGTAATATTGGTAACTGCGGCCCTGCTCCAAACAAAACTGCTACCGGAGATGGTAGAGCTGAAACTATAATTCTGCGCAACACCTGAGCACACAGATCCTGTGGCAGGACTGTTGACAGATGGAAGAGGGTTTACTGTTACTACGACAGCCGCACGCGGACCAGTACAATTATCAACAGAAGTAGCAGCTACATAATAGGTTGCCGATGATGATAAATTCCCTGTAGTATAAGTGGGACCCGTTTGCAATGAACTTCCCCCAGCTGAAGCTGCATACCAATTGTAGGTTCCACCAGGTGCAGATGCAATTAATGTGGCGGTATTTCCAGCACAAACCGTAACCGCATTTACAGTTGGTGCAACAGGCGCAGGATTGATGTTGACAACCATGATATCTGTTGCAACAGCACAAGGTGCTACCGGGTTATTTGAAGTTAACTGTAAGGTCACTGAAGACTGACCTGCTGTTGGCGTAAAACTGGTAGATAACTGGCTTGCATTTGCAAATGTTCCTGTTCCGCTTATGATTGACCATGAACCGTTTGTAGCTGAGCCTCCTACAGAACCGTTAATTGTCAACGGTTGTCCATCGCAGGTGGCTAGGTTAACACCTGCGCTGGCTGTGGTGTTTTGTTTGATTTCAACTACAGTGGTTTTTGTATTACCCGCACATCCACCTGTAGCATCGATTTCATTAGTCACTGTATATGTACCCGGCAAACTTGTGGCTAAATCAATTTCACCTGAATTACTGTTCTTGAAAATCAGTCCAGCGCTAGAACTAAACGTACCGCCACTTGATAATGGAGTAAAAACAGGCAAAGGATTCGATTGAAAAACACAAAATGGTCCGTTATAAGAAAATGTAGCATCAGCATTTCCTGTAATAATTCGAATGTTTACACTACTGGAATAAATACAGGAACCTCCAGTCGTAAATGTGATGGTATATAATCCCTCCGCACTTGCAGCCACATCTATTTCACCAGTTGATACATCAACAAAAGACAAACCAGCAGGCGATGAAGTAAATGTACCTGTATTTCCACCTGGTCTTGATGGAATTGGATTAATTCCACCCGAAGTACAATAAGTACCTGCTGAATATACAAAGGCCGGATTTTGAATTGCAGTTACATTTACGGTCGCTGTTGTTCTTGTACTTGTACATCCGGCAGCAGAAGTAGCAGCAACAAAATAACTGGTTGTTGCATTTAATACCGGAGTCGTATATGAGGAACCAGTTGTTAAAAGGTCTCCGCCACTCGCTGCATTATACCATCGATAAGTATCACCTGTTGAACTCACAGATAATGAAGCAGTGTTACCCCCGCAAATACTGGCACCGCTTACAACAGGCGCTGCAGGTGTAGGATTTACTGTTACCGTAACCGCAGTTCTACCTGCACTTGTGCAACCATTCACGGTCGTTTCTACATAATAGGTGGTGGTAGATGTCAATGGGCCGGTATTGTACGCAATACCAGAGCCAATACTTGTACCCAGTGTAGGTGCGTTCCACCAAACATATGTACCTCCGGGTGCTGTAGCAGTAAGCGTGGTACTATTTCCACTACAGATAGATGCCCCTGCTATAGTTGGATTAGCCGGTATTGGATTAACGGTAACTGTTACCGCTGTTCTGGGCCCTGCACAGGTTCCATTCATGGCCTGCACATAATAGGTTGTATTGGCATTTAATGCCGGACTGACAAAATTGGCTGACGGAGAAAGCAATGTGCCGCCTGAGGGTGCAGTATACCATTGATAAGACCCTGATGAACCTGATGCCGTTAATGAGGCAGTTCCACCTGCACAGATACTTACACCGGAAGCTGTTGGCGCAACCGGTATTGAATTTACTGTAACTGTTACCGCCGTTCGCGTGCTGGTACAACCATTAACTGTTGTTTGTACATAATAAGTGGCATTACTTATCAATGCGCCCGTTGTATAATTATTTCCTGTGGCAATGGCTGTTCCGCCTGAAGCTACCGTAAACCATTCGTGCGTACCTGTTGGCGACGACACCGTTATTGTTGCGGGTGAACCGGAACAAACAGTTACTGGCGGTACTGTAGGTGCCGAAGGTGTAGCAGCAGCAATAACAGTAACATTTGCCGTTTCATTTGGACAACCAACCGTATTATCTGAAACACTCACTGAATAATTCCCAATGGCAGACACATTAATATTAGTAGCCGAAGAACCCGTGTTCCATGCATACACATAAGGTGGATTACCACCACTTACCGTTGCATTCAATGTAACACTGGCACCGTTACACAAAGCAGGTGTGGCAGGATTAATGTTCACAGTCATCGGTGAAACAGTATACACCCTAACTGTGTCTCTTTTGGTACCTGCACAGGCACCTGTACCGCTTACTTCATAATCAATATATGAAGGAGCACCTACTGTTGGGGTTACTGTAACAGTTGTAGCTCCTGTTGTTGCACTCAGATAATTATTATAAGTGCCTTCGCCATTAGGGAAAACCGATTTCCATTGAACAGAGCCGGCTGTTACTCCACTAACACTCATTGTCCCGGAACAATTCTGCCTTAATATTAGATCACCTGAAGCTTTTATAATGCTGGAAGCGGTAACGGTATATAACTCTGTATTGTTTCCTGGTTTACAAAAGGTAATACATATGGTTGTTCCACCTGTAATACAAGCTGGTGTATTAATAGAATAGGTCTGACCGCAATTAACAGAGTAAAAACTGGCACTTGTAACCTGATCGGTTGTGAAATTTACCAAATCCGACCCTGCATTTAACTTGATAATGAATTTTACACAAGTATTACCTGCATTCCCATCAACACATCCCTTTTCGGTTCTTTTAGAGGAGACAGACCATGAAGTATCTTTTGAAGCAGAAAAATCAACTACATAAGTTGCTGCCGTTATTTCAGTGCACTGTCCTTTTACATCAACAGTAGATAAAATCAGCATAATAAAAACACAAACAGCCAAAGCTTTTCTAAAAAAGCTTCTCTGAATGTTGACTTTACATATGCAGCCTACTTTTTTATGGGTATTGGACATGAGTGAATTCAATACCCGAAAATACGGAAATTCAAGCTGAACAGATGTTTTGGCTTATTTTGAGGCTTATTTACCCTTTCGCAAATCAAGGTTTTGCAGATAAGCCACCCTGAGGGCATTGATATTCCGGTACTGGTTGCCCGCCGCCGTCTGGATAAAGGTATTCAGGTAGCCAAACTGCAGGTTATTATTGGCATCAAAAGCATAATTCAGCCCCAGGAAAAAACGGTTCTGGTCGAAATAATTATTCACAATCTGTTTCCCGAAGTTGATATGTATTTCATCATTGATCAATGCCGACAGTTTTTTAGGCACCAGCCCCGCCGGATGCAGCGGAATCTGGTACAAAATATTATACCGCATTCTAAAATTAAAAGAATAACTATCGGCAAGTGCTGTATTACTCAGGTAACGTTTTCTGTACCTTTCCTCCAAACGTATATATTGTATCAGCCTGGTTCTTTTATTCTTTGTAAACCACTGCACCTGCTGCCATGGGCGGTGTTCAGGTTGTGAAACCGTAATATTGTCGTTCGCCGGATAATTATTGATAAACCCATAACCCAGCGTTAGCCTTACATTATCGTCCACAAAATACGTAAGCCCCACCCTTGCAATACCTGTTGAAAGATCGCTTACAAGGTCTTCCCTGGTACGTAATTGAAAATCGCCCCAAAGCCCCCATTTATTGGTTAACCTGGTCTGGTTAAAATAAGCCAGCCATGTCTGCGAAGCATGCGATGTATTTTTAGGCTGCGCATACATAGATCTACTACTCAACAACAAAACCATCCATACCAATACATATTTCAACTTCATGACGGGATCTTTATCAATAATAAAACAATGTTATCTGGGTTTTTTTGCAGGCGGCTTTACTTCAGCATTTCCAAAGCCTTCAATACCGTTTTATCGGTTTTATTCTGCACTTCATAATAACCGGCTGTACGCCAGAGCTGACGCGCCATCATGAGTTGTACATGATGCAATAAATAATTTTTATCTTTTAAAGATGCCCCCGCTAAACGGATGCTGTCTTTTGTGGCAAAAGCAACCAGTTGCTGCCACTCAACTTCACCAGGTATAAAGCCTTTATACAATGCATCAGGTGTTTTAAAGCTGCTGAATTTTTGTTGCTCCCGGAGATATAAACGATACACAAAATTGTTCATGGTATTCTTATAATACATGGCTGTTAAGGCAGTATCAAGTTTCGTGGTATCATATGCCACAAACACATCAGGCGTAATACCCCCGCCGCCAAATACGGTTCTTCCACCCGGCGTTTTATACGATTTTCCTGCAGGCTTAACGGTGTCAGCTTTTACGAGTTCTCCATTGTGCCAGCGACTCACCAATTCTTCCTCATACTTAGCTTTACCGTTGCTATAAGGTTTTTGAATATTTCTGCCCAATGGCGTAAAATACCTCGCAATAGTGAGTCTTACAGCACTCCCATCAGATAACTGAAACTGCTGCTGAACCAAGCCTTTACCAAAAGAACGTCTGCCAATAATAGTGGCCCTGTCCCAGTCCTGTAAGGCGCCGCTCAATACTTCACTTGCAGAAGCTGATGTTTCATCAACCAATACAACCAGTTTTCCTTTTTCGAATAAGCCATCACGTTTACAACGGTATTCCATTTTCGGAACATGCTCTCCTTCGGTGTATACAATCAGTTTATCTCCATCTAAGAATTCATCCGCTATATCGGTAGCTTCTTTCAAAAGTCCGCCACCATTGCCACGTAAATCAAGGATCAGTTCCTTCATACCCTGTGCCTGCAGTTTTTCCAACTGCTGCATAAATTCTTCATAAGTAGGCTCTCCAAAACGATTGATACGGATAAATCCTTTACCCGGTTCTATCATGTAAGAAACGTCAACCGTAGGAACAGGGATGGTTCCGCGCTGAATCGTTATTTTTTTCTCTGCATTTCCGCGCAGCAGTGTTACCTGTACTTTTGAATCGGCTGGTCCACGCAAAACCGATCTTACCCTATCCGGTTTTATTTTTACACCGGCAATCATAATGCTGTCGTCTACTTTTATAAACCTGTCACCTACCTGTATGCCTGCTTTTTCAGAAGGTCCGCCCTTCATTACCGTAATCACATGTACTGTATCGCTGAATAACTGGAACTCCACACCAATACCCTGGAAATTACCCATCAGTTCTTCATTCACTTCTTCCAGATCTTTTGCGGGGATATAGACTGAATGCGGATCTAACTTCGATAACAATTCATCCGCCACTGCCTGTGTTATGCTGTCTGTTTTTACAGGATCAACATACTTGGTCCTGATCAGTTCAACCAGCTCCTGTAAGGCACTTCTGTTATTCAGGCTGAGAAAACGGCCGCCCTGCGATTTATCTCTCAACTGGTAGCCGATCAGCATACCCAAAACCATCACCAAAGCAAAAAGAATAGGTAACCATACCTTTAACTTGTTATTTCCCATGTTGCAAATATCTGTATTTCGTAATGAAGTTCTTTTTTTGTTAAGGATGAGTGGCTAACAGGCATTAGTAATACAATGATTCGATAAAATGGGTTGATTTCTCATTAAAATTTTCGTACTTCGTGACTTCTTGTATTTTTTCGGTTTCAAAAAGATTTTATGCCTGTAAGATTAATCGCTGATAGTGGTGCCACGAAATGTGAATGGTGTGTGCTCGACAACGGCAAAAAAGCCAAAACCATTATCACACAGGGTATTAGCCCCTATTTTCTTACTGGCCCTCAAATTACAGAGCTCCTGGAAAAGGAGTTGATGCCCAAACTCAAAAAGTTCCAGGTAAAAGAAGTTTTTTTTTACGGAACAGGGCTGGCTAACCCTAAAAATGTTACCATCGTAAAATCAGTTCTCAAAAAATTATTCCCTGCAGCTAAAACCGAAGTACAGAACGATCTTTTGGCCGCAGCGCGTGCACTTTGTGGAAAAACCAAAGGTGTTGCCTGCATATTAGGCACCGGTGCTAATTCCTGTTTTTACAATGGCAGGAAAATGGTAAAAAACAGCCCGGGACTCGGTTACATCCTCGGTGATGAAGGCAGCGGAGCTTATCTTGGAAAAAAAGTCATCCAATACTATCTCTACAATACTTACGATGAAGAGTTAAGGGCTCGTTTTGAAAAAAGATTCCTCGTAACGCCGATGGAAATACTGGAAAACGTATACAAAAAACCACTGGCCAACCGATACCTGGCATCCTATGCCATTTTTCTTGCAGAAAACAGGGGCCATTACATGATTGAGAATATTATTGAAGACGGATTGAATGATTTCTTTTTTACGCATCTCTACAAATACAGAGAAAGCTGGACACATCCCATTCATTTTGTGGGCAGCATTGCATTTGGTTTCAAAGATGTATTAAAAGACCTTTGCAACACGTATGAACTGGAACTGGGTCGGGTACTGAAAGCACCCATGCAGGGACTTATTGAATATCACCGCTAAAAAAGCATTATGGCTGAGTTTATTAAAGTAACGGAACAAACTTCAACGTACAGGCACCTTGAGAAAATGTCTATACAGGAGCTGCTGGTTAATATCAATAACGAAGATAAAATGGTACCCAATGCGGTGGAAAAAGCCATTCCGCAGATTGAAAAACTGGTAGCCGCCATCGCCGATAAAATGCTGGCCGGCGGCCGTTTGTTTTATATTGGTGCAGGAACCAGTGGCAGACTCGGTATTGTGGATGCAAGTGAATGTCCGCCAAGTTTCGGTGTTCCGTACGGATTGGTAATTGGACTTATTGCAGGTGGCGACAAAGCCATTACACAGGCGGTTGAATTTGCGGAAGACAGTATGGAACAGGGATGGGCTGATTTACAAAGACATTTTGTGAGTGATAAAGATGTGGTAGTGGGTCTGGCAGCAAGTGGTACCACACCTTATGTCATCAGCGCACTAAAAGAATGCCGCAAACAGGGCATCATTACCGGAAGCATCAGTTGCAATCCCAATACACCTGTTTCAAGAGAAGCCGACTTCCCCGTTGAAGTGGTGGTAGGTCCTGAATTTGTAACAGGCAGCACACGTATGAAAAGTGGCACCGCACAGAAACTGGTATTGAACATGATTTCTACTTCTGTGATGATACAGTTAGGGCGTGTGGAAGACAACAAAATGGTAAACATGCAACTGAGCAACGTAAAACTGGTTGACAGAGGCGTGAAGATGGTGATGGATAAACTGAAGATAACAGAATACGAAGTAGCCAAAGACCTGTTGCTGAAACATGGCAGCGTAAAAAAAGCCGTTGAAGCCGCAGGCTGAGAAAACAGAAGAATAAGGAATAAGAAATAAGGAATCGGGAAGGGGTTTTTATAACTTGTATTTTCCCTGTTTTCACTACTTTCTTATTCCTTATTTCTTATTCCTTATTTCTTATTTGCTCCGTGATGCACGACATAGAACCTTTTTATAACTGGCGGCATATTTATATTTCGGAAGAAGACCAGCGCTCACCTTTTTTCGGACGCTCCTACAGTGAGTTTGAATTTTCACAAACGGTTTACAATTATTACATACATCCGCAGTGGGATGATTTTGGCAGCCGTACGCTGTACCTGAAAGTAATTTATGTTGACTATGAGCTACATTTTACAGTGATCGAACTCATTGGCGAATGGAATGATGCCATTGAAAACGATATCATGGAACTGAAGCGTGAAGTGATGGATCTTTTTTATAAACAGGGCATTACAAAATATATACTCATCGCTGAAAATGTAATGAACTTCCACAGCAGCGATAAAGAATATTACCAGGAATGGTATGAAGAACTCAGCGAAGAGAACGGATGGGCTGTGGCATTGAATATGAGCGATGCAGCCCAGTACGATTTCAAAAAGAAAAAACTCAATTATTATATTGAATTAATGGATCTTCCCGAATGGCGTACTTATAAGCCCTATCATCTCTTTAAGAAAATCGATGACTTGTTAATGAAGCGTCTTGATTGATCAAAGCGAGTGAATGGAACACGGATTTATCATGATTGTTATGATCAATCATGACGAATCATAACAATCATGATAAATCTGTGTTCTGTTGAGTTATAATCCCAGGTGATGTTTTGATAATGTTTGTTGGGCTATTTCATATCCCGCATCCGCATGCCTGATTACCCCCATACCCGGATCATTTCTTAATACCCTTGATAAACGTTTAGCTGCTTCATCGGTCCCATCTGCAACAATCACCATGCCTGCATGAATGCTATAACCCATGCCTACGCCGCCACCATGGTGCAAACTTACCCAACTGGCACCGCCAGCCGTATTCACCAGCGCATTTAAGACAGGCCAGTCGGCCACTGCATCACTGCCATCTAACATGGCTTCGGTTTCGCGGTTGGGAGATGCTACAGATCCTGTATCAAGGTGATCGCGGCCAATCACAATGGGTGCTTTTACTTTTCCTGTTCTTACCAGTTCATTGAATGCCAGTCCGGCTTTTTCACGCTCACCTTGTCCGAGCCAGCAGATACGTGCAGGCAAACCCTGGAAAGCAATTCTTTCTCTGGCCATTTTCATCCAGCGTTGCATCGATTTATTCTCAGGGAAAAGCTGTATGATCAATTCATCCGTCACCGCAATATCTGCCGGATCACCGCTGAGTGCCGCCCACCTGAATGGACCTTTCCCTTCACAAAACAACGGGCGGATATATGCGGGAACAAAGCCCGGAAAATCAAATGCATTCTTCAATCCATGTTCGAGTGCACGTGCACGGAGATTGTTGCCATAATCGAATGTAATAGCTCCTGCTTTTTGTAAAGCAAGCATCAGCTCCACATGCAGTTTCATACTATCATAAGCCAGTGCGATATAAGCATCCGGATCTTTTTCCCTCAATACAGTTGCGGCATTGTTATCTAATGTATGAGGTATATAACCAATCAAGGGATCATGAGCAGAAGTCTGGTCAGTCAGTACATCCACCTGGATCTTTCTTTCGATCAGCCTTTGTAATAATTGTACAGCATTGCATACTACACCTATACTCAGCCGCTCCCCTTTTTGTTTTGCGGATACTGCCCTGTCGATGGCTTCATCGATATGGGTAAATTTGAGGTCGAGGTATTTTGTTTCCAGTCTTTTATCGATGCGCCATTCTTCTACTTCTGCACAAAGCGCCACACCATCACACATGGTAATAGCCAATGGCTGAGCGCCACCCATACCACCGAGACCCGCAGTTACACTTAATGTTCCTTTCAGAGAGCCTCCAAAATGTTTGTCTGCTACGGCAGCAAAAGTTTCATAAGTACCCTGTACAATACCCTGTGATCCGATATAAATCCAGGAACCTGCCGTCATTTGTCCATACATCATCAACCCCTTTTGTTCCAGTTCCGTAAAATGTTTCCAGTTGGCCCAGTTGGGAACCAGTTGAGAGTTGGATAATAAAACCCTCGGGGCATCGGTATGTGTTTTCAGTATAGCCACCGGTTTACCACTCTGTATCAGCAATGTTTCATCATTCTCCAGTTTTTTGAGTGACTGGATGATCAGGTCAAGGCTTTCAATATTACGCGCCGCTTTTCCCCTTCCGCCATATACGATCAGGTCTTCCGGTCTTTCTGCTACTGCAGGATCGAGGTTATTCAACAACATGCGCAATGCCGCTTCCTGTATCCATCCTTTACAGTTTAACTGCGTTCCTGTCGGGGTTTTATATTTTGCAAAATCATAAGCTGTTGTAACAGACATGGCAAGCGATTTAGTGCGGGAAAGTACAGAAAATATATTTTTGATTTTTTGATCTTTGATTTTTGATTTCGAATACTCACATCAAAAAATCAAAGATCAACCAATCAAAGATCACCTCAGATTTCAGTATATTTGGAGAAACGAATCATATGGGATTACCTGTCAATAACAAGAAAGCCGGAAAAGCCGGTCCCGGAGGTGCTAAAAATGCGGCACAGGCCTCAAAATTCATTGCCAAACCCGGCGCCAAAGCCGTAGGTGTAACCAAGAAACCCATTAAAACGGGTGGATCGAGAGGAAGTTAGGAGAATGGCAGATGTCAGATCGCAGATGTCAGATTTATTTTAATATCTGACATCTGCGATCTGACATCAATAAATCAAATCATCATATGCTGCTCTTAACTCATTGAGCGCATGGTTGTCTCCCGCTGTTTTTGCGGCTTCTATGCCTTTTTCATACCATTGAATGGCCTGTTCAGTTTCGCCCAGTTGTTCGAGTAGTTTGGCCAGGTGATAATAAGACCCCACATAATCAGGTGAATCGGTTAATACTGCTTCAAACAGTTCTCTGGCTTCGGCCAATTTTTCCTTCTTGATATACTCTAATGCCAGTGCATGCCGCAGAAAATTATCCTTTGGATTCTGTTCCAGAAAAGCCAGTATGCGTGCAATTCGCTCCATTTAGTAAAGATAATCCTCAAAACCAACACTAACTCAATATTGACCATTGACGATTCACCATTCATCACCCTCCCCCTAAAAATTTCCCCTGTTAAAAAAAATATCCGAACCTTTGCCGGAAACAAAAGCTTCCTATATTTGTTAAATAGTTGCATAAACAACTAATCATTGAATCAAAACCTAATAGAGACATATGAAAATCCTGGTTTGTGTAAGCAAGACGCCTGATACCACTTCCAAGATTGCTTTTACGGATGGTAACAGCAAATTTGATGAGAATGGTGTTCAGTGGATCATTAACCCCTACGATGAATGGTATTCACTGGTAAGGGCCATTGAACTGAAAGAAAAAGATCCCTCCACCATTGTACACCTGGTAACAGTGGGCGCTGCAGATGCGGAGCCCATCATCCGTAAAGCACTCGCATTGGGTGGAGATGAAGCCATTCGTATTCATGCAGATGGCAGTGACAGTTATTTTATTGCTTCACAGATTGCCGCCATTGCAAAAGAGGGTTACGACCTGGTTTTCACCGGAAAAGAAACCATTGATTACAATGGATCTTCTATTGGCAGCATGGTGGCAGAACTTATTGATGCTCCCTATATTTCTCTCGCTACCAAATTCGACCTGAATGGCAACATAGCTACCGTTACCCGCGAAATTGAAGGTGGTGAAGAAGTAGCCGATGTAGCTTTACCTGCAGTGGTTAGCTGTCAGAAAGGTGTGGCAGAACAACGCATCCCAAATATGAGAGGCATCATGGCTGCACGTACCAAGCCATTAAAAGTAGTAGAACCTGTAGCTGTTGATACACTCAGTTCTGTCGTGAGTTTTGAATTACCACCCGCCAAAGCAGGTGTGAAACTGGTGAGTCCGGATAATGTGGGCGAACTGGTAAGATTGTTACACGAAGAAGCAAAAGCAATCTAACCAGGATTGTTATTCAACCATCTTTAAAAAAAGAAACATGTCTGTTTTAATATTTGTAGATCAATCAGAGGGCCATATCAAGAAAGCTTCTTATGAAGTATTGACTTATGGAGCTAAACTGGCCGAACAATTGGGTACGGCAGCAGAAGCCCTGTTATTGGGTAATGTGAGTGATGACCTGAGTGCATTGGGTAAGTATGGGGTAAAAAAAGTACACCAGGTAAATAATGAAACGCTGAACCACCTCGATGCACAAGTGTATGCAAAAGTAATTGCTGAAGCTGTCAGCACTACCGGAGCCAATGTGGTGGTTATTTCACATAACCATACAGGAAAAGCCATTGCAGGTCGTGTGGCCGTAAGACTCAAAGCGGGGCTGGTAGCAGGTGCCTGTGCCCTGCCCGATACCAGCAATGGTTTTGTGGTGAAGAAAACCGTTTTTTCGGGTAAAGCTTTTGCCAATGTAAGTATTACATCTGCCATCAAAGTAATTTCGCTCAACCCGAATAGTTTTACCACGATAGCAGGTGAAGGAACTGCTGAAGTAAACCAACTCTCTGTTGCAGTAGATGCACCGAAAGTAAAAGTAACTGCCGTAAATAAAGTAAGTGGTGAAATACCTTTAACCGAAGCTGAAATTGTTGTAAGTGGTGGCCGCGGATTAAAAGGACCGGAAAACTGGGGCATCTTATTAGACCTTGCCAAAGAGCTGGGAGCTGCTACTGCCTGTAGCCGTCCTGTTGGTGATGCACACTGGAGACCTCACCATGAACATGTTGGACAAACAGGTGTACAGGTAGCTCCGAATCTATACATTGCTATTGGCATCTCCGGTGCCATTCAGCACCTTGCCGGTGTGAACCGCAGTAAAATAATTGTGGTGATCAATAAAGACCCTGAAGCGCCTTTCTTTAAAGCAGCAGATTATGGTATTGTAGGTGATGCTTTTGAAGTGGTGCCGAAGCTGACGGAAGAGATCAGAAAAATGAAAGGAAAATAATCCTGTCTTATATGATTCGAAAAAGGACCAGTATACAACTGGTCCTTTTTTGTTGCCATTGACTCACCGCTGCAATTTCATAAACAAGTAATAATCATACCAAGAATTAAGTAAAATGAATGTTGAATATCATTTTCTTTTATCTATAAAAAGAAAAGAAAAAGAATAGTACTATTATTGACTTCTTAACGCCTGAATAGATTAACCAGGCACGAATCCCATAGAAAAGGCATTGTTATTGTATGGAAACAAAACCAATATCCAAAGAGCCTGCTGCTTTAGCCACGCTCTTCAGTCACGATTACCTTAATGCAAAAGCATTATACCTCTATCTTACCGGGAACATTCCGAGCATTAGCTTTATGAACGGCATAGACCCTTTTGCAGCCATTGCCGCTTTTCGGAAAGAATATGACGATGAAATAGCCGATTGGCACAATGAAGCGGTATGGAACCCTGATACAGGTGGATTCGGCATGGAAAACACATTCTTTGTGTTAAAGAACCAGGTGATTCTCCAGTTCGGTCACAACTTCGTACATATGTTACACCAGATGAACGACTGGGACTATATAGCATCGCTGGCAAAATTATTTGCTGAATATAAAATTGAACAGGAAGAAGAATAGTAGTAAACAAATACAAAACTTTCTATCACCTCCATTTAATACATACCCAATGAAAAAAATCTTCATCTCCATTGCTTGCTGCTGGATGGCGTTCTGCTCTTATGCCCAGGATGGCTACCGCGTTTTTACAAAGACCACCGACGGCAAAGAAAAATATGGCATTGTAAATGCGAATGGCAACATCGTGGCGTCCGCCAAATACGACTGGCTGGGAAGTCAATACCACGATGGATTTATAACCGCTTATATTTCCGAGTTAAAAACAGTTGACAATTCCAATCTTGCATTTGCACCTGCTAAAACAGGTTATTATTGGCGTCACAATTATGGATTTATTGATGTAAACGGAAAAGAGCTCACAGCATTTAAATATGAGATGGTCAGAGACTTTAGTAATGGTGTGGCAGAAATAAGAATGAATAACAAATGGGGACTTATCAATACACAAGGAAAAGAAATTACGCCCATTAAATATGAAGAAATTAAAAAAACTTATAACGACCAGGCCGACGCTGTATTGCGTATGTATTATGAATACAAAGATTCCAAAAAGAAATTCGGACTACTCTCTATAAATGGAAGGGAACTAACAGCTCCCATATACGACGAAATCAACTCCTTCAACGATGGTCTGGCCACCATGCAAAAAAATGGTATGATGGGTGTACTCAATACAGAAGGAAAGGAAGTGGTACCGGCCAGATACAGCATTTCATCTGAGGGGTATAAATTTGTGGGTGGTCTTTGCCGAGTTACCTGGAACGGTAAATGGGGATTTATTGATAAAACAGGAAAGGAAGTGATTCCATTAGTATACGACCGTGTATTCGGATTTGATAAAGACGGAACCTGTATGGTAAGGCAGGGTACCATGGTGGGACGAATTGACAAAACCGGGAAAGTTGTCGCCCCCTTAAAATATGATCGTGTTGAACCTTTATCTGATGGATTGTTCAATGTGAAGGTGAATAATTTATATGGCTGGATTGATCAGAACGGGAAAGATGTGATTGCTCCTTCTTATGAATATGGCTCATCCTTTGTTGGAGGAGTCGCCTATGTAAGAACGGGTAAATTTTTTGGCGCGATCAATAAAAACAACGAAATCAAAATCCCACTGAAATATGAATATATATCAAGGATGGACGACGCTAAACCATTGTTATGGTTTAAACAGAATGGCAAGCACGGTTTTTTCTCAGAGACCTTTACTGAAATCACGCCTGCAAAATATACACAGATTTACTCTCCGGTTGAGGGGCGGAGTTTTGTGAGAGTTGACAATAAATGGGGTATGGTAAACGATAAGGGCCGTGAAATTGCCGAGGTAAAATATGATACCCTGGTGAATGCAAAAGAATCAGAATGCGTGATCGCAGCACTTAATCAGAAAATCGGACTCATTGCCAATGATGGTAAAATCATGATCCCTGTTAAATACGATAATATCTTTGGCTACTCAGAAGGTATGTGTGCCGTTTTACTAAACAACAAAATCGGATTTGTGGATGTGGAAGGCAAGGAAGTAATTGCCCCCCAGTTCGACGATGCGGATGATTTTATCAATGGCAAAGCGCAGGTTAAGAAAGGTAATGATGTTTTTTATATTGATAAAACAGGGAAGAAAGTGCAGTAATCCAGCTGCTTTATTATGACATAATGCACTATAAATCAATCTTTATAACCAGAGAAAAGAGTATACCGACGATATAATCTGGAATGTTTCGCTTTTTGTATATTTATATATCCGCTAATGGCTGATTCGGATCACTGAATTTACAATTATGTAAACCCTACACTATGAATCCAAATAAAGCTCTCTGGGAGAAAGGCGATTTCACGCGTATCGCTGATACCATGCGACAAAGCGGAGAAGAACTGGTGTCGAAACTTGGCGTCACTAAAGGAATGAAAATCCTTGACCTTGGCTGTGGCGATGGCACTACTGCCATTCCTGAGGCGCAAATGGGCGCCGAAGTACTGGGTGTTGATATTGCCAACAACCTCGTTGAAGCGGGTAATGCCAGAGCCAAAGCAGCCGGACTTTTCAATTGTACTTTTCAGGAAGGGGATGCCTGCAACCTAGGTGAATTGGCCAATCATTCTTTCGATATGGTGGTAAGTATTTTTGGTGCCATGTTCGCTCCAAAACCCTTTGATGTTGCAAAAGAAATGGTTCGTGTAACAAAACCAGGCGGGAAAATTGTAATGGGTAACTGGATTCCCGGCGACCCCACTGTGGTAGCGCAAATACTCAAAATAAGTTCTTCCTATACCCCACCCCCACCCGAAGGCTTCATTAGTCCAATGACATGGGGCATAAAAGATAATGTGACGGAACGATTTGGCCAGGCCGGCATTGCAAAAGAAAATATCCATTGCATAGAAGATACTTTCACTTTCAGGGCACCATATACACCGGAAGATTTTGTACAGTTGTTTAAACTTTACTACGGACCCACCATGAATGCATTTGATGCCGCCGAAAAAAATGGTAAAACTGCTGCTCTTGAACAGGAATTGGTTTCACTCTTTAAAAGCCAGAATAAAGCAACAGCTGCAAACACTACTCTTATTCCAGCAACCTATTTAAAGGTTACAGTGACCTGTTGATTTAATTCCTGCAGATAATAGGAATAGGCAGCGTGACGAACACTATTGCGATTCTTTATACGCATATAAATAAAAAAGAATAACTTAGGTATCTCTAAATGGGTATCCAATGTTCCTGGCTGAAAGCTGTAGAAATAAAGAAGCGGCAACTAAACCGGTAAATTATTCGGCTGAAGCTCTCCCTTATAAAGGACTGCAATTACCTGCCGTGCCTGCTTTTACAAGTGCTTCTCCAACTTCATCTACACCAGTGATTCAAAGGAAAATTCTGATCAACGAAAATCCTTTCACACCAACAACGGAACAACCTGAACCTGTTAAACATGCCATGGCCGATGAATTCAACCGTTATTACCCGGACGAAACAGCTATGCAGAATCACCTGGTAACCAAATCACCGGTTCCTTTTGGCCTTATTAAAAAACGTGCATTATGGTACGACCTTAAAGATTTAGCAAACCAGTTTTTTGTGCTCGGCGAATCACATGCAGCCGTTCGCGGTACCGATATTGAAAAAGAGAGTAATCTTATCAAACCGGTTTTATATGAGGGGCGTCCGGAATGGTCCGTCAATAAATTCAAGAAAAAAGGCAACGAGCAGATACAAAAAAATAAAGGTACAGATGAAACTTCTTCCAAGCTATTACAGGCCCTTAGGGTTTTTGGCTACATGGTAGAAAAAGGAAATAAAAACACCGTTAAAAAAGACAGGAAACCACCGGATATTCCGTTAGGAAATGACCGTACGCGCGACACCCGCGACGGCAGTTATAAACTGGTCATAAAAGGCAAAGATGATCAAGCTGAATACTGGAAGCCACAGGAAGCTCCTCAGGTTGCCCCAAAAGAATATGATGCATTACAAGAATCGGGACAGGCTGTTCTTACCCTTTTCAAACGGGTATTTTATTACCAGATCAAAAAAGGAAAACTGAATGAATTCCATTTTGGATTGGAAATGGCCTGGGAAACCATCGAAGATTTTATTAAAAAACCTGCAGATGTTCCCAAAAGATTTGACAGCTTTCTGAATATTATCATGGAAGCCACTGACAAAAAAGTAAAACGTTATTATAAAAAACTGACCGACAAACAAGGTACAGATCTGTTAAAATCCCCCGATGATCCTACACTTAAAGAGGCAAATGATTATCGCAATGAATTTATTTTGCATGCTATTGCCGAAGCTGCCAGGTCTGGTACATTTAGTTTCGCGGCAGTAGGTAACGCACACCTGAAAGCACTTGAATCAAGATTAGGAAATATACCTGTGAACAGCATTTCGCTCGAAAATTTCATGTCTAATCATACCCGTGACGCCGTTTAAGTCCGTTGAATAGTATAGTGATCACTCTATGAACTACAGGAGCTTTTAGTTCCTTAATCCTACAAAGCACCGGTTCTGCCACCATCCACCGGTAAATTAATGCCATTGATATACGCAGCCGCCGGCGAACAAAGAAAAGCCACTGCAGCCGCAAATTCTTCCGGCTCTCCTAATCTGCCTGCAGGAATCAATGCCACTGTTTTATCGACAATGGTATCTACAGACGTACCTGCATCTGAAGCCTGTTTACCAAATAAATAATCAAGACGACCTGTTTTGGTATAACCAGGTAACACATTATTCACCGTAATACCATATTTACCAATTTCATTGGCCAGCGTTTTGGCCCAGTTGGCAACAGCCGCACGCACCGTATTGGAAATACCCAGGCCATTAATAGGTTGTTTCACAGAGGTAGAAACAATATTAATGATCCGTCCAAAACCTTTTGCCTGCATCCCCGGTACCAACAGTTGTGCCAGTGTATGTGCCGTAACCAGGTGCGAACGAAAGCTTCTTTCAAGCTCCTCTGCTGCTGTATTCAATAACGGGCCTGATGCAGGTCCGCCGCTGTTATTGACAAGAATATCAATGGTATGTCCTTTTGCTAAAAAGTCGCTGATCAATCCGGTGACTGAAGAAGGCTCATTGGTATCTGCAACAAAATATCCATGCTGCTGTTGTAATGCGGTATCAAGTGAATGAAGCACCGCTTTCAGGTTTTCTTCATTTCTCGCCAACAGGTATACGTTAGCACCCATCAATGCAAGTTCATGTGCCACAGCGGCACCCAGGCCCTGGGAAGCGCCACAAACCAATGCTGTTTTTCCTGTGAGATCAAGATTCATGATTCCTGTTTTTATAATGCACGATAATCTTCTCTTATTGGGTGAAATACATCCAACAATTTACAATCCGTAATGGCCAGACCAGCATGAGGTACATTGGATGGAATGACAATGACTTCACCCGGACCAAACTGTATGGGCTCACCTGCCAGTGTCAGTTGAAATCTTCCTTCGAGCACATGTGCTACCTGTTCATGCGGGTGCGAATGTTCTTTGAGCGCAGAACCTGCTTTCACATCCAGGTAAGAGAACGTCATATTTTCCGTATGGATAAAACGGGCACTGTAACCGGGTACTATTTCTTTGGGTGTAATACCGGCGAGATCAACTAAAGGCATACCTATATTTTTGCCTTGCAAATTACTGATTCTGTAACCGATCTGTGCAAGCGATCTTTGTTGTTTCTTTGCATCATGTCATCATCACTCCCACTCTTCAGAAAAATTGGTATGGCAGAAGGTATCTCCTTACTGCTGTTGTTAGGAATAGCCATGCCCCTCAAATATTTTGCGGACATGCCAGAAGCCGTAAAGTTTACCGGATGGGCACATGGCATACTCTTTATCGCCTATTGCTGGCTGGCATATATGGTAAGAGAAGAAAAAAAATGGCCCTTTACCATGCTGATCTGGGCTTTTCTGGCAGCGTTTCTGCCATTTGGCACATTCCTGTTCGATAAAAAACTCAGGTCCGATAAGCCTTTCTGAAACCTTTATTGTACCCCAATATTGAGCCCAAACCCCAACCTGACATTCTTATGGTAAATTGATTTATTTTCGTGTGGTCTATGAAAAAGATAGAATTGGAAATAGTGGCCCTGTCGCACAGCATCACCCAAACACATTCCTATGCCGTAGTGCTGGGCGAAACCAATGGTTTGAGAAGACTTCCTATCGTGATTGGTGGTTTTGAAGCACAGGCCATCGCTGTGGCACTCGAACATATGCAACCCAGTCGCCCGCTGACACACGACCTCATGAAAAATTTCATGAATGCTTTTAATGTAGAATTACAGGAAATCATCATCAGTGACCTGCAGGAAGGCATTTTTTATTCAAAACTGGTCTGCTTTACCGAACACGATACCGTAGAAATCGATAGCCGTACCAGCGATGCACTTGCATTGGCCGTAAGGTTTGGCTGCCCTATTTACACCTATGAGCATATACTCGAAAATGCCGGTATCCTGATGGAAGATGGGGGCAAGAAACCAAAAGCCGAAGCTGTTGGCGCAGAAGACAGTAACACAGGCCGTGAAGACCTGAGCAGCATGAGTCTGGAAGAACTGCAGACCCTGCTCAATGATGTACTGGAACATGAAGACTATATAAGAGCGATTGCGATCAGGGATGAGATGAATAAGAGGAAGTAGATGTCGGATGTCGGATGTCGGATGTCGGATGTCGGATGTCGGATGTCGGATGTCGGATGTCGGATGTCGGATGTC
>NZ_JBIQXS010000003.1:0-364898 GCF_058231085.1 Sediminibacterium sp. FW305-C-49
ATCACCGGTACAGTCGAAGCAGGTAATGTGAGCAGCACCAGCATTACAAGTGCCAGTGGTAGTTTTGATAATATTACCGTAACAGGTAATATCGTAGGTGGTACGATCAGTGCAACCTTAAACGCCGGTACACAGAATACAATTACGAACCTTGCTAATGTTCAAAACATTACTGCGAGTGGCACGATCAGTGCAGGAACCTTAAGCGGAAGTTTAAGTACATCAGCTCAGAACTCTATCACGAACCTGGCTAATGTGAGCAGTCTGACTGCAACAAATGCAAGTATCACTACAGCGAATATTACGAACCTGACCGGTCTGACGAATATCAGCATCACCGGTACAGTAGAAGCAGGTAATGTGAGTACTACCAGCATCACAAGTGCCAGTGGTACTTTTGATAATATTACTGTAACAGGCAATATCGTAGGTGGTACGATCAGTGCTACCTTAAACGCCGGAACACAGAATACGATTACAAACCTTGCTAATGTTCAAAACATTACTGCAAGCGGCACAATCAGTGCAGGAACATTAAGTGGTAGCCTCTCAACCAGTGCGCAGAACTCAATCACGAACCTGGCGAACGTGAGCAGTCTGACTGCAACAAATGCAAGTATCACTACAGCTAATATCACGAACCTGACTGGTCTGACGAATATCAGTATCACCGGTACAGTAGAAGCGGGTAATGTGAGCAGCACCAGTATCACAAGTGCCAGTGGTACTTTTGATAATATTACTGTAACAGGTAATATCGTAGGTGGAACAATCAGTGCAACCTTAAATGCCGGTACACAGAATACGATTACGAATCTTGCTAATGTTCAAAACATTACAGCGAGTGGAACAATCAGTGCAGGAACCTTAAGTGGTAGCCTCTCAACCAGTGCGCAGAACTCAATCACGAACCTGGCTAATGTGAGCAGTCTGACTGCAACAAATGCAAGTATCACTACAGCGAATATCACGAACCTGACCGGTCTGACGAATATCAGCATCACCGGTACAGTCGAAGCAGGTAATGTGAGCAGCACCAGCATTACAAGTGCCAGTGGTAGTTTTGATAATATTACTGTAACAGGCAATATCGTAGGTGGTACGATCAGTGCAACCTTAAACGCCGGAACACAGAATACGATTACGAATCTTGCGAATGTTCAAAACATTACTGCAAGTGGCACGATCAGTGCAGCTACTTTAAGCGGTTCATTAAGTACATCAGCTCAGAACTCAATCACGAACCTGGCGAACGTTACAGCATTGACTGCAACAAATGCAAGTATCACTACAGCGAATATCACGAACCTGACCGGTCTGACAGCTATCGATATATCAGGCACTATTAGTGCTGGTACAGTGAGCGCAACTACTGGTAACTTTACCAATGTGAACACCACGGGCACTATTTCAGGTGGTATGTTGAGCGGAACATTAAGTGCAAGCGCACAAAATAGTATTACAAGTCTGGCAAATGTTTCAGCCATTACTACCACTACAGCTAGTATTACCAATGCGAATATCACCAACCTTACAGGTTTAACGAATCTTAGTGTTACAAATACTTTACAGGCAGGAACGGTTAGTGCAACAAATGGTAATTTCTCAACAGTTAATACCAGCGCCATTACAGGATTAACAACACTGGCAGTCAGTGGTACCATACAGAGTTCAACTATCAGTGCAACAACTGCTAACCTCACCAATGCCAATATTACCGGTACTGCAACTGCGGCAACTATAAGTGCTACTACAGGTACATTCAATAATGTGAATGCAACAGGTACCATCAGTGCAACTACTTTAAGTGGTGCATTAAATAACGCATTGAGTGTTTCAAACGGCTTGTTGGCCAATAACGCTACAAGTACTTCTTATAATGGTTCTGCAGCGGTAACATTAAAGGTTGATACCAGCATCATTGGTACAAGGGCTAGAATGGATAGTATAGCTATGCGTAAATTCAATGTGGCAGATACTATTATTTTCAATAGCCGTATCAAAACAACAGATACAGCTAAAATGCTTAACGGAGCCGAATTTGCCTTGGATATTCCAAGAACAGGTTATGCACGTTATGGACATGTAATCAAGTACAAGGATGTAGATTCAGTCATGTCACCTATTTATCTGAAAATATCCGATACAAGTCTAATGCTTACACCTTACTTGGATCGAATGAATATTTTTGAAGCTGATTCATTCCCTGCGATACAAAGTCGAATACAAACCAAATCGCCATTGGCTGGTTCGAGTGCATTAATTACTGTCGGTACCATAACATCAGGTACATGGAGTGCAACAATTATAGACCCGTCAAAAGGGGGTACAGGTGTGAATAACGGATCGCGAACGATAACATTGGGTGGTAACCTAACAACCTCCGGTACATTCAATACCACGTTCACCACAACGGGTACTACCAATGTAACTTTACCAACTGCTGGTACATTGGCTACGCTATCGGGTACGGAAACGCTCACCAATAAAACGATTAACGCATCCAATAATACGTTAACCAATATTACAGGTTCGTCGATATCTGCCAATACTGTTACGTTCGGTAATTTCCAGCAGATCAGTACAACGACATTGTTGGGACGAAGCACAGCAGGAAATGGTAATGTTGAGCAGATTACCATTGGCTCTGGTTTAACCCTGGCCGGAGGTGAACTAAGTGCAACAGGTGGCGGTGGTACTGGAACCGTAACATCAGTATCAGTAAGTGGCGCGAATGGAATAGGCGTTACAGGATCACCTATTACTACCAGCGGAACGATCAACCTGACTTTGGGTAATATTACTCCAAGCTCTGTAAATGCCAGTGGTACTGTATCAGGTTCTAACCTTACCGGAACGAATACAGGTAACGTTACCTTAGCTGGAGAAAACTATTTGTCTTTGAGTAATCAGCAGATAACAGCTAACGCTATTAACTTGTCTGGTACGAATGTAACAGGTACACTAGCAGCAGCAAGATTTCCTGCATTAACTGGTGATGTTACCACTTCTGCTGGATCTTTAGCTACTAGTATTGCAAATGATGCGGTAACAACTGCTAAAATTCTGAACAGTAATGTAACACTATCGAAAATCCAGAATATTGCTACCAGTACATTCCTGGGTAGAAACACAGCAGGTTCAGGTGTAGTAGAAGAACTTTCACCCGCGGTCGCAAAAGCAATGTTATCTCTGTCTAAAACTGATGTTGGTTTAGGAAACGTAGAAAACACGGCTTTATCTACATGGGCAGGTAGCACCAATATTACAACCCTTGGTACAATAGCAACAGGTACGTGGAATGGTACCGTAGTTAGTCCAACATATGGTGGTACCGGTGTGAATAATGGGTCAAGAACCATTACACTGGGTGGAAATCTTACAACCAGTGGTGCATTTAATACTACATTAACTGCAACGGGTGCAACGAATGTAACATTACCAACTACGGGTACATTAGCTACACTCGCAGGTACAGAAACATTTACCAATAAAACCATTGATGGGTCAAACAATACCATTACTAATATTGCTGCGGGTTCACTTTCAGGTACTACGCTGGCATCGAATGTGGTATCATCGAGTCTTACTTCTGTTGGAACATTGACAGGGTTAACAGTGAATGGTGCCATTGTGTTGAATAATAATAATAACGCAACTACAAGTATCAATACAGGCTCATCTACAAGCGATGTAACAATTGGTGGTGGTTCGAATGAAGTAGGTATTGGTGGTGCGCCAAGCGGTTCTTATAAACTGGAAGTATTTGGTAGATTAAAAACCAATGCAATCAATGAAACATCTGACCAACGGTATAAGAAAGATATTAAAACAGTTGAGAGTGCACTTGATAAAGTAATGGCACTGCGCGGGGTAACTTATTTGTGGAGAACTGAAGAATTCCCGGAAAATAAATTTGACAGCTCCAAACAGTTGGGTCTGATAGCACAGGAAGTAGAGAAGGTTGTACCTGAAGTTGTGAAGACGGATGATAAAGGGTTCAAGTCTGTTGAATATTCTAAATTAGTAGCACTGTTGCTGGAAGCAATTAAAGAACAGCAGAAGATGTTAGAAAAACAGAATACTGATAAAGACAGGATTAAAAAACTGGAGGATGAGATCGGTGCAATCAGAAAACTGTTGGAAAATTTAACCAAAGATCAAAAGCCTGGAAAAGGCTCTGAATAAAAGTCGGTTATTTATTTAGGAGAGCATGATGATTCAAATGGACTGTTCTCAGTCTTAGTGAAACAAGCTCAATAAAAAATAAACCGACACCCTGAGTAGCAAATAATAACAGACCACACGATTTGTGGTAAACATGGCAAAATAAAGAGGTCTTGTCGTGTTTGTATTTGTGTGTTATTGATAACATACAAACAGGTTGTCATTTATTACGATGGGTTTCAGGGTTGCCTTCGGGCTGAAAGATGAAAATCTTTTATGAAAGCCAGATACCCATCAGTAAAACAAAACCTGTCACTTGGATTACATCGAAAAATCAGCCCGGTTTTTAGGGTATGTATTTGCTTTATTGTTTGTAGCATTTTTGTACTGACTAAAGTAAGTGGACAGATTACCTATACCTGGACAGGTGCGACCAGTACAGCATGGAATAATACCAATAACTGGACAAAAAGTTCGGGTACAAGTACGCCGGGTACAAATGCTACTGATATTGTTATTATTCCAACCAATGGCACCAATGCGCCAACACTTAACACAGCATTAGCCACATCGATTGCTTCACTGACTTTTACAAACACTGCTGCAACTACACTTACCATTACGGGGCAAACATTAACAGTATCAGGAGCGGTTGTAATTAACCATGCAGATGCCAACCGGACAATTACCATAACAGGAACAGGAACTCTGGTTTGTGGAAGCTTTACAGTTGGATCAACAGGAACAACACTCACAGGTAACAGAACATTAACCTATGTTAATACGCTGACCAGTCTGGATGCTACAGGTAGTTTTACTCTTCAAACATTGAGAAACGGCGGCTTTAGTGGCAATGTAACTGTAACGCATACAAGCGGTACAATTAACACTTCAGGATTGGTAACTGCGCTTTCAGGAACAGGCGGTCCGCCAACTGCTAGCTATGCCATGGGAAATACCACCCCACGGTTAAATTTGGAAGGTGCTACGGCTCTTACTTTTAGCGCAAGTGTAACCAATACCATTGATTTTATTGGCACAGGTGCAATAGTAGATTATCAAGGGACATCCAATTTCACTATTCCGGCAACGCCAACAGGAGTTAACTCTTATACGGGTCTTAATATTACCGGGGGTAATAATGCCGTTAAAACATTTAGTGCAAACTTATCGGTTGCAGCAGGTTTAACTGTAAATGCTGCCACAACACTTGCTTTGGGAACATTTACTTTAGGTGGGGGTCTGACGAGTGTTACCATGCAAACAGTTGGTGGAGGTAATGGGGCAGCAATAACAGGATCCGGGGCGATTACTTTGGGTGGAAATATAACCGTTAACTATACCGGTAGTGGTACAATCAGTACAAATGCATCAATTGCAAACCCTGTAGCATTAGGAGCAACACGACAGGTTACAGTAGCAGATGATGGCGACCTCACGAATGATGATTTTATCATGAGTGGTATTATCAGTGGTAACAACTTTGGAATAACAAAACTAGGTACTGGTGCATTGGCATTAACTGCTGCAAATACGTACACAGGGGCGGTTACCATTACTGCAGGTATTCTTGAAGCAAATACAGTAGCAAATACAAATACTAGTAGTTCTCTTGGAACAGGCGCCGGTACGCCAGCTATTTCAATGGCGGCTGCAGGAACTTTGCGATATGTTGGTTCAGGGCATTCTACCAATCGGGCAATAACATTAACGGCATCCGGAGCTACTATTGAAGCATCAGGTAGTGGATTGTTAACTATGAGTGGGGCTGTTGGAGGAAATACATTCGGTCTTGTTTTGAGTGGCACAGGAACAGGCTTATACAGTGGTGTAATCGGAACAACTTCAGGTACTGTTACCAAAACAGGAACAGGCACATGGGAACTATCAGGAGCCAGCACCTATACCGGAGTAACTACCATTAGTGCCGGTACGTTAATGGCAGGAGCTGCAGTTGCAGTAACTACAAATGGACCTTTTGGAAATGCTTCGTCAGCGGTTGTAATGGGTAATGCAGCCACTACTACAAATAACTCGAGTCCAACATTATTGATTGACGGTGCATTTACTTTTGCAAGAGCCATTACAATTGCTAACCAGGCCACCAGTGGTGTGTATTCAATAGGAGGCAATACAGATAATAATGCCACTTTTAGCGGAACCATTACATTTAGTCAGCCTTTTACTATTACACAGGTTGCTACTACCAGTACGAATATATTGACCGTTTCAGCTACCATTACCGGAGGGTTGGCTGGAACAAAAAATGTAACATTTAATAATGTTGGAGCCGTTACAAAAATAACCAACGCTATTGCAGATGGTACTGGAACAACAGCAGTGATAAAAAATAATTCAGGAACCCTCACAATGGGTGTGGCCAATACCTATACAGCAGGTACAACCTTAAACGCTGGAACCATTAATGTAAACAATGCGGCAGCATTGGGAACAGTGGCTAGTACTTTTATTATTAATGGGGGAGCCGTTCAAAATACAACAGCAGGTAGTATTACTACGAACAACCACCCTATTACATGGAACGCCGACTTTAGTTTTACCGGCTCACAGCCCCTCAACTTAGGTACAGGTACGGTTACTATGAATGCAGATATACAGGTTACCACTTCAACTGCTGCTGTGGCTTTAACGGTGGGTGGGGCTATAAGTGCCGCTACCAGAACATTTACAAAAGCTGGAGCCGGCACATTAACTTTTGTAAACCAAACCATCAGCCTGAATGATCTCTCCATAAATGCCGGTGTACTCATCTCGACCTCAGGAACGATGAATATTTCAGGTGTGTTTACCAATAGTGCCACATTTACCCATAATAGCGGTACAGTTAATATGAACAATGTAGCTTCATCTATTGTCAACAACAGTACATTGACATTTAATAACCTTACGATAGCTGCTACCCCCACAGCTCAAACACAATACAATACGAGCTTTAATGTGGCAGCAACGTTTACGGTGAGTGGTAGTGTAACATTTGAGCCAACAGGTGGTACTATTACCATGAATAACATAGCGTCATCTATTAGTAATAGTGGAACACTTACATTCAATAATCTTACTATCAGCGCAACACCTACAGCCCAATCGCAATACAATACCAGTTATTCGGTGGCGGGTACACTGGCTACCAGCGGTGCCATCAACTTTTCTCCATCGGGTGGAACAATAACCATGTCGGGAGCTACAGGGGCCATCAATAATGCAAGTGGTACGCTGGCGTTTAATAACCTGACTGTAAGTGGAACAACAGTAAGCAGTACCGGTAATTTTAGTGTTGTTGCAACCATGTCAGTTACTGGCGAGTTTAATCCATCAGCCACAAGTATTATCAGTGGGGCAGGTACTATAACTGGAACGGGTACCGTAAACGTAACAAGAACGGCTGCTACCCCAAGTTTTGGAGCTCAATATACTATAGCAAATAAGACACTGTCTAATCTTACGGTCGACTATAACGGGGCAGGGGCACAAACAGTAGATGCCCAGGATTATGGAACACTTGTTGTCAGTACCAATGGTACCAGAACCGTAACTTTTGTAAATGGAGGTACCACAAGGGTGTCAAATGTGTTTATACCCACTACCACTACTACTACTTATGTAGTTACAGGAAATACTTTTGAATACAATGGAAGTGGAGCCCAGACAATTACAGCTTTTACCTATAATAATCTGATCATCAGTAATGCTGGTGCCAAGACCATACTGGCTGGAACAACCGTTAATTGTCAGACCATTGAAATTAATGATAGTGCTGTGTTAACCCTTCCCGATACCAGTATCCTGAATGTACAGGGTTAAGAATCTCTAATCTTTTTTTAATGTTGGATGCTTTATCTTTGTAGAGAGCAATAATTCCTGCTTTGGCATTGATACAGTTTATCCACGTATCGGTTCAAAGCATTTCAAACAATTTTACCCTGAGCATAACCAGGTTAGCCAAATGTATCGATCTCGCATCACTGCATTCGCTACAAGGTTATGCAGCTACTTCTCCTTTTACAGATTGAGGATGCTGCAGTAATAACATGTTCTAAACCCTGAACAATTGTTATGGCTAAGGTATTATCAGCATGCCCCGCAACGATCTCGCATGAGCGATTAAATACAGGTAAGAAAACTTACTTGTTAGCCGAGTACCATGGTCTTCTCAGACCCTGTTTACTTTTTTTGTTTTTATTGACTGTTTTTTTTGCGAAAGCGGCCACCATTACTTCTGTTGCAGCCGGAGGAACCTGGAACGTTGGAGCAACCTGGGTGGGTGGTGTTATTCCCGGTATAGGAGATGATGTTATTATAGCGGTAAATGCCTCAGTAACTGTATCAGATAACAGATCCTGTAATTCTCTTACCTGGGCAGCGGGTACCCAAACAGCTACGCGCACACTTACGATCAATTCTGGAGTTACACTTAATGTAACGAATGGGATTACATATGTTAATCCGGCTGCGAATTTCAATAAAACGATCAGTGTCGCAGGAACCCTTAATTGCGGATCAATGGCGATGCCAACGACAGGCGGTAATACACAGGACTGTATTCTTTCCATTGCTACGACAGGAATAGTTACCATATCAGGAAACCTGGTGATGGCCGCTGTATTTGCACGAAACCACGTTGATATGGCTGGAAATGCTGTAATTAATATTGGAGGGAATGTTGGTATTAATGCAACCCCAACCGGAGTTGGTGGAGGATTCACTGCACCGCCAACAACGAGTACAATCAATTTAAATGGTACATCAACGCAAAATGTTTTCTTATTTGGAGGAGCGACTGCACTGGGAATACTTAAAATAAATAATCCCGTTGCTGCTACCAGTCGATCTACAATGACTGTTACTACATTAACGATAGGTGATATAGTCTCCAGCAGTGTTTTTAAAGATACCGGGTTCCAGGTTACGAGTACCGGAACCCTTAATATGAATAACAGTTCCCGGTTTTTATTGGGAAGATCTACAGCAGTTACTACTTTCCCTGCATTTGGTACCAGAAATATTGATTTGGGTACTACAGTAGAGTACATCGCTTCTGGTGCTACTCAAACAGTATCTATTGCACCCAACTATGCGAACCTTGTTTTTTCTGGTGTGTCAAAAACCATTTCTACAGGCACATTATCAGTGAGGGGTGATTTTACGATAAATACTGGTGCTACCTGTAATGCAGGAACCAATAATAATGCTATTACTATTGGAGGTAATTTTTCTAATAGTGGAACATTTACAACCGGTACCGGACTTGTAACTTTTAATGGAACAGCCAATCAAAGTATAACAAGCAGCAATACCCTTACTTTCAACGGTGGACTTACCATTGGCAATAGTGGAGGAGCCATCGTAACAAATACAAACGCTACAATTACCATAACCACAGGTGATATAATGACGATCAATAATGGTTCTATATTTTATGCAGGAGCCAATATTATCAATGGAGCGGGCACATTTACACTGGCATCTGGTGGTACATTGGGTATTGGTTCAACGGGTGGTATTACAACGGTCGGAACAGCTACGGGTAATGTTCAAACTACAACAGCAAGAAACTACAATACAGGTGCTAATTATATTTACAATGGAGTAGCCAATCAGACAGAAGGAACTGGGTTACCTGCAACAGTAAATAATCTCACAATTGATAATACAGGTGGTGGCGGAAACAATACGGTTACAATGGTATCAACTATATCTGTTTCAGGCAACCTGTCAGTTTTAAATGGTGTACTGGATCTGGTAACATTTACGGCCAACCGTGGATCGGCGGGTGGAATATTAACCGTTTCGGATGGAGCAAGATTGATAATAGGAGGAACGAATACGCTTCCTTCAAATTTCAGTACACACTCCATCGGATTAACCAGTACAATAGAATATGACGGTACTACCAACACAGTAGCCGCGCTAAACAGTAGCCAGTCTTATGGCAATCTGGTGATCAGTGCCAGTGGAGCAACAACAACAAACTCGTTTTTTGTGAGTGGAGTAATGACGGTGAGCGGAAGTATGATTGCAAGTGCAGGAACGGTAACCATGGATAATGTTGCTTCATCAATCGATAACACAGGTACACTCAGTTTTTTCAACCTTACTGTTAGTGCTACTCCAACAGCTCAATCGCAGTATAATACAGGTTTTACAGTATCTGGAACATTGTCAACGAGTGGAGCCATTAATTTTTCACCAACAGGCGGAACAATAACAATATCGGGAGCAACAGGCGCCATCAGTAATGCGGCTGGAACACTGGCATTTAACAATCTTACAATAAGTGGAACATCTGTGAGCAGTACTGGTAATTTCAGTGTATTGTCTACCATGTCTGTAACAGGAGAATTTAACCCATCGGCAACAAGTGTAATCAGTGGAGCGGGTACTTTAACCGGAACAGGTACTGTTAATGTAACACGCATAACGGCGACACCGAGTTTTGGCGCTCAATACAGCATCACAACGAAGACGCTGGCAAATCTTACCGTAGATTATAATGGGGCAGGTGCACAAACAGTGAGTGCCGCTGATTATGGTACACTGGTGATTAGTACGAATGGTTCCCGGACTGTAACATTTGAGAACGGAGGAACAGTAAGGGTATCGAATGTATTTACTCCAACTGCAACCACAACAACCTACGTAGTTACAGGTAATACTTTTGAATACAACGGAAGCGGAGGGCAAACAATAACTGCTTTTACTTACAATAACCTGGTGATGAGTAATGCCGGGGCAAAAACCGTATTAGCCGGCACAACTGTCAATTGCCAGACCATTGAAATCAACGATACGGCTATTTTAACCCTGCCGGATACTGGCACATTAAATGTGCAGGGGTAACAATATCTAATCTGTTTCTAATGTTGAATGATTTAATTTTGCAAAAGCAATACACTATTGTTTTGACATGATACAATCAATACTCCTTGTATCTGTACAAAGCATCTTAAACAACACCCCGGCATAAACTGATCAATGTATTGGTAAAACATTACTCTTTAATAAGAGGTTATGCAGTTGCCTTGATTTTCATCAACATGCTGTTGCAGTAATAACAAAGTGATCAATCCTGAAAAATTGTTATGACTAAAATATTAACGTATTGTTCCGGTAGTGTATGCGGTATGTTTCGTTTAATAGTACTGATTATTTCTTTTTTATTTATTCTCATCAACAACACAATAGCTGCAACAATTACATCCAACAATGTAACAGGTAACTGGAATGCAGGAGGAACATGGGTTGGAGGTGTGCCTCCAGGGCCCGGTGATGATGTCGTGATTAATACAAGCGCAACCATCACTGTTACCGCAAACACATCCTGTGCAAGTATTTCATGGACAGGTAATCCGACAGCTTCCCGAACGCTCACGATTAACGCTGGTGTTACACTTAGTGTGAGTGGAAGTATTACACTTGGCTCTGCCACAACCAATGGCAGAAACAGAGTCATAAATGTATTAGGTACATTGAATTGTGGGGATGATTTTACGATGCAAACAAGTGGTAATGATGCAAGAGATGTGATATTAAGTATCGATACCGATGGAATAGTTACTGTTTCAGGAAACCTGGTGATGGTATCTTCTTTCAACAGACATCATGTTGATATGACTGGTAATGCACAGATTAATATCGGTGGTAATATTGCAGCCAACGCTGCAGGTTCGGCAACAGGAGGAGGGTTTACAAATCCACCGGCAGGAAGTATTATTAACCTAAATGGCTCATTACCACAAAACTACTGGCCACAAAATGCGCCAACGCATAGCGGCACTTTAAAGATCAACAACGCATCAGGGGTAACTTTCAGAAAAGCAATCAATTTAAATGCATCTACTCTTACCATAGGTGATCTCACGGCAAATAGTCTTTTAAAAGACAGCGGATTTGCCATCACATCTACAGGGACGCTAAATATACAGAATGGCAGTATTCTCAGGCTTGGCCGGGTAGGTGGCGCAGGAGGTACTTCAACACAGTTCCCCGCATTCACTACACGCAATATTGCATTGGGTACAACCATTCATTACGCACACGCAAATACCGCTCAGACTGTTTCAACAATACCATCTTACGCAAATCTTTTATTATCTACAGTTAGTTCATTTAATAAAACCATAACTGCCGGCACACTAACGGTGAGAGGTGATTTGATAATAGAAGCAAATACTACATACAATGGAGCCAATGATCCGATAGTGAATATAGGAGGTGATTTCACGAATAACGGAACCTTCAATTCCGGTGATGGCTTATATACGATGGATGGATCTACCAATCAGCAGATTACCAGTTCAAGTGTTCCTACTTTTACGGGAGGACTTGTTGTGGCAAATACAGGTGTACCCGGAAATAATACGGTTACACTGTCAACCAATATTTCAGTCAACAATGTACTTACGATCGAAACCGGCGTGTTTGATCTGGGTGTATACACAGCCAATAGGGCATTAGCTGGAGGTTCATTAAACATTGCCAACGATAGTCGCCTCATTATTGGTGGCCCCAATACACTGCCTGCTAATTATACGACACATGTAATAGGGACAAACAGTTATGTAGAATACCAGGGAAATAATTCAGTTGTTGCTGCATTAAACAGTGCACAGTCGTACGGTAATCTCATCGTCAGTGGTACGGGTGTAACATCAGGTAATAGTTTTAGTATATCGCGAGCGCTGTCTGTTACCGGTTCATTTACAGCAAGTGCCGGAACAGTAACGATGAATACATCATCATCATCCATCACCAACACCGGGACCCTTGTCTTCCGTAACCTTAATATTAACGCAACACCACTTGATCAGGGTCAATATAATACCAGTTATGATGTAAGCGGATTGTTTCAAATAGGAGCGGGCATTACGTTTGCACCAACTGGTGGTACGGTATCCATGACAGGTGTTTCAGGACAAATCACCAATTCAGGAGGAACCCTAACTTTTAGCGGATTAACAATTGAGGGTACAATTGCAGCTTCGGGTAATATGGGCGTAAACGGAACAATGCTTGTTACTGGTAGTTTCAATCCTGCTGCTGCTACCATTATCGGAGGAACAGGTATGCTTAATGGGACCGGTACTATTTATGTAACTCGTATTACAACCATTGCTGGTTTTGCAGGACAGTATACCATCAATAATGATTTGCTTGGTCTCATTACTATTTATGATGGATTGGGCGATCAAATAATAACCGCTGAAAATTATGGAACACTGGTTGTTGCAGACAATGGCACACGAACGGTTACACTGGTTGCAAATGAAATCATTGCTGTAGCAGATGAATTCATTCCTGATCAGAATAATACAGTGTATGTTGTAACGAATAATACATTTAATTATAACGGTAACCAGCCTCAATCCATTGCCGGATTTACCTATAATAATTTAATGGTTAGTGGAACAGGAAATAAAACCATACCTACCGGCGTAACGGTCAATTGTTCGGGTCTTGATGTTGTAACAGATATTCAACTCAATATTGAAGGAACAGCCGAGTTGAATTTCTTATAATGAACAGCCGTATTGTCTGGCTTAAGGATAACTTAATAATTTTCTCACTGGGTGGGTACCTGGCATTTATTTGTATCTTTAGTGACAGATCATGCGTATGAAACTATTTGTCCTCTTAAGCTGTTGCTTTATTATTAACGGGGCTACTGCCCAGCGTAACCCTGCCGGTAAAACCCCGCCGCCAGCAGCCAATACGGTGAAGCTGAATAATATGTCAGATACCCTGCAGTATGCCATTGGATCTTTTCTTGCCCAATGGGTAAATAACCAGGGTTTCCTGATCAATAACCCAACGCTTTTTATCAAGGGCATGGATGATATTTTTCAGAATAAAGCGAGATTGCTTCCCGATTCAATCATCAGTCCGCTTATTACTGCATACCAGCAGGTTACCCAGAAAGATCGGTCATTCAGACTTGAGCAACAATTATTTACCAATATCAAACAGAGACCCGGATTGGGCATTTTCCCCAATGGGGTTCATTATTTTATTCTTCGCACCGGACAGGGTGGAAGGCCTACTTCAGCGGACTCGGTTGTGGTTAATTTAAAGGGGTCTTTGGCAGATGGGACTGTTTTTGAAGACACTTATAATAATAAAATACCCCAGTCTGTTTTATTGTCACAACTCATACCCGGTCTTTCAGAAGCCATCCAGCAAATGGCAGTAGGTTCCAAATGGCAATTATATATACCATCGGTTCTTGCGCATGGTGATAAAGGGGTGCCTGGAAACAATGGCATTTACCTCATCCCACCAGGCAGTGCACTAACGTATGAAGTAGAGCTCATTGAGATAAGACCTGTGAAGAAGTAAGCAAAATTTTAAGGTAGATTTCAGTTATATTGCCTTAATTCTTTATATTTTCGATTTTATAAACTATTCAAACATGAAAAAAATAGTCTCAACGCTCATATTAGGAGCTTTTATAGCTGGTTCAGCAGGCGCTCAAACCAAAACGGCTGCCGAGATTGCCAAAGAAAAAGCAACCCAGGATTCACTTCAGTATGCGCTGGGTGTTTACATGATTAAATCGCTCGAAAAGAGAGGTGTACTCATTAAAGGTGCCATGTTTCAGAAAGCAGTGGATGATGTGTTGACAAAAAAGAAATTAATGATCAGCGAGGCGAGTGCCGAGAAAATGATCAATGTGCTGGATGCCGATGTGGCCGGTGTAAAAGGTAAAATGATGGAGCAGGCTTTATTCGGTGAACTGGCTAAAAGGAATGATGTAATAACAATGCCAAGCGGTGTTCGCTATGCAGTTATAACACGTGGTACAGGCATAACGCCAGAACCCGAAGATTCAGTGGTGGTAAATGTAACCGGCACAACTCCCGATGGAACTGTTTTTGTTAGCTCACAAACCAACCAGGAGTCGTTCCTGTTGTTGGTAAGCCAACTGGTTCCCGGTTTGCAGGATGCTGTATTAAGAATGAAAACAGGCTCTATCTGGAGAGTATTTGTTCCTGCTAATCTCGGTTTTGGTGAAAGAGGAAATGGAAGCACCGTTCCACCCAATACCCCGCTTGTTTATGACATTGCGCTGGTATCTGTTCGAGCAGCAAAAAAATAAGCTAGTTCCCGCTTTTATCCGGGAAAACCTGGAAATAGTTAAGAGAAATAAATACAACTAACTTATTTTCAATAAGATATGAAAGCTCCGGAATTCATTCCGGAGCTTTTTTTTGGGGGATAATTTAATCAGGGCAAGCTATTCAGCGAATTGGTATTATTACTACCTTTGCCGCCTCGAAAATGGGAGCCTGTGTTCCCGTCAAAAAAATATTTAAACAAGCACTTTTATGGCTGACTTGAAATTTCAACGCAACTTCGGTATTGCCGCTCACATTGATGCCGGTAAAACCACCACTACCGAGCGTATCCTGCGCTATACAGGTATGATTCACAAAATTGGTGAGGTACATGATGGTGCCGCTACCACCGACTGGATGGAACAGGAGAAAGAAAGAGGTATCACCATTACTTCGGCTGCTGTTAGCTGTCAGTGGAACTTCCCTACCGTAAAAGGTAAGGCTGATGCAAATACCAAAAGCTATTATTTTAATATCATCGATACTCCAGGTCACGTAGACTTTACCGTAGAGGTAGAGCGTTCTATGCGCGTACTGGATGGTCTGATCGCCTTGTTTTCAGCAGTGGACGGCGTTGAGCCCCAGTCTGAAACCGTATGGCGTCAGGCAAACCGTTACAAAGTTCCTCGTATCGGTTTCGTAAACAAAATGGACCGCTCAGGTGCCGACTTCCTGAATGTGGTAAACCAGGTAAAAGAAATGCTGGGAGCAAAAGCCGTTCCCCTGCAGTTACCTATTGGTGCAGAAGATAATTTCAAAGGTGTGGTGGATCTGATCAAAATGAAAGGTATCATCTGGCACATGGAAACAGAAGGTATGACTTTCGATGAGATTGAAGTACCTGCTGACATGAAAGAAGATGTTGAATTCTGGAGACAGAACCTGATTGAAGCAGTAGCTGAATATGATGATACATTGATGGAGAAATTCTTCGATGATCCAAACACAATCTCTGAAGATGAGGTACATGAAGCCATCCGCAAAGCTTGTATAGATCTGAGCATCGTTCCAATGATGTGTGGTTCTTCATTCAAGAATAAAGGTGTACAAACTGCATTGGATGCGGTATGTCGTTACCTGCCATCTCCTGTAGATATTGAAGATACAGTAGGTACAGATCCTGATACAGGAGAAACCATTACCCGTAAGCCAAATGCAAAAGAACCATTTGCTGCATTGGCTTTCAAAATCATGACTGACCCATTCGTAGGTCGTCTGGCATTCTTCCGTTGTTACAGCGGACACCTTGATGCCGGTTCTTATGTATTAAACGTAAGAAGTGGTAAGAAAGAGCGTATCAGCCGTATCATGAAAATGTTTGCCAATAAGCAAAATCCGATCGACTTTATCGAAGCTGGTGATATTGCTGCGGCAGTAGGGTTTAAAGAGATAAAAACCGGAGATACACTTTGTGATGAAAACCATCCGATTACCCTTGAGAACATGTTCATCCCAGAGCCTGTAATCGCTATTGCTGTTGAGCCTAAAACACAGGCCGACGTTGATAAAATGGGTATGGCTATTGCAAAACTGGTAGAAGAAGATCCTACACTGCGTGTAAATACGGATGAAGATACTGGTCAAACAATCCTTCGTGGTATGGGTGAGTTACACCTCGAGATCATCGTAGACCGTATGCGTCGCGAATTTAAAGTAGAAGTGAACCAGGGTGCTCCCCAGGTTGCTTATAAAGAAGCATTCGGAAATACCATCGAACACAGAGAAGTGCTGAAAAAGCAGTCGGGTGGTCGTGGTAAATTCGCTGATATCCAGTTCTCTATCGGACCTGCTGATGAAGAGTGGCTGAAAGAAAATGAAGGCAAACACTTCCAGTTTGTGAACGATATCTTTGGTGGATCTATCCCTAAAGAATTCATTCCTGCTATCCAGAAAGGTTTTGAAACAGCTATGACTACAGGTGTGTTGGCAGGTTATCCTGTAAACAACATGAAAGTACGCATTTTCGACGGTAGCTACCACGATGTGGATTCTGATTCAATGTCATTTGAATTGTGTGCTAAATCTGGTTTCCGTGAAGCTGGTCGAAAAGCAAAACCAACATTGCTGGAGCCCATCATGAAAGTGGAGGTATTGACGCCAGATCAGTACATGGGTGATGTAACAGGTGACCTCAACCGTCGTCGTGGTATGCTGGAAGGTATGGACAGCCGTGCCAACCTGCAGGTGATTAAGGCGAAAGTGCCATTGAGCGAAATGTTTGGTTATGTAACCCAACTGCGTTCATTGTCATCTGGTCGTGCCACATCAACCATGGAGTTCTCTCATTATTCTCCTGCACCAAACAATATTGCAGAAGAGGTAATGGCAAAGAACAAAGGAAAAGTGAAGATCGAGGAGTAATCCTTGTTCAATATAACAAAAGCCCCGACCATTTATTTTGTCGGGGCTTTTTTGTGAATAGGCAATGGTCAATGGTGAATCGTCAATGGGGAATGAAAGTTTAGTAAGTAAGCAATAACCTCAATCGCAGCAAAGTTTCCCTTATTGACCATTGACCATTGACCATTGACCATTGACCATTGACCATTGACCATTGACTATTGGCAAAACTGCTTCAATATATCCGCTGCTCCGGGATAATTTTTAGCAACCGCTATCTGCATGGCCCTGCAACCATTTTCTTTGTCACCGGAATTGATCAGACTAGCCCCTTTAAAGAATTCCGATTTACCATCATTGGTAATCTTCATAGCAATCACTTTGTCGAAATAGTAAACGGCTTTTTTATAGTCTTTCAGGTTGTAATAACAGATGCCTGCATTTTCAAATATGCTGTAACTGAATGGACTGATAGTGAGCGCTGCAACAAATTTTCTCGCAGCCGTTGCATTATCGCCTCTGCCAAAAGCTGCCACGGCTTCATTATAAATGGCCGTAGCTCTGTTGATATCTGCTTGTGAAGATGCATTGGTAACAGTGGCATTCATGTTGTTTTGAATCTCTTCTTTTCTTTTGAGTAAGGCCAGATAATCGGCGCTGGGTGTTGTGTTTGCAGCCGGCTTGAACATGGCAATGGCACTATCTGCCATTTTCAGCAGTTCCGGTGTGCCTCTTTGCATAGCATTGAGCATACCAAGCAAATAAATTTGCCACGGGAATACTTCATTCCTGTAATGAGTATAGGTTCTGAATGCTTTTCCAAGTGCTGCAGTATCTTTTCTTTTGGCTTCTACGGCAATCAGTGTCTGATAATAAGTATTGGCCCTCGGTCGGTTATAATAAGCTGTTTGTGCATAATGTTTGGCACTGTCGTATTTCTCGGTAAGAAAATAAACATTCGCAATTAAAAAATGGCTGTAATACACATAAGGATTGTATGGCATGGCTTTTCTTAACAACCGCAAAGCCTCGTCATATTGTTTGTTTTCAGAATAGTATCTTCCCAAAATAGCTTCAATGGGTTGAGAGGAAGAAGTAAGATTGGGAATAGGCGGGAACATCTTTGTTACTTCCGACAACGGAAGTGTCATAGGTTCATTTTTCAAATCGGGAACCACTTTCAGTTGTGCTTTTAATGAAGTATAGGTCATGTAAGTGATATAGGAAGCTGGTAACAGTAAAATGATCGTGGTAAGCCCATACAAAGGATGCCATAAAGGTTTTGCAGGTGCTGTATCTTCTGCTGCTGTCTGTTTTTTTGCCATGATGTATGCGCCTAAATTGAATGCGCATACGGTTGCAAAAAACACCTGCATGATGGCCCTTTCAATCGGGAAATTCAGCGCAGCATCCACTGCATAGGAAAGCAGGGCAAAGAAAGAGAAGAGCGAAATAAGTTTTATTTCTTCAGTAGCTGCCGATCGCCATGTTTTCAATGTACACAGGAATAAACACAGATAGAGGGATAGATATAAAAGCCCACCCGGTAATCCAAGTTCGGCCGCGTGTTCCAGAAAATCGTTGTGCGCATGCGCCGGTACATTCAGATCGTTGATGTATTCTTTTTCATAAGGAATGGAAGCCAGTTTCCAGTTGCCATATCCGCAACCCATCAATGGATTTTTCAGGATATAGTCAGCAGCATGTTCCCATAATTTAAAACGATAGCTCGAAGCGTCGTTTGTTAAAGCAATGGAACTGAGGTTACTTACCACATTTCCATACCTGCCGGCATTATTGTCCTGTATGGTGGTGGCCTGTGTATAGGTTATTTGTGAAATAAAGTAGGCAGCCAGTACAGGGAGTATAATGTAAGCAATCCTGTATAACAGTTTTTCAGGTTGCTTACTGCGTATGTGTTGCACAACAGTAAATCCTATGTAAACCATGGATATTAGTATCAGACTTACATAAGATGCCCGGGCACTTGCCATAAAGAGGGTAGCGATACCAAGGGTAAGCGCGAGTAAATGGAAAATTCTTTCGGCAAGCTTTGCATGGTATAATGCATACAAGACAAAAGGGATCTTAATGACCAGGCTTGCAGCAAAAATGTTCTTGTTCCCTGTATTTGCATTCAGGTTATTGATCAAAGTACTTAATGGGGTATCTGTAATTCCATTGAAAAATTTTCCGAAATATTGAACCGATTCTATCAAAAGGATGACAGATAACACCTGGGCAATCGCCTTGAAAAGGTGCTGATTTCCATAGAAAAGAACCGAAATATTAAAAAAAGCAACAACTGTAACGATAAAACGAACATAACAAACCCAGGCTTCCACCTGGTTGATGGCAAAAAAAATGGAAATACCGGCCAGTACAAAGAGCCCTAGTAATAATTTTGAAAATAACTGTTTGAAAATCAATTGAATAGTATCAGCATAAAGGTCTTTCCGGGCTAGTATATAAGCTGTTACAAGCAAATCGAGTAAAGCAAGATAAAACCACTGTGGTCCCATCACATCAATGGCATTCATGGTTGGGATGAAGTGAACAGCCATGTACAAACAAAGAATGACGAAGGGAATCCAGGTAATCTTAGTAGTATTTTTTAGATGTGTAGTCGAATTTTTTTCAGCGGTTTGCTGAACCTGGGTAGGGTAGGCGGGTTTCTTCCGGGCCATAAGTACATTTAATTGGCGTGAAATTAATGAATTTAGGATCGCCCAGAAAACAGGGGCGGGAAATATGAAATAAGAAATAAGGGAAGTGGTAAGGGCAAACATTTTCTCATTCCTTATTTCTCTGTTTAAATGGGTATTTTACCCTTTGGTGGGGGCGGAAAGACTGGATGTGCTAAAAAAAACGGTGTTTTCCCCAAAAATCTTTTCAAATTTCTTGACCATTCCACCAGAGACCCCTACCTTTGCAACCCCAATACGAAAATTGGGTTTCGACTATGTCTCAACGAATCAGAATCAAATTGCAATCTTACGATCATAATCTGGTAGATAAATCTGCTGAGAAAATCGTAAAAACTGTACGCAGTACAGGCGCCGTAGTAACTGGTCCAATTCCCTTGCCTACACACAAGAGAATTTTCACTGTTCTTCGTTCACCACACGTGAATAAGAAGAGTCGTGAACAGTTTCAGTTGGCTACACACAAGCGTTTACTCGATATCTATACTTCTTCTTCTAGAACTGTAGATGCACTGAGCAAACTGGATCTGCCATCTGGTGTTGAAGTTGAAATCAAAGCCTGATAAACGGCTGCAAGTTTCAAGCTACAAGCGTCAAGCTGTATGACTGAAACAAAAGTTCTTATAAATGAATTAATCATCTGCCAACTCTGCTTCAAGCAGAAGAAAGCAGCTCTGAATAAATAAACGGTCAAGGAAAGTAGGTTCTGCCTCAAATCAGACATCCGCCATCCGAGATCATACATATAAACAGGCCCTTCGAGGTTTGTTTACTTCCGGTACTTCCAATTCCGCCTCAGGCGGAAAACAACGGAAAAGGTCGGCAGCAAACAAGGATTGAATCCCGCTTCATCGGTGGGATGTCCTCTTTAACCTTGCGGGGCATAAACCGCAAAAACGATGAAAGGTATTATTGGTAAAAAAATCGGGATGACCAGCATCTTCTCGGCCGATGGCAAGCAAACAGCTTGTACCATCATTGAAGCTGGTCCATGTACCGTAACACAGGTGAAAACCCAGGATGCTGATGGTTACACCGCACTTCAATTGGCATTTGGCGACAAAAAAGAAAAGCACTCCACAAAAGCCGAGCTTAATCACTTCGCAAAAGCTCAGACAGCCGCCAAAAAATTCGTAAAAGAATTTCGTAATTATTCCATAGAAAAAGCATTGGGAGAAACTGTTACTGTAGACATTTTCGCTGAAGGCGAAAGCGTTGAAGTAGTTGGTACTACCAAGGGTAAAGGTTTCCAGGGTGTTGTAAAACGCCATGGTTTCTCTGGTGTGGGTGAGCAATCACACGGCCAGCACGATCGTCAGCGTGCCCCAGGTTCTATCGGTGGATCATCTTATCCTTCACGCGTATTCAAGGGCATGAGAATGGCCGGACGTATGGGTGGTGACAGGGTGAAAATGAAAGGTCTGAAAGTGGTGAAGATCTTCCCTGAAAAGAATTATATCCTGATCAGCGGTTCTGTTCCTGGTCATAACGGTTCAATCGTTTTAATCCAGAAGTAATCACAACTTAATTGAATTGACATGCAAGTAGATGTATTAAATATAAAAGGACAGAAAACCGGCAGAACGGTAGAATTGCCAGCTGAGGTTTTCGGTATCGAGCCAAATGATCATGTGATCTATCTGGCTGTAAAACAATACCTGGCTGCAGGCCGTCAGGGTACCCATAAAGTAAAAACCCGTGCTGAAGTACAGGGTGCCAGCCGCAAGCTGCACAAGCAAAAAGGTACCGGCGGTTCACGTAAAGGTAATATCCGTAACCCATTATATAAGGGTGGTGGTACCATATTCGGACCTAAACCTCACGCTTACGACTTCAAACTGAACCGTAAAGTGAAGGATCTGGCCAAGATTTCTGCACTGAGCTATAAGGCAAAAGAAAGCGCTATCGTCGTGGTTGAAGATATCCAGATGGAAACACCTAAAACCAAGCAATTGGTTGAAGTGATGAAGAGTCTGAATATTGCCGACAAGAAAACACTGGTAGTATTACCTGAGTATAATGATAACCTGTACCTGAGCACACGTAACGTGCCAAATGTTGCCAGTACTTTATTGGCCGACATCAACACTTATGAAATCATGAATGCAGATGTACTGGTGATCACAGAAAACACAGCCAAAATCTTCGCAGAAGAAGAAGCTGTAGCTTAATCAATTAGAAACGTTTCAACCGAAATACAATGAAACTGAGTGAAGTATTAGTAAAGCCTATTTTAACCGAGAAAGCCAACGCACAGCAAGAAAAGCTGAGAAGATATGCTTTCAAAGTAAACCGTAAGGCGAACAAACTCGAGATCAAAAAAGCAGTAGAAGAATTCTATGGTGTGAATGTAATTGATGTGAATACTGCAGTTGCTCCGGGCAAAAACAAAACCCGCTATACAAAAGCAGGTTTTATACAGGGTGCGAAACCAGCTTATAAAAAAGCATTCGTAACTGTAGCCGAAGGAGAAGCAATTGATCTTTACGCAAACATTTAAGCCCTAACCCTAAAGGGTAACTTGGGTTAAATGATAAAGTATGGTAGTTCAACTACCGCAAAAGTTGATTTAAAAACAAAATCTGGTCCCCTTTAGGGGTCGGGGCAAAAGAAAAGAAAATGGCACTTAAGAAGTACAAACCGATGACAGCCGGCACACGCTGGAGAATCGGAAACGCTTATGCTGAGATCACTACCAACAAGCCTGAGAAGAGCTTATTGGAGCCTCAAAAAAAGACTGCTGGACGTAACTTCCAGGGTCGTCGCGCAATGCGTTATATGGGTGGTGGTAGCAAACAACACTACCGTATCATCGATTTCAAAAGAAACAAGAGAGATATTGCTGCTACAGTAGTATCTATCGAATACGATCCAAACCGTACTGCATTTATCGCTCTGTTGCAATATACTGATGGCGAAAAAAGATACATTATTGCTCCACAAGGTTTACAGGTGGGTGCAACTGTATCTGCAGGTGATGAAGTGGCTCCTGAAATTGGAAACGCACTCGCTATGAAAAACATGCCATTGGGTACCATGATCCATAACATCGAATTACAGCCTGGTCAGGGTGGTAAAATGGTGAGAAGTGCTGGAGCATCTGCTCAGTTAGCGAACAAAGAAGAGAAATACGCCGTATTGAAAATGCCTTCTGGCGAATTGCGTAAAGTATTGATCAACTGTTATGCAACAGTAGGTGTGGTATCGAATGGTGACCATAACCTGGAAACTGCAGGTAAAGCGGGTAAAAACCGTTGGAAAGGTATTCGCCCACGTGTTCGTGGTGTTGCGATGAACCCTGTAGATCACCCAATGGGTGGTGGTGAAGGTAGAGCTTCAGGAGGTCATCCACGTAGCAGAACCGGTAAGTATGCTAAAGGAGAAAAAACACGTACCAAAGGGAAATCAAGTGATAAACTGATTATCCAGAGAAGAGACGGTAAAAAAATAGCAAAATAATTTGAAAGTGTGACAATTTGAAAATTTGAAAATGAAAATCTCAAATTCTCAAAGCGTCGAAACAAACACTTCAAATTTCCAAATTTTCAAATTTTCAAATTAACTCATTACTATGGGTCGTTCGATTAAAAAAGGTCCTTACGTAGATGCCAACTTAGAAGGCAAAGTAGAAGGTATGAATGATGGCAAAACCAAGAAAGGTGTTATTAAAACCTGGAGCCGTCGCAGTACCATTACGCCTGATTTCGTTGGGCACACTTTTGCAGTGCACAATGGAAATAAGTTCATTCCAGTTTATGTAACCGAGTTCATGGTTGGACATAAACTAGGTGAATTTGCTCCTACCCGCAACTTCAGAGGACACGCAGGAACTAAAAAGTAATCACTTGGCGTATGGTGAAAGGTCCATAAGAGGAGCCGGAAATCATACCCTAAACAAATAAAGAAATGGAAGCAGTAGCTAAACTGAACAATTATCCTACAGGGCCGCGCAAAATGCGTTTGCTGGCTGATGTGATCCGTGGAATGGAAGTAGAGAAGGCTTTAGCCATTCTTGAACACCACCCACAGCACAATGCTGTGCCCCTGGCAAAATTGCTGAAGAGTGCTATCAGCAACTGGGAGCAGAAAAACAATGGCGCCAGCGCCGCAGACAGCAGCCTGGTGGTAAAAACTGTATTTGTTGACGGAGGTCGTGTACTCAAGCGTATGCGTCCTGCACCCCAGGGCCGAGGCTACAGGGTACGTAAACGCAGTAACCATGTAACATTAATCGTAGATTCTAAAAACTAATTGTAAAACCACTATATGGGTCAGAAAGCAAATCCAATTGGTAACAGGTTAGGTATCATCCGCGGATGGGAAAGTAACTGGTATGGCAGCAAGAAAGATTATGCCTCCAAGTTAATTGAGGATCATAAAATCCGTACTTACCTGAACGCCCGTATCAACAAGGGCGGTATTGCCAAAATTGTAATAGAGCGTACCCTGGGTAAGCTGATCGTTACTATTCACACATCTAAACCAGGTATCATTATCGGTAAAGGTGGTGGAGAAGTAGACCGTATCAAAGAAGAGTTGAAGAAATTAACTGGTAAGGAAGACGTGCAGATCAATATCCTTGAGATCCGTCGTCCGGAACTGGATGCAAATATCGTTGGAGATACCATCGCTCGTCAGATCGAAAACCGTATCAATTTCAAACGTGCTACCAAGATGGCGATCGCTTCTACACTCCGTATGGGTGCTGAAGGTATCAAAATCAAACTGAGTGGTCGTCTGGGTGGTGCTGAGATTGCACGTAGCGAAGAGTTCAAACAAGGTCGTGTGCCCCTGCATACTTTCCGTATGGATATCGATTATGCAAATGTATATGCTCAAACAGTATATGGTAAAATTGGTATCAAAGTATGGATCTGTAAAGGTGAAGTACTCGGCAAACGCGAACTGAACCCCAACTTCGTAGGTGGTAAGAATGATATGAGTGAAAGAAGAGGTGGTGAAGAAAGAGGTGGTGGACGTGGCGACAGAAGAGATGACCGCGGCGGACGTGGTGGTGGAGACAGAAGAGATAACCGCGGAGGCGGAAGAGACAGGAGATAATTTGAAAATGTGGCAATTTGAAAATTTGAAAATGTTAGCAGGATCAAATTTTCAGGCGGCCCGAGGTGATAGGATTTCCCTCGTTTTCAAATTTCCAAATTTTCAAATTTTCAAATTGTAATAAAAATGTTACAGCCTAAAAGAAGTAAACACAGGAAACAGCAGAAAGGCCGCATTCGCGAAGTGGCTAAGCGTGGTACTTCCATTTCATTTGGTTCATTTGCCCTGAAGGCGCTCGAACCAATTTGGTTAACCAACCGCCAGATCGAATCTGCACGTCAGGCAATGACCCGTGCTATGAAACGTGAGGGTAATGTTTGGATCCGTGTATTCCCTGATAAAATCATTACCCGTAAGCCTCTTGAGGTAAGGATGGGTAAGGGTAAAGGTAACCCTGAATTCTGGGCTGCTGTTGTAGAACCAGGACGTATCATCTTCGAATGCGATGGTGTAACACAGCAGGTTGCTCAGGAAGCCATGGAACTGGCTGCCCAGAAACTGCCGATTAAAACCAAATTCATTGTAAGAAGAGACTTACAAGCATAATTTGAAAATGAGGCGATTTGAAAATGAGAAAATGTTTTCAGATTGCTAAACAGAGAAAGTAATTTCCAAATTTTCAAATTTTCAAATTTTCAAATTGAAGAAAATGGCAAATAAAAAAGTTGAATTCAATAAAGGTCTGAAAGACATGAATGCTGCAGACCTGAAAGCGAGGATCCAGGAAGATCAGCTTCGTCTGAAAAAATTGGAATTCGCTCATGCAATTTCACCACTCGAAAACCCGATGAATGTTCGTGGTCTTCGCAGAGATATTGCACGTCTGAAGACTGAATTGAAGAAAAAAGAATTAGGCATCTAAAAACAGCTACGAGCTGCTAGCCACGAGCTACGAGCTTGTTAGAATTTAAAAAATGCTCGCGGCTCGAAGCGCAGAGCTCAAAGCTTAAAAAAATACACAATGGCTGAAGTAAGAAATTTACGCAAAACAAGGATCGGGGTTGTTACCAGCGATAAAATGGATAAAACCATTACTGTTGCGGTTGAAAGAAAAGTAAAACACCCTATCTACGGAAAGTTCGTAAAGAAAACCACTAAGTTCCATGCACACGACGAGAAAAGCGAGTGTGGTATTGGCGACGTAGTAAAAATTATGGAAACCCGTCCGCTGAGCAAAACAAAGCGTTGGAGACTGGTTGAAGTAGTTGAGAAAGCAAAATAACAATCCGCCAAAGGCGGATCAAGCTGCAAGCTGCAAGAATTTGAGCTGTAGCCTCTGAATAAAATTGATCAAAAATCTGGCCGAGTAATAAAAGCAAAGCCGGAAGCTAAAAGCTAAAACAATGATTCAGCAAGAAAGTAGATTGAATGTAGCTGATAACAGTGGTGCTAAAGAAGTACTTTGTATTAAAGTACTTGGAAACAGCGGCCAGGATTATGCCAAAATTGGTGATAAAATCGTGGTAACTGTAAAAGATGCGATCCCTGCAGGTGGTATCAAAAAAGGTACTGTATCTAAAGCGGTAATCGTTCGTACCAAAAACAAATTGCGTCGTAAGGACGGTTCATATATCCGTTTCGATGACAATGCAGTGGTATTACTGAATAACTCAGATGAGCCACGCGGTACACGTATTTTCGGACCAGTAGCCAGAGAGTTGCGTGATAAAGGATACATGAAAATTATTTCACTGGCTCCGGAAGTTCTTTAAGATAAAATTAGCCGTTAGCTATTAGCCATTAGCTATTAGCGATCGACATTATAAATTTTGGTTAGTCAATGCTAACCCCTAAAAGCTAAAAGCTCAAAAAGATGAGTACAAGATTTAAACCCAAATTCAACATCAAAAAAGGTGATACCGTAGTGGTAATTGCCGGTGATGATAAGGACTTGAAAAAGCCCCGTAAGGTGTTGGAAGTAATTGTGGATAAAGGACGTGTGGTAGTAGAAGGCGTGAATATCGTAACAAAACATACCAAACCTTCTGCACAGAATACAAAGGGTGGTATTGTAAAAGTAGAAGCTCCTATTAACATCAGCAATGTAATGTTATGGGATGCTAAAGCAGGTGCAGCCACTAAGGCAAAGCGTACCCGCGAAAACGGAAAATTAGTTCGTATATCTAAAAAATCAGGGGAGGTAATCAAGTAATGAGTACGACAAAATACACTCCGAGATTAGCAGATAAGTACAGCAAAGAAGTTGTACCTGCTTTAATGAAAAAGTTTGCTTACAAAACTGTAATGCAGGCTCCTAAACTGGAAAAAATCTGTATCAACCGTGGCGTAAATGGTGCGGTTACAGATAAAAAACTGGTTGATATCGCAGTAGATGAGCTGAACATGATCACTGGTCAGAAAGCAGTTCCTACCATGTCTAAGAAAGATATCTCCAACTTCAAACTGCGTAAAGGCATGCCCATCGGCGCACGCGTAACGCTCAGAGGTGAGAAGATGTATGAATTCCTGGACCGTCTGGTATCTGTTGCATTGCCACGTGTACGTGACTTTAAAGGTATCAGCGACAAAGCATTTGATGGTCGTGGTAACTATACATTAGGTGTTACCGAGCAAATCATCTTCCCTGAAATCGATATCGATAAAGTAAATAAAATTACCGGTATGGATATCACTTTCGTAACCACTGCCCAAACAAACGAAGAAGCATATGAGTTACTGAAAGAACTGGGAATGCCTTTCAAAGGAGCAAAAAAAGACAATAACTAAAAAGTAACTGGTAGCAGCCGGTTTGTAAACAGCAAAACCGGAACCTACTCAAATCTAAACATAAAAAAATGGCAAAAGAATCAGTAAAAGCCAGACAAAGAAAGCGCGAGGCAATGGTTGCCCAGTATGCAGAAAAACGTGCCGCTTTAAAAGCAGCAGGAGATTATGCAGCATTGGATAAACTGCCAAAAAATGCTTCACCTGTTCGTTTAAAGAACCGTTGTCAGCTTACAGGACGTCCGAAAGGTTATATGAGATACTTCGGTCTCTCAAGGGTAATCTTCCGCGATATGGCCCTGAATGGTAAAATCCCAGGTGTTAAAAAAGCAAGCTGGTAATACTACCCTGACCCTAAATGGGAAATGGACACAAAATTTTGAACACGAATAATTCTAATAAAAATGGTAACTGATCCAATAGCAGACTTCTTAACCAGGATTCGTAATGCACAGATGGCTGGTCACAGACTGGTAGAAATTCCTGCTTCTAATCTGAAAAAACGTATGACAGAGATCCTGTACGAACAGGGTTATATCCTGAAATACAAATTTGAAGATGACAATAAACAAGGTCTTATCAAGATCGCGTTGAAATACGATCCTTCTACTAAACAACCTGCGATCCGCTCTCTGGAAAGAGTAAGCCGTCCGGGTCTGCGTCAATATGCTAAACCAGCCGAGATCAAAAGAGTCATCAATGGTCTGGGTGTAGCTATCCTCAGTACATCAAAAGGTGTATTGACCGATAAACAAGCCAAAGCGCAGAATGTAGGTGGAGAAGTACTTTGCTACATCTCTTAATTGAAATAGATATTGTCCTGTCTGACAATTAAGCTTTTAGTCGGAGCTGAACACGGTCAGGATTTTAGTTGAACAATAAAAAAAGAAACGACTATGTCACGTATTGGAAAACAACCTGTAGTTATCCCGGCTGGTGTTACCATTTCGGTAAATAAGGATAATGTGGTAACTGTTAAAGGACCTAAAGGTGAATTGAAAGAAAACATCGACAGAGATATCATCGTTACTGTAAAAGAGAACGAAGTTATTTTTGCACGTCCTACAGATCAGATTCGTCACCGCGCCATGCATGGTTTATACCGTGCCTTGGTAAGCAACATGGTAAAAGGTGTTACTGAAGGTATTAAAAGAGAACTGGAACTGGTCGGTGTGGGTTTTAAAGCCGCAAATACCGGTAATCTGTTAGACCTTGCTTTAGGTTATTCTCACAATATTATTTTCGAAGTTCCCAAAGAACTGAAAGTAACAACTGTAACTGAAAAAGGTCAGAACCCTAAGATCCTGTTAGAAGGTATCGATAAGCAACTGATTGGCCAGGTGGCAGCAAAACTGAGAAGCTTACGTAAACCAGAACCATACAAAGGTAAGGGTGTGAAATATGCTGGTGAGATCCTGAGAAGAAAAGCAGGTAAAGCAGCAGGTAAATAATAATCAATCAACCAACTTCCGGCCGAATCGGAAGTGACAAATAAAGTAAAATGGGTAAATTAATTCAAAGGCAAAAAATCAGGTACCGCATTCGCAAGAAAGTGGCAGGTACGGCTACCAAGCCCCGCTTATCTGTATTCAGAAGCAATGCTGATATCTATGCTCAACTGATCGATGATGTAAATGGTCTTACACTGGCAGCAGCTTCATCTCGCGATAAAGACATCGCTGCTCAGAAAGTAACCAAAATCGAGAAGTCGAAGCTGGTAGGTGCCGCAATCGCACGTAAAGCCACTGAACTGGGATTGAATACCGTTGTATTTGATCGTGGTGGTAACCTGTACCATGGCCGCGTTAAATCCGTAGCTGATGGCGCAAGAGAAGGTGGTCTTCAATTCTAATCTGCTAACACAAATAATCGTTAGATAAATGTCTAAAGTAAACGTAAATAAGGTAAAAGCCGGTGGCGACATGGAACTGAAAGAAAAAGTAGTTGCCATTAACCGTGTGGTGAAAACCACTAAAGGTGGTCGTACCTTCAGCTTCTCAGCACTGGTAGTAGTGGGTAATGAAAGTGGTGTTGTTGGACAAGGTCTGGGTAAAGCCAAAGAAGTTCAGGAAGCTATTACCAAAGGTATCGAAGATGCCAAGAAAAACCTGGTAAAAGTTCCCGTAATGCATGGAACCATTCCTCACGATCAGTGGGCGAAAGAAGGTGCTGCTAAAGTGTTGATCAAACCAGCCGCTCATGGTGCGGGTGTGATCGCCGGAGGTAGCATGCGTGCAGTACTGGAAAGTGCAGGTGTTACAGACGTACTGGCGAAAAGCCTGGGTTCTGCTAATCCACACAACGTGGTGAAAGCAACCATCAAGGCCCTGAGCTTGTTGCGTGAACCTGTACAAGTGGCCAAAAGCCGTACGGTAAAGCTGAGTAAAGTATTTAATGGATAATTGCCAATGGCCAATTGCTAATAGCTTATTATTTCAGAGCCATTAGCCATTAGCTATTAGCGATCACAATAACTTCGTTATGAAAAAAATTAAGATTACACAGATTAAAAGTGGTATCGACAGACCAGAGCGTCAGAAGCAAACACTGATTGCATTGGGTTTGAAGAAACTGAATGCTTCAAAAGAAGTAGAAGCTACTCCACAGATCCTGGGTATGGTGAATAAAGTGAGCCACCTGGTGAAAGTAGAAGAGCTGAATTAATTTGAAAATTATTGAATTTGAAAATTTGAAAATGAGTCAATTCACTTGATTCATTTTCTGTTTATAAAATTTCAAATTCCTTTATTTTCAAATTTACACACTTTCAAATTTTCAAATTAACACGCGAGGGGTGATTCCCCGAAAGTTCAAAATCAGATAAAACATGAAACTACACAATCTCAGACCCGCAGAAGGTTCTACACACAAAGAAAAACGTTTAGGTCGTGGTGAAGCATCCGGTAAGGGTGGTACATCTACAAAAGGTAACAAAGGTGGTCAGAGCCGCGCTGGTTATAAAAGCAAAATGGCTCACGAAGGTGGACAGATGCCTATTCAGCGTCGTGTACCAAAACGTGGCTTTAAAAATAACAACCGTATTGAGTTCGTTGTATTTAACCTTGGTCAGATCGAGCAACTGGTGGAGAAATATGGTTTCACTGAGTTCAGCCTCGAAAACCTCTACATCAATGGTTTAATCAGCCGTACCGATAAAGTAAAAGTATTGGCCAACGGAGAACTGAAAGCCAAAGTAAGTTTCAAAGTGAATGCAGCCAGCGAAAAAGCAAAATCTGCTATCGAAGCTGCAGGTGGTAGCGTTGAAATTATCAAGTAATTTTATCGTAACTTGCCAGACGCACAAAGTGCGTCTTTTTTTGGTTTAAGACTATTAACGCTTACAATTGCATTCAAGTGAAAAAATTAGTTCAGACATTAAGGAATATTTGGACGATAGAGGAGCTTCGTAACAAGATTATTGTAACACTTGCACTGGTTCTTACTTATCGTATCGGTACACAGATCGTTTTACCTGGTATCGATCCTGCTAAAATAGAAGCTGCACAGGCATCAGCACAAAGTAATGGTGGCCTGTTGGGTATCTTCGATATGTTTGCCGGTGGTGCCTTTTCACAGGCATCTATTCTGGCATTGGGTATCATGCCCTATATCTCTGCATCTATCTTTATGCAATTGATGACCATCCTGGTACCTCAATTACAGAAAGTACAGAAAGAGGGAGACAGTGGCCGTAAAAAAATCAATCAGTGGACACGTTACCTGACTGTTATTGTAACAGCCTTCCAGGCCGGAGCTTATGTAGCTTACCTGAACAGTCCGGGTTATGCGGAAGCCATTATTCCTGCGTACGCACCATACTTCTGGTTCTCTACAGTCATTACCTTAACTGCAGGTACCATGTTTGTGATGTGGTTAGGAGAAAAAATTCAGGATAAAGGTTTGGGTAATGGTACTTCTATCATCATCATGGTGGGTATCCTTGCACGCTTACCACAGTCATTAATCCAGGAATTCAGCGCCAAAGGTGAAAGAGCCGGTGGTGGTTTATTGATCTTCCTGATTGAAATCGCTATCCTGATTGCGGTAATCCTCGGATTGATTGTATTGGTACAGGGTGTTCGTAAGATACCTGTAAACTATGCAAAGCAAATCATTGGTAACCGTCAGTTCGGTGGGGCACGTCAGTTCCTGCCTATTAAAGTGAACAGCGCTGGTGTTATGCCGATCATCTTCGCCCAGGCGATCATGTTCTTACCAACATTGGTATCATTTACCAATCTGGATTCTGCTCAGGGTATTGTGAAAATATTCAATGACCATAGCAACACATGGTATATGGTAGTGTACTCTGTAATGGTAATCGGATTTACCTTCCTTTACACCGCATTGATCTTTAATCCCAAGCAAATCGCAGAAGACCTCAAACGTAATAATGGTTTCATCCCCGGTGTTAAACCCGGTCAGCCTACCGCCGATTATATCGGATCGGTAATGGATAAAATCACTTTACCCGGTGCCATTTTTCTGGCAATGGTAGGTATCATGCCAGGTTTCGCCCAGCGTTTGGGTGTAACCCAGGGCTTCAGCACCTTCTTTGGTGGTACATCATTGCTCATCATGGTGGGTGTGGTACTCGATACCTTACAGCAAATTGAAACCTATTTATTAATGCGTCAATACGATGGATTAATGAAAAGTGGCCGAGTACAGGGCAGACAAACTGTATCTACAACAACAATATAGTACAATAGATGATGGTCCGTTGACCATGGTCTATGGACTTAAAAAATAAAATGCGATATTTGCAAGCCTGTCAACCCGCTAGTGGGACGACAGGCTTCTTTTTTTTACCATGTCGAGACGAATTAATATGATCATTTATAAAACAGAAGCAGAAATTGCAATGATGAAAGAAGCCGCAGTGCTTGTCAGTAAAACATTGACAGAAGTGGCTAAAGTGTTGAAACCGGGCATGACAACCATGCAGATTGATACACTTTGTGGTGATTTTGTAAAGGACCACAAAGCAGTACCCTCATTTTATAACTATCGTGGTTATCCTTTTAATGTTTGCGCATCTGTAAACGATGTGGTGGTACATGGTTTTCCTAACGATACTGCATTACAGGATGGTGATATTGTAACAATAGATATGGGTGTTATTCTCAACGGATGGCATGGTGATCATGCATATACTTTTATTTTGGGAGAAGTAGCACCTGAAATTATGCAGTTGGTAAAAGTAACCAAGGAGTCACTTTATAAAGGGATAGAAAAAGCAACCGTCAACAACAGGGTAGGAGATATTTCATTTGCCATACAGGAACATGCCGAAAAAAAACATGGCTATGGTGTAGTAAGAGAATTGGTGGGTCATGGTTTAGGACGCAGCCTGCACGAAGATCCGCAGGTGCCCAATTATGGTAAGAGAGGCAATGGACCAAAGATGAAAGAGAACCTTGTACTGGCTATTGAACCCATGATTAACCTTGGAACAAAAGATGTGTATACAGAAGATGACGGATGGACCATCCGCACACAGGATGGAAAAGTGTCCTGTCATTTTGAACACGATGTATGTGTTAAACGTGGTGAGGCATTGATTCTATCTGATTATAGTATTATTGAAGCTGCTGAAAAGGCCAATCCAAACCTCAATGCAACTTATTACTAAAGAATAAAGTCATGCATTAAAACTGCTTCCGATGAAAACATTGTTTATTCTTTTCACCTTGTGTATGCAGTCTCTAATGCTGACTGCACAGCCACCTGCAATTGAAAAAGTAAGAAAACTCAGACAGGAAAAAGAACATGAATGGCTGAAGGAATTCATGGAGTTGCTGGCTATTCCGAATGTAGCTTCGGATACATACAATATTCAACGAAATGCCTCAGTCATAATGGATATGATGCGTAAACGCAATATCCAGGATGTAAAGTTGCTCCAGCCAGATACAAAAGATGCACCACCTGCCGTTTATGGAGAAATAAAAGTACCCGGTGCTGTAAAGACCATCATTTTTTATGCGCATTACGACGGGCAACCAGTAGATCCTTCCAAATGGGCAAAAGGCTTTCAACCATTCTCTCCTGTATTGGTGAATGGAACAACAGCCGATGCTGAAAAAATAATCCAGCTTCCAACACCCGGTAACCCGATCGATGAAGAATGGCGAATTTTTGCCAGAAGTGCGTCTGATGACAAGGGTGGAGTAATGGCTATACTATGGGCCTATGAAGCCATCATCAAATCTGGTCAGTTGCCCAACTGTAATGTGAAATTCTTCTTTGAAGGAGAGGAGGAAGCTGGATCCGGTCACCTGCAGGAAATTTTAGTCAAGTATCCCAATGAATTAAAGTCTGACATCTGGGTAATCTGCGACGGACCTGTGCACCAGTCAGGTAATAAGCTGATCTGTTTTGGCGTAAGAGGAGATGCAAATATGGACATTACTGTTTATGGCCCTACACGACCATTGCATAGTGGTCATTATGGTAACTGGGTACCTAACCCTGCTATGATGATGGCTAAGCTACTGGCATCAATGAAGGATGAAACCGGCAGAGTAACCGTCAAAGGCTTTTATGATGATGTAACTCCATTGTCTCAGGCAGAAAAAGACGCTATTGCAAAAATGCCTCTGGCAGATGAGCAGATGAAAAAGGAACTTGGTTTTATTCAGCCCGAAATGAATGGTTATACTTTACAACAAGCGCTGATGTTACCCTCCCTGAATATTAATGGTATGCAAAGTGCCAATGCAGGTAAACTCGCAGCAAATGTTATTCCCACAACAGCCATGGCAACGCTTGATCTCAGACTGGTAAAAGGAAACGATTACCAGGTACAGCAACAGCGCGTGGCAGATCATATAAAAGCACAGGGTTATTATATAACAGATAAGGAACCTACTGCTGAAGAGCGAAAACAATATCCCAAAATAGCCAAAGTAATTAAGCATGATGGGTATAATGCGCAGCGTACATCTATGGATCTTCCAATTGCGAAAGAAATAGTAGAAGCAGTGCGGGCAACCACCAAAGGAACATTGGTAATAGTACCCTCATTGGGAGGAAGTCTGCCATTGTATAAGTTTGAAAAATTCTTAAAAGCCAATACCATATCGGTACCTATAGCCAATCACGACAACAACCAGCATGCAGAGAATGAAAATATCCGCATACGTAATTTGTGGAACGGCATTGAAACAATGGCTGCTATCATGCTGATGAAATAAACCATGCAACAAACACTCGTAGTGATAGGAGGAGGGGCAGCCGGCTTTTTCTGTGCCGTAAATGCGGCGAGAATAAATTCTCAGTTGAAAGTGATATTGCTGGAAAAAACCGGTAAACTATTAGCAAAAGTAAAAGTAAGTGGCGGAGGAAGATGCAATACAACACATGCCTGTTTTGAGATTCCTGAATTAGCTAAACGATATCCGCGCGGACAAAATTTCCTGAAAAAATCTTTTCACTGGTTTAACACCAACGATACCATTGCATGGTTTGCAGAAAGAGGAGTCGTATTAAAAACGGAAGCCGATGGACGAATGTTTCCCACATCAGATAATTCACAAACCATTATTGATTGTTTGTTAAAGGAAGCAGATAAATACCATGTGGAAGTGCAGCTCAATAAAGAAGTAAAAACCATTGAAAAAAAAGGAGCGGCATTTGTTGTCTCATTATCTAATAACACAACCATAGCGGCGGATTATATCTGTATAGCAACAGGAGGTTACCCCAAATCTGCCATGTTCGAATGGCTAAAGCAAACCGGACATAGCATCGAAGAACCTGTTCCCTCACTTTTTACCTTTAATATGCCTGGGCACCCGATTACTTCATTGATGGGTGTAAGTGTACCCAGTGCAACGGTAAAAATAACCGGAACCAAACTGTCTGAAACAGCAGCTTTACTAATAACGCATTGGGGTATGAGCGGACCCGCAATACTCCGACTTTCTGCATGGGGTGCGAGAATACTGGCAGAACAGCAATATAATTTTACCCTATTGGTTAACTGGCTGGGTACAGAAACAGAAAACCAGTTGCGGGAAAGATGGCAGGAGATAAGAGAGAGCAACGCCTCACAAAAAATCGGCAGTAAAAATCCTTTTCAGTTACCCAATCGTTTATGGTTATACCTTTTGGAAGAATGTACCATACAAATAGAAATGCGATGGGCTGATCTTCCCGCTAAACTGCAGAATAAACTGATACAAAGTCTTACCACGCATGAATTCAATGTAAAAGGGAAAACCACTTTTAAGGAAGAGTTTGTAACCTGTGGAGGTATAAAATTATCGGAGATAGATCCCAATACCATGCAGAGTAAAAAAGTGGAAGGGTTATTTTTTGCTGGTGAAGTGATGGATATTGACGGCATTACAGGAGGCTTTAACTTTCAAAATGCCTGGACCAGTGGTTTTTTAGCCGCAAAAACGATTGCAGGCAACCATCTCAGCTAAAATGCAAGAAACTCTGGTTAATTCGTAACAGGGAAATGCCATGGCAAATGAATAATTTGTCTGTGTCAAAACCCACTTATGCAACCACATACTTCTAAAAACCTTTCAGATAGGGTAGTCTTACTCATGTTGAGTGTATGTACTGTGCTACTGGTAACAGCGCAAACACCATCTATTCATTTCAGTTTGTCATTCCCTCAGGCGGCAGAACATTTTGTGAGTGTTGAAATGAAGTATGATCCCAAAGGGAAAAAGACGGTTGAATTTGAATTGCCTAACTGGACAACTGGTTATTATCAGTTGATGTATTTTTCAAAAGACCTGAAAGATTTCAAAGTAAAAAATGCAAAAGGTGATACCCTGGTATGGAAGCAACAAACAGCTAACCGCTGGGCTATAGAGAGTGATGGACAAGCTTTCACTGTGCTTTATCGCATTTTTGGTAACAGACGTTTTGTAGCATCCAATTATATTGATGAAGAATTTGCTTACCTGTCGCCAGCCGGTATTTTTGTATACCCGGTAGGAGGGCTTGCTTATTCATCAGTTATCAGTATTCAACCCTATACCAATTGGAACCGGATTGCAACAGGTCTTGATCCTGTAAAAGGCGAATCTTTTACTTATCGTTCACCAGATTTTGATATTCTTTACGACAGTCCCTTTCTTCTGGGAAGTAAGTTAGAAGACCTGCCATCGTTTACGGTAAATAATAAGCCGCATTATTTTGTAGCGTATAAACCAGGTGAATTTGATCGGGCCTCATTTATGAATGATCTTCAGAAAATTGTACATACTGCATCTGGTATCATTGGCGATATTCCCTATGAACATTATAGTTTTCTAGCCATTGGTCCGGGTGCTGGTGGAATAGAACACCTCAATTCAACATCCATTTCTTTTAGCGGACAGGGTTTATCAACCAACAGGGCAGCGCGTAATCGCATGTACCATTTTCTGGCGCATGAATATTTCCATCATTACAATGTAAAAAGAATCAGACCTGTTGAACTGGGGCCCTTCGATTATAACAAGGGAAGCCGTACCAATTCCTTATGGGTATCGGAAGGACTGAACGTCTATTATGAAAACCTGATTCTACGAAGGGCAGGATTGAAAACGGATGAAGAAGCACTGGCAACAGTTCAGCAACAGGTAGCATCCTACGAAGCAAAACCCGGAAGACTGTTCCAGACATTAGCGGCCTCCAGTTATGAAACATGGTCTGATGGTCCTTTTGGCAGAACGGGGGATGAAATAAACAAAACCATTTCTTATTACGATAAAGGTCCGGTGGTGGGTGTGATGCTTGATTTCAGGATCAGGTACACAACAGGCAACAAACGTTCATTGGATGATGTAATGCGTAAACTGTACTATGAGTATTACAAAAAGAAAGGACGTGGTTTTACAGAAGCAGAACTGAAAAAAGAAATTGAAACAATATGTAGTGAAAATATGGATGATTTTTTTGACTATATCTATACGCTGAAACCGCTGGACTATACCCGTTATTTTGCCTACGCAGGACTATTGGTAGACCAGACACCAAAAATGGTTCCGGCTTATGCAGGTATATTGGTGGCCGACAGAAGAGATACAGTTGTGGTAAATACAGTAGACTGGCAATCACCTGCCTGGAATGCAGGTTTGAGAAGACAGGCAAAAGTTCTTTCAGTAAATGAACAACAGGTAAAAACAGTGGCTGATTACAATAAAGCGATCGCGGGGACGAAAACAGGAGATGAAATACGTATCCATGTGATCACTGGTAATGAGAGCGTGATGTTGAAATTCAAACTTGGAGAGAAAGAGGAGCGCTCCTATGCTTTAACGATAGATCCTTTGGCTAATGCCACCGCTGTTAAGGTGAGGAATGGATGGCTTACAGGGCAAACAGAAAAGTGAGCAATAATCAGAGTTACCCAATGATAGTATTGTTTCTCTACGGAAGGCAATCCACTCCTTTATTTCCTGAGTCAAGAGGTCAATCTTAAACTTGCTATCCTACACTTATTGTTAAATTTTGCCACTTATCCAAACCGATGGTAATTTTTGGACAGGTTTCATTATTTTGAATCGAACTAAAACACTCGCTATGAGAAGACCTTTGATAGCCACAGTTGTGTGTGCTGGAATACTGGGTTTATACACCCATGCCCAACAACCCGGAGCGGTTCCGCCTGGAGCCAGACCTCCCGGAGATACTTCAAAACCGGCGGCAGCGCCTAAAAAGCCATCCGTTGCCGACAGAACAAAAGGAAATAAAAAAATCGATGGATTGTTTACCCTTTACCAGGATACGGTAACAGGAAGTGTTCAGATGTACATAAGAAAGGACCAGTTGAATAAGGAGTTCATTTACCAGAGCTTCTCCATCAATGGCCCCACATCTCTGTTCCTGCACCAGAGTATGCACAGAAACACCGGTGTTTTCACCATGCGTAAAGCATACGATAAAATAGAGTTCCTGGTGGTTAATACAGGATTCTTTTACGACAAATCGAACCCGGTAAGTAAAACCGAAGATGTAGATAAACCCGAGGCGGTTTTTTACAACGACAAATTCAGTATCGAAGATTCATTGGGTTATCTGGTAAGTGTTGACCAGCTTTTCCTGAGTGAGAAAATGGATCCTGTAAAGCCCATTTTTGCACCCGGTCAGGCAACACCTTTCACCTTTAACCTGGGTGGCCTAAACCCAACCAAATCGAAGTATGCCAATATCCGCTCCTTCCCCAACAATACGGATGTAGTGGTAGATCTTTCATACGATAATCCCAGTACGATTGCAGCTACCGGTCCGGATATTACCGATGCCCGTTATGTGCGTGTACGCATGCAGCACAGTTTTATTGAAATGCCCAAGAACGATTTCCGCGCGCGAAGAGATGATCCACGTGTTGGTTATTTCACTCAGCAGCGTAATGATCAGACCAGCATCAGCCCAACACCTTTTAAAGATATGATCAACAGATGGGGACTGGTAAAGAAAGACCCTTCTGCTGCGCTGAGCGAGCCGGTTGAACCACTGGTGTACTGGATTGAAAATACCACGCCGATAGAATACCGTCAGACCATCATGGAAGCAGGTTTGAAATGGAATGAAGCATTTGAAAAAGCCGGATTTAAAAATGCGGTACAAATGAAAATCATGCCCGATGATGCTACATGGGATCCAGCCGATATCCGCTACAATGTAATTCGCTGGGTATCTTCTGCACAACCACCTTATGGGGCCATAGGACCCAGCTTTGTAAATCCACGTACCGGACAAATTCTGGGTGCTGATATCACCGTAGAATGGTTCTCTGGAAGTGCAACACCTATTTCAGATGAATTGTACAATGGTCCATCAATGGAGTCATTCCTGCGCCAGCCCGGTTTAAACATGAACAATCATGCAACCTGTACACTGGCAGGTGAATTGAAAGCGCAGTTTATGACTGGTCAGACTACTTTACAGGCCATGGATGCGCCAGAAGCTGAGATCAAAGAAATGCACAAGCAGTTTCTTATTTATCTCATCATGCATGAAATGGGGCACACACTGGGACTTAACCACAACATGAAAGCCAGCCAGATGTTATCACCCGCCGATATCAACAACACATCAATTACACGTCAGATTGGTTTGATTGGTTCCGTAATGGATTATCCTGCCATCAACGTTTCATTAGACAGAAGCAAGCAGGGTGATTACTATACAACCAAAGCAGGTCCTTACGATTTATGGGCTATTGAATTTGGTTATACACCATTTTCTGCGGCAGGTGAAGAAGCTGGTATCACAAAAATATTATCACGCAGTACCGATCCTAAACTGGCATTTGGTAATGATGGTGATGATATGCGTGCGCCAGGTAAAGCCATGGATCCGCGCGTAAACGTAAACGATCTTACCAGTGATGCCATTGGTTATGCAGAAGAACGTTTCAAACTGGTCAATAACCTCATGGGTAAACTGGTACAGAAATACAGCAAACCCGGACAGTCTTATGCAGAACTTCGTGCGCGCTATGGTGCATTACTCGGTCAGCGTAACAGCATGATCAATGCAGTGAGCCGTTATGTAGGTGGTGTTTACATCGACAGAAGTTTCCCTGAACAGAATTCAGGTAACAAACCATATACACCCACACCACTGGCTACACAGAAAAAAGCCATGGAAGTGCTGACAAAATATGTGTTTGCCCCTAATGCATTTGATACAGATGCACAGGTGTTTCCTTACCTGCAATTACAGCGTCGTGGGTTTAACCAGCCCAATAATGGAGAAGATTATAAAGTAACCAACAATATCACCGCCATTCAGGTAGGAGGTACACTGGCACATATTCTGAACCCATCTACTTTACAGCGTATCAACAACACACGTTTGTATGGTAACCAGTATAGTGTGGCAGATGTAATGAACGACCTGGTAAAAGGTATTTTTGATGCAGATATCAATGGTAATGTAAATGTATATCGTCAGTACCTGCAGACATCTTTCGTAAAAGGAACTGCCAACCTGATGACAGCACAGTCGCCTGTTGATGATGTATCAAAAGCAGCTATTTTATACAGTTTACGTAAACTCCGTACCAAGCTGGCTGCTGCTGTTTCAACCAACGAAGAAACAAAGGCACACAGAGCCAATATGATCTTTTTGATCGACAAGGCGCTGAAGACAGACTAGGAGAACAGAGCAACAGAGGAATAAGGAATAAGAAATCAGGAAATGGGGCACCCGCTTTCTGATTTCTTATTCCTTATTTCTTATTACTCATTCCTGCCCCCGGGGCTTGCATATGTCAGATCAATCCGTTATATTAAGGGTGTAAAACACCTGCCATGCGAAAAGTAAGTAATGTTCTCCAGCGGAAAGGAAACCGCGTAACCATTGTGCCACCGGAAATGACCGTTATTGATGCGCTGCGTATTATGTCTGAACAGAACATAGGTTCAGTAGTAGTGATGAAAGATGAAAAATTTGCTGGCATTATGACCGAAAGAGATTATTCACGTAAAGTCATTCTCAAAGGACGTCATTCAAGTGATACACCGGTAGGGGATATTATGACGACTGATTTCCCCTATGTAGGAGTAAACGACAGTGTAGATGCCTGTATGCAGTTAATGACCTCGCATCGCCTTCGATATTTGCCAGTGATAGAAGAGGAACAACTGGTAGGCATCATTTCCATCAACGATCTGGTAACAGAAACCATTCTTACACAGGCAGAAACAATTAACCAGTTGCAGAGTTATATTCAGTCGTGACCATTGTTTTTATACTTCAGGTAATAAAACAATAAATTTTGAGAAGAATTCAGGTGAAGAGTCACTCATAATGATCACTTAAATAAAAAGGTGCAAAAATATTTTTTACACCTTTTTTATTACCCGGACTGGTTAAATGATCAATTATTTCAGTTATGGTATTATTATACTCTTTTTTTGATAAGTATTGGCTCCGAAAATACCAATGGCATTGCCGGTAATATTCGTGATCGGATTGTCTGGTACGGCAAGTGGACTACCAGTGGAAGACTGCGAAAAACTAAACCAATATTTATAATTGGCATAGTCAATACAATTCATGACAACTTCAATCACATCTCCTTTTTTGAACTCATCACTTTCTCTTGAATAAATCAGCGGGAAGGTGATTTTTTTGCCATCAATGAATGAATCGTCATAGGCAAAAATGTCTTTTATCAGCCTTCCGTTTTTAAACATAAATAAATTGTAATTATTACCAAATCCTTTTGGGTCGTTGTAAAAAGGCGTTACCACTTTTACTGTTTTGTCAAAGAATGGGAAATCCTCTACTACCAAAGAATCTAAATTAACCATTACCGGCATCTTTGAACTTGAGGTGAGTGTAACGCCATTTGTTACCACTTTCAGATGATAGGTTTTACCTGTAACACCCACTAAACCGGGGTTTCGGTAAATGCCAGTGGCTGTTTCTGGTAATGAATACACTGTTCCGTTATCTTCTTGTATGGTAACAGTTGCACCTGTTAATGGCACTATGCTGTTATCAGATTTTACTTTATTAGTATAAGATAGTTTAACTGTGCTGCCTCTTGTTACGCTGTTTGTTACCTCACCATCTACTACAATAAGCGGAGCTGTAGTATCTAAATCAAGGTCTATTACTTTTTCGCAACTGGTGAATGCAAACAGCAGTAATGCTATATATATAATTGAATGTTTCTTTTTCATGTATGTTAGTATTTGCTTATTAGAATTTGAAATTGTATGATATCGATGGAACCCAACGGAATAAAGTGGTTTGCTTTATTTCTGTAATATTTGGATTATCCTTGTTGTCTTTGAAATTAATGGCATAGGCATTTTCTCTGCCATATACATTGTATAAACCAAACACCAGTTCCTTGCTCCATTTTTTTGTTTTCTTTAATTGCATGGTAGCACCAAAATCTAAACGATGGTAATTCGGCATTCTATCTGCATTTCTGCTGTTGTAGTAATAAGCTGTTTGTCCATTAACCTGGTATTTACCCGAAGGAAATGTAACAGCGTTGCCGGTATAGAAAACAAAGTTTCCGCTAAGTGTCCATTTTTTGCTTATCTGGTATATGCCAACAATTGAAATATCGTGAGGCCTGTCTTGTGTTGCATTGTACCATTGATTGTTATTGATGCCGATAATTTTTCTTTCCGACTTACTTAAAGTATAACTGATCCATCCGGTAAGTTTACCTGTTTTTTTCTTTAACATCAACTCCACACCATAAGCCCGGCCTTTGCCAAATAATAATTGTGCCTCAACGGTTTCATTCAAAAAAAGGTCAGCTCCATTTCTATAGTCTAAAACATTTTCCATTTCTTTATAGTAAGCCTCAGCGGTAAACTCATAGGCGTTTTGCAGGATGTTTGTATAATAACCTATGCTGAACTGGTTGCTGATTTGTGGTTGAATGATATTACTGGTGCTGGCCCACTTATCTAAAGGATTTGAACCATTTGAATTCGTTATTTGGTGCATATACTGCGCATTACGCGTATATGCTGCTTTGATGGATGTATTGGCATTTAACATATAGCCAATAGAAACCCTGGGCTCAAGGTTGTAATAGGTTTTTACCACTGCTCCTTTTGCATATGCAATCGTATCTTTAATATTACCCTTGTCATCTATATCAAAAAAATCACCTCCACCCATGACGTTAAAAGCACTAAGCCTTGCGCCAATTGTGATATTCAGATTTTTGCTGGGCTTTAATGTGTTGCTTGCATAAACAGCATTTTCAAAAGAATATCTTTTGTCCTGAATGTTATCGTTGATACTAGAAGTTGCATTGCCTGTAATTTCTCCGGGACGAATAATATGATAAATACTGGACCATCCAAAGCGTAAATTGTTATTGTTGTTAATGCTGTATTGGTAATCCTGCTTTAGATTCCAATCCCTGATCTGGGAAAAGATTCTGATATCGTTGGTGCCATTTTTAACTTTAAACTCATAGTTGTAATTACTGAATATTAAGGAACTGTTTAAAAATAAACGGCTGTTAAAAATGTGATTCCAACGAAGAGTTCCGGTTCCATTACCCCAATTGGTTTTAAATTGGTTGTTAAATCCTAAAAGATCTTTACCGAAATAACCACTTAAGTAGAGCTTGTCCTTTTTGCCAAGTTCGTAGTTTAGCTTGGCGTTTAAATCGTAAAAGTATAGTTGATTTTCTTTCGATTTTTCATCTAGTTGTAAGAATACGTCGGCATAGGTTCTTCTGGCGGTAATCAGGAAAGAAGATTTATTTTTTTGAATAGGCCCTTCAACGTTCAGTTTTGCACTGATGAGCCCTACGCTACCACTAACGCTCTTGTTTTGGTTGTTACCTTCATTCATTCTTACGTCCAGCACACTGCTTAACCTTCCCCCGTATTGTGCCGGCATTCCACCTTTATACACGGCAATATCTTTTATCGCATCACTGTTAAAAGTGGAGAAGAAGCCAAACAAGTGAGCTGCATTGTAGATATTGGCCTCATCGAGGATTATTTGATTCTGGTCGGTGCTTCCGCCTCTTACAAAAATGCCACTGTTACCTTCTCCGGCAGTTTTAATGCCTGGGAGCAACTGAATGGTTTTTAATAAATCTTTTTCACCGAAAATCACCGGAATGTTTTTGGCTTCCTGTACCGATAATTTTTCGATGCCCATTTGAGAGCCACTAACAGAACGGCCGGAAGACCTATTGCTGGTAACGGTAACACCGGTTAACTCGGTGTTGGCTTCCAGCAGGCTTATATTTTTTTCGATATTACTTACCAGTTGAATGCTTAAAGTATCCGGTGTTTTGCCCAGTGAGCTAAACACAATCTGGTAGCTGTTGGGCGCTAGTGAAATGCTATAAAAGCCATATTCATTTGAGGTCGTGCCAGCATTGCTATTTAATACTTTAACACTTGCGCCAATAATGTACTCACCCGTGCTTTTACTTTTAACACTACCACTAATGGTGTAGCTTTTTTGTCCAAAACCTTTTTGGATTGAACTTAATAATAAAAGTAGTAACAGGGCTTTGCTTGTTTTTCTTAGTTTCATAATTTGTATTACTTATGTAAATCCCTTTTTGTTTGACTTTGTTTATGGATAGAGATACTGTTAAATTGATGTATGTATATTTCGATATTTTAAATTTGAAAAAGTGATTTATCGTAATGGCAAATTGCTTTTTAAGCTGCGGCCTGAGAAACTGTTCTTGCCAGCTTTTATCTTTTTCAAAAAGTGAATCGTAATAGGGGGTATGATCTCTAAGTTCCTTAAGTTCGAAAATGCGGGATCTATTTAAACGATGTCATTTTTTCAAAGCCGGCTTTTTAGGGTGGCAAATATATTCTTAAATGCCATCTTCGCTTGTGCCAGAACGGTTACATCTATAAACTCAGCATTTAAGTCTACAGAAAGTTATTTACTTGTATAACAATCATTTCCTGCAACAACAGCATGTTGCCTCATTGTTTGTCGGGACGTAAAGTTTCATCACCTGGCCACTTCCATGCAAGGTGGATGATCAGACAAAGCTGCACTACTTCTACAGCTGCCGCAAAAATCATGTGGATCCAGGCTTCTCCAGCCAGGTTAAATAGCATGTAAGGAATAAGAGCTATTGCTACAATGATATTTGTTAAACGATTTACTCTGGCAGCGAGCGTAACAGAAAGAAAAATCATCAATATCGGAATAGTAGCCAGCGAAAGTGCAGTGAAAATGAATCCCTGTGTAATATCAAATACAAATACCTTTCCTTTCTGTATATCTTCTATCTTATTCGGCATGTACAAGTGAAAATAATCTACATAGATGTAGAGAAACATAAAACTAGCCCACAGCGCAGCCAGCTTTAGTTTCACACTTACCGTGATATCTTGCAAATTTTTTTGCATAATTTTTTCTGTACGCATAAATTATGTGTTAAAAATTAAATCCAAAGTCAAGCCCGGGTTGAATAAAATAGTTATTCCATTTATTTTCTACTGCTTTAAAAGCACCGGGAACATTTGTTCTTACAGGCCAATAACTGATTCCAATAGCGGGTTCAAAAAAGAAGCGGTTTTTAAAAAACTTAAACTGATAACCCAGGTAAAAATCCAGGTATAGCGTGTAACCATTTCCGACCTTTTTCTTATTGGCATCAATATATTTTTCAAAAGCATGTAACGCGTAAACGGATGTATAAGCTCCTTTCCACCAAAACCGCTGGTATCCTAGTGTAGGTGCAAGTATGCGTGCATGACCCGGATAATTCTCTCCCGGTGCATCGAATGAAGGTGAACTAAAGGGGATGCCTAATGGCCAGGCATAAATGGATCTTTTAAACCTGAATGAAACAACATCTTTGGGGGTAATCCTGTAGCCAACATTGAATTGTACATACTCAGGATTGTTTACTTTATCTAAATTCCCTAACATCAATAGCGAACTTCCAACAAACCATTTTTTCTGCGTACTGTCTTTTCCGGCATCCTGTGCCTTCAGCTGTAGACTATTTGCCCACAGAAAGACAAATCCCATCCATACAAATTTCTTCTGCATCTCTTTTTAGTAATAAGTGATGATGCAAAAGTAGATTGGGCGGAAGCGTAGGTACGTTCACTTAAGTTAAGAAATGAGGCTTAGCTCTTTTTCTCCAGAATTCTTGCTCTGAGTCTGCTTAAAGACTGGGGTGTGATGCCTAAATAGCTGGCTAACTGGTGTTGGGGAACACGCTGAATAAGGTCTGGTCTTGATTCTAATAAATTCAGGTATCGTTGTTCAGGGGAGGAGGTTTTAAACCCGTCAAAGTCAATTCGCTGCTGCGCCAGCAATTCTTCCGACAATTTTCTACACATTAATTCGAACTTCGGAAATTTACTGTTTACTTCTGCTTCCATATCAGCATTTGAAACGGTAAGAATGCTGTCTTCCACACAACTGATGAAATATTCTGAAGGCGTTTTATTGATTACAAAATGAGGCGTCAACACGTCCATTTCCGTGTAGAAAGCAGTTGTTTTTTCTTCCCCGTCAATCAGGTAATAAGTACGGATACAGCCTTTTAAAACAAAGTAACTTTCTTTCGTATGTTGCCCTTCTTTCAGTAAAATCGTTCCTTTCTTAACCGAGCGAAACAGGTCCAGAGAAATAAGTACATTCTTCTCGTCTTCTGTCAGTGTAATGTATTTGGATATAAAGTCGAATAGTATGTTTTCCATTGTTTTGTTGTTACGGCGGTCTGTTTGGCTTGCTGCTACCATAAAAGTACGCAATTAAAGCAGACGAAACGTGCTTGTGAAATCTATCATATGATCAGATGATGAACATATTGCAGTTGTATTTTCCTGAAAATAAGTTTCCGAATGGGGTGGCCATAGTAAAAGCAAAATTAAATATTATACCATAGCTGTGTAACCGGCGCCGAGTTCTCTTCGAGAGATGTGGAGAGGAACAGGCTGTGGAGAAGGAATGGCGAACTGTCTGCGAGAGATGTCGAGAGGAGAAAAAAGGATTATTTAGATTTTATTACATTTGATCAATCACAATATTCAAATATGAAATTTTTAATTTCATTTATACTTGCCTTTACATTGATACAAGATATTAAAGCGCAAGATTCAATTCCTTACTGTACAATATATGTTTATCGTCCACAAAGGTTTGAAGGGTCATTACTTGGATATGATTTGAATTTCTCAAACCAACTAATTAAGGACGGTATTTTAATTGCAAAAATCCGAAACAATACAAAGACAATTGTTAAGTTGCAGCAGGAAGGAATCTGTGAATTCTGGGCGAATATCGGTGTTACTAGATCCGTGAAGATTAAACTAGAATACGGAAAGTCATATTATCTCAAATGCGAACTTGAAACTGGTATTACACTCGGTCGCCCAGTTTTAACTTTGATGTCTGAAGAACAAGGGAAGAGTGAATTTGAACAGGTGAAAAAAATCAAAAAGCCTGAAGTCAATTAATATCGACAATGTTTTGTGAACCAAACACACTAAAGAATTTTCAATTTTACTGAATACTGTGAAGTAGCATTTGACAGATGAACGGGTATAAGCAAAACTAAATGTTATACCATAGCTGTATAACTGGCGCCGAGTCTCCAACGGATTCCTGTGGGCCTCTACGAGAGACATAGACAAAGAACAATCTAAGGAGAAGGATTACTACAAAAAGGTTAAACTATACTGGATTAATCGAATTAATAAATAATTCAAATATCTCTATCATTTTTTTATTTTCTTTTTTTCTTAGACGATGTAGTTTTAAACCTGCTTCACGAAATATTAGATCTTTCATAGTATCATTAGCTATGTTTTTCTGCTGGTCATGCCAACTACTGTCAAGCTCAATGAATATTTCGGATCTAAAAGTAGTTGGATTTACAATACACAAATCGAGAGTCGATTTATAAAAAAAGCTAATCGTTTCTTTATCTAAGCGGCTACAAACTTTCGAATTAATTATAGTACTAAGTGCAGCATTTGGGAGTAAAATCTTATCAGGTAATATAGATTTTGCGGCAAAAAAAAGTTCTTTCTCTTGAGGCGATTCATTGAAAATGTCTTTATTGAATTTGAGCTTCCCATCTTCTCCAATCTTTACGTTAAGATTTGCGCCAATACGGCTATTAGTAATGTTCTCTTCAATTACTTTTGCTTCATTTTTTAAGAATAATTGAGCATCTGAATCATTTCCAAGCAATTCAGCATATTTCCTATCAGGATTCTTGTTAAAAAGGTACCGTGCGATTTTCTTAAGTGCGGTTTCTGACAGAACTAAAGCTGAATCGTTTGACTTGTGTAGTTGCAAAATTCTTGTCGCAACAGCTTGGTGGTCTTCATTTGTTTCACTTTCATGTCTCTTGAGTTCATCAATAAAAACAGTCTCAAATATTGAAAATATTGGTGATTCAGCTATATTCTGGGCACTTTTGTTTTTGGAAAGTATATTATTTAGCTTGATCCAATTTCTATCCTGCAAATATCTTAAGCAATCCTCAGCTGTATTCATAAGCCTCTGTTACATTAAAATTATTAAATATATCTTCACTTTTAACCTTTCAAGCCACAAAAATCCATATTTGTATTCCTGAAATCTACCAATTCTCTTCCCCAAAATATCCCATTTTCCCGACTTTTTCCCTACTTTTGCACCCCTGATTTATTAAACCATCGGGACTATTTTATGAACATTTTCCGTAAACAATTAAACGCAGATGCTCAGGAGAACGCTGGTGCCCCAGAGGTAGCAGAAGTTACTACTGCGACAACAAATGCACCTGTAGCAGCGCCCGTTGTAGAAACAGCGCACGATGATTTCGACTGGAGTATCGACAAACGTAACGTTAGTCATTATGCCGAGTCTGAAAGAGTAAAATACGATAAAGTGTACGACAACACTTTCGTACAGATTGAAGATGGCGAAATCGTAAGAGGTGGTGTAGTGGCCCTTACTAAAACAGATGTGGTAGTAAACATCGGTTTTAAAAGTGATGGTCTTGTATCACTGAACGAATTCCGCGATGTTCAGGGTCTGAAAATTGGTGACGAAGTAGAAGTAATGGTGGTAGAGAAAGAAGACCGCAATGGTAATCTGCACCTCAGCCGTAAGTCTGCCCGCATCTTCCGTGCATGGGAGCGTATCGTTGAAGTTCACAAAACAGGTGAAGTCATTACCGGTACCGTTACCAGCAAAACCAAAGGTGGATTGATCGTTGATGTATTTGGTATGGAAACATTCTTACCAGGTTCTCAGATCGATGTAAAACCTGTAACTGATTACGATCAGTTTGTAGGTAAGACCATGGAGTTTAAAGTAGTGAAGATTAACGAAGCGATCAAGAATGCCGTTGTATCACACAAAGCACTGATCGAAAGTGATATCGAAGCACAGCGTGCAGAGATCATGAGCAAACTCGAAAAAGGCCAGGTATTAGAAGGTGTGGTGAAAAACATCACAGATTTCGGTGCTTTCATGGACCTTGGTGGTTTGGATGGTCTGTTGTACATCACCGATATTTCATGGGGCCGAATCTCTCACCCAAGCGAAGTGGTGAAGATGGACCAGAAATTGCAGGTGGTGGTACTGGATTTCGACGACGACAAAAAACGTATCAGCTTAGGTCTGAAGCAGTTAACTCCACACCCTTGGGATGTGCTGCCTGAAGGTCTGTCTGAAGGTTCAGTAGTAAAAGGTAAAGTGGTAAATATAGAAGATTACGGTGCTTTCTTAGAAATTCAGCCTGGTGTTGAAGGTCTGGTACACGTATCTGAAATCACATGGGCAAATACACCGATCAATGCGAAGGAATTCTTCAAACTGGGCGATGAGTATGCAGCCAAAGTGGTTACCCTCGATAAAGATGCCCGTAAGATGAGTCTCAGCATCAAGCAAATGAGCGATGATCCATGGAGCACCATCGAAACCAAATTCCCGGAAAGCAGCAAACACAAAGGACTGGTGAAAAACATCACTCCATACGGTGTATTTGTTGAACTGGAACCAGGTATCGGCGGTATGATCCACATCAGCGACCTGAGCTGGCTGAAACGTTTCAACCACCCAAGTGATTACACCAAAGTGGGAGAACATATCGATATCATCATCCTCAGCATCGATAAAGAAAACCGTAAACTGCAGTTGGGTCACAAACAACTGGAAGAAGATCCATGGAATGCCCTGGAAGATACTTTCGCTGTTGGAACCCTGCATGAAGGTACCGTTACCCGTAAGGACGACAAAGGTGCCCTCGTACAACTGCCTTATGGTTTAGAAGGTTTTGCGCCCAACCGTCACCTGAACAAGGAAGATGGTACGCAGGTGAAAGCCGACGAAACTGCTCAGTTCATGGTGATCGAATTCGATCGCAATGAAAAGCGTATCGTGTTGAGCCATGCCCGTATCTGGGAGAAAGTAGTAGCTGAAGAAAAGGAAATTGCCAAGAAAGAAGCGAAAGCGGAGTCTGACAATACCAAGAAAGCAGTGAAAAACATCCAGGCGAAAGTAGAAAAAGCTACCCTGGGCGACCTGGGTGCTTTAGCCGAAATCAAGGCCAAACTGAAGGAAGGAGAAGGCGATAACTAATCGTCTTCGTTTGAATAGGTAAAGAAAAAGGCTGTCTTGCGGTGCAAGGCAGCTTTTTCTTTAACAGAGGGGAGGGAATAAGAAATAGGAAATAAGGAATAGGAAATAGGGTATAAATACGTGGTATAAATACGGTGTTTTTGTAAGCGGGAACTAGTGAGATTTGTGAGATAATATGCTTTATGGAAATACAACGTACACTTGACCTTGAAGATAGGCTGATTCGTTTTGCAGTGATCTGTATTCAAACGGCAGAACAACTTCCCAGAACATTTTCCGGAAACCATTTGGGAGGGCAGTTGACCAGGAGTGGGAGTGCACCGGCTCTGCAATACGGGGAAGCCTGTTCCGCAGAATCAAGGGTCGATTTTATCCATAAAATGAAAATTGCACTAAAAGAATTGAGGGAAACGAATAATTGTCTGGCAATCATAGAGAAACTCAATTGGGGGCTGAACGTAAATTTGTCAGCGGCCAGAAAAGAATGCACTGAATTGGTATATATTTTTCTAAAAAGTATCGACACAGCCCGCAAAAACGCCCAAAAAAAGTCTTCTAATCCCTAATCTCTAATTCATATTTCCTATTTCATATTCCTTATTTCTCTGTTTTTTATGCTTTTCTTAACTCCCTGATAATCAATTCCCCAATTCAAGTTTCTAAATTGCCGGTAATTAACTAATTTTGCCAACTTGTATGAATAGGATTGTACTCATTTTAGTGGTTGCTGTATTACTGGTTTCCTGCTCCAATAAGTTCTCTAAGACCTTAAAGAGCAAAGACTATGAGTATAAATACAAAATGGCAGAACAGTATTATGCCAAGAAAGACTATACAAAAGCACAAGTGCTCTTTGAAGATATCTTCCCTTATGTAAAAGGAACTTCCAGGTATGAGGACATGTACTACAAGTTCGCCTATTCCTATTACTACCAGGCAGATTATCTGAATGCAGAGAACCTGTTCAAGAGTTTTGTAGAAAATTTCCCCAACAGTACCAAAGGAGAGGAGTGCGATTATATGCGTGCTTACTGTTATTACAAACAGTCACCCAAGGTAGACCTCGATCAGACCAATACCAATAAGACCATGCAGTTGATGCAGGTGTTTATTAATACGCATCCCACATCGAAAAGGGTACAGGATGCAACAGATATCATTGATAAGTGCAGAGAGAAATTAGAAGCGAAAGAATACAAAGGAGCTGAACTGTATTATAACCTTGGGTTCTATAAAGCAGCCGCCATCGCATTTGGTAATGTATCGGATAATTTCCCCGATTCAAAAAAGGCCGATGAATACAAGCTGCAGGTGATCAAATCTTATTTCCGTTATGCGGAGATGAGTTATGAAGAAAAACAGAAAGAACGTTTTGAAAAAGTGATATCGGAATGTGTGGATTTTCAGGATCGTTTTGCAGAAAGCAAACACCTGGAAGAAGTGAACAAATACAAATTACAATCAACAAATTATATTAAAAACCAGAAAAATGAGCAAGCTAAGAAGGCAAATGAGCGCTAATACCGCTAGTGTGGTTGAAACCAAAAGCCTGATTTCTATTAAAGAGAAAACAGGTAACCTGTACGAATCCATCGCTATCATTGCGCGCAGAGCTAACCAGATTAATGTGTCGCTGAGAGAAGAGCTGCACAATAAACTGGAAGAGTTTGCCAGTCATACAGACAGCCTGGAAGAAATCCATGAAAACAAGGAGCAGATTGAAATTTCGCGTGCCTACGAGAAAATGCCCAATCCTGCCATCCTCGCTACACAGGAATTCATGGAAGGTAAAATCTACCACAGAAGAAACAACGATAACGACCTTTTCAGATAAGGCAGGTTATTGGTAAGATAATTTTATGAAAACGACAGTTATTATGACTGTCGTTTTTTGTTACTTTGAGGAGGTGAATGGGCAATGATGAATATTGAATCGTGAATGTTCCGTGAGATTCTTTCGGAAATAGCGTTGATTAAAATATTCATTATTGATAAGGAATTGATGTAAGAATCGTCACTACCATCAAATAGTCACCATTCACCATTGACGATTCACGATTGACCATTCACCATTGACGATCATGCTAAAAGGAAAAAAAATACTCATCGGCATCACCGGCAGCATTGCTGCTTATAAAACCATTACACTGGTTCGCTTACTCATAAAAGCAGGTGCCGAAGTAAAAGTGGTGATGACACCCGCAGCCCGTGAATTTGCATCACCTGTTGTACTTTCTACCCTATCAAAAAATACCGTTGTTCACGACCTTGTAGAAGGCGATGCATGGTCGAACCATGTCATGCTCGGTCGCTGGGCGGATGTGATGCTGATAGCGCCGCTTAGTTGCAATACATTAGGTAAAATGGCCAATGGATTATGCGATAATGTATTACTGGCAGTATATCTATCTGCTACCTGTCCGGTAGTGATAGCGCCGGCTATGGATGAAGACATGTGGCATCATCCATCCACCAAAAGAAACCTGGCACAACTGGTAAAAGACGGTAACCATGTCATTGAAGTAGGTAAGGGAGAGCTGGCCAGTGGATTGTTCGGTGATGGAAGAATGGCAGAGCCGGAAGACATCTGTCAGTACCTGATAGAACATTTTTTCAGAACAACAGAACTCAAAGGAAAGAAAGCCATTGTAACGGCAGGCCCTACTTATGAAGCCATCGACCCGGTTCGTTTTATTGGAAATCATTCATCCGGTAAAATGGGTTTTGCTATTGCAGAAGAATTGTATTTGCGTGGTGCTGATGTGGTATTGATCACAGGTCCAACCAGTCAGCAAACAAATTATAAAGGGATTAATGTTCAGCCGGTAGTATCGGCAGATGATATGTACCATGCAGCCGTAGCGGCATTTGATGGGGCGTCTATTGCAGTCATGTCGGCAGCCGTAGCAGATTATAAACCTGCACAGGCAGTACAGGAGAAGATCAAGAAAAAGCAGGAGGAGTGGAGCATTGAACTGGTGAAGAATAAAGACATATTACATCAGTTGGGTCAGCAAAAAAAAACCGGGCAGTTTCTCTTAGGGTTTGCACTCGAAACCAATAATGAAAAAGAGAATGCACTGTCTAAACTAAAATCCAAAAATGCAGATGGTATTGTACTCAATTCATTGAACGATAAAGATGCGGGCTTTGGTGTGGATACCAATACGGTAACCATCTTTCACCAGTCGGGTTCTGAAGAAAAGATTGCTGTGAAATCGAAAAAAGAAATAGCGGCTGATATTGTTTCATTCATTATAAAGCACCTGCATGTATAAAAAAATCATCAGCCTGTTATTGATCGCTATTATTGTTAGCGAAGCGGGTGCCCAGGAATTACAGGCAAGGGTAACGGTATTATCGAACAGGGTAACCACCAATATCGACAGAAAAATATTTACCACCCTGCAAAACCAGTTGACCAATCTGCTAAACAACAGAAAATGGACAAACGATAGTTACAAACAGAATGAAAAAATAGAATGCAGTTTTATCCTCAATATTGAAAGTATACTGGAGCCTAATATTTATAAAGCTTCTTTAAACATACAGGCAGCAAGACCGGTATATCATTCATCGTACCAGGCAGCCATGATTAATTTTCAGGATGCAGATGTGGCATTTAAATACCTCGAATTTCAACCGGTAGAGTTTAATGAAAACAGGGTACAGGGTACAGATGCTGCGGCAGCTAATCTTACTGCCATCTTTGCTTTTTATGTATATACCATACTCGGACTCGATTACGATTCTTTTGCTCCCAAAGCAGGAGAAGCTTATTTCAGAAAGGCACAGAATATTGTAAACAATGCACCGGAAGGAAGAGGTATTTCCGGCTGGAGAATATTTGATGGTTTAAGAAACCGGTACTGGTTGAATGAAAACCTGATCAATACAAGGTATAATACCATTCATGATATTATCTACGGGTATTACAGAAAAGGGTTGGATAATTTATATGATAAGGAAGCAGAAGCAAGGGCTGGTGTCATCAATTCGCTGATTCAATTGCAGACTTTTAGTAAGGAGAATCCGAATACTATGATTCAGCAATTCTTTATGCAGGGAAAATACCTGGAGCTGGTAGGTATCTTTAAAAAAGCTCCGGCTGGCGAAAAAGCAAAAGCCCTTGAATTATTAAGTGAGCTGGATGTTGCCAATGCATCAAAATATAAAGAAGAACTACGATGAGGATATTGATCTGTGCCTGTATAGTTTGGATATCATTGATGCAGATAAGCTGCCGCAATGAAACAAAAACAGCCATCATACCCGTAGACAGTATGAAACTGATTATGTGGGATATGATGAAAGCAGATGAATGGTTCAGCAGAAAAATGGTGCAGGATACCAACGCTGTTCGTAACAAGGAAGATGTGAAAATGTATGAAATGGTATTCAAAGTACATGGTGTAACGCGCGAGCGGTATTTTACCAGTTACCGTTATTATGAAGGAAGACCCATTTCTTTTAAAAGATTACTCGATTCTCTTGATGCATATGCCAACAAGGAGCGGTTAAAACGATATGAAACAGAAAGGGGTGACAATAGGTCCTTTCAACCCCAAAAATGATTGCCTTACTATGAATAAAGTGTATAAAAATGCAACAGCCGCCATAGCAGATATAGCGGATGGAGTCACATTGATGTTAGGTGGCTTTGGTCTCAATGGCATACCTGAAAACGCCATAGCCGCCCTGGTAGAAAAAGGCGTAAAAGAACTGACCTGTATTTCAAACAATGCAGGTGTGGATGATTTTGGATTGGGACTGTTACTCAAAACCAGACAGATCAAAAAAATGATCAGCAGTTATGTCGGAGAGAATGCAGAGTTTGAAAGACAATTGCTGAGTGGTGAACTCGAAGTAGACCTTATTCCGCAGGGAACACTGGCTACACGTATACAGATGGCCGGCATGGGTATTCCTGCCTTCTTTACACCGGCAGGGTATGGAACAGAAATAGCAGAGGGAAAAGAAGTGAGGGTATTCGATGGAAAACCACACCTGATGGAAATGGCCTTACATGCCGACTTTGCACTGGTGAAAGCCTGGAAAGGAGACACACTGGGTAACCTTGTTTTCAGAAAAACAACCCGCAATTTCTCCACTTCTATGGCCAAAGCAGGCAATATTACGATTGCAGAAGTAGAACATCTTGTACAGCCCGGAGAACTGGATCCCGATGAAATACATGTGGCAGGCGTATACGTACACCGCATATTTGAAGGGAAGGACTATGCGAAAAGAATTGAAAGGAAAACAGTGAAGTTAGTGAGTGGGGAGTCGTGAATGGTGAATCGCCAATCGTCAATAGTTAGGGTGTTGTTTCTTTACTTAGGTACTTAAAGTTCACCATTCACGATTGACCATTCACGATTAAACACTATCATGCATTTTTAACATCAAAACAACCTCATCCATGGCTTTAGATAAATTCGGAATTGCAAAAAGAATTGCGCAGGAACTGCAGGATGGCATGTATGTGAATCTCGGAATAGGTATACCTACGCTGGTAGCCAATTTTATTCCGGAAGGGATGACGGTCATTTTTCAGAGCGAGAATGGGATCCTCGGTATGGGTCCATACCCGACCGAAGCATCAATAGATGCGGATTTAATCAATGCCGGTAAGGAAACCGTAACCGTGATTCCCGGCGGTGCATTTTTCGATAGTGCTGAAAGTTTTGGTATGATCAGGGCCGGTAAAATTGACCTGACGGTATTGGGTGCCATGGAAGTGAGTGAAACGGGAGATATAGCCAACTGGAAAATACCCGGTAAAATGGTGAAAGGCATGGGTGGAGCGATGGATCTAGTGGCCAGTGCACGAAATATCATTGTAGCCATGATGCATACCAATCCGAAAGGAGAGAGTAAATTATTACCTCAATGCAGTTTGCCGCTAACAGGCGTGGGTTGTGTAAAAAAAATAGTCACTGAATTAGCAGCACTCGATATTACAAAAGATGGCTTTGTTCTATTGGAGCGTGCACCCGGAGTGAGTGTGGAAGAAATAAAAGCCAAGACAGCAGGGAAACTCATTATACCCGGAGATGTTCCCGAAATGCAGTTGTAAACTGCATCCAACTTTTTTCAACTAATATTGTTGTAAAGCATTTCAATCTTAAATCAAATCATATGAGTATCCAGGTAGGTGCTGTAGCGCCCGATTTTTCTCTTTTCGACACAGACAAGAACAAAGTATCATTGGCAGAACAAAAAGGAAAGAATGTAGTAGTACTTTTCTTTCCACTTGCATTTACGGGTGTTTGTACCACCGAATTGTGTAATGTGCGTGATAATATTTCTTTGTATAACAATACCAATGCAGTGGTTTTCGGTATTTCGGTAGACTCACTGTTTTCATTGGGTAAATTTCGTGATGAGCAGAAATTGAATTTCCCGTTGCTCAGCGACTTTAATAAAGAAGCTGCTAAAGCTTTCGGTGTATTATATGAGACTTTCCCTGCTTTTGAGATGCAGGGTGTAAGTAAACGAGCTGCATTTGTAATTGATGCATCAGGTGTGGTTAAATATGCAGAAGTATGTCCAACACCCGGCGATCTTCCTAATTTTGAAGCTATTCAGCAAACCCTGGGGAGTCTCTAGGAACAGAGAAATAAGGAATAAGAAATGAGGAATGTCCAAATAAGGAAGGGGTGTTAAAGGCCTTTACTTCCTTATTTGGACATTCCTTATTTCTTATTTCGCTGTTTTAACAGTCCTTTTTGTATAAATCACATCATTTAACTAATTTAGAGTAACATTAAACCCATGGGGAAAAGGTACACAATACTTTTATTGGTATTTATGGCCTTCGGAAGCAGCTTTGCATCCGACCCGGATTTTAATGTTTCCAGGTTAACGGAGTTTCCGGAATTGCAATCAAAAGTATCCCGTTTTTATCCCAACCCTGCTACTACAGTCATTACTTTTGAGTTTGATAAAACGGTCGATAAATCTTACAGTTTACTCATCTGCAATTTTCTTGGAAAACGAATGACGGAAGTACGTATTACCGAACCTAAAGTGGTGATCAACCTCGATGACCAGTATTACCGTGGTCTTTATATCTATCAGCTACGCGACCAGACCAACCGCATTGTAGAATCGGGCAAGTTTCAGGTAGTGAAATAACATTTCAGTTTACATTTATCACTTATCAGTCAATTCAGGACTGCTTCTTTTTCTATTTTCCTTATATTTAGTTTTACTTATCCTGTGCAAACAGGATGATTAACCAAGCTAATGCTATTCATATGAAATTGTTCTTTCAATCTATTGTAAGAATACTGGTAATTGTATTACCGGTAATAGGTATGGCACAAAATAAACCTGCTGCTTCAGCAGAATGGAGTGCTGCAATATTCTCTAACCTGAAATTTCGTTCTATTGGACCTGCCGTAACATCGGGGCGTATTTCCGATTTTGCGGTGAATCCGAATAACCACAGTGAATATTATGTGGCCAGTTCGGCCGGCGGTGTATGGAAAACCACCAATCATGGTGTTACATTTCAACCCATATTTGATGCACAGGGTTCTTATACCATTGGCTGTGTAACAATAGATCCCAATAACAGTAATATAGTCTGGGTAGGTTCAGGTGAAAACAATAACCAGCGTGCTGTTGCTTATGGTGATGGTGTATATAAATCGGAAGATGCTGGCAAGACATGGAAAAATATGGGTTTAAAAAACTCAGAGCATATTGCCAAAGTCATTGTAGACCCTACCAATTCCAATATCATTTATGTAGCAGCTTATGGCCCGGTATGGAGTGAGGGGGGAGAGCGTGGTGTATATAAATCTACCGACGGTGGTGCAACATGGAATGCCGTAAAAACAGTGAGCAATTACACCGGCTGCAATGACCTTGTCATGGATCCGCGTAACCCGAATGTGTTATATGCATCCTTTCACCAGCGTATGCGAAAGGTATTTACTTACATTGGCGGCGGACCAGAATCTGCCTTATACAAAACAACAGATGCGGGTGCTACATGGAAAAAAGTGGAAGGCGGTTTTCCTGGAGGTGAGTTGGGCAGGATAGGATTGGCCATCAGCCCGGTGAACCCGGATGTATTGTATACAGTGGTTGAAGGAAAAGATAATAAGGGAGGTATCTATCTTTCCAAAGACAAAGGACAGAGCTGGGAGAAAAGAAGTGGTTTTGCTACATCAGGAAATTACTACCAGGAGATCGTTTGTGATCCTGTAGACATAAACCGCATTTTTATTACAGATGTATATTACAAAGTGAGTGATGATGGTGGTAAGACGGTGTATAATTTAGGCGAGATCAACAAACACATCGATAACCATGCTATCTGGATTGATCCCAAAGATACAGATCATTTGATGGTAGGATGTGATGGCGGTATTTATGAAACATGGGATTTTGCAAAAAGCTGGGATTTTAAATCTAATCTTCCTGTAACACAGTTTTATAAAGTAGCTACAGACAATGCGTATCCATTTTACAGTGTACATGGTGGTACACAGGATAACCTAAGTCTGGGCGGCCCCAGCAGAACCACTTCTGCCAATGGTATCGTTAATTCCGATTGGTATATTACTTCTATTGGAGATGGTTTCGAAACACAGGTAGACCAGTCAAATCCCGATATCATTTATGCGCAGAGTCAATATGGTGGATTGATTCGCTTTGATAAGAAAAGTGGAGAATATTATGGTATAAAACCATCAGAAGGAGAAAATGAACCGGCTTATCGTTGGAACTGGGATGCGCCCCTGCTGATTAGTCAGCACGACAATGCACGTTTGTATTTTGGTGCCAATAAAGTATTCCGTACAGATGATCGTGGGAACAGTTGGAAAGTCATCAGTCCCGATCTTACCCGCCAGATCGATCGCAATCAAATTGAAGTAATGGGTAAAGTTTGGTCTGTAGATGCTATTGCAAAAAATGGTAGTACAGATATTTTTGGTCAGCTTACATCAATTGCAGAATCAAAATTAAATCCTGACCTGCTTTGGGCAGGAACAGATGACGGTTTGATTCAGCTTACACGTGATGGCGGAAAAAACTGGATAAGGTTTGATAACCTCCCTGGTGTTCCTTCAATGAGTTATGTACACCAGATCATTGCATCGTTGCATGATGTGAACACAGCTTATGTATGTTTCAATCATCATCGCTACGGCGATTTTAAACCTTATGTGCTGAAAACCACTGATGCCGGTAAGTCATGGAAACCCATTCAATCTAATCTGCCACAAAGAGGCAGTGTATACAGCATTGCAGAAGATCATGTAGATAAGGATTTATTATTTGTGGGGACAGAATTTGGTGTATTCTTTTCCAACAACGGCGGACAGGAATGGATTCAGTTGAAAGCAGGTATTCCGGTGGCTGCAGTACGTGATATTGAAATACAACGCAGAGAAAATGATCTGGTGCTGGCCACATTCGGAAGAGGATTTTATATACTGGATGATTACAGTGTATTGCGTTCTTTCAAAAAAGAAACACTGGCAAAAGATGCGGTGATTTTTCCGGTAAAAGAAAGCCTGATGTATATTGAAAGATTACCATTAGGCTTAAGAGACAAAGGTCATTTGGGGAGCAGCTATTTCAGCACACCCAACCCGCCTGTAGGTGCCGTGTTTAACTACTATATTAAAAATGATAGCAAGAAACTAAAAGATATCCGTTTAGAGAATGAAAAAGCAAAAGCTGAAAAGGGAGAGAAGTTTTATTATCCTTCCATCGACAGCCTGCGTTTGGAAGACAACCAGCCCGACCCCTATTTACTGTTTACCATTCGCGATAAAGCAGGTGATGTTGTCCGTCACCTGAAAGCGCCTGCTAAAAAGGGCCTGCAGAAAATTGTATGGGATTTCAGGTATGCCACACCTGCTCCTTTATTGGGCAGAAGATCTCCGGCACCGGATGAATTGTTTGGCGGAGAAGAAAAAGGACATTTGGCCATGCCTGGGGAATACAGTGTTTCCTTATCAAAATATGAAGATGGTGTGTTTACAGAGATTGCTGGTCCGGTGAACTTCACCTGTAAACTTTTACAACAAAGCAGTTTACCGGTGAATATGGAAGATAATCTCGCATTTTATAAACAGGTTTCTTCCTTGAGAAAAGCAGTAAGTGCTACCACTGATATTTATGCCAACATGCGGACAAGACTTGGAAATATTAATGCTGTAACGCAGGATATAGCCAGTTCTCCGAAAGCAATTCTGGAGAAAGCATATGCACTTACACTTAAACTCAATGAAATAGGTATTCAACTGAATGGTGATGCTGCCAAATCGCGCCGTGAATTTGAAACGCCGCCATCTATAGCGGCAAGGGTAGGGGATGTTGAAGGTGGGGTATGGAACTCAACATCGGCTATTACCACAACTTACCGTAATGATTATGCGATTGCATCAAAAGGACTTTCATCTGTACTTGCAGCCATGCGTAAACTGGATGAAGAAATACAGACACTGGAAAAACAACTGGAATTAAACAAAGCACCTTATACGCCGGGAAGATGGCCCGAGTGGAAGTAAGGGGTAAAGTCAAAAGTCAAAAATCAAAAGGAAATCATGTATATAATCCCTTTTGATTTTTGACTTTTGAATTATTACCTGTCCGTCACTTCCACAATCAGGAACTTTAAATAATTCGTATTCTCCATGCCCCAGATAATCGGGTGGTCGCTGGCTTGTGCCTGGAATGTAACCTGTCTTATTTTTTTGCGGGCATCTTTGGCGGCCATTTCAATGGTTTGTAAGAAGAGATCGGGTTGTACAAGATTGGTACAACTTGATGTAACAAGGAAACCGCCATTGCGAATAAGTTTCATTCCTCTGAGGTTAATTTCTTTATAACCCGTAATCGCTTTCTGAATATTTTCCCTGCTTTTGGTGAAAGCGGGTGGGTCGAGCATGACCACATCATATTGTCTTCCATCTTTACCCCACTGTTTCAACACATCGAATGCATTCATGGCTTCAAAGCGACAAATATTTTCGAGTCCGTTCAACGCTGCATTTTTGTTTGCCTGCGCTACTGCATTCTCTGAAATGTCTAAACCGAGCACCGATTTGGCTCCATAATGCGCTGCATGAATTTCAAAAGTACCGGTATAGGTAAATGCACCCAGCACTTCAGCATCTTTTACAATATGCTGAATGGCGCGACGGTTATCCTGCTGATCCAGAAAGTATCCTGTTTTTTGTCCGTTTTCAATATCAACATGAAACTTTAATCCATTTTCTTGGATGATGATATTGGTATCAAAAGGAGCAGACAGAAAACCTTTGTGTTGGGAGAGACCTTCCAGTTCCCGAACAGGTACATCATTGCGTTCATAAATACCTTTGGGTGAGAAGATGGATTCCAGTGCTTTTACGATGGCAGGTTTCCATTTGTCCATACCCAGTGAGAGGGTTTGGAGCACAAAATAGTCGTTGAACTTATCGATAATAAGTGCGGGCATATAGTCTGCTTCACCAAAAATAAGACGGCAATTTTCGGTATAACCAATTTTCTGGCGATAGCTCCATGCTCCAGCAATCCTGTTATAAAAGAACTGTTCATTGATTTCTTCCTGTTTACGGGTCAATAATCGCACCATGATCTGCGATTTTGGGTTCACATAACCACGTCCGGCCAGCTTACCATCGGCAAAAAACACATCTACAATATCACCTGCTTCAACGGGTCCCGATACCCTATCCACCTCATTTCCAAATATCCAGGGATGGCCATTGGCGATCCGGGGAGCAATCTTTTTCCTGAGATACACATTTGTCATGGCGCGAAGATAATTCATCGCCCCCAGAGCTCATGCTGTTAAAGCGGCCGGGAAACCCGGAAATAGCTGTAATTCAACTGACAAGCTCCGCTTTTTAGCCTCGAAAACTGCCATTTTTTCCCGTTTCTTTGCATCGGCAAAATTTTTGACAGTATTGCCACAACAAGTATTAAGCAAAATAACTATGGAAGAGCAGGCAACGACTACACCAAACGTAAATGAAGAACTGAACCAGGGTATCGATATCAATGCTGATGAAAATGCTGCCGGTACCTCACACCTGAATGAGCCGGTTACCGACGACAGCCAACTGGAAAAATTACAGGCCGAGTTACAGGAGCAGAAAGACAAATATCTCCGTCTGATGGCCGAATTCGACAATTTCAGACGCAGAACCGCTAAAGAACGTATTGAACTGATACAAACTGCGGGTAAAGATGTAATCGTTTCACTACTCGATGTGCTGGATGACTGTGACCGTGCGGAAAAACAATTACAGGGTAGTGACGATATTGCTGTGCAGAAAGAAGGTATCCAACTCGTGTTTAATAAACTTCGTTCCAACATGCAGTCAAAAGGAGTAAAAGTGATGGAAAGCATCCATACAGATTTTGATGTAGAGAAACACGAAGCCATCACCGAAATTCCTGCACCAACAGAAGAATTGAAAGGAAAAGTACTGGATGAAGTGATGAAAGGATATTACTTAAACGATAAAATTATCCGCTTTGCAAAAGTGGTGGTTGGAAAGTAATTTGGAGATGTCAGATGTCGGATGTCGGATGTCTGATTTGAATGATAAATCAGACATCCGACATCTGAGATCAACAAATATAAAAAAATGGCTAAAAGAGATTTCTACGAAATATTAGGGGTAAGTAAATCAGCTTCAGCCGATGAGATTAAAAAAGCTTATCGGAAAGTGGCTATGCAATACCACCCCGATCGTAATCCGGGTGATAAGGATGCGGAAGAGAAGTTTAAAGAAGCAGCAGAAGCCTATGAAGTGCTGAGTGATGCGGATAAAAAAGCAAAATATGACCGTTATGGTCATGCCGCATTCGGACCAGGTACTGGCGGAGGCAACGGTGGTTATAGTAATATGGATGATATCTTCAGCCAGTTCGGTGATATTTTCGGCGATGACATGTTTGGGAATTTCTTTGGCGGTGGAAGAAGAAATAACGGTGGTGGCGGTCGTGCCCGCGGTCAGAGAGGCAGTAACCTGCGTATCAAACTAAAGCTGAATTTTGAAGAGATTGCCAAAGGTGTTACCAAGAATGTAAAAGTAAAAAAACATGTATTGTGTAATACCTGCGGTGGTAATGGGGCAAAAGATAAAAACAGTGTACAGAATTGTGGCACTTGCGGCGGAACAGGACAGGTAAGAAGAGTAACGAATACATTCCTCGGACAAATGCAAACTGTTAGTACTTGTCCAACCTGTAACGGGGAAGGTTCAACGGTAACTTCAAAATGTGGCAGTTGTAAAGGAGAGGGAAGGACATACGGGGAAGAAACCATCAGTATCGATATTCCGGCAGGTGTACAGGAAGGCATGCAACTGAGTATGAGTGGAAAAGGTAATGCAGGTGAACGTGGCGGATTTGCTGGAGATCTTATTATACAGATTGAAGAAGAAGCACATCCTGAATTACAGCGTGATGGGTTGAATGTGGCATACGATCTTCATTTATCATTCCCTGATGCCGTATTTGGTACACAAGTAGAAGTGCCTACCATTGACGGGAGGGCAAAAATTAAAATACCTGCGGGTACCCAGAGTGGAAAAATATTCCGACTCAAAGGAAAAGGTTTTCCGGAAGTGCAGGGATACAATAAAGGTGATCAGTTAATTTATGTAAATGTATGGACACCTCAGCAGGTGAGTGATGAAGAGAAGCGTATGCTGGAGAAAATGAGTGAGAGTCCTAATTTCAAACCTAATCCAAATAAAAGTGATAAGAGCTTCTTTGAAAGAGTGAAAGAAGCTTTCAGCTAACACATACTATTTTCTTTTTTTCTTTGGCGGATGATAGAGTAGGATGGCCTGCTCTATTAATCTGCCAAATTCATTTTGAAGGCGATCGTTCCTGCGAATGCCCGATTTGGCTAATGTTAGTACGTCTTCTAATTGATAGTCTCTGGTAAATTTAGATTTGCGCAATACAGAACCAAACATTGCCACCGCTGCTGCAAAACGATACATGCTATCGGCTTGCCTGATATCTATACCCTCATAGTTGCAGTTAAACAATTGCTGCACAAATTCATTTGTTCCCGGTTTTTTATATTTCAGTTCAAGAGAAGCCAAAGCCTGGTGAACAGCAACTGCGCTGTCTTTTGCAGGACTTATTTCAAAGATGGCAGTAATGGTATGACCACTGCCGATTTCCCCACCTTCAAGCACACTGTTGCTGTCTTCCAAAGCGGTTTTCTTATTGTCGAAACCCACCAGCCTGTAATCGGATACGGTAGACGGATTAAAACGTACAGTAACAGATGCATCATCGGCGATCGCAAAAATGGTTTTGGTAAATTCTGTTACTAAAACTTTCTCTGCTTCTCTTGCCTGGTCTATATAGGCAAAATTACCATTGCCTTTTTTTGAAAGTGATTCCAGTTTGCTGTCTTTATAATTACCCATACCCACACCCAGACAGGTGAGATAAATACCTGTTTGCTGATAACGTACAATCAACTCTTCCAGTTCTTTCTCAGAAGACTGTCCCACATTGAAATCACCATCAGTGGCGAGGATAACACGGTTATTCCCCTGAGGAATAAAATTATCTTTTGCCAGTTGATAAGCTAATTGAATAGCGCCTGCGCCGGGTGTATCGCCACCTGCCGACAAAGAGTCAATGACATTTTTAATACTTTGTTTATGAGCACCACCGGTAGGAGGAAGAACAATACCAACGCCACCGCCATAAGTGGCAACGGTAATGGTATCACAATCGCGCAGGTTATTAACCAGCAATTTAAAAGCAGATTGTAATAAGGGTAAACGATTAGGTTTATCCATAGAACCTGAAATATCAATCAGGAACACGAGATTGGAAGGTGGTACATTTTCCAATGGAATAGTGGGTGCTTCCATTTGTAAAAAAAATAACTGGTTGCCTGGCTTCCAGGGACAACTGGTATGTTTATAACTGAAGCTGAATTCTTGTTTACTTTTTTGCGCTCTATTTTCAGCAATGGGAAAGCTGAAATAATTCAACATTTCTTCAATGCGAACAGCGTCTTCCGGTACAAACATCTGGTTCGAAATAAAACGTCTGATATTACTATATGCTGCGTTATCGATGTTGAGAGAAAAACCTGTCTCAGGAAAATCGGCTGCTTTAATAAAACTGTTTTCAATTAAGCCGCTGTAGCTTTCACCAAGATTTGTATACGGGGTATAATTATTTTCTTTTGCATTCGATACGATGGAAGCCCTGTTATTTTTATACAACTTTAAAGTGCCTGGAAGTGTGTTGAGTTGGAGGCGTTGGAACTGCCTGCTGTCTGCCAGTACACAAAGTTTTTCGTATCCGTCCAGTTGTAAATAAAGAGAATCTCTGAGCTGCGTCAATGAAATGCCAAATGCACCTGAGCTGCCACTGGTAAATAATTGTTGTGGCTTTGATTTTAGTCTGAGTTTAACACCTTCCAACAATACCCCATATTCATTTCTCACCTCACCACGTATATAATATTGCGCAGTGGAGCAGAAGTAACAGGCAAGACAGTACAATAATATCCAAATGCGTTTACTCATTTGGCAAAGGGGTTTCAACTACAATATAACGCTAAATCAATGGATTCAGGTACAGCAGTCGCTGTTAAAGCCTTGTTATGCTTCGTCCTTGAGCTGGTAAATTTCTCTGATATTTCGGCCCAGACCATCGTAATCAAGTCCGTAACCAAGCACAAAACGATTGGGAATGGTGAAGCAGCAATAATCCATCTGGATGGGATATTTCATCGCATCGGGCTTATGTAAAAGCACCGCTACTTTAAGTGATAAAGGTTGCTGATTGATGAGTTGTGGCAAAAACTCATTCATGGTTTTACCCGTGTCGATAATATCTTCGAGAATCACTACATGCCGGTTATTGATCTCTGTATCGAGACCGATGGCTGTAATTACCTGGCCGGTTGATTTCGTGCCTTTATAGGAAGCAAGTTTAATAAAGCAGATCTCTGCTTCAATGCTAAGTTCTTTGAAAAGGTCTGCAGCGAACATAAATGAACCGTTCAGGATGGCAATGAACAAAGGTTTCTTACCTGCATAGTCTTTGTCGAGCTGTGCCGCCAGTTCCCTGACTTTTTCACGGATCAGGTCTTCGGGTAAGTAAGGGACAAATTGTTTATCGTGAACAGTGATCACACTCATGTTGAACTATTTTGTGGATTTTGATTTTGCTTTCGCAGCAGCATTTTTTATCTCTACAGGAGAACGAAGGAAGAGTTTCTGACCTACAGAAAGCTGGCTGTCTTTCTTTAGTTTATTGTATTCAAGTAGACTTTCAAGACGAATACCTTCTTTCTGACAAATGGTATGTAATGTTTCGCCTGCAGTTACTTCATGCAGATCGGAAGCACCTCTTTTTTGTTTTTTCTCAATAAACAATAACTGATCAGCATCCAGAATATCACTTTCCGGTAATTCATTAAAATCGAATAATTTACTCAGGCTGATATCGTATCTGTGTGCCAGTGCAAGGAGGGAAGTGCCTTCTTTGGCATAAATGGCTTTTGTGTGGTTGATGGTAAAAACGCCATCAGGATAGGGAGATGGCTTTTTCTCTGCAGTTGGTTCGGCTTTCTTTTCAGGAAGAGCGGTGTCCTCCGCTTTACCGGCAATGTCTTCTACTACAGCCTGTACAGCGATGGTCTTTGATTCTTCTTTTATCTTATTTTCCTCTGGTCCCTTGGGGTCTTTATTTTTTTCAACTATTTGCGTCTTATCTTCTTTGCTCTTTTTGTCTTCCTCTTTTACCCAATGTACAGGTAGTTTTGTGGCATCAACAGCAACAGTTACATGCTGGGTAGGGGCTACAGTTGCGGCATTTCTGTTTTCTTTAATGGCAAGAGCGAGTAAGGTATACTGGTGCAGTTTATAATCTTCTACTACCCGTAATAATTTTTCCGGGTAGGTAGGGCTTGTAGCATAACCGGCACGTTTAAGACCATAAGCCCATCCTGTAATATCGGTAGGTTCAAGTTTGAATAGAAAAGCATAGTGAGCCCTGGTCTTCAAAAAATCTGAATGGTCTTTGTACGATTGTGCAGCATCGGTATATACACGAAAACATTCTCCTTTGGCATCATCATCCTGGTAGGTTTTTTCACCAGTCCATTCCGTTTTACATTTGATACCAAAATGGTTGTTGGCGTTTTTTGCTAGCGGACTTTCACCAAACTGTGATTCCAGAATGCCCTGAGCAAGTTTGATAGATGCGGGCACACCGGTACGCAACATCTCTTCAATGGCCAGTTCTTTATAACTGTTGATATAAGCTTCTGTTTTTTCTTTCACTGACAATTGCTGTGCTGTGCTATTGGTGGCAATGCAAGCGTAAACTACCAGTAAAAAGATCCATTTTTTCATGCGTCTTTCTTTTTAATCAGTAAGAGCCCATCCCTGATGGTTAATAATACCTGTTCCGTTCTTTCATCCTGCCTCACATGTTCATTGAATGCATGTATGGCTTTTGCATTCTTACCGCTGATGCTTGCTTCAAGTACCTGCCCATGAAACAGTACATTGTCTGCAATAATGATTCCACCTTTGTTAAGCCGGGGTACGATTTGTTCATAATACCCGATATAACCTGTTTTGTCCGCATCTATGAAAACGAGATCCCATTGATGTTCCAATGCAGGTATAATGTCTGCTGCATTTCCAATGTGCAAATGTATCTGATGATTTCTTTTGCTTTTGCTAAAATAGTTCCTGGCTATAATGGCGTCTTCCTCCCGGCATTCAATGGTATGCAGTTCTCCGTCTGGCTGAAGACCTTCTGCCAGGCAAAGGGCACTGTACCCGGTAAACGTACCTATCTCTAAAACGTATGTAGGGCGCTGAATAGTGCTCAGAAAGGATAAAAATTTACCCTGCACCTGTCCGCTCAGCATATGGGCCTGGGGATGCTGCCGGGTAGTATACTGGGCAATTTCCTGTAAAAGACTATCCTCAGAAGCGGTAAAGGCCTGGGCATAGGCTTCTGCCTCGGGGGAGAGAATCAGGGGGGTATTCATGGAGCAAAGATAAGCAACTGATAGCTGGATTGGGGAATGCAAAAAGCAAAATTCAAAAGTTACAATCCGTTTTACTGGCTGATTTTTGATATACGTTGTATAGGTGCGGTTTCGGCGATGGGTAAAAGTGCATAACTGATATGGTTAAGACATTGCTAAGATTCTGACATTGGTCTATATATGATTTTTAGAGAAGAAAAAAGAGTATTTTTAAAAGATACGATTACTCTTTAAAACGATTAGCCATGGCTATGCCTGATTTCCCAAACGGATTTGACTCCTGGCAAAAAACACATTTTGAAGTTGTGGAAGTACTGTGTTATATCAGAGAGTTAGAAATAAGTAAACAGCCTAAGAGCTTTACTGAAATGGTAGACCAGACAGCCACTGAAGAAATGTACCAGCTTGCTGTTGCACTCACCAATAAATATGAGGAATACTCAAAAGGGAAAAACAGAACACGCAGTCTCTTTGATGAGATTGAAGAGTTTGTGTGGAAAGAAGTGCGAAAAGAGGAATAAGTAATTTTATGCAGTGCTGAGCCAGGCGATATTATTTCGGTTAATCTACCTGTGGAAAAAATTGTTTGGTAACGGATGCCTTTTCTCTGGTTACATATTCCAGAAAAGAAGCTGCCACGGGAGAAGTTTTTTTTCCTTTTAACCAGATCAACTGCCAGGCCGTTTTAATAGGCAGACCTTTTACCGGAATGATTTTCATATCTCCGTTTTTCAATTCGTTTTTAATACCTATCAGTGGCATGATTGAATAGCCTAAACCCGCCAGTACAGCCTGTTTTACCGCTTCATTGGAGGTAAGCTCCATTTTTTTGCGAAAAGTGAGGTGGTGTTTTTCAATAAATTTTTCCATAGTCTGCCTTGTGCCAGAGCCATTTTCACGGAAAATGAGTGGCAATTCCTCAAACAATTTTTTTATGCTCACCTGTGCAGGTATTCTCGAGCCACGTGCACCTACTAAATACAGTTTATTGGGCAGCAATTCAATTCTGTTTAGTTGCATTGTATCCGGGATAATCGATACAAGGGAAAAATCTACTTCATTCCTGTCAAGGCTCTCTATCACTTTGGCTTTGTTCGTTACATCCATCAACAGGTCTACGCCAGGATGTTGTTTCATGAAACCAGTGAGAAAATAAGGCATTACGTATTTGCCCGTTGATACAACTGAAATCTTAAGTCTGCCGGATAGCTGCCCTTTATAAGCTTGGGTCTTATAATTGATGGCTTTAACCTCGTTAAGTATGGCTTCTGCCGCTGTGGCAATTTCTTTTCCAAAGTCGGTGATATATAATTTTCTACCTACCACTTCTGTAAGAGGTATGTCGAACTGATCCTGAAAGTTTTTCAATTGGATAGAAACGGCCGGTTGTGTGAGGTATAATTCTTCTGCCGCCTTGGTGACACTCTGTGTCTCTGATACTTTCAGGAAAATCTGTAATTGGTTGAGCGTGTAATTCATAAATTATATTTATGCATATCATTGTAAAGATAAATGAAAATATATAAATACTTCATCTCATTTTTGCTTCATTAAATAAAAAGACAATCAAGTATGACAAAAATTACAATCGCAAAAGGAGATGGTATCGGTCCTGAAATTATGGATGCTACAATCGAAATTATTACAGCAGCGGGCGCGCAGATTGAGATTGATGAAATTGAAGTAGGAGAGAAAGTGTACCTCGCCGGCAACAATGCCGGTATAGCCAAAGAGGCCTGGGATACTATCCGGAGGAATAAAGTTTTTCTCAAAGCCCCAATCACTACCCCGCAGGGAGGTGGATATAAAAGTCTGAATGTAACCACCCGGAAGTTCTTAGGACTGTATGCGAATGTCCGCCCCTGTAAGAGTCTTTATCCATATGTGAAGACCAAGCATCCTGAAATGGATATTGTGATCATCCGCGAAAATGAAGAAGATTTATATGCTGGTATTGAACATCAGCAGACCGACGAAGTGGTACAATGTTTAAAACTGATCAGTAGGCCAGGCTGTGAGAAAATTGTTCGGTATGCTTTTGAGTATGCAAAACAATACGGGAGGAAAAAAGTAACCTGCTTTACTAAAGATAATATTATGAAGCAGACCGATGGTTTGTTTCACCAGGTATTCGACGAAATCGCAAAGGAATACCCTACGATTGAAAATGAACATTGGATCATTGATATCGGGGCTGCAAAAGTAGCCGATACACCGGAAGACTTTGATGTAATAGTGATGCCCAACTTATATGGTGATGTATTGTCGGATGTGGCAGCACAGATTACAGGCTCAGTAGGACTGGCAGGCTCAGCCAATATTGGTGAGTCATGTGCTATGTTTGAAGCCATTCACGGCTCTGCTCCCAGAAGGGCCGGTCAGAATGTAGCTAACCCATCCGGATTATTACAAGGTGCGATCATGATGCTCAGTCATATCGGACAGTCATCGGTAGCTGAAAAAGTGCAGAATGCATGGTTAAAAACAATCGAAGATGGAATCCATACATACGATATCTATAAAGAAGGTGTGAGTAAACAGCTTGTGGGAACCAAAGAATTTGCAAAAGCTGTGATAGCCAACCTTGGAAAGCAACCATTACAACTTCCACCGGTTCACTACAATGAACAGACTGTATTAACCCTGCCAAAATATACCCGCAAAGCACCAGCCAGTAAAGAACTGGTAGGTGTAGATATTTTCGTACACTGGAATGGTTACAAGGCAGATGAACTGGCTGCAAAAATTAAACAGGTAGATGTATTGGGTGTAGAATTATCAATGATTACAAACAGGGGTATCAAAGTATGGCCGGAAGGTTTTGAAGAAACCTTCTGTACCGACCACTGGCGTTGCCGCTTCAAACCTACCAATGGTGCGGGCGTTACCAAGGAGCAGATTATTGAACTACTTGAAAAAGCAGAGGCACATGGTATTGATACCATCAAAACAGAAAATCTCTACACATTTAACGGAAAACAATCCTATTCACTCGGTCAAGGACAATAAAACCAAACATATGATAGAGCTACAACTTATTAAAGGCCGGTTCAATAAAACCGAAGCATTTGATCTTGTTTCGCAAATGGTAAATATCAAGATTAAGTATCATGAAGATAAGATCAGATGGGCTGAAAAAGAGGAGGATATTAAGATGCGCGAAAACAGGATCAAACAATTGCAGAAAGAACTCTATGAATTTAAAACCCGCATATTCTCTAATGAACAGCCTGTTAATATTGAATCCGGAATTATAATCGCATAAAAAATTTATATGACTACAACAGAAAATGTTACACTTATTAATGGTGTTTTTACTCCTGATGAAGCAAAAGAAGTGTTGTTAACACTACTCAACCACAAAATTAATTTTCATCGTATGCGGAATTTTAGTTCCGAAGAACGTTATGGGAAGCCCGATCCGGTATCTGAAAAAAGACTTTCAGAATTATATGAAAGTCGTGATCAGGTACTTAGCTTACTGACCAATGCAACAGCTTCTGGCTATAAACTGGAAATAGAGTCGCTGGTAAGCATCCGAAAAGGAGATAAGATAGAAGAACCTTTACCGGAAGAGGTATATTCAATGCCTGTACAATCAGCAGACCGGGACATTGTACAATTATGGTAATAAAATAAACTAATGCAGTTTATTTTATGTATTGCTTCTCCGTGAAATCAGCAGTAATCCTAAGAAGGTTATCAGGCCGTTTATAATCAGTAATTCCAAGCCAATTTCGAAAGAGCCGAATAATTGCTTCTGAAATTTATCGACGAGAAGACATAATAACGGAGAAGCAATACATACCAATGGTACTAACTTATCATTTACAGCCCGTTTCAACAAAATACCAAAAGTAAACAGCCCCAGTAAAGGTCCATAGGTATAAGCGGCTACTTTTAAGATGACCCCAATCATACTGCTGCTGTCAATCCATTTATACACCATCACGAATAAGAGGAAAATCCCTGCAAAAACCAGGTGTACACGTTGTCTGATTTTTTTCTTTTGTTGATCGGTCCAGTCATCGCGGCGTTGTAATCCGATGATATCAATACAGAACGAGGAAGTGAGTGCAGTAATAGCCCCATCTGCACTGGGAAAGAGGGCAGATATCAATGCAATGATGAAAATGACAGATACCATACTTGGCATATGTTGCAAGGCAATGGTGGGGAAGAGTTTATCGCCCGTGGCCGCAATACCCTGCGCATCTGCATAAAGGTGTAACAAGCCACCCAGAAAAAGGAACAGACCTATTACAGCCAGCATAATAAAACCAAGGGTTACTACATTCTTCTGTGAGTCCTTTAATGTTTTTACAGAAATATTTTTCTGCATCATTTCCTGATCCATACCCGTCATGGTAATGGTTACAAATGCACCAGCCAGTATCTGTTTCACAAAGAAGAAACGACTTTCAGGTTCGGTAAAGAATATTTTTGAATAGCCTTTTTCACCCATTGCGGAAAGACTTTGCCCGATACCCATATCTAACTGACTTAAAATATAGACTACACATATTACCAGACCAATTAGCATACACGAAGTCTGCAAGGTATCGGTCCATACAATTGTTTTTACACCACCTTCATAGGTGTACAATAAAATCATCAGGAGAATAATGAGTGTAGTGGCCCAGAAGGGGATGTGAAAACTTTCCAATATAGCATCCTGTAAAATGCGAACCACAAGATACAGGCGTGCGGTAGCACCCAATGTGCGCGATAAAATAAAAAAAGAAGCACCTGTTTTGTAGGAAGCAAAACCCAGTCGCGTACTGAGATAATTATAAATAGATGTAAGGTTGAGTTTGTAGTACAATGGCAATAACACAAAAGCAATCACCATATAACCTATCAGATAACCAAGCGTTATCTGCATGTAAGCAAAAGATTCTTTTGCCACTGCACCTGGAACACTGACAAAAGTGACACCACTTAGTGAAGTGCCGATCATGCCAAAAGCTACCAGCATCCAGTTGCTGTTTCTGTTCCCGATAAAAAAAGATTCATTGTTGCTGTTTCTGCCCGTGTACCAGGCAACTGCCAATAAAATCAGGAAATAAATGATCACAAAAGAGAACAGGAGGAGTGGCGACATAGCGTTATTTTTTATAAGCTGAATAACAATCGTTCAGGGTAAAGATAGGGGATGTTGCGGTTTATTGCAGGAATTGAAACGGGAACTTTACAAATAAAAAATACACTGTTTTGGCTTGTAACGACAAAGCTGCTTACATTGCGACGTAAATGATTAGGTATGCAAACTAAGCGTATTGCAGTTTTTTGCGGTTCAAAGAATGGGAATAACCCTGTTTTCCTGGCCGATGCTTCGAGGCTGGGGAAACTCATGGCGGCGCACGGCATTACCCTGATTTATGGCGGTGGTAACAAAGGACTCATGGGAGCCATCGCCAATGCTGTGATGGACCATGGTGGGAAAGCGATTGGTGTGATACCTGAAGTATTACTTGAATGGGAACACCAGCATGAAGGCATTACAGAATTACATGTAGTAAAAGACATGCATATACGCAAAAAGATGATGTATGAACTTTGTGATGCTGCAATCGTATTACCCGGAGGTAACGGCACATTGGATGAGTTGTTTGAAATGCTAACCTGGAATACACTGAACATTCACAACAAAAAAATAATCCTGCTGAATACAGCAGGATATTATCAGCATCTTGTGGCACATATTGAACAGATGGCCGAAGAAGGGTTTCTGTATGAAGACTGGCGCGAACGGCTGATTGTTTTAAACAGTGCCGATGAAGCTATTGCTTTTTTCGATTAAGGTATACACCAAAACCTGCCCTGAATACCGGTAAGGGGTCATTAAACTGGTCACGATAAGGGGAGTTGATGTTTTGTAATACATCGATCATCAGCGTAACATAAGAGTATTGTCCGCCAACCACCCGGTTACCATAACCAATACCTACGAGCAAACTTTCTGCATTGTAATTATATTTGGCGGTTTGACCTGTAATAACATTCTTCTGTGAAGAATTGATCCAGTTGTATTCTGGCTGCACCTGCAGGTGTAAGAAGTTTACGGGCCAAATGCGTAAAAAAGTACCTGCACCATAATTGAAATTGCGGAAACGGGTATTGCTGAAATCAGATGCATTCTGAGAGAAATAGTTGATGTTTAAGGAAACACCTGCGTCCAGCCATTTATTGAGGCTATAACCCAGTTCAGGATTTACACCCACATTAAAAAAACGATTACCCAGTGATAAGTTCAGGCTCGAACCAAAGAACATGTTTTCTCTTTTGAAGCCTTTGGGTTGTTCATCGCTTTCAATTTGCTGTGCAAAAACACTACTACAGAGCAATAAAAGGCAGGTAAACAATACACTGTTTTTCATAGTTAGGTATTTATGCAAATGTACGTCTCAGTTCAGGTCAAAGATTTTACCTGCGTTTAAAATATTGTTAGGATCGAATGCTTTTTTGATTTCACGCATGATATACAGATTGGCATCTTTAAAAACGGTAGCCATATATGGTTTTTGGATCAGTCCGATACCATGTTCACCACTGATTGTGCCTCCCAGGCTTTTTACGAGTTCAAATAAAGCACGAAGTGCATTGGTCATTTCAACGTTACCGTGACTGTTTTTAATAGTAGGATGGTTGATGCGGATATGCAGGTTGCCATCACCAGCATGTCCATAACAAACAGCATGGAAACCATATTGTTTGCCCAACTCTTTCACACCTTTAATCAATGCAGGTAATTCAGCACGTGGAACCACTGTGTCTTCTTCAATGGTATAGCCACTTGTTTTGACTGCTTCTGCTACACGGCGGCGTAATTTCCAGAGTTCTGCTTTTTGTTGTGCATCGTCTGCAAAAAATACTTCACCTGCATCAAATTGTGTAAGCAATTCTGCAATGGATTCCATTTCACTCATCAGTACATCCATATTATTGCCATCTACTTCAATAATGAGGTGAGCAGCAATAGAGTCATCAACAGGAACGGCAGTACTGTCTACCATTTTACTCACAATCTTTAATGCATCTATTTCTACCAACTCTAATGCACTGGGTACAAAACCTGCACGGAAAATGGCACTTACAGCTTCACTGGCTTTTTCCAGCGATGCAAAAGGAACAAGCATTAATAAATCGTACTTAGGAAAGGGGATGAGTTTGAGTACAATTTTTGTAACAATGCCTAAAGTACCTTCGCTGCCAACCACCAATTGAGTGAGGTTATAACCGGTTGAGTTTTTTAACACGTTGGCACCTGTCCAGATGATTTCACCATTAGGTAATACCACTTCCAGGTTCAGTACATAATCTTTTACAACACCATATTTTACCGCCTTGGGGCCGCCGCTGTTCTCGGCAATATTTCCACCAATGAAACAACTGCCACGGCTGCTGGGGTCGGGTGGATAGAAAAGTCCTTTTTCTTTTACGGCGTTCTGTAATACTTCTGTAATTACCCCGGGTTCTGTAATTACCTGCAAGTTTCTTTCATCAATCGAAAGAATACTGTTCATTCTTTCGGTAGACAACAATACGCCACCAAGATGTGGTAAAGCGCCGCCGCTTAACCCGGTGCCAGCACCTCTTGGGGTAACCGGAATAAGGTCTTTATTACAGATTTTCATGATGGCGGCAATTTCTTCTGCTGTACGGGGTTTTACAACCACTTCAGGCAGGTATAACAGGTGTTCTGTTTCATCGTGTCCGTAATGATTCAGGTTTTCTTCGTCTGCCAATACAAATGCGTCACCCAGAATGGATTTGAATTGCTGAATATGTCCGCTGGTGAGGGTGCCCTTAACTGCCGTAGCCGCCATGTTTTAGATAATTTTGGTAAAAATACTTGTTGGAGGGGAGATGTTTGCAGGATTTTGCGCTTTTAAAGCTATTTTTTTATAAAAACTTCAATTATTACTGAGAGATATTAGGTAAACTCTCATGTCCTTCAGTATTCCTTGAATATCTTAAAAGATTCACCGCAAACGATTGATAAAAGCCAATGTGTAGATACTACATAAAAAAATCAACGAAAGCGTTAAACAATTATTTTTGCCGGACTAACTAACGATTGTTCGTATATGATTGAATCTATGACCCAGCTAAATTTTCAGCAGTTGACGGCATTGGGATTTAAACCCATGCATCACGTTCATTATCAGTTAAGTCCGGAAGCATTAACCGAGCAGACCGTCTTTCGCGGTCAGGGCGTGTTAAACAATACAGGTGCCCTCTGTATTGAAACAGGTGAATTTACCGGTCGTTCTCCGCAGGACAAATTCATTGTAAAAGATGCAATAACAGCAGATACCGTTCACTGGAATAATTTTAACATTGCCATTGAGGAAAAATATTTTTTCCAGTTAAGGGATAAAATGATCAGTTACCTCAATGGAAAAGAGGAAATCTGGGTGCGTGATGCATATGCATGTGCTGATCCTGTATACAGAATGAATATCCGTGTCATTAACGAAAATCCATGGAGTAATTTATTTGCTTACAATATGTTCCTCAGACCTGCAGAGCAGGAACTTGAAAACTTTAATCCAGAGTGGCATATTATCCAGGCGCCCGGATTTAAAGCGAATCCAGCAATAGATGGAACACGTCAACATAATTTTGCTGTTGTTTCATTTACACATAAAACCATTCTCATTGGTGGAACAGGTTATACAGGTGAAATGAAGAAAGGTATTTTCACTATTCTTAACTATGTATTGCCACAGGAAAAAAATGTTCTCAGCATGCATTGCAGTGCCAACATGGGCGATGCAGGCGATGTTGCTATTTTCTTTGGATTAAGTGGTACCGGTAAAACAACACTGAGTGCCGACCCGAACCGTAAACTCATTGGCGATGATGAGCATGGCTGGACAGCTAACAGCGTATTTAATTTTGAAGGGGGCTGTTATGCTAAAACCATTGACCTGAGTGAAGAAAAAGAGCCTGAAATATTTCATGCTATTCGCCCCGGGGCACTGGTAGAAAATGTTGGTTTTATGGCAGGCAGCAAGCAGATTGATTTTGCTTCCAAAAAAATTACAGAGAATACACGCGTGAGTTACCCACTGCATTTTATCAGCAATGCTGCTGAACCAAGTATAGGTGGACTCCCAAAAAATATTTTCTTTCTTACATGTGATGCTTATGGTGTATTGCCGCCTGTTAGTCGTTTAACACCCGGACAGGCTATGTATCAGTTCATCAGTGGTTATACGGCCAAAGTTGCCGGTACAGAAGCCGGTGTAACAGAACCCAAATCTACCTTTAGTGCATGCTTTGGGGCACCGTTTCTGCCATTACATCCGGGTAAGTATGCAGAGATGCTCGGACAAAAAATGAAGGAACATGATGTAAAAGTGTGGATGATTAATACTGGATGGAGTGGGGGGTCTTATGGAGTGGGAAGCAGGATGAAACTGAGTTATACCCGTGCCATGATTACGGCTGTATTGAAAGGAGAATTAGATCATGTTCAGTTTGAAGCACATCCTGTATTTGGTATGATGATGCCATTAACTTGTTCAGGTGTACCCGCGGAGATATTGAACCCCAGAAATACCTGGGCCGATACAACTGCATACGATGCAAAAGCAAAAGACCTGGCACAACAGTTTATTCAGAATTTTTCGAAATATGCTGCAGGTGTCAGCGAAGAAATTCTTCAGGCAGCCCCTATTGTATAACTAATTATTTATCGCCTATGGCGATACAACTTGGTCTCTTCGATTGCTTTGTCTGTTTGAATGGAATCCCGTCACTTGTGGCGGGATTTCTTTTGGGGGAAGGTGAATGGTGAATGGTGAATCGTCAATGGGGAATGAAAAAGTTTTATTATTATGCAATAACCTTAATCGCTGTAAAGTTTTTGAATTTTGTCTTGCCTAGCCCACACCACCCAAATGATGCTGCCAAAGCTCACTATAAGGTCCTTTGTTGCTTAAAAGTGCTTCATGAAATCCAGCTTCCACCAATTTTCCTTTTTGCAAAACAAGTATGTTGTCACAACGCCTGATGGTAGATAATCGGTGTGCAATAATGATAATGGTTTTTCCTTGCTGCTGAAACCATTGAAGGGTAGACTGTACCAGTTGTTCGCTGCGTGGGTCAAGGCTGCTGGTGGCCTCATCGAGTACCAATACTTGCGGGTCTTGATACAGGGCTCTTGCAATGGCGATTCGTTGTCTTTGTCCACCGGAAAGATTGGTGCCCTGTTCATTCAAAATACAGTGATAGGTATTGGGTAACTCTTCAATAAACTGATGAATACCCAGCATATGCGATAAGGTGAGAATTCTTTGCAGATCAGGTTCAGGATCACCAATGGCAATATTTTCAATAATGGTTCCATTGAACAGATCGATCTGTTGAGGCACTACCGCAATGAGTTTCCGCAAACTTTTGTGACTGATATGTTGTATATCAATACCACCGATACTGATATATCCTTCTTTCAACGGATAAAGATTTTGCAGTAAGGATAATAGTGTTGATTTGCCGCTGCCACTCTCGCCCACAATAGCAGTGCTTTGTCCCTTATTGATTTGTAAACTTAATCCTTCAAATACCATGGTCCTTGTTCCATATCGGAAATAGATATTGTTAAAAACAATATTACCCACCTGTTCTGGGTTTAGCCGGATATGGTGTTGCTGAACATTTTCTGTTTCCAGGTCAATGATTTCAAATAAACGGTCAGCAGCTATGAGTGCATCCTGTATTTGTTTATTAGCGCCGATAAGGGATAAAGCAGGACCTGTAAAATAACCGATGAGTGCGTAAAATGATAAGAGTTCTCCCGGCGAAAGTTCCCTGTTGATCACAAAATAACTTCCGGCCCATAATAAGCAGATGGTGAATACACGGGTGAAAAATTCAGCTCCTGTGCCTATATAGAGTGAATAGATACTGCTTTTATAAATGCTACCTAACAAACCAAAGAAACGATCTTCTGTTTTTTCGTTGGCATAAGTTTCGAGATTGAATCTTTTAATGGTGCCAACGGCATTCAGACTTTCCACCAGTTGTGTTTCTAAGGCGGCCGACTCTTCCATGAGTGTTCGTTGCCATTTTTTGTTGACACTGTTACTGATAAAATAGAGAGACAGGTAGATGGGAATGATAGCAAGCATGAGTAGTGCTAATTTCCAATAGTAAGCAAACATTACTACAAGGCTTAATGCCACAACTAGGATATTGACGACCATATCTAGTGCAACATTGTTAATGAAGTCCCTGATTTTTACGGCGTCATTCACACGGCTGATGATTTCACCTACACGCATAGTATCAAAAAAACGTTGGGGTAATTTCAGCAGATGTTTGTAGTAACCCAGTATTAAATGTGCATCCATCATTTGTCCGGTACGTAATGCAAACACTGTTTTATAGCCGCTGATAATGAGTTGGAAAATCAATACCATTACCATTACTATACTCAGCAGGTTCAGCAATCGTACGTTACCTTCTATCAATACAAAATCAACAATTTTTTGGATATAAAGTGAAGTGGATAAACCAAGGATGCTATAGATGAATGCCCCCAGTAATGCCTGTATCAATATAGCAGAGTGGGGACGAATTAACTGCCAAAACCGCTCTGAATTGCTGATCTTTTTTTTGCCACTTACAAAGCCCTCATCCGGAAGTAATAGTACAATCACACCGCTCCATATTTCTTTAAATTGTTGAAAGGTTGTTGTATGAAAAGCGCCATCGCCGGGATCCATGTAAGTAATATATTTTTTAGTAACCTTATATATAACCACATAATGGTGCAAGCCGTTTTTTAGTACAACATGTGCAATGGCAGGAAGTGGAATTTTCGTTAAACTTTCTAACTGCCCTTTGGCCGCTTTGATCTGGAAACCCAATTTTTCTGCTGCTTCAATAAGTCCCAGTATAGTTGTGCCTTGCTTATCTGTACCTGCATATTGACGAATGCGGCTTATGGGTAATTGTAAATGGTAGTACATGGCAACAGAAGCCAGACATGCTGCGCCACAATCAGTAATATCTCTTTGTTGAATGCATATCTTCTTTTTCATGACTGTTCTTTTGTAAGCTGCGTTGCGGGAGCGGTAGGATTCAGCCAATCGTCTATTTTGTCAAACAATAATTGCCATAGTGTACGCTCAGTTACCATAAACCTGGCCTGGAAACTGAGTCCTTTCTTGAGTAGGCCTTTGTAGCCATTTTTTAATAATAGCTGGGTGTCATCGAAGCTGCATCGTACTTTAAAAACAGGCTTGTTGTCTAATAATGTAAAGTCATTGTCGATGGATGCAATTTTGCCAGTAAGTATTCCAAAATAATTGTAATCAAAAGCATCTATCTGAAAGCGGACAGGTTGATTGATTTTTAACAATCCCATATCACGTGTGCTGATATAACATTCAGCCATCAGATTCGATTGTGGTGAAATGATGCAGAGTGTTTCTCCAGCGCTGATAAAACCTCCGGCATAGCGGGTATTGATATGTTGAATCTCTCCTGAAACCGGGGCGTATAGCAAATGCTTTTTCTGCTGGCTTTCTATTTGATTCCGCTGCGCAGAAAGCTGTGCTATTTCTGTTTTATAGCGCTCTAAATCATTTTGCCAATGGGTAATCTGCTCCTGCTTAAAGGCATTGAACAGCGCTATTAAACGCTCTGATTCAATTTCTTTATCAAAATGTTCTTTGCTGGCAATTACTTTATTGTTCAACAGCAGTGTATTGATCTCCTGTTCGTGACTCACTTTTTTTATGGCGGCCTGCCGGTCGGTTAACTGAAACAAAAATCTACTTAATTGAAGACGGTAAAGTGCTGTTTTCAGTGATAAGTCGTTATAGTTAGTCGCGGCAATCAGTACCTCAAGATCGCTGATAAAGTTTAGGCGCTGTCTGACTTCAGTATCGTTCAGGACTATTTGAAGGTCAGTAGAATTGTCTTTCAATCTTGCTATCAACTGTCCCTGCAGGATGGTGTCTCCTTCTTTTACCAGTAAAGAATCAATGATGCCCGAAACAGCTGGTTTGATTTCCGTTCTTTCGTTGAGTGGTCGGATGATACCCATTGAAATAACAGAAATACTGGTCTTGATAAATGGTAAAGCAACCAGAGAAGAAAAAATGAGTAATAGGATGATGATATAAAGTATATGCGTGTTTTTTCTGTAAGTATGTATTCGGTAGAAACTGTTCATAGCAGGTATTTAAACAGTGCCATTTACAATATCAATGATGAGACCGATGCAATTATAGAAGGCATGTGTCAGAAAAACGATGAGGATTGGGTTTTGACGCTTATGACGTATGATGAGAAATAGTGAGCCAAAGAGAAGTCCGGATAAAAAGGTTTTGAAAATATATTCCCATGAATAATAATGTGAGATGGCAAAAAATAATGCGGAAACCAAACAGGATGCCAATCTTGCGGTTCTTCTCCTTTTCAGTATAAATTTGATGATCAGATGCTGGAAGAATAAGGTCTCAATAAATGGGGCAATTAAAACTGCGATAAAAAAACCTTGCATTATTGATGTGTGAACAGGTCCTGCGGTGTGAGACGGAAAAAGAATAGTAGAAAAGATAAGTGTAATGATAACATCCATACCAACAGTATAAATAATGAGCATACTCGTCTTCTGCCTGCTTAAGCCCGTGATAAAACGGTTATAATATTTATTAGCGCTGCTGATACACATTTTAATGGCATTTTAGCATTGATGCTGAAAGGGAAAAAAGGGATAGAAAGAAAACAAACCATTGGAAGGTTGACAGTTTCTGCTTCATTGTTGTGGAAATAAAAGGACTGAGTTCTTTGATGAACTCAGTCTTTACAAGGTTAATTACTTTTTCAAATTGGCTGGCAGGGAATGCTGGTACTCCATAGCCTGCTTTGAAAATTGCCAGATGGAATGGGCTGTTGCTCCAACGATATAGGCCAAGTCACCCCAAAATCCTCCACCTTCAATCGCCAGTGTTTGTTCTGAAGAAAGCTCGCTGAGTCCTTCATACTTTAGAAGATTCATTGATTGCGTCATAGCAGTATAATTTTATTATTTAACTGAATTCCATCCATCAACCAGGCCTTTTTTTATTTCATCCCAGTGATCGATGATTTCTTTGCCTACAGCGGCCCAGGTAATGCCTTTTAACCACTTCGGCCATGCGCCTCCGGATACCTCTTGTATTTCAGCGTTGTCAAGCGCATCCAGACCCATCATTTTTAATTCTTGTATTTGCATCTGTAGTATTTTTTACCCTTACCTGTCTTTCGCCATGGTTCGGATGTTGTTTTTTCAGCGTCACGCAGGATTCCCGCTACCGTGAACTCGGTTTTTTCAGTTTTGCTTTTGGCTGGGCTGTCTATGATGAACCCCCAGGTTGTGTCGAAGCAACCAACGTACTTTATTGTTTTTTCTTTGGGTCAATAAAGGAGTAATATCCCGCAATTCGTAGCTACTGAATGAATTGGTTGTAGCATACACACGGATAATGCATTTTCAAATGCGGTCTGTTGATGGCTACAACTTTAAAAATCAGGTAGCACTTTCTTTCTGGGGGGAATATAGTTTGACGAAAAAAGAGATGTTTTGCTAATGTCTTATAGTATAATTCAATATTAATTTTATCATCAGGAGAGCGAAATAGGGATGTCCCTGATGTACAGCTAATCCCATTTTGCTCTATTGTTTTGTAAAGATAAAAATGATAAATAATTGGGGCAACTGAGTTTTTTAACAGGATTGCCGGGATTTGTGTTCAGACTTCGGCCAGGGTTAAAGAATGTGCGTTAGGTGAAGTGGTTTTGTGCAGGAACAGAACACTTGTGGCGGAGTGAAAGATGAGATACCCCCTTATTATATCAACTCCATATGTAAAATAGGATAGGGTTTGCCCGTTCCATCAAGTGGGGAGCGGGTTTTTACGACAAACCCAAGATATTCATAAAACTGTCTGGCTGCTTCATTCTGTTCGTTTACATCAACTTTTGTTATATGGTAGTTTGTAAAAGCATGCTGCATCAATTGTTTGCCTAAACCTTTGCCTCTTTCAGCAGGGTCAAGAAAAAGCATTTCGAGTTTATCTGCTGCAACACCCATAAAGCCCAGTATCTTTTGATCTTCATCAACAATACAGGTAATATCTACCATCGAAAAAGCATTGTGCTGCTGAATGATGTCTTTGAAAAATAAAATATCAGCCGGATCAAGAAAATGGTGTGTGGCTCTTACAGAGGCCTCCCATATAACCAACAACTCTTGATAATCTGAAGACTGACCTTTCCGAAGTTGATACATGGTTGTATGACGCTTTAGGTATTGCAAGATACAGACTCTTTAAAACCAATTTCACCGTTTTAGTATATTGCAGATAACGATTTTTATTTTAGTTTGACCAGATAGATCACCTACATGAAACAATCCATCATACACATATCACTATTGGTAAAAGACTACGACGAAGCCATTGATTTTTATACACGGCAACTGAATTTTATACTTGTAGAAGATAAGCATCAACCTGAACAAAATAAACGCTGGGTACTGATAGCCCCTCCTGGTTCAACCGGCACACAAATATTGCTCGCAAAAGCTGTTGGAGAAGAACAGGAGCAATGTATTGGAAGGCAGACAGGAGGACGTGTATTCCTCTTTTTGCAAACAGATGATTTCTGGAGAGACTATCACACAATGATCGACAAGGGCATTGAATTTGTAAGAGCACCCCAAACAGAAACCTATGGAACGGTTGCTGTTTTTAAAGATTTGTACGGCAATTTATGGGACCTTTTACAGCTTCATTAATTGTGAAGTCCCGTCAATTACTACCCATTCATGCAGTATTTGTGCTGCTCCAAAAAATGTATGCTATCAGCATCGGCCATACCAGATAACATAGTACAAGTAACCGGTTAAAATACCCGTTGATGCCAATAACACCATCAGGTAATTTTTCCGGCGGAGCGATATCTGGTCCGAACGGAATACCTGCTTTCTTGAAACCCGCAAACAACAAAACCATGGTAATTGCCATCAATACAACCGATATCCAGATGGCATGTGCGGATAATAAAATACTGAATTGTTCAGTGGTCCAGTAACCATCTTTTATCAGGTGATAACTGATGAGTAGTGAACCAAGTGGCAGAAAAGGAATGCCTATACCAAAAGCCATTCCATGCAATTTGTGTTTTACATCAAATAACCCGCCCATAATAGCGCCTATACCTGTCAGGATGATACATGCCAGCCCAATGGTTGGCCATATGCCATTCACTATATTCCATAATAGTGCTGCAGATAATAGTGAACAAATGCCCCAGCAAATAAAGAAAATGGTCAACAGCCATTTGTGTTTTCCCAATGCATATTCACTGATCATGCGCCAGCCGGGATGAAATTCGCGGCTGGTAAAATGAAGTATCAGTAAAGCTAGTAAGGAAACGAATCCGGTACTGATGACCAGTATTGCAAGTGTAAGCATAGTGGAATGATTTAATTTGAAACCGTTCGGTTGCAAATATATGTGCAACTATTTAGTTTCAAAAAAATATTTTCGAAACTAAATAAAGAACATGCAGTTTGCTGGGAATAACCAAGTATAGCTAAAATCTCTTTCCAATCAAAAAACCAAGATGTGTTATGGCATCTGCATTGCTATCATTTTGAAAACCGGCATTAATACCCGCAAAGACACCTCGTTTAAATGTATAATGATAAGACAGTTCACTCATGTAGCCAACCGTAAACCTGCGTTGTGGGGTGCTGTTATCAAAGGCTATGAGTATACGCGGGTATGAACTGTTCCCTTGCGGGAAAATGGCACTGTAACCATTGTCCCCTAATGATGAAGATTGAAACCTGCCCAGAGGGCCGGCTGCAATCATCAATTCATGATGTGAAGAGCGAATGAGACTATACCTGATCAATGACCCGATTTGGAAACCGGCTGTAGTCATACGTACAGAGCCATCCTGTATCACTGAATTATTGAAAAGGAGCAGATAGGTATCTTCTCCATCATGTATCGTTCCCTTAAAATTATATTCAAGAGATAGCTTCTTTTTAATGTAGTGCGAATAAGATGCGCCAAAACTCACACCAAGCAAATCATCGGTTCCATGTGTGCTTTTGCCAATATTGAACTTAACAGAACGTTTAGGAAGAGTCTGGATTTGGGCAAAACAGTACATGCTAAAGCAGCAACTTATGATACTGAGGGAAATGTACTTCATAAATAAAGAATGGGTTGAAAAATCAATGATGTTGTTGTAACTGTAATGATCAGAGGGGGTGTATAAAAGACAGTCTATTAACTGAAGTGCTGCATCTTAAATTGAAAATTGCCACTGAAGATACAGGATTACAAGAATTTTTTCAGTGTAATCCTGTGTCTTCAGTGGCAATATATAGTTGCCGCAGATGCGCAGATTATATCGGAAGAAAATTAAAACAGCCCAAACAACATTCCATCCACTTTACTGATAATCTCTCCAAAATGCTCTTCACTCTCTGCAAATTTATTTTTATCGCAGTCAATCACCAGTAACTGGCCTTCTTTGTAGCCATCAATCCATTTGTTATAATATTCATTGAGCCGCTTCAGGTAATCGAGGCGGATATTTTCTTCGTATTCACGTCCTCTTTTCTGAATCTGCGCCACCAGGGTAGGTACAGAAGCTTTGAGATAAATCAGCAGATCGGGTGGCTGTACCATGGTCTTCAGCGTTTGGAAGAACTGGTAATAGTTGTCGAAATCGCGTTTACTCATCAGTCCCATTTCGTGCAGGTTGGGAGCGAAAATATTCGCATCCTCATATATCGTCCGATCCTGTATCACGGTTTCGGTTCCATGATGTATATCGAGTAACTGGTTTAAACGACTGTTCAGGAAAAATATCTGGAGATTAAAACTCCAGCGGGGCATATCCTCATAAAAATCCATCAGGTAAGGATTATGATCTACATCTTCAAACTGAGGGATCCAGCGGTAATGCTTACTGAGCATCTCGGTCAGCGTGGTCTTTCCGGCACCGATATTACCGGCTATCGCCACATGTTTTGGTTTCTTGGTTTTCGCCATAAAAATGAAAATACGAAAGTTGAGAGAAATGGGAGAAAAAAGTAGGGAGGAGACCGAAAGTAAGGGAGTCCGAAAGTCCGCAGGCAATTAGAATGTAATCAGATAAGCGTATTATGCGTTATTAAGCTTATCTCTTCCAACTTTCCGACTTTCGGACCCCGGTCTTCCGGACGCTCTAATAATCCATCCCCACAGCCGTCCTGACCAGTTTCAGCGTTTCACTGGCACTGGCACGGGCTTTGTCGGCACCCTGGCGAATGATTTTCTGCAGCAACGCATGGTTGTTCTGAATATCAGCCGCTCTGGCGCGGATGGGTTGAATAAAACGTATCATGTCTTCCGCCAGTTGCTTTTTCATATCACCATAACGAATGATACAATTTCCGGCACTGCTATGATTAAAATCATCCTCGAATTTCTGAACGGTATCAGGCGTGCTGACCAGTTTCATCAGTGTAAAGAGATTTTCTATGTAGTCAGGTTTCATCGCATTGGGCTCGGCAGGTCCCTGATCGGTTTTTGCTTTCATGACTTTTTTACGAATGCTTTCATCCTCATCGGCCAGGTAAAGTGTATTCATCTGGTTCTCACTCTTACTCATCTTTCCTACACCATCCAGACTTAAAATTTTCACCAGCTCACCACCATAATTGAATGCATAAGGTAAAGGCAATACATCACCATATCTATGGTTGAAACGTTCTGCATAATTGCGCGCCATTTCGAGGTGTTGTTCCTGGTCTTTACCTACCGGTACTTTTACTGCACGATGAATTAATATATCGGCCGCCTGTAAAACAGGATAGGTAAGCAGACCCGCATTCACATTATCAGGTTGCAGGCGAACTTTTTCTTTAAAAGTGACTGTTTTTTCCAGCTCCCCCTTGTAGGCCATCATATTAAGGTAGAGATACAGCTCTGCAATTTCAGGCACATCGCTCTGCACATATAATGACACTTTATCCGGGTCAAGTCCACAGGCCACATTTTCAGCAATGACGCGAAGCACACTGTTTTTTAGTTCTCTGGTATCGGGGTGCGTGGTAAGGCTATGCCAGTTGGCAACAAAAAAATAGCAGTTAAATTCATCCTGCATACGCACATAGTTGCGCATGGCACCAAAATAATTACCCAGGTGAAGAAAACCTGTAGGGCGTATTCCACTTAAAACAACCTCTTTTTCCATTCGGCAAAGATAAGGGAGAGAAGTTATAAGGGAGAGTAAGCTACAAGCCACAGGCTACAAGCGACAAGCTTTTATATGTAGTTAAATAGACAATCAGCCATCTTGTATCTTGCTACCTGTTGCTTGTTCCCTTGGTCTCTTAAATTGAATTTTCTATATCCCTTACAGAAAGGATATTTGTAAGACAGGGAACAGGTGAACACCATAAATTCCTTTGTTCAATCAAACATCAAAGATCAGTACATCAAAGATCTCCGTGGGAGTTCTTCAAACAAAAAATCAAACACCCCATCAGCCAGTCTATAGTCAACATATTATCTACCCCTATCGAATACCTAAAAGGTGTAGGACCTTTACGGGGTGATCTGTTGCGTAAGGAACTGGAGATTTTTACATTTGGGGACCTGTTAGATCATTTCCCACATCGGCATATTGATAAGACCAAGGTCAATAAGATCAGCAGTATTAATTATCAAACCGATTTTGTGCAGGTAGCAGGTGTTTTACAACAGTTTGAAATATTAGGTACAGGAAGGGCCAAAAGATTGGTTGCGCAATTAAAAGATGAAACAGGCAGCCTCGAACTTACCTGGTTCCAGGGCATCAACTGGGTGCAGAAAAACCTGGTGTCCGGACAAAAATACCTGGTCTTTGGTCGCACCGGTTTTTTTAGTGGCAGGCCGCAAATGGTGCATCCTGAAATTGAACCCTTCGTAGCCACAAAAGCAGATGGTAAAGAATATCTGGAGCCTGTTTATCCTGCCACCGAAAAATTAAAAGCAAGAGGCTTGAACGGAAGGCAACTGGGGAAACTTACTTACCAGTTGTTCTCACAGATCAAATCAACTGATATTCCTGAAAATCTGCCCGAACATATTATAACACAGCAACAGCTCATCAACCGCTATGAAGCGTATTGTAATATTCATTTCCCGGTATCACAGCAGGCATATGAACGATCACTGAAAAGACTCAAGTTTGAAGAGTTTTTTATTGCACAGGTAAGATTGAACCTTGTTCGCCTGGAAAGACATAAGAACAGCAGGGGAGTGTTATTTGAAAAAGTAGGAGACTTATTCAATCAATTCTATAATAATTACCTGCCTTTCGAATTAACAGGTGCACAAAAAAGAGTCATCAGGGAAATCAGAACCGATACAGGTCGCGGTCACCAGATGAACCGTTTGTTACAGGGAGATGTGGGTAGTGGAAAAACCATTGTGGCTTTGCTGAGTATGCTGCTGGCAGCCGACAATGGTTACCAGAGTTGCCTGATGGCACCCACTGAAATTCTTGCTCAACAGCACTACAATGGGTTGAAGGCATTGTTAAAAGAAATGCCTGTTGAGATAGCCTTACTTACGGGTACAGTGAAAGGAAAAGAAAGAAAAAGAATATTGGCAGGTTTACAGGATGATACAATTCATTTTGTAGTTGGTACGCATGCAGTGATCGAAGACGTTGTTCAATTTAAAAATTTAGGACTGGTCATTGTAGACGAACAGCATCGCTTTGGTGTGGCACAGCGGGCCAAACTATGGGGAAAAGCAACCATTCCACCACATGTGCTGGTAATGACGGCCACACCCATACCCCGAACCCTGGCCATGACTGCATATGGTGACCTGGATTACAGTGTGATGGATGAATTGCCACCGGGCAGACAACCCATTACCACAGTTCATCGTAATGAAGGAGCAAGGGCCAGCGTAATGGATTTTGTAAAAACGGAGATTCAGAAGGGAAGGCAGGCATATTTCATCTACCCTTTAATTGAAGAAAGTGAAAAACTGAGTTATGAGGACCTGATGCAGGGTTATGAGCAGGTAAAAAGCTTTTTCCCCGAACCCAGGTACCTGATCAGCATGGTACACGGGCGGCAACCGGCCGAGCAGAAGGAAACCAATATGCAGCGTTTTGTTAGCGGCGATACACAAATAATGGTCAGTACAACCGTCATTGAGGTAGGTGTAAATGTGCCGAATGCAACGGTAATGGTCATCGAAAGCTCAGAAAAATTCGGATTATCGCAGTTGCACCAGCTTCGTGGAAGAGTAGGAAGGGGTAGTGAAAAAAGTTTTTGCATTTTATTAACGGGTGCCAAAGTAAGCAAAGAGGGCAAAGAACGGATCAATACAATGTGCGCCACCAATGACGGGTTTAAAATTGCAGAGAAAGACCTTGAATTGCGTGGTCCCGGTGATATTGCAGGTACCAGACAGAGTGGGGCATTGAACTTTAAGGTGGCCAGTATTGTTGATGATAAAGATCTATTGGAACTGGCAAAAACAATGGCTGAGCAAATAGGTGAGGAAGACCCGACACTGGAAATGGCAAAGAATTTGCTGTTAAAAAACTACCTCAGGTCACAGAAAGGTAAAAATGCGTGGAGCCGCATTTCCTGACGAGAACTTTAACATGGCAGGAAACGTATATTGTAGTAACTTATTAAAAAATTGAGGATTGGTAGCACCGAAGAAAATAGCAGGGGTACTGGGATTGCTTATGATGGGATTGGTAACCTATGCGCAGAACTATCTCGAATTTGTAGAGAACAAAGGACAGTGGGATAAAAAAATATTATACCTCGCCAATACCGGTATCGGATCGGTGGCGCTGCAGGCAGATGGTTACAGGGTTTTATTGCATAAGGAAGAAGACCTTGAAAAGTTAAATCCGCATCCACGCGGTCACCAGCATACAGTTACAGCAACATCATCAGTCAAAAAATCATCGGTGGGTGAACCTTCCAAAGGCGGTGAAGGAGGTGGAGGTTCAACCGGTGACATGATTTTAAGAGGTCATGCTTACCAGGTGAAATTCCTGAATGCCAATCCGAATGCACAGGTAGTACCTGATAAGGCACAGGCTACTTATAACAACTATATTTTAGGGAATGATCCTTCTAAATGGACATCCAATTGTAAGATATACCAGGCGGTAACTTTCAAGAATATTTATCCCAATATCGATATACGTTATTACACAGCCAATGGCACATTGAAATATGACCTGATTGTGAATCCGGGTGGAAATATCAATGAAGTAAATCTTTATTTTGATGGGGTTGACGGTTTGAAAGTGAAGGACCAGCAACTGGTCATCAAAACATCAGTGATTGATGTTCAGGAAATGCCACCTTATACTTATCAGCTGTCAAGAGGTACGCGAACAGAAGTGCCTTGTAGTTTTGAAGCGAAGGGAAATATTGTTCGGTTTAAAATAAATGGAGCATATAATAAAGATGCAACCTTGGTGATAGATCCCTCTATTGTATTTTATGGATACAGTGGAAGTACGGCAGATAACTGGGGCTTTACCGCAACATACGATAGCCGGGGTAATTTTTATGGTGGAGGCATAGTTATGCAAGGAGGTCAGTTTCCCGTAAGTAACGGTGCATTTCAAACATCTTTCAGAGGTGGGGTTAATGAGGGACAGTTACCGCCCAATGATATTGCAATTATCAAGTTTGACCCCTCAGGTGCCAACAGGTTATATGCTACTTATCTTGGTGGTACAGGCAATGAACAACCACATAGCTTAGTAGCAGATGCACAGGGTAATTTGTTTATTGCTGGAAGAACAACTTCTGGAAGCAGTTATCCCACAAAAGGACTTGGATTATATGGAAATGGTGGTGCTGCAGACATTATTATCACAAAACTGAATGCAGCAGGTACAGATATTATCAGTTCAATAAGAATAGGAGAAAGTGGTGATGATGGAGTGAATGTTCGACCAAACTACACAAGCCCAGTCGTATCCGAAACAACAAGAAGAAATTATGGAGATGATGCAAGAAGTGAAATTATTTTAGATGGTGCTGGCAATCCGATACTTGCATCCGTAACACAGTCAACAAATTTTCCTGTTACCGCAAATGCCTTCCAAACCACGCGTGGGGCGAACTCGTCTAATCGTTTTCAGGACGGAGTTGTAATAAAACTAACTCCTGATTTGAACACTGTTTTATTTAGTTCCTTCTTAGGAGGCAATGGCGACGATGCTGCTTTTGTTTTGGCAATTCATCCCCAAAATGGAAATATTTATGTAGCTGGTGGAACATCCAGTACAGATCTCCCCGGAGATAAATCAGGTGTTTTGTTTCCTACATTTCAGGGAGGGGCGGTGGATGGGTTTGTAAGTATTATCAGCCCTGACGGATCACAAATTTTAAAAACAAGTTATTTTGCCACCAATGGTGTCGATCTCATATATGGAGTTCAATTCGATAGGAATGGGTTTCCATACATAATGGGAACTACAACCTCCCCCTGGCCGGTAATTAATGCCCCTGTTAATGCAAACGGGAGTCAGGCAACAGGAAAACAATTTATATCTAAACTCCAACCTGATCTTTCAGGCTTTATTTATTCCAGCAATTTTGGTACAACAACAGGGAGTGTGCCAAACATTTCTCCTACGGCTTTTCTTGTTGATCGATGTGAGAATGTATATGTGTCTGGCTGGGGAGGGGTATTGCAAAGCGGTATGCAGTCATCAGGAACCAGAGGGCTGGTTACGGCGGGTACGGGGCAGTTTAAATCAAGCACGGACGGCGAAGATCTCTATTTCTATGTTATTGAAAGAGACGCAAGATCTGTTTTGTATGCTACTTTTTTTGGGGCCACTTCTGGAACAGGCTCTAATGCAGATCATGTGGATGGGGGAACCAGCCGATTTGACCGGAACGGCACAATTTACCAGTCCATCTGCTCTTGTTCGGGTAACGCAAATGATCCGGGCAGATTAACAGGTACAGCCGGTGTGTGGTCCAGAAACAATATGAGTGCTGGAAGTAATGGCGGGGCTTGTAATCTGCTAGCTATCAAATTCTCCTTCGATCTTGCAGGTGTAGGAGCTGGTCTACAAGCTTCCATTAATGGTGTAGCCAGAGACACAGCAGGTTGCGTACCACTAACAGTTGATTTCAGAGACACACTTGCTCAAGGCCAGGCATACTGGTGGCATTTTGGTGATGGTTCGCCGGCAGTACGAACAACCACACCTTCTATTTCTCATACATTCAACAATATTGGCTTGTACAGGGTCATGCTTGTAGCGGTGGATTCAACTACCTGTAATTTTACCGATACAGCCTATATCAACATGCGTGTGCGAGGTGATGAAGCGGCATTAGCATTCACTTCAACTAAAATACCACCCTGCCAGTCATTAACATTTGAATTCAATAATACATCGGTGGCTCCTGCGGGTAAACCATTTAACAACCAAAGTTTCCGATGGGATTTTGGTGATGGTAACAGCAGAATCGCTGGCCCCGGCATTGTAACACATACTTATGCCGCAGGTGGAACCTATGATGTGAAACTGGTGCTGATAGATACCAGTTATTGTAACCATGCAGACAGCATTGTACAACAAATACGCATTTCACCCAATGTAGATGCAAGATTTACCACCCCATCTGTAGGTTGTGCGCCTTATAATGCGGTGTTTAATAATACATCACTGGCAGGACAACAGTTTTTCTGGGATTTTGGTGATGGATCAACATCCACAACAACCAGTCCAACACATCTGTATCCTACACCAGGTACTTATACAGTAACTTTAATTGCAGTAGATAATGCAACCTGTAATGTTCGGGATACGACTAGCCAAACGATAACAGTGAGTGGTAGTCCTACAGCAGCATTCACCTACACACCCAACCCAACCGAACCCAATACACCAGTCAATTTCCACAATGGTTCAACCGGTGGGGTTTCCTACAAATGGTTATTTGGTGATGGTGACAGCACGATTACAACAGACCCCGATACTGCAGTACCTCATTTGTACAACAGAACCGGTACGTATAATGCCTGTCTTATAGTATTCAATGCAGCAGGTTGCAGCGATACCACTTGTCAGTCAATCAGTGTAACGGTAAATGCCACTGCTGCAGTACCCAATGCTTTTTCACCCAATGGTGATGGTACCAACGACCGCATTTTTGTAAGGGGGTATGGTATTGGTAAAATGACCTGGCGTATTTACAACAGATGGGGAGTGCAGGTATATGTGAGTAATAACCAGGCAGAGGGTTGGGATGGCAGATACAAGGGTCGTATACAACCACAGGATGTATATCATTATACGTTACAGATAGAATTTACCAACGGAGATAAAGTATCAAAGAAGGGCGATATTACATTACTTCGATAAATGCCAGCTATGCGTAGTGTGTTGAAAACAGGAGCGATTGTTTTGTTATGGATCATTACAGCAAATGTGAAAGGGCAGGGGCTGCACTTCTCCCAATACTATAATGCGCCTATGCTGGTAAACCCGGCGAATACGGGTTTTAATCCTGATTATGATTATCGTATCGGTGGAAATTATCGCAACCAGTGGGCAAGTGTAGGTAATCCATTTCGCACCATGAGTGTATGGGGCGATACCAAACTATTTGCCAACCGTTTTGAAAATGGATGGATGGGTGTTGGTGCATCCTTATACAGCGATAAGGCTGGAAGTGGAAACCTGGTTTCAACCAACGCTTATGCAAGCGTGGCTTACCACCAGATGCTCGGCTATAACAGTTTATTGAGTGGTGGATTTAGTGTAGGACTTGTTACCAAACGAATAGATATCAGCAAACTCAGTTTCGATAACCAGTGGAGCGGACAATTTTTCGATATCAATATTCCTTCCAACGAACCCTTTGCGTACAGTCAGACCTCTTATGTTGATCTGCAGGTAGGAATGAACTATGCTTATTTTGCTTCTGATAATTTATACCTGAATGCAGGCGTGAGTGTCATGCACGTGAATAGTCCGCAGGAAAGTTTTTTTGCACCCAGTGTAGCCGATGCCAGGGTGAACAGGCGATACACCGGTTTTGTAAATGCCAGTGTGAAACTACAGGATCTCTGGATCGTGAACCCGAATATCTATGTCAGTAAAATGGGCAATGCCTGGGAAACCGTAGTAGGTTTTAATGCCAATCGAAACCTGAGTGGTGATGGGGAACAACAAATGATTTTAGGCCTGTACTACCGTCATAAAGACGCAGTAATACCGATGATAGGTTACCAGGTAAATGATACGCGATTTACCTTTAATTATGATGCCACAACCTCTAACTTAGGTGGTATTAACGGCGCACGCGGTGCCTATGAAATTTCCATTATTAAGAGTGGAATATTTTCCAACGGTGGAAGAGGGGTGAAGTGCCCGACTGTACGATTTTAGCATTGGTTATAATCTGCAAATACAAAGTCATATGAACCCCCACATGAAGTTAAAAAAGGGTTTTGAAGTACACAAAATCTATCATTGATTGAGATTGTTAAACATTCGGTTACGCCTGCTGTACCTTCAAAACATGCTATAGAACCGTTTAACCCTCCAAGAACACGAAAAGTCCAAGCTCCCATACCAGGGTAATTTCCGATTGCGACGGTGCTATTCGCTGGTACAGTTATTGTTTGAAATTGAGAACTTGGAGAGCTAAACGCAATAGTTAAATCAGATGATGTGCTGTTAATGAAATTAACAGTAGTTCCACAGCTTTTTTTTATTTGATTTGTTGTAGGTTGACTTTTCTCAAAACCAACGTTCGTACTTACATTACCAATCAAGAAGCTACTGCTTACTAAAACAACAAATAATGATTTCATAAATGGTGGTTTAATTTTTAAAACATGGTCATATGATGATTTAAAAATAAATAATTTAATTTAAATATAAATAAATATGTATAAGTTTTACACTTGATTACTAAAAGCTTTAAATAAGTGATGGTGAATAACAAATGATTGTAGGTTTATACTACCGTCACAAAGACGCGGTCATACCGATGATAGGTTACCAGGTAAATGATACGCGATTTACCTTTAATTATGATGCCACAACCTCTAACTTAGGTGGTATTAATGGTGCGCATGGTGCCTATGAAATTTCCATTATAAAAAGCGGCATATTCTCCAATGGGGGCAGAGGCGTGAAGTGCCCGACTGTAAGATTCTAATATAAGACAATAGACCATGGTCCATGGACCATAGTCTATTTATCTACAAACTAAATCTCAATACCCTCATCATCTCCATCTTTACTGATGCTGTAATCATCTTCATCCAGGTATTTGCTGTATTTCTTATTGACATCTTCAGACTGAGCTTTTCCATTGATATAGAGCTTGTGACCTTTCACCTGTATCTTGTAATCTTTGTCCTTGTCAATCAGTCCGTCTTTGTCCAGCTCATCCACAAAACCCTTGATTTTGGTGAGTTGTTTTTTTGCAGTAGCAATACCTGCTCTGGCTTCATCCAGCCCCTTTTCTACATCTTTACGGATTTTCTCAAAGTCAATATCATGTTTGAATTTCTCCGACTTTAATTCGCTTTTCACTTTCGCCATTTCCTTGTCTACTTCTGTAAAATTGATTTCTTTTAAAGCAAGTTCTACTTCCTTCATGGCTTTACGTACTTCGGACTGAATTTTATCAACATCAATTTTCTTGAGTTCTTCCATGGCTTTTTTCATCTCTTTTTCCATCTTTCCCATGTCTAATTTAATCTCACGGTCCATTTCAATCGAAACTTTGTCAAGTTCTTTTATGGCTTTATCAAGATCACGCACTTTGTAATCGCGGTCGTCACTGTATTTGATTTTGTATTTCTTTTTTGATTTGCTGGTATCCTGGTAAAAATATTCAAAACCAGGTTCCTGTGCTGCTGTTTCCTTGTCTGCCGCTTTCCAGGCCGAGAAGCTGATGGTAGCCAGCGCCAGTACTATTCCCAGGGCCCATTTGTTGATTAAAATCGTTTTCATTGTTCTTTGTTTTAGTGATTGACGAATTATTTCGTAGTAAACATACGATTATATTCGTAAATGGATCAGCAATCTGGATGACCGGCTATTTTTTAACATTTATGGCAAAAGGCGGGGTTTAAATGTGGCAGGCAGACAAAACATTATGTTTTATATTGCAGCACTTCAAAATAACCCATATGAAATATCTTCCTTTGGATGCTAACATCTTCATAACCAACAGAGAACGCTTTGTAAACGCCATGGTTCCCAACAGCATCGCCATTTTTGTCAGCAACGACGAATGGCCCATGAACGGAGATGCCCTGCACAAATTCAAGCAGAACAGTAACCTTTTCTGGCTCAGTGGTATTACACAGGAAGATTCTATGGTTGTTTTGTTTCCTGATTGTCCGGACCCGAAATACCGTGAAGTGCTGGTACTGGTTCGTCCGAATGAATTAAAGGAGAAATGGGACGGGAAAAGATTGCGCGTAAATGAAGCCACTGCTATTTCAGGTATCAAAACCATTGTTTGGCTCGACAGCATTGATGCATTATTACAAACATGGGTTCACCTGGCAGATCATGTGTACCTCGATACAAATGAAAACGACCGTAAAGCATCACAGATCAGGAGCCGCGATTATCGTTTTGTGGATGAAATGAAAGAAAGATATCCACTGCATACGTATCATCGCGCCGCCAAAATCATGCGTTCTCTGCGTGCCATTAAAACCAAAGACGAAGTGGCGGTATTACAAAAAGCCATTGATATAACTGATCATGCATTCCGCAGACTCCTGGGTTTCATCAAACCCGGTGTAATGGAATATGAAATTGAAGCTGAAATCTATCACGATTTTTATAGTCAGCGTGCAACAGGCCCTGCTTATGGCAGTATTATTGCGAGCGGTGATCGTGCAAGAATTCTTCATTATGTATCCAATAACCAGGAATGCAAGGATGGAGAAATGGTACTGATGGATTTTGGTGCTGAATACGGAGGTTATTGCGCTGATCTTACCAGGACCATTCCAGTTAACGGTAAGTTCACACGCAGACAGAAAACAGTGTACAATGCCTGTTTACATTTGCATAACTATGCCAAAAGCATTTTAAAACCCGGCATTACCATCGTAGATTATACAGAGAAAGTAGGGGAAGAGGCAACACAGCAGTTTTTGAAGATAGGTCTATTGAGAAAATCGGATGTAAAGAACGAAGCACCCGAAAATCGTGCTTATCGTAAATATCTCTATCATGGTATTTCACACCACCTGGGTATTGATGTACATGATCTGGGTACGAAGACAGAACCCATCAAAGCTGGCATGGTCTTTACCATTGAACCAGGTATTTATATTGAAGAAGAGCAGATGGGTATACGTATTGAAAATAATTTCTGGATCACCCGTAACGGTAATACAGACCTTATGAAAAATATTCCCATTACCGTTGAAGAGATTGAAGCGTTGATGAAAAGAAAATAAATGCATGGTTCAAGGTCGATAGTGCATAGTCGATGGACTATGACTATTGACCATAGACCATAAACCATCCTCCATGAAACAAATTCCCAACCTGTTCACCCTGTTAAACCTGGTATTTGGTTGCCTGGCCATCATTTGTATCATGCAAACCGGACTGGAAATAACCAGTTCATCTGCTGGTGAACCGATTGTAGAAATACCTGAAAAAATGCAGTGGGCCAGTTTGTTTCTGGCACTGGCTGCTATTATTGATTTCTGTGATGGATTTATGGCGCGTTTATTGAAAGTGCCATCCGAAATGGGGAAACAACTCGATTCATTGGCCGATGTGGTGAGTTTTGGCGTAGCGCCAGGTTTAATCGTGTACCAATTCCTCCGTTTAAGTCTGGCACAGGAACCCGATGGACTCGATGCACCGATTGCTTGGTTATTACCCGCTTTCCTGCTACCCTGTGCGGGAGCATATCGTTTGGCAAGGTTTAATATTGATACGCAACAAATCTATGGTTTCAAAGGGGTACCCATACCGGCAGCGGGCTTACTCTTTGCCTCTTTTCCTTTGATTTACTGGGGTACATCAGAAGCATGGTTAATTACACTGCTGCTGAACAAATGGTTCTGGTATGCGGTAGTGCTGCTGGTAAGCTATCTTATGGTGTCTACATTACCAATGATGGCCCTCAAGTTTAAAAATATCAACTTCGCAAAACTGCTTCCATTCCTGCTGATAGCAGTTGTAGCAATCATAGGAGCCATCTTATTTGGCTGGCTGGCAGTTCCGCTTAGTTTTATTGCCTATGTAGTTTTATCTTTGCTCCTTAAACAAACAGAATCATGACCTATAACGTGCAGATCAAAGTAATGCCATTGAAAGACCTTCTCGATCCACAGGGTAAAGCAGTGTTGGGCGGATTAAAAAACCTTGGACTTTCATCGGTAAGCGATGTAAGGGTGGGTAAACATATTACTTTACAGATCGATGCAGCTTCAGAAGAGGAAGCCAGACAAATAGCCGAGGAAGCCAGTAAAAAATTACTCGCCAATCCGGTGATGGAGTTTTATGAGATTGAAATGATTCAATAATATTTGATGATCTCAGATGGCAGATGTCTGATTTGAAATATATCTGCCATCTGACATCTCACATCTGCTATATGCTCTACCTCGTCCCTACACCTCTCGGGAATTTAAAAGATGTAACACTTCGTGCACTGGAAGTATTGCAACAGGTAGATGTTATTTTGTGTGAAGATACACGCACATCATCCCGCTTCCTGAATCATTACCAGATTCAAAAACCACTTTCGCCTTATCACCAGCACAATGAACATAAAGTAGTGCAACACCTGGTAGACCAGATGAAAGCCGGTAAACAATTTGCATTGATTACCGATGCAGGAACACCGGGTATTTCAGATCCCGCTTTTTTACTCGTAAGAGCCTGCATACAGGAAGGCGTTAAAGTTGAAAGTCTGCCCGGCGCCACCGCTTTTGTACCTGCGTTGGTGAACAGCGGTATTCCCGGTAACCGTTTCGTATTCGAAGGGTTTTTACCCATTAAAAAAGGCCGCCAGACCCTCTTCAAACAATTGGTAACCGAGGAGCGAACCATGATTTTTTATGAAAGCCCGATGAGGCTGGTAAAAACGCTCGATGAAATGGCTGGCTATTTTGGAGAAGACAGGGCCTGTTCCGTAAGCCGTGAACTTACCAAGCTGTATGAGGAAAATTTCAGGGGAACCATCAAAGAAGTGGCCGATCATTTTCGTGCAAAAACGGTAAAAGGTGAAATCGTTATTGTTGTAGCCGGTCATCCCGATTGAATCCTGTTCACCCACTTATAAATTTATACATCCCTTTTGATTATTTACACCGCATAATCTGTTTCTTTACGATAAGGGAAAGAGGCATCTTATTAAACATTATCGATATCCTTTCCGCACTACTAAAATGATTCATGCAGCATGAAAAAAACATTTTTAAAGACGCTTTTATTGTCGACAGTAATTGTTCAGTTGTCTACTGAGCTAAAGGCACAACCCGATCGTTGGCAACAACGCATCAAATACCAGATCAATGTAAACATGGATGTGAACAGTAATCGTTTTACTGGCACTGAAAAAATTGATTACTGGAACAATTCACCAGATACACTGAACCGTATTTTCTTTCATCTATACTGGAATGCATTTCAGCCCAACAGCAGTATGGATGTACGTAGCCGCGAACTGGGTAAAACCGCGTTGAGAGAACCTTCCCGTATGAGTGATGGTCTCGACTGGGACGCACGTGTAAAAGATCGTATCAGCAAACTCACACCTGAGCAGATCGGTTTTCAGAACGTAGCTTCTGTAAAAATTGCAGGGCAGTCGCAAGAACTGAAAGTACACGAAACCATACTGGAAGTAGTATTGGCAAAACCCATCATGCCCAAATCAAAAGTGCAACTCGATGTACAGTTTGAGGCACAGGTACCGCAACAGATCCGCAGAAGTGGTCGCGACAATGCAGAAGGTATTCGCTACAGCATGAGCCAGTGGTATCCGAAAGTAGTGGAGTATGATTACCAGGGATGGAATGCCAATCCTTATATAGCCAGAGAATTTTATGGTGTATGGGGCGATTTTGATGTGAACATCACAATCGACAAAAATTATTTTGTTACCGCAGGTGGCGATCTGATGAATGCCAATGAAATAGGAAGAGGGTATGAAGCCGCAGGCACAAAACCACTAACAACAACTGGAAATACAGTTACCTGGAAATGGCAGGCATACAATGTTCACGATTTTATGTGGGCCGCCGATCCCAATTATAAAATGATTACACGCAGCACTGCAAATGGTCCATTGATTCGTGTGGTTTATAAAGCGGTTGATTCAGTAGAGAATCGCTGGCAGAAAGTAGCAGATTCTACTGCATTGGCTTATCCGATTATCGCCAAAACATTTGGCCCATATCCATACAAAACCTACACTTTTATACAGGGGGGAGATGGTGGAATGGAATACCCCATGGCCACTTTACTCAAAAATGCAAGTATTGGCACCGCCATTCACGAATGGATGCATAGCTGGTACCAGATGATGCTTGGAAGCAATGAAGCCTTGTATCCCTGGATGGATGAAGGATTTACCGATTATGCCACATCGCGTGTAATGGCCGAGATGCGCGGCAGGACAGGTTTTGCGGCAGAAGGATCATACCGTAGTTATTTTAACCTGGCAAAGAGTGGGCTGGAAGAACCTGCAAGTACACATGCCGATCATTTCAATACCAATTTTGCATACAGTGCTGCAGCATATAGCAAGGGAGCAGTGTTTATGGCACAATTGGGTTATATCGTTGGAGAAAAAGTACGCGACCAGATTTTGCTCGACTATTACTATCAGTGGAGATTCAAACATCCCAATCCGAACGATCTCATTCGTGTAGCGGAGAAGCGAAGTGGTATGGAACTCGATTGGTATAAAGAATACTGGATCAACTCCACCAAAACCATCGATTATGCAGTAGGAGATATCAATGTTGAAAATGGCAAGACCATGCTCTCTGTAAAACGCGTAGGAAAAATGCCCATGCCAATAGATGTACTGGTAACTTATAAAGATGGATCACAGGAAATGCATGTAATTGCGCTTGACCTCATGTATGGAACAAAGCCCGCAGAAAATGAGATACCAAGAACCGTGCATACACCCTGGCGCTGGACACATCCTGAATACAAATTCTCTATTGGAAAAGGTATACAGGATATTAAGTCCATTGAAATTGATCCATCCATGCGGTTGGCGGATATCAATCGGAACAACAATAAACTTGTCATACCTGATTAATCGATTATCTAAAAGCATCCTTCGGGATGCTTTTTTAATATTCCATCTTTCTTAAACTGGGTGCTTTAAACCAGGTACTAACCACTACCAATAATGTCATACATCCGCCAAATACTACAGAAGGCACAACACCCAATAGTTTTGCCGCTACGCCACTTTCAAATTGTCCGAGTTCATTACTGCTGTTAATAAACATAGAGTTTACACTCATAACCCTGCCACGCATCTGATCAGGTGTTTTAAGTTGAAGAATGGTGCCTCTTACCACCACGCTGATACCATCGAGTATACCGCTTAACATCAGTACAAAAAAAGAAAGCCAGAACCATTGCGATAAGGCAAATATGATGATGCAGATGCCAAACCCACCAACAGCCAGTAATAATTTTTTACCCTGCTGTTTGCGAAGCGGAAATAATGTTAATAATATCACCACAAGAATGGCACCTATATCGGATGCAGCATTGAGCCAGCCAAAACCGATTGGACCGGTTTTTAAAATGTCTTTGGCAAATACAGGGATCATGGCAACAGCGCCGCCAAAAAGCACAGCAAATAAATCAAGACTGAGTGCACCCAATACTTCTTTTGTTTTGAACACAAAACGCAAACCTTCTTTTACGCTATCCATTGTTTTTTTCTCACCGGGTTCATTCAGGGAAGGCTTTGGTTTAAGCTGGTACATAAATAGAAAACCAATAGCTACCAGACTGCAGATAATTATCAGAGAACCGGTATTACCCAGTAAGGCAATCATAAAACCAACAGTGGCATGGCCGGTAACTGAAGCTGTGAGCCAGATACCCTGGTTCCAGGTGGTAGCATTTTGTAATTGATCCCTGGGTACAATAGAAGCCACCATGGTACCAAAAGTGGGCCCCGTAAACGCACGTATAATTCCGGTAAAAAATATGATCACATAAATGCTGAACGCAATCCAGTGGTTACTCAATTGAGTTGAAGTATAATTGCTGGATAACAATAAGAGGAAAACAGCGCAGGTAAAATACAAACTCACACCCCGTAATAATAATTTTCTTTTCTCACTGATATCAATCACATGGCCGGCATATAATGAGAGAGAAACAGCAGGAATTACTTCCGATAAGCCAATTAAACCAATGGCAAAGGGATCATTGGTAAGTTCATAAATCCACCAGCCCACCAGTGTTCCCATCATCCTTAAACCCATGATAAACAGAAAACGGCCCATCATCAGGTTGCGGTATTCAGGAATACGCATGGCGGCGAAGGGGTCGTAAGTAGTATTTTCTTTGTTCATCTGTTTTGGGTTAATGAGATGTTTACATTATTTCAGGGTAAACTGAAATAATGCTGACCTCCTTCAAAATCTTTTTCCAGTGCCTCGAGTACAATATTCAAATGCTTTTCATTGCCTAGAAAATCGGCATTGCTGGCATCAATAAAAATGGTTTTGATATTGTGTTGTTTAATATAGCTGGTATAGGTTTCCTGGATATTGAATAAATATTCATCAGGAATGGATTGCTCATATTCCCTGTTCCGCTTCTTGATATTCTGTTGTAGTTTCTGCACAGGTGCATGCAGGTAAATAAGAATATCGGGAAACATGAGTTGCTGGTGAATAATATCGAACAGTTTCTGGTAAAGCCTGAATTCTTCTTCGGGCAGGTTTACTTTAGCAAACAACAAGCATTTGGTAAAAAGATAATCGGAAACAGTGGTATGCTGGAACATGTCTTTAATGTGCAGCATATCTTTCAATTGTTTATATCGCTCTGCCATAAAAAACAGCTCGAGCGGAAATGCATATTGCTGGGGATTATCATAAAACTTTGGCAGGAAGGGGTTGTCAGCAAACTCTTCCAGGATCAGCCTGGAATTCAGTTTTTTTGATAAGAGATGCGCCAATGTGGTTTTGCCTGCTCCAATGTTTCCTTCAACGGTAATATATTGATACTTCATATTTATTCACTGCAATACCGTCAAAATTAACCGCACTTACCAAGCAGTATGCTATTTTTTTTGCACATTTAAGGGATCGGTACAGACATCCAGTAAAGCGGTAATGGTTTTACCTTCAATGGGGTGCATCAGCAGAGGGGCAATTTCTGCCAGTGGCATCAGCGCAAAACGACGATCAGGCAGGGCCGGGTGTGGTACAGAGAGTAATTCAGTTTCAATGATCAGGTCATCAATCAGTAAAATATCCAGGTCAATAATACGGGGACCCATTTTTTGGGTTCTGATACGTCCCATTTCCAGTTCTATTTCCAGCAATTTGCGCATTAACTGATCTGGTGAAAGCATGGTTTTTAATTCCAGTGCCTGGTTATAAAAGGAGGGCTGGTCTGTAAATCCCCAGGCTGCTGTTTCATAAATGGAAGAGCTGCAAACGATTTCGCCACAATATTGTTGAATATATTGTTCGGCCTGTTGCAGGTGAAATGCCCGGTTGCCCATATTACCGCCTGTCAGCAAATACGCTGTATTCATAAATTGGAGATATTAGCAGCATCAAATATCTTTAAATTCACGTAGCCGCAGACATTATTCTCTGGTAGGAAAATGAAAATGGGAAGAGGCTGTAAAAAAAGCATATGAAGACATTTTTTAAAATATTTTTTGCATCATTACTGGCATTGATCGTATTTACAGTAATCGGGTTGTTTATTTTGATTGGTTTTATTTCTACAGCCACTACTTCCGAAGTCCCGGTAGTGGGTTCAAAAGCGGTATTAGTACTCGATCTCTCCGTCAATTTTAAAGAACAGGCAGTTGAAGATCCATTTGGAGAATTGATTGGATCTGCGGAAGCTAATAAACCATCCTTATTCGATGTGGTTCGTTTATTAGGTGAGGCAAAATCCGATTCAGCTGTAAAAGGTGTTTATATCCTGGCAAGCGATAATGCAAACGGATTTTCCTCAAGTGAAGAGTTGAGAAAAGCGGTACTCGATTTTAAAAAATCGGGCAAGTTTGTAATCGCGTACGGTGAAACCATGACACAGAAAGCTTATTATGTAGCCAGCGCTGCTGAACGTGTATATGTACATCCGCAGGGTGGATTGGAATGGTCGGGCTTTTCATCTAATCTACTTTTCCTGAAAGGCATGTTGGATAAGCTGCAGATAGAACCACAGATCTTTTATGCCGGTAAATTTAAAAGCGCCACAGAACCATTACGCGAAACTAAAATGACAGAAGCCAACCGTTTACAAACATCTGTATGGCTGGGCGATCTGTATAGCGCATTTCTGAAAGCAACGAGTTCGGCACGTAAAATTGATACGGCTGTATTACACCAGTTGGCCAATGAAGGCGATATTCAAACAGCCGTAGATGCAGAAAAATACCAGTTGGTAGATGGATTAAAATACGATGATGAAGTAAAAGGAGAAATTTTACAGCGATTAAAAAAAGGAGCGGGTACCACCATCAATTTTGTTACCATCAATGAGTATGCAGCAGCTACAACACTGGGCGATTTTTCAGGTAGCGGTAAAATTGCCATCATCTATGCACAGGGTGATATTGTAAGCCAGGAAGGAGATGAAGAACAGGTAAGCAGTGATCTGTATAAAAATGTCATTCGCCGGGCAAGATTGGATAAAGACATTAAAGCAATTGTACTTCGGGTAAATTCTCCGGGAGGCAGTGCATTGGCAAGTGATGTAATCTGGCGCGAAATCTCTCTTGCGCGAAAAGAAAAACCGGTAGTGGTAAGTATGGGTGATGTGGCGGCTTCTGGTGGTTATTATATTGCCTGTAATGCCGATGCTGTATTTGCCAATGAAACCACGATAACAGGTTCCATCGGCGTATTCAGTATCGTGCCTAATTTCGAATCGTTCCTGAAAAACAAACTGGGTATTACAACCGACAGGGTAAGAACCGCTCCTTATGCCGATATGGGAGCAGGAGATCGTCCATTAACCGCAACCGAAAAACGTTTTTTCCAGGCAGCTACCGATTCCATTTATCATACATTTAAAAAACGTGTAGCAGAAGGTCGTGAAAGAAATATTGAATACATAGACAGTATAGCACAAGGCAGGGTATGGACCGGTAAGCGGGCGCTTGAAGTTGGATTGATTGATAAAATCGGAACATTACAGGATGCAGTAAAACATGCCGCAAAACTGGCTAAAATCGAAGATGATTATCGTTTACGTGAATATCCGGAAAAGAAGAATTTCATTGAGCAAATTATGGGAAATTACAAACGCTCTATCAAAACTAGCCTTATTAAAGATGAAATAGGGGTGGAGCAATGGCAACTGATGCAGCAATTCAAACAGGTAAAGCAAATGGTAGGCGAACCTCAGGCAAGGGTACCTTATTTCTTAACGATACATTGAAGGGAATAGGCGTTCGTCAAAATAAAAACCACTGACTTCTTTTAAACGGATCTTACCATAATCTTTATGGGCAGGGTTGAGTAAAAAATTTTGTTCCTGCTGAACAACGGCAGAAGGGCAGGAAATGGCAAGCGAAGTTTTATCCTGCATGATTTCTGTACCCATCCATTGTGTATACTCAAAATCGTGGTGCCAGTTCTTTTTCAGACTTTTGTGATCAATCCGGTATACTGTTGCATCGGCAGGTAAGGTAAGCTGCATCAGTTTAAATAGCTGCAGTTCCTCGAAACTTACAGTATTCACCAATACTTCAAGCAGTGCAAGTGAAATAGAACTACTGGTATATAATACAGGAGTACCGGCTAAATTCCATCGGCCGCCTTTTAGTTTTGCACCGGTACCCGATAAGTCCTCAGCGAATGTATGGTGTGCGAAACGATACAGTATCATGCGTAAACACCTTGTTGTATGCGAACAAGCTGGTTAAGGGTTTCCTGAATGCCTCGGGAGGTAGACAAAGCATTAAAATTGAGTACATGCCCCATCACATATTTGTCTTTTTTCAGCCACTGATAAAAAGCATCGGGAGAAGAAAAAGTAGCCAGCCCTGTTTCTATAAGTTCCTGCATTTGAAGAATACGGTCAGTATAGATGCCTTCAAATGAACCATTGTTTTTGGCATAACGCTGCAGTGTTCTTTCGGAAAGGTGTAAAATACTGGCCCACTCAGCCTGTGTAAAAGGGACCAGATCGGCCACTTTTTTAAATTTGCGATAAGTGAACTCGGCAATGGCAGGTAAATAGGCAGCAACAGGCTCTTCCGCAATGGGAGGAAGAGGAACCGGTGGTATTTTTTTTGCTTTTGCCATACAGTAACATTTGTCGCTCAAATATACGACTTCTGTCTTGAGTGAAAAAATTATTCCCCAATTATTCCCGTAGCAGCAGAATAGGATAGCTTTGTTGCACAAGTAAAAATCGTATGCCTGTACAATACAGCCAGTTACGTGCCATGATGGCCATTACCAAGGGTAGCCTGAAAGCCGTGTTCCGCAGTCCGTCTGCCGTTATTTTCAGCATTGCTTTCCCCTTAATTTTCATTCTTGTTTTTGGATTCGTAGGAGGAGGAGGTAGGGTATCACTGAGTATTGCTTTTGCAGAAAATACCGATACGCTTAATCCTATTTATCCGGCGTTAAAAAAGATTGCGGGTATTCGTGTCATTGAAAAATCGGGGAAGGCCTTAAAAGAAGACCTGGAAAAAGGAAGGGTAACCGCCATTATTGATATCCGTAAATCAGGAATTGAAAATCCACCTTATACCATTCATATTTCCAGCTCAGAAGCGGTGAACCCACAGAACCTCCAGGTATTACAATCAATACTCAATGCAGTCATTGCGGGCATTAATCAGCAAACCTACAGCAATACCCCCACCATTGCCATGGTGAACAGTCGCATTGAAAAAATTCCCGGACGTGTATACCGTACTATTGATTTTATCCTGCCCGGACAGTTGGGATTTTCTTTATTAAGCGCTGGTGTATTTGGTGTGGCTTTCCTGTTTTTTAATCTTCGCCAGCAATTGGTGCTGAAACGTTTTTATGCCACTCCCATACGCAGACCTTATATCGTTCTGGGAGAAGCACTGAGTAGAGTGATATTTCAGATGATGACAGCCATCATTATCATTGGTGTAGGACATTATGCATTTAAGTTTACGCTGGTAAATGGGGTAGAAACATTTCTCACCATCATGTTGTTGAGTTTTATTGCCCTGATATTGTTTATGGGTTTTGGTTTTATTGTAAGTAGCCTGGCTAAAAATGAAAGCAGTATTCCACCGCTGGCCAACCTGATTACCTTACCCCAGTTTTTACTGGCTGGCACTTTTTTTTCCATAGATGCTTTTCCATCCTGGTTGCAGCCATTGTGCAGGGTATTGCCACTCACTCATTTCAATAATGCCATGCGCAATATTGCATTTGAAGGCGCGGCCCTGTCGGCCTGTGGAAAAGAATTGATGATATTGGGTGCATGGACGGTAGTTGTTTATGCAGTAGCTTTTAAAACCTTTAAATGGGAATAGTATGAAGTTGCTGAAACTTGCGGCAATCAGTCTGGTATGTTTATTTGCGCTGGCTACGGCCATTGGCGCTTTATTGCCTTCAAAAGTATTGGTATCAAGGGCCGTCAATATCAATGCCCCTGCTGAAAAAATCCAGACGCAACTGAAAGATATCCGGCAGTGGAAGAATTGGGTAGAAGGAATGAATGACGGATCTGTACATATCAATTCAGCCAGTGAAGCAATCATTGGTAAGAGTAAAGTACAGATCACACAGGTAAGCGATACTATGGTCATAAGCGAGTGGATCAGCCCCCGGAATAAGAAGCAGGTGAGCACCATACAGCTTATTCATCAGCCACAACAAAACCTAACCATCGTTCAGTGGCAATTTGAACAATCTGTAGGATGGCTCCCCTGGGAAAAGCTGGGAACCATGATGAACGATAAGATACTCGGCCCTATGATGGAAAAGAATCTCGAAAAACTTCGTCAATATATAGAGGCGGAAACAGGCAATTTGTAGAGTTTTTCTGCCATTTTATCCCCATTTTTCAAAATAATCTTGCGGTTATTTGCAGTTTTGAAAAAATAATTGCAGTTTTATACCAGCATTACAACTAATGTTTGTTAGTTTAGGTGAACGTTAGATTCAGTTTTGACAACTTCTTATAAGGGTATATGGGAGTTGTTGGTTGTTAAATGAAAAAAGCCATCCTGCTTAGGCGGGATGGCTTTATCATTTATGAGCTGTTATTTTTTCATCAGATGATCAGCAAAGCATCACCATAACTGAAGAAACGATATTTGTCTTTAATAGCTTTCTTATATGCTTCCATCGCCAGATCATAACCAGCAAAAGCACAGGTCATAATCAGTAAACTGGTTTTAGGCAGGTGAAAATTGGTAACCAGACTATCTGCCACGTTAAAATTATAGGGTGGATGGATAAAATGGTTGGTCCAGCCTTCACTTGGCTTTAGTAATTTCTGTGCGGTAAAACTGCTTTCCATGGCGCGCATGGTTGTAGTACCAATAGAACAGATACGGTGACCACCTTCTTTTGCTTTGTTTACAATTTTACAGGCCTCCTCAGAAATAGCATAGTATTCTGCATCCATTTTGTGTTTGCTCAGGTCTTCCACTTCAATCGGACGGAAAGTACCTAAACCTGTATGCAGTGTTACTTCTGCAAAACGAATACCCAGTATTTCGCAACGTTTGATGAGTTCTTTACTGAAGTGTAAACCTGCAGTAGGAGCAGCTACAGCCCCTTCATGTTTTGCATAAACAGTCTGGTAACGCTCTTTATCCTCCTCGTCGGGTTTACGTTTGATGTATTTGGGAAGAGGGGTTTCACCCAAAAATTCAAGCATTTTTTTGAAGCTCTCATCGTCATCATCCCATAAAAAACGGATGGTACGACCACGGCTGGTGGTATTGTCAATGACTTCTGCAACCAGTTCCTCGTTGTCGCCAAAATACAATTTGTTGCCTACGCGGATTTTTCTTGCGGGATCAACAATCACATCCCATAAACGATTGGGTTTGTTCAACTCACGCAACAAAAACACTTCAATCTTGGCACCAGTCTTTTCTTTCCTGCCATACATACGGGCCGGAAATACTTTGGTGTTATTTACTACAAACACATCTTTATCATCGTAATACTCCAGGATATCACGAAAATGTTTGTTTTCCATGTGACCGCTTTTACGGTCTACTACCATGAGTCGACTGTCTTCTCTTCTTTTGGTAGGGTTTTGTGCAATGAGGTTAAGGGGTAAATCGAACTTAAATTGAGATAATTTCATGTTACGGCATGATTTTTTATGAAGTCGGCAAAGGTACGGATTTTTTGCCGTTTTTGGTGCAATCAAAGATTAGCCGGTTTTAACCGGCATTTATACCCGGAATGGCATCAATCAATTGCCGGGTATATTCGGTTTGGGGTGCATGATAAACAGCGTCTGCCGGCCCATGCTCCACAATTTTTCCGGCACGCATTACCATAATACGGTCGCTGATATACTTAACTACCGACAGGTCGTGCGAAATAAAAATGGCTGTAAACGAAAACGCTTTTTTCAGGTCATTTAATAAATTCAATACCTGTGCCTGTACACTTACGTCCAGTGCCGAAACACTTTCATCACAAACAATAAAAGAGGGTTCCAAAGCCAGCGCACGTGCAATGACAATTCTTTGTCTTTGTCCACCACTGAATTCATGCGGATAGCGATGATAATGACCGGCACCTAATTGCACCTTCTCCAGCAAATCAATAACTCGATCTTTTTTCTCCTTCACATTTTTTACCAAGCCATGAACCATTAAGGGTTCCCCAATAGCTTCCCCAATACTGATGCGGGGATTGAGCGAAGAATAAGGATCCTGGAAAATCAACTGCATATCGCGGCGAAAAGGCATTCTTTGTTTCGCTGTTGCATGGGTCAGGTCATGTCCCTTGAAATGGATGGCCCCTGCAGTTACCGGATTGAGTCCGAGTATCGTTCTTCCAATGGTGGTTTTCCCGCAACCCGATTCACCTACCAATCCCAAAGTCTCACCTTCATAAACTGTAAAACTTACTTCGTCTACCGCTTTCATATATTCAATGGGTTTCCCCAGAAAATTTCTCTTGACAGGGTACCAAACACAAAGATCTTTTACTTCGAGTATGGGTTGACCGATGACTGTTGAAACACTTGAAGCAACTGTAGTGTCAACCATGGTCCATTTTTTTTCTTCCAGTTTCTCATCCATAAAATCGCTTACCACAGGCAATCTTTTTCCTTTGGGATGTAAGACGGGTCTGCAGGCGAGTAAGGCTTTTGTGTAAGGATGTACGGGCTGTTGAAAAATCTGGTGCACATTCCCTTCTTCCAGTAATTTACCCCGGTATAAAACAGCTACCCGGTCGGCTATTTCTGCTACCACACCCAGATCATGTGTAATAAAAATAACAGCCATCTGGTGATGTAACTGTAATTCTTTTATCAGCGACAGAATATTTTTCTGAACCGTAACATCAAGAGCAGTGGTAGGTTCATCACAAATAAGTAAAGAAGGATTACAACTCATGGCCATTGCAATCATCACCCTTTGTTTTTGTCCGCCACTGAGCTGATGTGGATACCTGGCCCCGATTTTTTCAGGATGGGGTAATTGCACTTGTCTGAATAGTTCCACTACTTTTTGCTGTATGGCTTTTTCATCCATTTCAACGTGTCTGCGTATGGCTTCCGCTACCTGGTCACCACAGGTAAAAACCGGATTTAGTGCAGTCATCGGTTCCTGGAAAATCATAGCAATCTTCTGTCCACGTAATTGCTCCAATTCTTTTTCGGGTACTGATAAGAGATTAGTGGCATGGTCTCCATCATGAAAAACAATTTCACCAGAAGGATAAGCTACATTGTTACCCGTCAGCAGACGTAAAATAGAAAGTGCAGTAACAGATTTTCCCGACCCCGATTCACCCACAATGGCCAGTATTTCACTCGTACGGAGTTCAAGGTTCAGGTGATCAACAGCACGTTGGTTGCCAGAGGAGGATGTAAAATCTACACAAAGATCGCGGATCGATAAAACAGGTGCTGACATAGACAGCCACAATATAAGTTTGATTTGCTGATTCTGTCTGAATCCCGCACAAAATTAGGGCCGGGATGTGAATAGATTATTTTACCCTGCGCTGGCATTTATTGGGAGGCTTTCACCTAATTTTGCGCCAAACAGTTGTTAGTTTGGTAAGTGCGACCGGAAACTGTAAAAAGCCGATCATGATTCGAAAAGCCTGGTGGAAGATATTATCCTTTCTGTTATTAATGTATGTCTGTTCTTACGGTTTCCTGGTAGAAGTGCCAAAACTGGATGACAGGTTACAGGAATCGATTCGTAATTTCTTTTTTCATGTACCCATGTGGTTTGCCATGATGATACTGCTGGGGGTATCGGTGGTTTATGCCATAAAATACCTGCGTGGCAGCAAACCCATTCACGATCATTATTCAGTGGCATTTGCCGTTACAGGCACCATTTTTGGGTTTCTTGGATTGTCAACAGGCGCTATTTGGGCCAATTACCAGTGGGGTAGCCCATGGAGTGGCGATCCTAAACAAAATGGCGCTGCCATAGCAATGCTGATTTATCTGGCCTATTTTGTATTACGTGGTAGTATGAATGAAGAAGAGAAGAAAGCAAGAATAGGAGCTGTGTACAATATTTTCGCTTTTTTCATGCTTTTCCCAACACTTTGGATACTGCCCCGTTTAACGGAATCATTACACCCGGGAGGAGAAGGCAGTGAAGGCAATCCGGGTTTGAATGGGAAAGACATGGATGCCAACATGCGGATGGTATTTTATCCGGCAGTGATTGGATGGACATTACTAGGCGTATGGATCAGCACATTGCGGATTCGTTACAATATCATTAAAGAACAAAGATTAACCCATGAATAAGTTGCTGCCAAGAATCACCTGTACATTGTTTGCATTATTTCTTACTACACTGGTTGCTGCTCAGGAAACCGGTGGAGAAACAGATCTGATGAGAAGTAATGGAAAAATTTATGTAGTGATGGCTGTAGTTATTACTATTGTTGCAGCGCTCTTTATTTATGTGGCAAGCCTCGACCGCAAAATCAGTAAACTGGAGAAAGGCAGATAGTCAATAGACCATGGTCTGTTGACTATCTGCTCTACAATAAACGTCAAAAACAAAAACGATTAGCTCATGTCAGAACACAAACCGTATAGCTTCTTTCATAGTGTTGAGAGAAGTTTTGATAAAGCGGCCAAATTTACAAAATGGGAGAAGGGTTTGCTTGAACAGATCAAAGCCTGTAACAGCATTTACAGCATGCGATTCCCCGTTAAAATGGATGATGGCCGTATAGAAGTTATTGAAGCATACCGTGTGCAGCATTCGCAGCATAAATCGCCCTGTAAAGGTGGTATCCGTTTCAGTGATGAAGTGAACCAGGATGAAGTGATGGCACTGGCATCACTCATGACTTACAAATGTGCCATTGTGAATGTGCCTTTTGGTGGGGGTAAAGGCGGTATTAAAATCAATCCGCGTAACCACAGTGCATATGAACTGGAAAAAATAACCCGTCGTTATACGGCAGAACTGGTAAAGAAAAACTTTATCGGGCCTGGTATCGATGTACCGGCACCTGATTATGGTACCGGTGAACGTGAGATGGCATGGATTGTAGATACCTATGCTTCCTTAAAGCCAGGAGAAATTGATGCTGCAGGTTGTGTAACCGGTAAACCTGTTACGCAAGGTGGCGTTCGCGGAAGAAAAGAAGCAACCGGATTAGGTGTATTCTATGGTATCCGCGAAGTCTGCCTGATGGCTGATGTAATGAAAAAACTCGGATTGACGATAGGGGTGGAAGGCAAAACGGTAGTGGTACAGGGTCTGGGTAATGTAGGATACCATTCTGCAAAATTCTTCCGGGAAGCAGGTTCAAAAGTGGTGGCCATAGCAGAATATGAAGGAGCCATTTTCAATGCCAATGGATTGAATGAAGAAGAAGTGTTCCAGCATAGAAAGAAAACAGGCTCTATTTTGAATTTCCCAGGTGCTACCAACCTTGCTAAAAGTACAGATGCACTGGAACTGGAATGTGATATACTGATCCCTGCAGCTCTCGAAAACGTTATCAACGGTGAAAATGCACCACGTGTAAAAGCAAAGATCATCGGCGAAGCTGCCAACGGACCTTTAACTCCTGAAGCGGATGAAATATTTTCAGCAAAAGGAATTCTGGTAGTACCCGATATGTACCTGAACGCAGGTGGTGTTACGGTATCTTATTTCGAGTGGTTGAAAAACCTGAGCCATGTTCGTTATGGCCGCATGGAAAAACGTTTTACTGAAAACATGAATAACCATATACTCGGACAAATTGAAGAGTTGACAGGAAAACAGGTAACCGATAAAGAACGTTCATTCATTCTGCACGGACCTGAAGAGGTAGATCTCGTACACAGTGGTCTGGAAGAAACCATGATTACTGCAACACGTGAGATCATGGAGATATGGAAAAGCAATCCCGAAATTCCTGATATGCGTACCGCTGCCTATGTATGTGCCATCAATAAAGTAGGCACTTCTTATGCAGAGCTGGGTATTTTCCCATAGTAGTCCGAAAGACCAAAGTCGGAAAGTCCGAAAGATGATAAAAGAAAAGGAGAGCCATGCTCTCCTTTTCTTTTATGTACTAATTGATGTAATCCGGAATGGAATCAAGGTAAATAATTGCTTCTTCTTTTGTTGACCATCCTTTTGTTTCATTGCCATTGGTGATGATGATATAACTGGCTTGTAAAGAAGACTGGTATCTGAGCAATTGATGAAATACTGTTTCATCAACCGGTATGTCCATCTCTTTACATTCTACCAATAACCAGGGCTGATCATTTTTATACACAAGAATATCAAAACGTTTTTTTAGTTCACCGACCATCACTTCTTTCTCTACGGCAATCAGCGAAGCAGGGTATTGTTTTACTTGTAGCAGGTATTGCAGAAAATTCTGACGCACCCATTCTTCCGGGGTAAGTCTTATCCATTTTTTTCGCAGAGGATCAAAAATATGCTCCTTACCATCTTTCATCTCCATTTTAAAAGGGTAAGAAGGGTAGACAATTTTGATCATAACGTTTGTAGGTAGAATTGATTTTTTGTATTTTAGCCAATTAACTTGTTCAAAGATACCGGACAAGCACTCCAAAATAGTTATGTTATGAAGACGAAAGCAGAAATTGTGAACAACTGGTTGCCACGTTATACGGGGGAGAAACTGGAAAATTTCGGAAAATACATTTTGCTGACCAATTTCAGCAACTATGTAACCATGTTTGCCAAATGGAACAAAGTGAAAGTAGTGGGAACCGACAGGCCGATGCAATGTGCCACTGCAAACGGCATTACCATCATCAATTTTGGTATGGGTAGTCCGGGAGCGGCAACCATCATGGACCTGCTGACTGCTATTGCCCCTGAAGCGGTATTGTTTCTGGGTAAGTGTGGTGGATTAAAAAGAAGAAACAAATTAGGTGATCTGATACTACCGATTGCGGCCATCAGGGGAGAAGGTACATCGAACGACTATTTTCCACCAGAAGTACCGGCCATGCCTGCATTCGCATTGCAAAAAGCCATTTCCACCACCATTCGTGATTATAAAGTTGATTACTGGACGGGTACTGTTTACACCACCAACCGACGTGTTTGGGAACATGATGATGCGTTTAAAGCCTATCTCACCAAAGTGCGGGCCTATGCCATCGACATGGAAACAGCTACCATTTTCACCGTAGGCTTCTTTAATAAAATACCCACCGGGGCTTTATTACTGGTAAGCGACCAACCCATGATTCCGGATGGCGTAAAAACAGAAGCCAGCGATAAGAAAGTGACGGCCGACTATGTAGAAAAACATTTGAAAATTGGAATCGACTCACTCAAACAACTGATCAATAAAGGGCAAACGGTGAGACACCTGAGGTTTTAATGTTGGATGTCGGATGTCAGATGTAGGATTTATTTTGGCTATATATCTGACATCCGACATCATACATCTGACATCATACATCTGTTTTAGTCTTTCCACAGAAAAGGAAACAAAATCACTGCGAGGGCAATAACGAGAATATCAAGCCCAACGAGCATCAGTACCATTTGCCACCAGCCGGCCTGGATTACGTCGGAGAAACCTGTTCCTGAAATCTTCATCAACAATAATAGCTGGGGAATAATCAGCGGGAAACCCATGATGGCCATCATGGCCGATTGCTGCTGTGCTTTTGCAGCAATGGCTGCCAGGAAAGTAAATACCAGACTAAGGCTGATACCACCCAAACAGGCGATGGCAGTAAACTTCAGAAAATTTTGTAAAGGATTGCCGAGCAGCAGGGAGAACACAAGTAAACTCAGCAAACTCATCACCAGCATCAGCAGCAGGTTGAAAATGAGTTTGGCCAATACAAAATCGACTGGTCCGGCAATGGAATAGAAATATAACATCCTGCCACGTCCTTCGGCAAGAAAACTTTTGGCCACTGCATTCACACAAACAAAAAGCTGTATTACCCAGAATAAACCATTCCATACAGCATCATCCGGTTGCCCCATTGATAAGTAAACCACAAAAATAGTGGATGCCACATACAGGAGTATGCCATACAAAGTGTATTGCTGGCGCATTTCCAGCAGGAGGTCTTTCTTAACAAGTGCAAGTATAGTGGTGCTACTTTTCATGGTAACATTTACGGCAACGTGGTTCGTAGGTTTCTTTTTCTCCCAGCAGCACTTGTCCATCACCCGCCACTTTCCGGTAGGAAACATTGGCAATATTGCCACATTTCATACAGATGGCGTGCAATTTGGTGATATAATCGGCAATGGCCAATAGGTTGGGCATTTGTCCAAAAGGGCGCCCGAGGTAATCCATATCAAGTCCGGCTACAATTACACGTGTGCCTCTTAATGCCAGCATTTCGCATACATGCATGATTTCTGCATCAAAAAACTGGGCCTCATCAATACCTACTACATCCACATCCTGGGCCATCAGCAGAATCGTCTGCGAGTTCTCTATTGGGGTACTTTGAATACTATTGGCATCATGACTCACCACCTGCGTTTCGTCGTAACGAACATCGATGGCAGGTTTGTAGATTTCAACTTTTAGGTTGGCAATTTTGGCCCTTTTCAGCCTGCGGATCAGTTCTTCGGTCTTGCCGCTGAACATACTTCCACAGATTACTTCAATCCAGCCTCTGCGTTCACCTGTTAAATTCGGTTCTATAAACATGTTAATGTTTTATAATCGGGCGGAGCAAATTACTTTAAACGACGCTTATTTTCATATTTTTGTTTTTACTGAATTCAGGGTAGATCCCATGAGCAAATAAAAAATTGTATGAAAGAATTTTTTAAGAAGACTATTGTCGTGCTGCTGCTTATGGGTTTTGCTAATATGGTAACCGCCCGTCCGGGCTGTCATTTTACATCCGGCTCCCTTGCCGATGATGCAGATGAATTGCGTTTTAATAAGACCGAATCATTTACAGTGCTGGAGTACATGCTGGAGACCGTACACGGGTTACCGGATAACATTCCCAATAACGAAGAATCGGGAGCACATTACAGCATTTTCCGGGTAGTTGGTAAAACAACTTTACCCAGAGTTATTATTGCTGCCCAGCGCGATAAAGCACTATCGCCGCCAGCATATATAAAAACACATACCGGAGCCTTTAATCGGTTTTATCCCTCGCCGGCACTAGGACACTTTCATGGTTTCCTCTTTAGATTAACTCCGTTCTGATCTCCTCTGTTTTATTGATTGATTGCCTGTCCTGCATTGTATAACAGTGCGGGTAAACCTGTATTTATTCCATTCACAGACATCAAATTGTACAATGAGATCATTTTTACCCCTTGTATCATTCCTGTTTTTGTTTATGATATCCTGTAAAAGCAAAAGCACCGATCAACAAAATCAGCAAACCAATACAGAATTGCCTGTTGTAGCTATACTGAAAAAAGACACCCTGTTGTTAACAGAGTATGTTTCAGAGATACAGGCTGTACGTAACGTAGAAATCCGTGCAAGAGTGCATGGGTTTCTGGAGAATATTTATGTAGATGAAGGTCAGGAAGTAAGAAAGGGACAACTCTTATTTCAGATTAACGATCTTGAATATGTAACTGAAGTGGCCAAAGCAAAAGCCAATGTATCCAATGCCATGGCAGAGGCAAAAGCTGCAGAACTGGAACTCGACCGGATAAAAATGCTGGTAGAGAAAAAAGTAATTTCATCAACTGAATATGAACTGGCTTCCGCAAAACTAAGAGCCGCAAAGGCAAAAGTGGAAGAAGCGAATGCAATACAGGCTAGCGCGCAAAATAAACTTGCACTAACAAGTATTAAATCTCCATTCGATGGTATAATTGACAGGATACCATTGAAAATTGGTAGCCTCATCGATCCAGGTGCGTTATTAACCACCATTTCAGATATACACAATGTGTTTGCTTATTTCCATGTGTCGGAAAGTGAATACCTGCGCTTCAGGAAAGAAAAAAGCAATGCCACATCCCGCGAAGAAGCCATTCAGTTGGTATTGTCTGACGGAACAGCGTATCCACAAAAAGGTCATATTGAAACCATGGATGGAGAAATCAATGAAAATACCGGAGCCATTGCATTCCGGGCGAGGTTTCCCAATCCATCAAAATTATTGAAACACGGAGCCTCGGGCAAAGTAAGACTGACAAGTATAGTCAAAGACGCGATGTTGATTCCACAGAAATCTGTTTTTGAAATACAGGATAAGAACTATGTATTTGTTGTAGGAAAAGACAATGTGGTGAAGATGCGTGGTTTTACCTATCGAAACAGAGTGGCTGATTTTTATATTGTTGAACAGGGTATACAACCCGGAGAAATGATTGTGTATGAGGGAGTGAAGAATATTCGTGATGGAATGAAGATTACTCCGCGTATGATTACCGAAGCCAACTTTATTGCTTATTCCAAATAATCAGTCATGTTCGAAATATTTATCAAGCGGCCTGTGTTGTCGCTCGTGATCTCTTTATTGATCACACTATTAGGTGTACTTGCATTGTTTACATTGCCCGTTACACAGTTTCCCGATATTGTTCCTCCGTCTGTAACCGTTACGGCTAAATATACAGGTGCCAATGCCGAAGTATGTGCCAAAGCAGTAGCTACACCACTTGAAAGAGCCATTAATGGTGTGCCTGGTATGACATATATGTCATCGGTATCGAGCAATAATGGTATTACGTTGATCTCAATTGCATTTAAAGTAGGTACCGATCCCGATCTCGCCGCTGTGAATGTACAGAACAGGGTAACTACCGTACTCGATGAGTTGCCGGAGGAGGTAATTAAGGCGGGTGTAACCACTGAAAAAGAAGTAAACAGTATGTTGTTGTACCTCAACATTATGAGTGAAGACAGTACTGCTGATGAACAGTTCATTTACAATTTTGCCGACATTAATATTCTGCAGGAACTGAAACGTATTGATGGTGTAGGTTTTGCAGAAATCATGGGTTCAAGAGAGTATGCTATGCGTGTATGGCTGAAGCCGGATCGTATGCTGTCATACAATATCTCTGCACAGGATGTTGTAGCTGCTTTGCGTGATCAGAATGTGGAAGCAGCACCGGGTAAAACAGGAGAAAGCTCCGGTATGAATCCCGGTTCATTGCAATATGTATTGCGATATACTGGTAAGAAGTCAGAAGCCATGCAGTATGAAAATATTGTAATCCGTGCCGAATCAAATGGGTCGGTATTGCGCATGAAAGACATTGCTGATATCGAATTTGGTTCCATGACTTACAGCATGGAATCAAAAACAGACGGCAGACCATCTGCTTCCATCATGCTGAAACAACGTCCGGGTTCGAATGCTCGGGATGTAATCAATAATGTAAAGAAGCGGATGGAGGAACTGAAAGAAAGTTCTTTTCCGCCGGGTATGAATTACAATTTCGCATATGATGTTTCCCGATTTCTTGATGCTTCAATAAAAGAAGTGCTGAAGACTTTAGTCGAAGCCTTTATCCTTGTATTCATCGTGGTTTTTATATTCCTTCAGGATTTCAGATCAACCCTTATACCTGCACTTGCTGTTCCCGTGGCATTGATAGGAACACTTTGTTTTATGCAGTTGCTTGGGTTTTCCATTAACCTGTTAACATTATTTGCATTGGTGTTGGCAATTGGTATTGTGGTAGACAATGCCATTGTGGTGGTAGAAGCAGTGCACGTAAAGATGAGTGAACATCATATGTCTGCCATGGATGCTACCATTGCAGCTATGAAAGAAATCAGCGGTGCATTGGTGGCCATTACACTGGTGATGTCGGCGGTATTTGTTCCGGTAGCATTTTTGTCGGGACCAGTAGGCGTATTTTATCGCCAGTTTTCGCTCACGCTGGCCATCGCGATTGTCATTTCAGGTATTAATGCGGTAACACTTACACCGGCATTGTGTGCCATCATGTTAAAGCACCAGCACCTGCCGGCAAAGAAAAACTTGCTACATCGTTTTTTTGCGGTGTTCAATAAACGATACGACAACACCTCCAACAGGTATCAGAAATTATTAAAAGCGATTGCCGGAAAACGGGTCATTACCATATCGTTGCTGATCGTGTTTTTTGTTGCAACATGGGGTGTTTCAGCTGTATTGCCTGGAGGATTTATTCCAACAGAAGATCAGGGAATGGTATACGTGAATGTAACTGCACCGGCTGGCTCAACAGTAGAGAGAACGGAGACGGTAATGAAACAAATTCAGGAATCCATTAAAGAAATAGAGGCAATTGAAAACGTATCCACTCTTTCGGGGTATAGTCTTGTAACAGAAGTGGCCGGCGCATCTTATGGCATGGCCATGATTAACCTGAAGCCCTGGATGGAAAGATCCGAATCGGTAAATGATATCATTGCACTACTGCGAAAGAAAACTGCGCATATCAAAGATGCGGACATCGAATTTTTTCCGCCACCAACGGTTCCCGGCTTTGGCAATGCGAGTGGTTTTGAAATGCGCATACTGGATAAAACAGGTTCGGGAGACCTGAAAAAAACCGCAGAAGTAGCCAATGCACTGATAGATACACTAAAGAAAACAAAAGCCATAGGAACTGCATTCACCAGTTTCGATCCGTCCTTTCCACAATACCTGATTCATGTAGATCAGGATATGGCTGCACAGAAAGGTGTAACAATTGAAAATGCAATGAGTACACTACAAACATTGATTGGTAGTTATTACGCCACCAACTTTATTCGTTTCGGACAGATGTATAAAGTAATGGTACAGGCTTTTCCGCAATACCGTTCAAAACCGGAAGACATACTTCAGTTGTATGTAAAGAACGACAGGGGAGAAATGGTATCCTATTCCACATTCATAAAACTGGAACGGGTATTTGGCCCCGAACAGTTAACGCGTTACAACATGTATACATCAGCGCTTATTACGGGCGATGCTGCTCCGGGGTATAGCAGTGGTGATGCCATCAACACGTTAAAAGAAGTAGCCGATAATGCTTTGCCGAGAGGCTATAGTTATGAGTGGTCGGGTATGACGAGAGAACAGATACTATCCGGTAACCAGGCCGTATTTATTTTTGGTATCTGCTTATTGTTTGTATACCTCATTCTGGCGGCACAATATGAAAGTTTTCTTTTGCCACTATCTGTAATTCTTTCTTTACCTGCTGGGGTTTTTGGTGCTTTTCTAGGATTAAAATTATTCGGCCTGGAAAACAATATCTATGCACAGGTAGCACTGGTAATGCTGATTGGTTTGTTGGGTAAGAATGCAATCCTGATTGTAGAATTTGCCATACTTCGGAGAAAACAGGGGCTGCGCATTATCGATGCAGCGCTGGAAGGAGCAGTATCGAGGTTGAGACCAATCCTCATGACATCATTCGCATTCATTGCCGGACTTATTCCATTGTGTATTGCATCGGGAGCGGGGGCTATGGGTAACCGTTCAATCGGAACTGCTGCTGCAGCAGGTATGCTGATAGGTACCGTATTTGGGGTAATTGTTATACCCGGTCTTTATTACCTGTTTGCTCAACTCGCAGAAAAAACAAAAAGAAAAAATAATGCAATCGTGATTGTTACAGAAGAGAATGCTGAACAATACACAGATCAATAAACCTGTTATCCATGAAACAAATACTTAAACAATATAAATATCTGTTGATCATTCCGGCGCTTATCATGCTGGGTTGTTCTGTCCCAAAGTCGACACAGTCATTAAAAGAACTGAGATTGCCTGATACTTACCGGAACAGCAAGGATACATCAGGAATGCTGAACATGAACTGGCAGTCATTTTTCCAGGATACTGCCTTACTGCAATTGATAGAAGTGGTCCTGCAAAACAATTTCGATCTGCAAAAAGCAGTGCAGCGTATCAGCCTTGCAAAAGCGCAGATGAATATTACTGCCAATGCAAGACTTCCGCAGCTCGAAGCAATGGCATCAGCAGGATTTAATAAATATGGGAAGTATACAATTGATGGTGTGGGTAATTTCGATACAAATCTTTCTCCCAATATTTCGAAAGAACAACGCATCCCATTGGTAACACCAGATCTTTTTCTTGGCTTTAGAAGCAACTGGGAACTGGATGTATGGGGTAAACTCAACGACAGAAAAAAAGCAGCTTATTCAAAAGTGCTGGCATCAGAAATGGAAAGGCAGTGGCTTGTAACACAACTGGTCGCACAGGTGGCCGAAATGTATTACGAGCTGATAGCACTGGATAGTGAAATGGAAATCCTTCAAAAGAATATTCGTTTACAGGAAGATGCGTTAAGTGTGGTGAAAATCCAGAAAGCAGGCGGAAGGGCCAATGAACTGGCTGTTCAACAATTTGAGGCACAGGTGTACAATACAAAAAGTTTTTCAGCGGTCATCAGGCAAAGTATTGTGAAAACAGAAAATGAACTTAATCAGTTACTTGGCAGACTGCCACAGCCTGTAAAAAGAAGAAACTCAGTATTCAATCTGAAACTGGGAGGGGCAGTAAAAACAGGTGTACCATCAGATTTATTGGTGAACAGACCTGATATACGGGCAGTTGAAATGAAGCTGATGGCCGCAGGTGCTGAATTGAGTGCTTCAAGAAAATCGTTTCTTCCTTCTTTGAATATCACACCTTATATCGGATTTAATTCTTTTAATATAGCGCAGATGATAACGCCAGGTTCTATTGCTTATGGATTAATTGGTAGTATGACGGGCCCTGTATGGAACCGTGGTAAACTCAAAGGAATGTTAAAAGAGGCTGAGGCACAGCGAGCTGAAACATGGTATGAATACCAGCAAACAGTGTTGAAAGCCTACCAGGAAGTGGCTACAAGTATGGGGGCCGTTGTAAATAACGAAGAAGTATATGAGTTGAAGAAAAAACAGGCACAAACCCTGGAATCGGCTGTAGTAACGGCCCGGGAACTCTATGTGACTGGTTATGCTTCTTATCTGGAAGTCATATCCGCTCAGCAGGGCTCACTCGAAAGCCAGTTGCAATCTGTTATTACATATAAGATATTGTTACAGTCGCAGATCGATTTGTATCGTTCATTAGGTGGAGGGTGGCAATAAAATGAGTGGGAGAAATACTAAACAGTACTAAAAATCGTTAGTAACTTGTGTTTCTCCCCCAAAATCATCATGCCCATGGAAAGAGTAGGCACATTGATCAATAAATTGAAAGAACAGTTTGAGCAGGATGCAGATGCTGCCAAACTCCTTGTCAATACCCGCTTATTGCTGGCCGAACTACAAACGGCTTTGCAACAGCAACCTTCCACCATCAAAAGTAAGGTCTCTGTAACGATGCCATCTTCTTATGGAAATCTGACGGCTGCGATTCAGGAAACTGAAGCCCAAAAAGAAAATAATGCTGTTATTGAACCCATTGTTGAAGTGAAAGAAGTTGCCCCTGTAGCGGTAGTTGAAACAGAAAAAACAGAAGAAGCTGCTATTCCCTGGATGATGAATATACCGGTTGAAATTCCAACCATGGTACACCAGCCCTCACAGGTTCAGAAGGAAGTGTATGAACTGAATGAATTACTGGTAGCGCAACACGAACAACCGGAATTAAACGACAGACTAAAAGAAGAAAGGTTAGAAGTAGCTACCGTATTACAAAGTGCACCCGTGCGCGACCTCAAAAAAGCAGTAGGGATCAATGATCGCTATCTTTTTGTGAATGAGTTGTTCCGAGGCGATGAGAGCATGTATGAAAGAAGCATGAAAACCATCAATGGATTTACCATTTATCCGGAAGCCCAATACTGGATAGAAAGAGAACTGAAAGTAAAACTCGGGTGGGGTGATCAATGCGAAACGGCAAAATTATTTGATCAGTTGGTAAGAAGACGCTTTGCCTGAATATATTCAATGATCATAGCTGTAGCACCCGCCTGTTCCCTTACATATGCACCTGCAATAGTTCCCGCTTCTTTTAACAGGGTTTGATTGGATAACAATTCTTTTAATTGCGCTTCCAGTTCCAAAGCATCTTCCACACTAAATGCGGCACCCGCATCCACAAGATCAATAGCTTCCTGGTATTTATCGTAAACCGGACCAAATACTACAGGCTTATTAAATACAGCGGCTTCTAATGCATTGTGTATGCCATCATCACCAAACCCGCCTCCGATATAGGCAATGGTAGCATAATGGTAAAGTTTACTCAGCATGCCCATATTATCTATGATCAATACATTTTTATCGATAGCGGCATCGGGTTGCGAGACCAGTGTGGAATAACGTATGCTATGCTGGTACAGATGTTCGCATTCTTTCAGGCGGTCTTCATCAATATCATGTGGTGCGATGATAAAACGGATATCGGTATAGGTATTGGCAAAATGATCGAGTGCTTCATCATCATCTGTCCAGGTACTTCCTGCAACGATGACCGGGTGATGGCCACAAAATGTATCGATCAGCGGTAATGCTTCAAATCTGCCTGCAATTTGTAATACCCGATCGAATCGGGTGTCACCAGCCACTGAAAAATCCTGTGTCAGTTCAATTTGTTGCAAGAGTTCATATGAATCCTTGTTTTGTAGAAACAGATGAGAGAATTTCTGCAGCATGGAACGATGAAAACTGCCATACCATTTAAAAAATGGCTGATCGGGTCTGAAAATACCCGATACCAACAGAAGTGGAATATTTCTTTGCCTGATTTCATCCAGGTAATAATACCAGAACTCATACTTTACAAAAAGTACCAGTGATGGCTGAACAATATTTAAAAAACGACTGGCATTATAGGGGCGATCCATGGGTAGGTAACAAACATGGTCGGCTACCGGATCATTTTTTCTGATCTCATAACCCGAAGGTGAAAAGAAACTGACCAGGATAAAGTATGTCGGATACTGTTGCCTTAGCGCTTCAAGAATGGGCTTGCCCTGTTCATATTCGCCTAAGGAAGAACAGTGCATCCATACCACAGGCTGCTGGTTGGTATGAAAAACCATTGACAGTTTCCGGAATTGCTGTGTTCTTCCTCGCACCCAAAGTTTGGCCTTTGGGTTATAAAAAGATAATAACCATGCGGCTTTGGGGTATATCCAGACGAATAATCGGTACAGTAAACGCAATGGCGGTTATTTATAACCACAAAATAACAACTTAAACTTCTTGTAAACCAATTCATTGATTGATTGGCGGCACAAAAAAATGAGCTTTTTTGCAGTAATTTCGCAGCCTAAAGGTTATTGCGTATGAGACCTATTCAAATGGTTGACACAAAGAGGCAGTATGAACAGATTAAGACGGAGGTAGATGCCGCTATTCAGGAAGTGTTAGATTCAGCAGCTTATATTAATGGGAAAGCAGTACAGGACTTTGCACATGGATTGAATAAATACCTCGGGGTAAAACATACCATACCCTGTGCCAATGGTACCGATGCCTTGCAGATAGCCATGATGGCATTGGGTTTACAGCCCGGAGATGAAGTAATTACACCCTCATTTACTTATATCGCTACAACGGAAGTAGTAGCGCTGTTGAAACTCACACCTGTATTTGTGGAAGTGGATCCCAGAACTTTTTGTATGGATCCCGAAGCTTTGCGTAAAGCCATTACACCCAAAACCAAAGCCATTGTTCCGGTCCATTTATATGGACATGCTGCACCCATGGAAGAAATCATGCATATTGCAAAAGAGCATAACCTGTTTGTGATAGAAGACAATGCACAAGCCATAGGGTCTGATTACAGATTTTCAGATGGAACAGTAAAAAAAACAGGGACCATCGGAACCATTGGTGCTACATCATTCTATCCCAGTAAGAACCTTGGTGCCTATGGAGATGGCGGCGCCATTTTTACCAACGATGATGTTTTGGCGCAACAGTTAAAAATGGTGGCCAATCATGGTCAGCAAAAAAGATATTACCATGAAGTAGTAGGCTGTAATTCGAGACTTGATAGTATACAGGCTGCTGTACTGAATGTAAAACTAAAAAAACTGGATGAATACAATGCCGCGCGCCAATCAGTAGCTGCTTATTACAATGATGCATTTGCGGGCAATGATAAAATCACCACACCCTATGTGGCACCATATAGTACACATGTCTATCACCAGTACACCATGCTGTTAAACGGCGTAAACAGAGATGCGTTGGTGGCTCACTTAGCAGAATACAAAATCCCATCCATGATTTACTATCCGGTTCCGGGCCATAAACAGGATATGTTCAAAAATTTTGCATTACCTGCTTATGAACTGGCAACTACAGACTGGTTAACAGAAAGGGTCATTTCCTTACCTGTACATACCGAAATGGATGCTGAACAATTGGAGTATATTACACAACAGGTATTAAATTTTGTAAACAAATAAGGTATGAAGATTGCAGTTGTAGGAACGGGATATGTGGGCCTGGTAACAGGAACCTGTTTTGCTGAAACAGGCAATAAAGTAATATGTGTTGATATTGATACGTCGAAAGTAGAAAGATTATCCAAAGGAGAAATCACCATTTATGAACCCGGGCTGGAGAAAATATTTCTGCGGAACCTGAAAGAAGGAAGACTGAAATTTACAACCGATCTGGCAGCGGGTATCAATGAAGCAGAGATTGTATTTCTGGCTTTACCCACTCCACCCGGTGCCGATGGTGCAGCCGATCTGAAATATGTTTTAGGGGTAGCAGAGGAACTCGGTAAAATATTAACCGGTTATAAAGTTATTGTTGATAAAAGTACTGTTCCTGTTGGAACTGCCGACAAAGTAAAACAGGCCATAGCCGCTAATTACAAAGGAGAATTCGATGTGGTGAGTAATCCCGAATTTTTACGTGAAGGTGTGGCAGTAGACGATTTTATGAAGCCCGACAGGGTAGTAGTAGGAACGGATTCGGAAAAAGCCAGAAAAATTATGGGCGATCTCTTTGCGCCTTTTGTTCGCCAGGGTAACCCGATTGTTTACATGGATGAACGTTCAGCGGAATTAACCAAATACGCTGCCAACTCATTTCTGGCGACCAAAATTTCTTTTATGAACGAAATAGCCCAGCTCTGTGAAAGAATGGGGGCCGATGTTGACATGGTGCGTCGTGGAATCGGAAGTGATGACCGTATTGGAAAAAGATTTTTGTTCCCGGGTATTGGTTATGGTGGAAGTTGTTTTCCAAAAGATGTGCAGGCACTGGTACGTTCAGCAGAAGAAGCCGGGTATGATTTTAAAATTCTGAAATCCGTAGAGCAGGTAAATGCAGCACAAAAACTTCATATGGCACAAAAGATTGTTCGTTATTTTAACAACGATCTGAAGGGAAAAACACTGGCGCTATGGGGGCTTGCATTTAAGCCTAATACAGACGATATCAGGGAAGCACCTGCATTGGATATGATCCGTTTTTTACTTGATAAAGGTGCTAAAATAGCTGCTTTTGATCCTGAAGCGATGAACAATGTAAAACAGGTGTTAGGTGATGCAATTGTTTATGCGGAAAATCAGTATGATGTATTGAACAACGCAGATGCATTGATTATCGCCACAGAATGGAGTGAGTTCCGTACACCCGATTTTGAAGCTATCGAAGCAAAACTTGGTAACAAAGTCATTTTTGACGGAAGAAATTTATTTGATGTAAAACAAATGACAGATATGGGTTATCACTATGAAAGTGTGGGGAGGAAATAAAATAGTCGATAGTTAATAGTTCATGGCCTGTGGACTATCTACCTACAATTACAAATTATGTCAAAAAAAAGAATACTCATTACAGGTGCAGCGGGGTTCCTTGGCTCACATCTTTCCGATCGGTTTATTCGTGAAGGGTACCATGTAATTGGGATGGATAACCTCATCACAGGCGATATGAAAAATATCGAACACCTGCTGGGGTTGCCTGATTTCGAGTTCTTTCATCACGATGTAACCAAGTTCATCCATGTACCGGGTCATCTCGATTATATTCTTCATTTTGCTTCACCTGCAAGTCCGATCGATTATTTAAAGATTCCGATTCAAACCCTGAAAGTGGGTGCATTGGGTACACATAACTGTCTTGGATTGGCCAAAGAAAAAAAAGCCAGAATACTGGTAGCATCTACCAGTGAAGTGTATGGTGATCCATTGGTGCATCCTCAAACAGAAGAATATTGGGGTAATGTAAATCCGGTTGGACCAAGAGGTGTATACGATGAAGCCAAACGTTTTATGGAATCCATCACCATGGCTTATCATACCTATCACGGTGTGGAAACAAGAATCGTTCGCATTTTCAATACCTATGGCCCACGTATGCGATTGAATGATGGAAGGGCTTTGCCTGCATTCATTGGTCAGGCCTTAAGAGGAGAAGACCTTACTGTTTTTGGTGATGGCAGCCAGACCCGTTCATTCTGTTATGTAGACGATCTGGTAGAAGGTATATACAGGTTACTGATGAGTGATTATGCGCTGCCTGTAAATATTGGTAACCCTAATGAAATAACACTGCTGGCATTTGCAGAGGAAGTATTAAAACTCACGGGCTCTTCCGTAAAAATTGTACATAAACCATTGCCGGTGGATGATCCTAAACAACGCAGACCCGATATTACGAAAGCCAGGGAAATACTGGGTTGGGAGCCTCTGATTGACAGAGCCGAGGGACTGAAAAAAACCTATGAATATTTTAAGGCATTGCCAAAAGAGGAATGGTCAAAACAACCCAAAGAATTTAATTAACGATGGCAAAACCAGTCATTCTAGTTACAGGTAAACAGGGGCAGCTGGGTTGGGAACTCACGCAACTGGCGGATGCTTATCCTCAGTTCAATTTTGTTTTTTTAGATAGAACAGAATTGGATCTTTCTGATCCGCAGTCCATACAAAAATGTATCGGGCAATACAGGCCCGCCTATTTTATTAACTGCGCTGCCTATACAGCTGTTGATAAGGCAGAAACAGAGCAGGCTTTGGCCTATCAGGTAAATGCAGAGGCACCAGGAGCCATAGCAGATGCTTGCAGAAAACAGGGTGCAACACTCATTACCATTTCTACTGATTATGTCTTCAATGGCAGGGGAACAAAACCCTATGCTACTGATGAAGCAACAGATCCTGTAAATTATTATGGGTACAGCAAGCAGGTGGGCGAGCAGTTGGCATTGACCAACAACCCCGCTACAATTATTATCAGAACATCATGGGTGTATAGTTCGCACGGTAATAATTTTGTAAAGACGATGCTGCGGTTGATGAAAGACCGCGATACATTAAATGTAGTGGCCGACCAGGTGGGTTCGCCAACTTACGCACGTGACCTGGCTACGGCAATCTTGCAGATCATTGTGCAATTAGAAAAAGGAAATAAACAGTACGGCATTTTTCATTACAGCAATGCAGGCGTTACCAACTGGAGCGATTTTGCAAGAGCGATTGCTCAACAGGCATCTCTGTCCTGTAGGGTGAACGGAATAACAACAGCAGAATATCCCACACCTGCTAAAAGACCTGCTTATTCGGTAATGGATACGAGTAAAATAAGTACGACTTACGGAATTGTTATGCGTGACTGGAAAGAAGCACTGCAGGAATGTATTTTGCAGCTTCAATATTAATTTTTTGAGACCGTATTAGCCACCCATCCACTGACCAATGGTTAACCGGTGCCCTTCCGGAAAACGGATCGCGAATTCACGCATCATCCATGGTTTGGTAGAAGGTTCATCAAAAGTGGGTACATCATTTTTCTTTAGCTCATTGTAATAAGCATCAACATCATCCACCCGCAGGTAAGCAAAATAACTATGGTCGCCAAGTTCGTTAGCAGGTGTCGCGTCCTTACATTCGCCAAGCATCATCATGCAATTATCTTTCTGAAGAAAGACCCAACCATCAGGTCGGTTGACAACACTGAATCCTATTTTTTCAAGAAATGCAACATGTACATCGAGATCATGAACTGCTAGAACATGGTGATTCTGGAGAATGACAGACATAAGCTAAGGTTTGTATAAAGTTAGCAGTATCCCAAAGACAACCGTTTGTCAATTCTATAGCAGAACCCAATGGAGAGAAATGTACTTTTATAGTATGGAAATACGCAACAGCACTCTTGCAGACATAGATACTATTTTCTGTTTATACAGGATGGCAGCCCAATACATGAAAGAAAGATTCTGGGTGCACTTCCCCGAGTTCGATAGAAATATGGTGATCAAAGAAATACAAGAAGGTCGGCAATGGAAGATGATGATTGATGGAGAACTGGCCTGTATATGGGCCATCACATTTAATGATCCGGACATATGGGAAGAAAAAGACGCTGATCCATCCATCTATATTCATCGTATAACAACTGTGCCCGAATTCAGGGGCAGGCATTTAGTGAAAGAAATTGTGAACTGGGCAAAAACATATGCAAAAGAGCAAGGAAAAAAATATGTACGCTTAGATACAGTAGGAGAGAACCAGAAACTTATTCAGCATTACCAGGAAAGCGGGTTTCGATTTCTTGGACTGGTGGAATTAAAAGACACCAGCCAGCTGCCCGATCATTACAAACTGGATAAAGTAAGCCTGTTCGAGCTGGAAGTTTAAGTTCTGGCCCATGGAGCGCCGCCATAGTGAACCAGTTTATTATTTTGTTCGAGTGTATTTAAAGCAGGTGTACTGGCAATAAGGGTATTGGCAAAATTGAGTGTAGAATCTTTCACTTCATTGGCAACATCTATTAATTCAGGAACGGCTCCCTGTAATTCCGGTGCAACATTGGTTCTTAATGCATCTTCCGTGTCATCCGCAGCATTTTCTATCCATTGCTGAATACTATAGGGTGAAACTTGCTCTCCGGCATGTGCATCAAAATCTCCGAAATTCAAATTGGCAAATTCAGCATCAACAGGAGCCCCGCCTTTAATGGCCGCACGATCATCAAACATATCTGTAGCGAGTCTTCTCAAAACCCGCATATAACGTCCTTCCAGTGTGATATGCGTGTTATTGCCTGCAGTAAAATTGGCTCTGCTGAAAGTAGGTGCAGCGTCAGTGGCAGTTTCTACTTTTTCCCTTTTTCCGGCGGCACCCGATGGCACAATATCGGCTGGTAATGCATGTTCATGAATAGATTGCGGATCACTCGTGGTACTTCTGGATAAATGCACATAATCTGATGGATCAGTAGAATCAATGATCTGCATATTTTTTTTCCAGTTAACCCCATCTTTGGCGTACAGTGTTGTTTGCCTTTCTTCTCTCTGTACAACCGGCATTTGATAGCTCTGCTGATATGAATTAGCCATGCTTTGATAAGCCATTAACTGTATTGAATTATCATTATTGTCTGCCGCTGATTGCAAATAAGGAAGCCCATTCCGGGCAGGTAAACTTAGCGACTCACTCATTGGAGCATCATCTTTTCTTGAGTGACTGTCGTTAGCAGTTTGCTGAATATTGGTTGGATGTACGTACATATTCTTCTACAACAGATAATAGAACTCATGGTAAGATAAAAAAGAGCAGTGATAGCACAAAACTTTCATCAAGAGAAGTATAAAACAATCCGCTTTCCAGGAAATCTAATAGAATGATCTAAAAACTTATTCAGTACCTTTCATAGGGATTCTATAATAACCCCGGTTTGATCATTTAGTGTATGCTACTGTATAAACCAGTTCAATTATTTTTATCAGCCTCATTCCGTGCATGCCTATTGGCAGGACTGCTGATTTTTTGCTTTCCCAATCATGTAAATGCCTGGGTATATCCTGAACACAGAAGAATATCATTGGCTGCCATTCAGCGATTATCATATGGTAACAGGTTAGTGTTAGACCGTTTATGGAGCCTGCTTCAACAGCAACATAGTACACGTTTGGCAACACTGGTTATCGATACATCCAAAGCAGGAAAGGGGCGTTTGCTCGATTATGCCGCATGGCCCGCTATTGCAGGAGACCATAGCTGTTCACCCTCCGATATGCTGAATACCATTCTCCGCTCGCAATGGATATTCAATGTAAATGAGATTGGTGTAAAACTGGGAGAGCGACTGGCAACGGCCCAAAACAGTAGCCAGCGGTCGAATTACCTGCGTAGTTCAGATATGCAGCTACTAAAAAAAGATGCACAGTATGCTACCCGCGCGGGTGTAAACAGTGTTCATTTTTTATTGCCCCGGGAACAGTCAGGAATTACACTTGACCAATACCTGCAAAGCTGTATTCAAAAAGGTGCTGCTTTAAATGCCATGGGCGTATATGCATATTTTCATCGCAGTGCCATGTTGAAAATGATGGCTTATGCACAGGAAACGGAAAATGAACCTGATAAATTATCGTTACTCATTGCAGCCATGGCAGATGAAGCATTCGCCTTACATTTTCTGCAGGATGCTTTTGCAGCGGGTCATATAGCTGGTTCATGGGGTGGCGCAGCTTTGCAGAAGGGAACGCATGATCATTACAATGAAGAAGGACTCGAAATAGAAACCTGGGCCGGGAAAAGGAAAGTAGTAAAAGGCGATGCATGGATGACTGATCAGGATATAGAACTGGCATCTCTCGCAATGAGTCAAAGTCTTTCTCAGTTATTGTCTGTTTTTACGGAACCCCGTACGCAGACAATTGGTTTTGAAATAGTAGAAAGAAAACCTGCGGATTTCAATGTCTGCACCAATCTGTCGATGCCGGAAATGAATGGCGAAACGGCGCTGATAAAAGAAATAATGCTGGTAACGCCCATACCTGGTTTATACAGCGGAGCAGGTGCATTACCTCGTTTCAGAGCAGAGATAGGACCATTTATTGGCATTAGTACATCGTTGAATGTTTCGAGTATTTCTGGTGGGTTTGGTATCGATCAAACAGAAGCCGGAGGGCTTGGTGGACTCGATGCCAATCTTCGGTTTGGTCTGGGACTGGAAGGCGTTATAAACCAGTCGGGAGATGGTTTAATGTTTATAGACCTGGGTTGGCGACAGGAATCAGCTTCTTCCAATACCATTTTTTATAGCGGGGGTGCTGTGGCAACCAATGCGTTTGCTTCTGCTATACCGGCAAGGTCGGCTTATAATATTCGCTTAAGAGTACCTTTTTTCCTGATTCCGGGTGATCTTATTTTTGCAGCCCCGATCCTGGGGCTACTGGCACCATCCGCCTATAAAAAAATGGCAATAGCGGCAGTGAATGGCGGACTTATTCCCTGGCAATCTGCTATTCGAACAAAGGTCGGTCGTTTTCAAATGGTATTGGGAAGAGAAATCGGACTTTCCTTGTATGGACTGCGTGGTGTCCGTGATTTTGTGATCCTGCCCGATAAAAATAATCAGGCGATACTGCTTGAATATCGTTCCAGCAAAATTGAAATGCCCATACTGGAGTACAGGGCCTACAGAAGTTTTTCATCTAACCAGGCCTCCAGTATTATGATGCAGTTGTATGGAGGTGTTGATATACCACACAGCGCAAAAGTAATTGCCCCCATAAATACACCTGTGCCTGAGTTAAAGTCGGTTTGGTTTGCAGGATTACGATTTCTGTTTAACTGGCGACATTATCTCTGATCGTCCTTCAACAAACTCAGGGAAGGTCATTTCTGTTTTTTATTATTTATTCTCCATCGTCATAATATCTCTGTCGAACAGGTATAATCCGCTACGGTCATCGCCCACCATTTCCAGTTTATCATTACAGTCGCGGGCCAGTTTTTCTTCTTCCATCTGTTCCATTACATACCACTGTAAGAAATTATGGGTAGCATAATCCTTTTCACTTAAGGATCGATCAACAAGTTCGTTGATACTGGCACTTACCGCGAGTTCATGTTTTAACAACTCCTCAAATGCCTGCTTGAGCGATACAAAAGTAAGAGTGGGTTGTTTGAGTTCCGGCACTATGGCAAATCCACCTCTTTCGTTGATATAATGAATGAGCTTCAGCATATGCATTCTTTCTTCTTCACTGTGTTTAAAGAAGAAAGAAGTAACACCTTTTAATCCGGGTTGAATTTCTGCCCAGCTACCCATGGCAAGATATGCCTGGGAGCTCTGAGCTTCCATCAGCACTTGTTTGTTTAAGGCCTCGGCCATTGTTTTGCTTAGCATGATCTTTTTTCTTTGAAGGTACAAAGATTAATAGATAGAATTGACGTAGTGTGAGAATGAATTAAGCCACAGATTCACAGATTAGTACTAAATAATCTGTGAATCTGTGGCTTAATTCATTCATGATCATCAATAATTTTTCAAAAAATCAGCATAAATGGAACACGGATTTTCATGATTCTTATGATTTATCATGAAAGATCATCATCATGAAAATCTGTGTTCCATTTATACCTCGGTTGTCGTTTTAATAAACCGGTTCCTGTATTCAATAGGAGTGAGTCCTGTAAGTTTCTTGAAAATATCACGGAAAGCTTTGGTGTCGGTATAGCCTACATCGTACATTACCTGGTTTACATTTTTACGTGAACCCTCAAAATGTTTTTTGGCGGCTTCTATTCTTACCCTTTGCAGGTATTCAATGGGTGAATTATTGGTAGCCTGTTTGAATCTTCTTTCAAAAGTTCTTCGCCCCGTACTGATCATATCAGCCAGTTGTTCAATGCTGAGTTTTTCCTCATAATTTTTTTCAATAAAATCCTGTACCTGTTGAATTTCTGTATCAGTATGATTGCGCTGTCCCCTGAAAATGGCAAACTGGGCCTGACTGTCGCGGCCAATATCCAGTGCGAAATATTTAGAGATCATCACTGCGGTTTCCTTATCAGAAAATTTTTCGATGAGGTAGAGCACCAGGTTCCATAAACTACTCGCACCACCACTGCTGTAAATATTTTCATATTCTGTGATGATGGCGCCGTCTTCTACTGTCACATCAGGGTATTTCTCCCTGAACTCATTGATATAGGCCCAGTGGGTAGAACATTTTTTACCATTCAGTAAACCTGTTTCAGCCAGTAAGAAAGCACCAATACAAAGACTCGCCAGGCTGGTACCTTGCTGGTACAATGTTTTGAAATAGGGTATGGCTTCGGCATTGGCTTCTATGCCTCTTGCAGTATCGCCAAAAGTGGGTGGAATAATCAACAGGTCTGTGGTTTCAACATCTTTCAGCAACCGGTCTGTTTTTATGGTGTACTCACCATTGTTGGCGGTAACATATTGGTGGAGACCTACATATTCTACTTCAAATACCGGCACTTTACCAAATGCGGTAAGAAATTCATTGGCGGTATGAAATGACCTGAACGGAGGTGTAATGGCTTCAATAACACCATATTCAGGAACAAAAACAGAAATACGCATACACTAAGATAGTAAGTAGCCACATAAAAATAGTCATTGTCGCAATCCACCCCTCAACTTGTCGTTTTCATGCATCAACTGTCTGAATTTGCTTTTACATCTTTGTGTGATCAATCAAACAAAAACTTACAACAATGCCTACAAACACAAAAATTACCATTTCAGCACCGGTAGCAGCCCCCATTCAAAAAGTATGGGATGCATGGAACAATCCTGCCGACATCAAAGTATGGAATACAGCACACCCCGACTGGCATTGCCCCAGCAGTGAAAACGATCTGCGTACAGGCGGTTCTTTCAAACACAGGATGGAAGCAAGGGATGGTAGTTTCGGATTCGATTTTGCCGGTGTGTACGACAATGTGATACCACACAAAGAAATAACCTACACCATGGGCGATGGCAGAATGGTGACTACCATTTTTGAAGAACAGGATAACCAGGTGCTGATCACCACCACATTTGATGCAGAATCAGAAAATCCCGCCGAGTTTCAGCAGCAGGGATGGCAGGCCATTCTGAACAATTTTGTACAATATGTGACCAATAAATAATCATAGAGAAAGTTAAATAAAATACACACAAAGACTTTTCATATTGACTTAGCCTTCCGGCCTTAGAAAAAAAGCGTTAAGAAATTTTCGTAATGAAGCGTTAAGCAATGGATGATGCCTGGCTTTATTACACAGATGAAGCACGGGTGCGCTCAATCACAGAACAAAAGATTGGCTTTAGACTTCATCCATTGTAGCGTAATGAAGAAAATTTTAGCTTTTTTTCGGAAGCCTTGACTTTTTTTGTTTCTTTTTTGTGTAAAGACAAAAAAGAAAACAGCAAGTAAGCTTTTAATAAAGAAGCGCAGCAATTGAGACACCTACACCAAAAATTTAAATATAAATCATCATGAAACGCAACAAAATCATTTTCTGGATCGCCACCATCATCATCCTTTTATGGGAAGGCCTCATGCCCTTATCAACCGTGCTGTTTATGCCGGAATATGTAAATGCAGGAACCAAACCGCTGGGCTATCCTGATTATTTTGCTTATGCCCTTATTGTTTGCAAAGTGCTGGGAGCCATCACCATTACTATTACAAAACTGCCGGCCAAACTGAGGGAGTGGGCTTATGCCGGACTTAGTTTCAATCTCCTGTTTGCGGTGATCAGTCATATCATAGTAGATGGTAACATCGGCTTCATACTCATGCCTGTAGCAGTAGGCGCTATTCTTTTTGTATCGTATTACTATCAACCCCAAAAACAGCTACATGACTAAAACAGATTACAAGACAATCGACCAATACCATGCAGCTTTCAGTGGCGATGTTGTTGTACGAATGGAAAAGATCAGGTCGCTGATTAAAGCAGTAGTACCCGGTGTGGAAGAATGTATCAGTTACCAGATACCCTGTTTTAAATACAAGGGCTACCTGATCTATTATGCCGCATTTGCAAAGCATATTACCTTGTCGCATCCTTTTAGCAAGGCATTTCTTGATACGTTTCGGGAAGCATTACAAGGATATAAACTAAGTAAAGCAGCTATTCAATTTCCGAATGATCAACCCCTTCCTGAAAAGATGATCAAGCGTATGGTTGTGTTCCGGAAAAAAGAGAATGAGTTAAAAGGCGGTAAATGAGTATGTCAACAGCGCATAAAGGAAGTGGTATTTTTCTCACATTCAGTGGCGATTGCAGGGAAGCATTTATGCTTTATCATTCCTGTTTCGGCGGAGAATTGGTCATTGATGCATTTACGCAACATATAGAAGGGTGTTCAGCACAACCTGTAATCAGGGCGGTATTGTATGCCCCCAAACTGGTTATACAAGGTTCCGATCTGGTATATAATGAAGGAAGAAGGGTAGGTAATTATATGGCTGTATTGATTGCCTGCAATAGCTATGAAGAAAGAACGCGTTATATAGAGCAGCTTTACGATTATAAACATACCACAGTGTTAACCAGCAGCACCGAGCCACTTGTAGAAATTATAGACAGGTTTGATGTAAGATGGATGTTTGCGATTTAGCAAATAGGATAGAACACAGATTTTCATGATTTTTATGATTGCTCATGACAGATCATAAAAATCATGAAAATTCGTGTTCTATTTAAGAAAAGAGCAGCCACAGATTCACAGATTAAGCGAACTAATCTGTGAATCTGTGGCTATATAAATAAATGCTTCATTCTAAGCCTACTTTATAATTGTACTTATATTTATCGTTCAATTGCCACATATGAAGAAATGGATATTACCACTGGTTTGCTTATTCATGATCGGTTGTCTGCAATCATTTGCTGCGGATGAAAAAACGGCCAAACCTATGCTCACCGGTGCTGAGCAGACAGAGAAATACCTGCCTCTGTTAAAAGGCAAGCGGGTAGCCATGCTGGCCAATCCTACCACCATCATTGGTAAAATACATTTGGTAGACAGTCTGCAGAAACTGGGCGTGAATATTGTAAAAGTATTTGGACCGGAACATGGTTTTCGTGGTAATGCAAGCGCAGGGGTAGAAGTATCAGATGAAAAAGATATGGCAACGGGTATTCCGATCATTTCACTCTATGGAAAGAAAAATAAACCCAGTAAAGAAGACCTGGCAGATGTGGATATCATGATCTACGATATACAGGATGTAGGTGTTCGTTTTTATACCAATATCAATGCATTGGTACGGTTGATGGATGCCTGTGTGGAAAATGGAAAGGAATTATTGATTCTCGATCGCCCCAATCCGAATGCCTATCTGGTAGATGGTCCTGTACTCGATATGAAATACAAATCGGGTATTGGTATGTTTCCCATACCCATGTCGCACGGACTTACCGTGGGTGAATTTGCGCAGATGGCCAATGGCGAAGGCTGGCTGGCCAATCAGGCAAAATGTAATCTCCGCATTATACCTGTTGCCAATTACGATCATGACATGCCATACACATTGCCTGTAAAACCTTCGCCCAACCTGAATACGCAACAGGCCATTCTATTATATCCATCCACCTGTATGTTTGAAGGGGTGTATCTGAACCATGGGCGCGGTACCATGTATCCGTTCACCGTATTGGGCAGTCCGGAGTTAAAAGGTATTTATTCTTTTTCCTATACACCCACCAGTATCAAAGGCATGGCAGAAACACCGCTGTTTATGGACCAGGAATGTTATGGTCTGGATCTGCGCAATTATGATGTAGAAAAACTCAGAAAAAGTAAAAAGATCAATATCAGCTGGATCATGGAATTGTACAAAGCACATCCTTTCAAAGAAAAATTCTTTGAGAAACTGAGTAAAGAAATGAACTCAATTGAAGTGCAGATTGGTGTGGGCGAATTCAGACAGCAGATCATCAATGGCGTTTCAGAAGAAGAAATCCGTAAAAGCTGGGAGCCGGGGTTGAGTCAGTATAAAGAGATGCGAAAGAAGTATTTATTGTATCCCTGATAAAAGTGCATCATGCACAACAGTCAATTTCCAGACCGTATTGTTACCTCGCGCCATGCTTACTTGTTTTTCCGGTAAAAAGGGTTTTTTGTTCGTACCAGGGTCGTACCAAAGCCATATTTGAGCCGGGTTATCTTCACACTTTCTTCGGGTTTTCCCGAAGCCGCTTCGGGGTTTCTTCGGGAACTCCCGAAGAACTCCCGAAGAAACCCCGAAGAAACACCGAACATGGTACGGCGATGGTGTGGAGGATCTTCCTGCAGTTACCGAAGCAGCCCCAATGTCTTATATTATGTCTTGTTCTGAGAATTTTATGGGTAAGTGGCCCGGTATTTCTCCTGGGAGACTTCTCCAGACCTATACGGGTGATACCCGTAGAAAGCGCAATAAAGGCGATTGTGTAGAAAAAATGAAATCATTCAACCGGAAATTTCCAGGGCTCCGGATGTGCATATAAAAAAAGTTTCGACTCTTTAAAGTAGTTGGCCATTTTCATGGCATCTCCCTTTGAATTTTTGGTGGTTTTTACTGTACACCATTTGAGATCGTAAAAATATTGTTCAATGAATACTGTATTCGTTTCACTGATTACTTTCTTTAAATCTGTTAAATCGTTTTCATTTTTCACTTTAACATAGAAATAATTGCCGTAACTGTTTACACAAAGATTGCCCATACTATAGCCAAAAGCATCAAGGCAATCATTGGTTTGCATGGCATAGTGTGCAAATTGCACCATGGGATTTTTTTGCAGGCGGGCAATCGTAGCTGTTATTTCTTCGCAGGTTCTGGGTTGCAAAAATTTCAGGGGTTTAATTTTATTCGTGTAGAATTTGGGCTGATAGGAAGAATCAAATTCTTTGTCGGCAATAACAAAATTCCTGATCTGGCTTTCTGTGGCGTTTGTGTCGAAAGCCACTACAATATAATGGTTGGAAAGCGGACCCAATGAAATAGTAGTATCCTGATAGTAATAGAAATCAACAAAATTACAGGAACTGGTTTCATTCAGTTTCTCCGTGTATTTGTCGCAACCTGTCAGCAGGGTAAATAGTAAAAAAGAGAATAGTGCTGCTTTCATGGTCGGGTTGGCCTTTGGCTGATGGATATCAAATTAAATAAATAGTTCAAGAGTGCAAAACTTTGTATGTTATCCGTAGTATAGTTAATAACTTACTGTCTGCGTATCGTCCCCAATGTTTACCTGCGGAGGTTGTACAAAAATTATGAAAATAAAAGTTAAGTCTGCCGACTAAAAGGACCCTTCGTCGCAAATTCGATCTGCGATCGAAATGCTCCTCAGGGTGACGGTTTGAAGTAGTATAGTTGCGATGGCGATTGGCAAAGCCAATCGCCATCGCAGTTTAGTAATACATGATTCGTCACCCTGAGGAGCATTCAGATCTTCGATCTGAAATTGCGACGAAGGGCTGATTGTAGCATCTGAGCCATATTTCTAATAGCACACACCACTAACATTTTATTTTATCCATCCCGTTCATGCAATATCTTTAGAAGTACCAAACCAAACCTGTCATATGAAGCGGTTCATCAATTTGCTCATTGCTGTATTATTTATGCAGCCCATCCTTGCCCAAAACGAAGCTTTATGGATGAGATATCCATCCATATCGCCCGACGGCAGCACCATTGTATTCAGCTATAAAGGCGACTTGTACAAAGTAAGTGCAGAAGGAGGCACCGCCACAGCATTAACCTCGCATGAAGCACATGATTACCAGCCCGTATGGAGCAGGGATGGAAAGCAAATTGCTTTTGCCAGCGACCGATTTGGCAATTTCGATGTATTTGTCATGTCGGCCAGTGGCGGAGAAGCCACCCGCTTAACGTATCATTCAGCCAATGATTATCCCTTCGATTTTTCTACAGACAATGCAACCGTATTATTTGGCAGTGCCCGGCATACGGTGAACACGAATGTGCGTTTTCCGAGGGGTAATTTATTTCTGCAAACCTATACCGTGCCGGTAAATGGCGGAAGAAGTGTGTTGGTATCTGCTACCGGAATGGAACATGCCCAATACAACCGCACAGGCACCCGTATTATTTACCAGGACAGAAAAGGAACCGAAGACCCCTGGCGCAAACACCAGACTTCCTCCTTAACCAGGGATATCTGGTTATACGATATGAAAGCCAATACCTACACACAGGTAAGCCATTTTGTGGGAGAAGACCGTGAGCCGCTGTTTAGCAGCGATGATACACATGTGTATTACCTGAGTGAGAAAAAAGGCGCGCAGAATATTTTTAAAATGTCGCTGGATGGAAAAGAAGAAAAACAAATCACCAGTTTCAAAGATCATCCGGTTAGGCATTTAACACGTTCAGATAATAACACTTTATGTTTTAGCTGGAATGGCGATATCTATGTAACGAAGAACGATGGCAATGCAAGGAAAATAAATATCAGCATCGTAAGCGATGTAAAAAACAATGCAGAACAGCTGGTGCCGGTAACGGCTACCAATGGCGATTTTGCTGTATCGCCCAATGGCAAAGAGCTGGCATTTATATTCAGGGGTGAGGTTTTTGTAACCAGTGTAGAAGGCGGTATCACCAAAAGAATTACCAATACGCCACAACAGGAAAGAATGGTTGAGTTTGGGGCCGATGGTAAAACGGTGTATTATGCAACAGAACGAAATGGCAGCTGGGATATTTATAAAACCAGTATCGTTAGAAAAGAAGAACCTTATTTCTATGCTTCAACACTCCTGAAAGAAGAAGCAGTGCTGGCCACGGATAAAGAAGAATTTCAACCCGACATTTCTCCCGATGGCAAAGAACTGGCCTACCTGGAAGACCGTAACATGGTGCGGGTCATGAACATAGCCAGCAAAGCAGTACGTACGATTCTTCCGGCCGGTATGAATTTTTCTTATGCAGATGGCGACCAGTATTTTGAATGGAGCCCCGATAGTAAATGGCTGGCCATACGCAGCAGCAAAGGACGCTATGGCAGCAGTGAAGTAGTGATGTATAAAGCAGATGGCACCGATAAAACCGGTACAGACCTTACACAGAGCGGTTTTCAGGATGGTGGCCAGGTTTTTGCTTTTGGTGGAAAAGCACTGGTATGGTCAACCGACAAATACGGTAAGCGACCACTGGCTTACCAGGGCGCCAGAGAAAATGATATATCCATTTTGTTTTTTGACCAGGATACCTACGACCGTTTCAGGCTGAGCAAAGAAGATTATGCTTTATTACAGGAGCTCGATACGAAAGTTAAAAAAGACAGTGCCTGGAAAATAAAAGATTCCATTGCCAGACAAAACTGGCAACCTGATTTTGCCAATGTGCACGATCGCAAAATAAGACTCACACCCAACTCAATGGTGATTGGTGCATTTACTTTATCGAACGATGGCAGTAAATTATGGTACACCGCAACCACTGAAAGAAATACAGATTTGTGGGAGATGAATACCAGAACGCGCGAAACACGTATTGTAACAAGGGTAGCACCCGGTGCAGGTTTTGTGGTGAGTGCCGATGGAAAATCCTTGTTCCTCAATAGTGGTCAGGGGCTGGCTAAATTTGAAACAGAATCAGCAAAAATATCACCCATCGGTATCAGAAGCGAAATGGTATTGAATGCGGCAGGTGAAAGGGCCTATATTTTTGAACATGCCTGGCGGCAGGTGAAGAAAAAATTCTATGACCCCAACCTGCATGGACTCAACTGGGACATGTATAAACAGGCTTACGCAAAGTTTCTGCCGCATATCAATAACAATTACGATTTCCAGGAATTGCTGAGTGAAATACTGGGCGAACTCAATGCCTCACATACAGGAGGCAGGTATAGTCCGCAGGCCCAGAACGCAGACCAGACAGCATCGCTGGGTATATTTGTGGATGAGTTTAGTGGGGGAGATGGACTGAAGATTACCGAGATCATCAAAAATGGTCCGCTCGATATAGCCGGCAGCAGGATAAAAGCAGGTATGCTGATAGAAAAAATAGATGGAGAAAATATCAGTTCATCTATCGACTGGGCCAGGCTCTTAAACCGAAAAGCGGGCAGTTATGTATTACTCTCTGTGTTGGATGCTGCAACCAATACCCGTTTTGAAGAAACAGTAAAACCCATCAGTTTAGCGGCTGAACAAGGTTTGTTGTATAACCGTTGGGTAAATACCATGCGTGCTATGGTAGACAAATTGAGTAATGGTAAAGTAGGTTATGTGCATGTACAGGGCATGAACGATGGAAGCTACAGAACCGTGTATGAAGAAGTATTGGGCAGAAATGCCGACAAGCAGGCATTGATTGTAGATACCCGCTTTAATGGCGGAGGCTGGCTGCATGAAGACCTTTCTAATTTTCTGGATGGCAAAAACTATATCACATTCAAACCCTATGGTTATAGTGCCGAAGGGGGAGAGCCACAGGGCAAATGGTTTAAACCCAGCTGTGTGCTCATGAGTGAAAGCAATTACAGCGATGCCCATACATTTCCTTATGCCTACCGAGCCAAAGGCATTGGTAAATTAATTGGCATGCCCGTACCGGGTACCAGCACATCTGTTTGGTGGGAAACCCAGATAGACCCCACCCTGGTATTTGGCATACCCATGATTGCGAATATTGGCGTTAAAGAGAAAAGACCCTTAGAAAATTTTCAGTTGGAACCCGATATCCGTGCCACCCTGCCTTACGATGCGCTGATCAATGGTAAGGATACACAGATAGAAGCGGCGGTGAAGGAGATGTTGAGGGTGATTGGGGGAGCGGGTAAAGATTACTGAGGGAAATTTTAAAACCGATGCTAGTTTTACTAACAGCGGTTTTTAGTTTGCATGGTTACCGCAAGTTGGAAATTTGAAAAACCAAATAAATCCTTTGGATTGTCACTTATCGCAAGGAGTAACAAGACTTCTAATACGGGGCATCTGCAAGTCGTATTTTCTAGTTTCACAACTATTGACTTTCGAGATATGCAAGATGTGTTTCTACTCTCATCAACAAGCCAATGTTTCTTTTGAAGAAGAGTTTGTCGGCTGAGTCGAAGCCCTCTCGTATGCAACTCGCAAGAATCCTAATATCCCACGGAATCCTAGCCGACGTTTTTTGTTGCTGTCTAGCTTTTGTTACAACTATTAGGGAGAGTAGGCCTAGACCAAAACTGAGCTCCGGAAGCAACCTTATAACAAAATTCCGTGCCTTAGGTAGAAAGGGAGTTGTTTGTGGCTGACCGACGTTTGGAATTAGTTCATTCAGTTGATTCAAAGGGACTCCATTTACATACTTTTTCAGTATGTTAGCTACTTGTGATAAATTGTTTACAACAGCGTCAATACTTGCTTCCGGTTTTAAACCAACCACTTTTTTTATTTGATTAATGGTGCTAGTTTTTGTGAAAACCTTCTCCAAGTAGTCTGAGTCAGATTTTAGCCACGTAAAGAAATAATCTATGTATTCAGGAATTGATTTTGATAAAAACGCTTTGGAATCCTCTTTGTTGATAGCTTCACTAAGGGCGTTAATTATAAACGGTTCCAGTCCTGTTTTGTAAGCAATATCTTTTAGCCAAGAAGGTTCTTTAGACTCATCCAGTTCATTCCGACGGTCGAGTAACTTACGGACCTGTTGACTAAATTCTTCTTCTTTTTTTTCCAATCTATATTTATAAGCAAAAAGAGAATTGTTAAACAGGTTTACAGTTTCATTATCTGCAATTTTTTCAGGTTTGAATCTGTGAAGGATATTTAATTGTTCCGAAGACAATGGTGTCGCTTCTTCTTGAAGCGAATCCAAGAAGAATTCTAAGGGGTCTTCGATACTAAGGCATTGATCGCCTTTGGAGAACACTTTGTTTCGCAAGTCCCACCAGCGATTGGAAATAGTGTTTTCTTTGATTAAAACCAGTTCTCCTGGGATAAGTATAACAGCGCCTTGTGAGGATAAGCCTGCTCTGCCAGCCCTACCAGCAGCATTCAAGAGTTCATGCGGCTTCACGGTTTGTCTTGTTTCATCGGCCTCGTCATATCTGTCGTCACCTGCGATGATTACTATTTCGGCTGGCAGGTTAATACCCTGTGCTAATGTTGCTGTAGCAACAAGTGCAATTGACCCATGCGGTTTTTTAAAGTCACTTTCTATTAGTATCCTTTCTATAGGGAGAAGCAATCCGTGGTGCATACTCACCTTTTCGTAGAAACCAAAGTAGCTATGTGTTAAATTACCTAGCTCTGCTTCAAGACTCTTTGCATAGTTTGTAGAAGAAATGTCAAGTTCCTCTAAGCCGATCGATAACCCAGACAATTGTTGTGAAATTCGCGATGCTGTTGAGTTGGCGATTTTTGGGTTGTCGACAAATACCAAAGTTTTAAGACCCATTTTCGAAAAGTGTATTGCAAGGTCGGCGGCGATCTCATTGCGATTCGGGGTCAGATCCCAGTAGTTGTTTATTCCGAGTGTAACCTGATCTTCAAGTATTGTAGTTCTGAAATAATCCTGATCGTCGGTTGTATCCCATATATTTTTTAGACTAAAAAAACATTGTGGCTCTGCTTTGACTCTTTTTTTCAGGTTCTTTGGAGGGCTTTTAGTAGTGGCTGTAGCCCTAACAATTTCTATTTCTCTTTTAAGTGCTTTTATCTCATCATCGTCAAATACTAAGCATCCGTGCAGTTGTCTCGTGGGTTTCCAATTTGATGCGAATAGAAAGCATGAGCGTTTTGTGACTTCCGTTACCCATGACCTTATTTCTTCTCCGTTTTCGACCATTGCAGATATAAGCAAATAATCAGCCTCAGGATGCATGGTAAAGAGAGAGAGAAGACAATACATAGCATCTATAGCTCTTCTGTCTTTTTTCAAATCTCTACCGCTAATAAGATGGAATTCGTCGAATATTACAAGACCAAGGTTTGAAAAATATTGAGGACTTATGTTTAACAGAGTAAGGCATCTTTCTGGTGTCATAACCTGAAATGGAAAATCATTATCCAGACCAAGCTCAGAGTACTCACTATCAAAAGTAAAATTTATTGGATTGAAATCGTCAAATAAAGACTTTAGATTTCGAGAAACCTGATCCTCTAATGCATGTGTAGGCACAAGGTAAATGGCACGCTTACCTGCATATAAGCATGAAGCTAGTTTCAATTCCGAAAGTGTTGACTTTCCGGCGCCTGTTGGGAAAGTAAGAATGGCGGAATTACCTTGATCAAGAAATGAAGAATTAGTTGCCTCTTTGTGATTTTCCCATAAATAAGGTCGTTGTGAAGCCAGTTTTTCAAGGAATGCTCTCCATAGGATAGGATCAGTAAATCGTGGTGCTGGTATATTTATGGTAGCCCTGTCATATATGTCTTCTCCTAGGATTTTTAATAATCTTGCAAGCCTATAAGGCCCCGATAAAACACTTCCTTGGTCAAAAAAAACCTGTTTTGATACTGATAGATCAATGACCTTATCAAAATGATTTTCTACACTGTTTGGTGGTTTTCCTGTGAGTTTTCGAGCCATTTCTATAATTCCCAAGCCAATTTCTCTCCACAGATAGTTGAGAGCAACTGCCTGAATTTCTTGATTTGTATTTATCTCGCTTTCTGAAAATACAAGATTACTTATACCTAGTAACCTTCCTGTTGCAAGTGCTGTTATAGATTTAATTAACAATTGCTGTACGACTTCTTCATTTGGATTTTCGGCAAAAAACTGGGCTGCTTCTGCTGCATCTGCTTGACTGTTTCCTATTAGGAATAGTATGATTGCTGCAAGATTTGGTGAAATAGCATCTATCTCTAGTGTTTTTGTGGCAGGTTGTAATATTCTTAGTTTATATATTAAACTATTTGCTGTGGCAGCAACGAATGCTATAGCCTCTTTCTGTGGATGTCTGGGATTACTGAGTAAAATAGTCTCCAAGTTATTAGTAAGCTGAAGAAGAAGATCAATACTTGACTGTAGCTCGTTATTGTCCGTAGTGATTGTGCCATCAGCAACCTGCCGCCGTAGGGTAATAACTTCTGCATATATTCTGGTAAGGATTTGGGGCAATCTTTCAGTATCTGTATCTCCGATAGAAGGGATACTCCTGATTTTTTGTTCTGTGATACTGTTATACATTCGAAGACTGTTGTTGAATAAGGAAAGCAATTACTTTTTGAGAGAATAATTCCATCCAGACTCTGATGTCATCCTTATTTATAGTAGAGGCAAATCGTCGGTGCGGGTTATCACCCAGTACACACTCATCATAGCCTTTAAACAATTTTTTTCTTTTTGGAGTAGCCTGGTATTTATCATTCCTATTTATTCCCACCCGGTATTTCCAGAATGAACGATCGTAAATATTATTTCTGTTCGCTTGGAGAACATCGCCATCATTAATAAGCTCGATCATAGCCGAAACCCTGCTCATTACCTTGTTATTCTGTTCTCCGGCTTCAAATCCTCTAAATTCTTTCCAGACATTAGGGAGGATGCTGCGTTGATTATTAGTGCATTTGTCTTCCGTAATTGTAATCGATATAATTTTAAAATTTTCGTCAAGTAACAATGCGACTCCATCTAGGCCATGTTGTGCAACAGCATCATGCGGTTGTTGACAGTAGAACCTTTTTCCTTTGTTTTCTGTCAATAGAGAAAGCCAGGAAATAATCTGAAAGATCCAGCCATCTCTTTTCTCGATATCAATTGAATCTTTACCATCCTTCTTTAGCTTTTGTATTGCCAGGTCAATATCAGAATTACTGAATGAAGGGGGAGTGGCAGCTAACTCATTGATTATGCGTTTTACATGTGTAAAATGGCCTAAAATAATTGTACCAACATAAGAGGCAAGTAAATCTTCGTCAATAATCTCGAATTCATTATCGATGACTAATGGAGAACAATCAATTGCGTTAAAACTAAATGCCATTTAAAATTTTTTGTAATGGAATGTAGATTACTAAGTTGTTTTTTACGAGTAGACTAACTGGTGAGTCTAAAGATAATAAAAAAACTAAATACAAGTAGGCATATAGTTTTGACATAAAATCTAGTATACCTGAAACTCATCTTGCAAGCGATATATCAGTTTCAAATAATCACATAATAAGTATTAAGTTCTTTGAGATACACCTTTTGGAATGTTACGAAACTTTCCAAAAGTTTTTTTTCTCCGTAGGGTTTACTTAAAGCAAAGAAGTTCGTCGAAGAGTCTCCGAGGCACGAGGGACTCTTCGTGTTACACCGCTAGGGTGTATCAATTGCTTTGAAGCTTACAGATTCTTTGCCGAATAATCGGGCAATAAAATTAATCATTAACTTTCCTGTGAGTGAGCGTTCGCAAAGTCCTCTGCGAGAGACGTTTGCGGGGAACGTTCAAAAAGGAGACACTTCGGAGATGGAAAGGGCAATAAGACAGCTAGATAGTTAGGAGAAAATATATTCTTCATAAACATCATTATCATAATTCTGATCTTTCGTTTTTGTTTTATCAAAGTAAAATTTACTTATTAATACGTGCCCTTCATTATTGATTGAAACTGTTTTCGGTAATCCTGAAAGTCTGATACTTTCTTGATAAGATTGGTTGTCAATATCTATTAAGTAAAGAACAAAGCCGGGTTCATTGTTAGGGAAACTCCATCTGATAAGGACTAATTTTTTAAAATCCTCGGTAAAGGCAAATTTATCTTGCCAACCACTTTTAGGTAAATGAAGGGCGTTAATGCCGATAAGTTCAATATCGCAAGTATTATATGGGGAACCCATGCGGATTTCTGATAGATTTGAAATTTTTACTTCAACCAAATTCATAAGACTTAATATAACATTTCTTCCTGTAAACTATACCCCCAAACAAAAATCGCCATAAGTTTTCACTTACAGCGGTTAAAAATCTAGATCGTTGCCCGACCCGGATTATCTTCTAACCGATTCCCGGAGCATCTTCATCAGCTTTCTGATATAAACAGGTGTGATACAACTTTTGGAAAGTTCAGAAGCGTTCCAAAAGTTTACTTCGCGGGTTACCTTAAAAGAAAAAGCCCCACATTTCTGAGATACAGCTTTTGGAAAGTTCCGAAACTTTCCAAAAGTTCCCGAGGCATTCTTAAAACTAAAAACTGCCATAAGCTACCACTTACAGCGGTTTTAGATTTAGATTGTTGACTTAAATGTATTTTGTCGAACCAGTTTTTATATAATTTTAAACTTATAGCTGGCCTATCGTTTTAAATTGCAACTCATAATTTTCTGCAACGCACTCAAATACACTATCCTTGAAAAAGAAAATATAATGTTTTAATTCGCGGTTTTGATCTTGATTGAGAATCACGAAGGGACGGGGAAAGTCCGTTTCCCATTTGCTATTTAAGCTGTAAAATTCCCCCCAGGGAAGTTCCGTGTATTTATATCTATATTGGTCATTATAATAGCCTTCATCATTCATACTGTTGAATGAGTATTTATGACAATTGATAAAAGTCAGTTGTGCTTTATCCCCCTCTTTGAAGTTGTCGTAAAGAAAATAATTTAAGAAAAAATCAAGTGTTACGTTATTCCTTTTAACCGATAATTCGATAGCAGGCGAATTTGGGTCAGCATTCCAGTCTGTTGTTAATCGAGTAAATTCCATGACTATAAATATACAAAACAGAAGGGGTGAGTTTAGATAATCAAAAAAGGAAAGGCTATTAATCTTTCCCTTCGTTGCCCGACCTGAATTATTTTCTAACCGATTCCCGGAGCATCTTCATCAGCTTTCTGATATAAACAGGTGAACATTGCTATTCCTTGTTACTACACCCTGTTTATATAATGGTATCATTGATCTGCAACCGGTATCCCTTACCATGTACATTTACAAGCTGTATCGACGTATCACCCTCCAGTTTTTTTCTGAGTTTTGAGATGAACACATCCAGGCTCCGTCCTACAATTACGCCTTCATCTTCCCATATTTCTTTTTGAAGCCTCTGTCTTTCAATAAGATTGCCGGTAGCATCGGCAAATATTTTCAGCAGTTTATTTTCCTTGGGCGTAAGTTCTGTTCTAATACCCGAAATAGTGATTTGCCTTTTTCCCGGTTCAAATAAAGTATCACCGATCTTCAAAACACCTGGGTTCGTATCTGCGGTTGTACCCCTCGACCGCCTTGTTCTGATGGGTCGCACAGCCAGTAACCCGATAAAAGCGAAAACAGATAATCCGCCTATCAGGTATGCTTTGGGTATAGGGGTAAAAGCCGTGTGCTGAAAACTGATGTTGATAAGGTAACAGGCACGCGGTTGCCTGCGGCCCAAACAGGGTACAATATTGTTCTGTTTTTGCTGAAAGATGCCGTAGCCAAATAAAATATCCTTACCCGAACAGTTCAGTACATTCACGATATAATCTTTTGCAAGCGGATCTTTCGCCAGTGACTGCCTGATGATCTTAACCAGGGAATCTGTTTCAAAACTAAATTCATTTTCAAACCGTATCTGGTATTCATCCGCGGCTATTTCCTGTACGGGTAATACCCTCGAAGTACTGTCGCCCGCATGCAAGAGTAGCTCATGCCCGATATTCCTCAACAGTATCTGCCGTTTGGCAAGGTCAAAATTTTCATTACCCGTAAAACCGAATGCTGCACAAATGACTGTAACTGTCAGCAGAAAAAGGAGTGGCATCAGGTAACGCCTCTTCTTTGCAGGATATATCGTATCGTCTTTTATGGCCATTACGCAGAATTTACAATGTTTACATTTTAATTTACCATATTAATAGCATCGGATACAGCAGGTGAAAGTAGTTTGCTCTTTCAAATGTAAACGCTATGATAAATAAAGTTACTACCACTCTTGTATTAATGATGCTGTTCCAGACCCTTGCCTGTACACAGCAGGTGCAGCCAGGCTGGCAACTCGATGTTCAAAAAAGCAAAGTTTTGTGGAATACCGGAAAGACGATGGGCGGTCATTACGGTTATTTCCTTTTTCAGTACGGCCATTTAGCGTTTTCAGCCAAAGGCGAACCTGAACGCGGAACCTTCTATATGGATATGAATAGCATCCGCACAACGGATAACCCCAACGAGGCAGAAGGAAAAAAGAAGGATGCAGAGTTAAGAGAAAGCGATTTTTTTGCTTCGGACCAGTATCCAATAGCGACCATGCTGGTAAATAAAATTACCCGGATCGGTTCATCTACAGACTATACGGTAGCGGGAGAGCTTACCATAAAAGGGATTACGCAGCCAATCGAATTTAAAGCTACCATTATCACAAAAAACAAGACCTGCCACATTACTGCCAATGTTCACATAGCGCGCCAGTTATGGAAAATTCATTCAAAACCACAAACGGGTGCTACTGATTTTTTATCAGGCATCAAAGAAAAACTGGTACCGGATATTCATGTTTCACTGGATATTGTGATGAATCAATAAAGCTTAACCGGCATGTTTAGCTGAGAGTGTTCCAATACTGATTTTTTACGCTCTGACGCAGTTGTTGGTCGCCTGACCACGGGTGTTCGGAAGAAAATATCCTTCGTCGCAATTTCCGATCTAAGATCGGAATACTCCTCAGGATGACGAACGAACAGGGCGAATACAGCGGATTGATTGGCGAAGCCAATTAATCCGCTGTATTTCTACTTCATTTATTAGTCATCCTGAGGAGCATTAATAACCGCAGGTTATTATCTGCGACGAAGGATATTTTCTTCCGAACACCTGTAGTCGCCTGACCAACAACTTCACGATATTAAACAATAAAAAAAGCGGAAGACTTTCATCTTCCGCTTCGTTGCCCGACCTGGATTCGAACCAAGACATACTGAACCAAAATCAGTTGTACTACCCTTATACTATCGGGCAATCCGACCCCTTCATTTCTGAATGGGGTGCAAAAATAAGGGGACAGGAGAATTGTTCCAAATTTTTTAACTAGGAGAGAGGAGGAAATAAGAAATAAGGAATAGGAAATATGAAATAGGAAATAAGAAAGGGGGGTATTCTCCTCCACTTCCTTATTTCCTATTTCCTATTCCTTATTCCTCCGCTTCTTTGAGTGCCTTAATAAGGTCCAGCGCTTCCGCCACCACATCGCACATAATGGTGATGAGCGAGCCGGGTTTGGCGGTGTTGTAGGCGTGCATAATGGCTTCTTTCTCGTTGTAAATGATGGTGAGGGGTATGTCTTTGCCCTTGGTATCATTGATGCCTTCCACCAGCAGGTTCACAATTTCTTCGGCGGTACGGCCACGCAGGTTTTTGTCCTGGCGGATGATGATTTCATCAAAACTACGGCCCGAAATACGACCCAGTTCACGGATATCTTCATCTCTGCGGTCGCCTGTACCGCTGATGATGCCCACTTTGGGGTGACCGTCCATCTTACCCACAAAATCGCAGAGCAGCTCCAGACCGGCCGGATTATGCGCAAAATCGACCAGGAACTTGAAATGTTTAAACTCAAACAGGTTCAGTCTGCCCGGGGTTTGAGAAGGAGAGGGTACAAATGTGGTTAGTGCCGTTCGAATATCTTCTATACTGATGTCTTTAAACAGGTAAGTAGCCAGTACAGCCGGTAAAGTGTTCATGATATTGTGAATGGCTTTACCACCGTAGGTAATAGGTATCTCACTCACTTTAATGACCCGAATCTTCCAGGTGCCTTTGAGGATGGAAACATAACCGTTTTCAAACACCACTGCATAACCACCTTTTTTACAATGTTCCTGTATGCGTGGGTTGTTTTCATCCATGCTGAAATAAGCCACATTACAACTGAGCCCCTTGTGCATATTGTACACCAGGTCATCATCGGCATTCAGAATGGCAAAACCATGGTTAAAAGTGGTTTCGGGTATTACGGCTTTGGCGCGGGCCATCTGTTCGAGCGAATCAATACCACCCAAACCCAGGTGATCGGCCGTAACATTGGTTACAATACTCACATTACAGTTTTGGAATGCCAGACCCGATTTTAATAAACCACCTCTGGCACATTCGAGAACGGCAAAATCAACCGTAGGATCACGCAATACAAACTGGGCACTCAGCGGACCGGTACAATCGCCCTTCATCATCATCTGGTTCTGGATATATACACCGTCGCTGGTGGTATAACCCACTTTGCGTCCGGCTGTTTTACAGATATGGGCCGTGAGACGGGTAGTGGTGGTTTTCCCATTGGTACCCGTAACGGCAATAATCGGAATACGACCATCTGAACCCTGCGGAAACAGCATATTAATAACAGGTTCGGCCACATTGCGTGGCAAACCTTCGGCCGGTTCAATATGCATACGGAAACCAGGTGCTGCATTTACTTCGAGCACGGCACCGCCGTTTTCGAAAATGGGGGCGCGCAAATCGGGCGCCATGATATCGATACCACAGATATCGAGTCCGATGATTTTGGCAATGCGTTCTGCTAAAACAATATTGATGGGATGCACTTCATCTGTAACATCAGTAGAAGTACCACCGGTGCTGAGGTTGGCAGTAGGTTTCAGCAATACCTGTTCGCCTTTGGCGGGAACGGTATCCAGCGAATATCCTTTTTCATCCAGCATTTTCTGGGTGAACTGGTCCATGGTAATTTGTGTGAGCACTTTTTCATGACCATAACCGCGACGTGGATCTTTATTGGTTTCATCGATCAGCCATTGAATGGTATGTTCACCATCGCCAATCACAGAAGCAGGTGTGCGCAATGCAGCGCAAACAAATTTGTAATTGATGACCAGCACACGAAAATCAACACCGGTAATAAATTTCTCTACAATCACCGAACGGCCATATTGTTTAGCAGCTTCAAGCGCTTTAACGGCCTGCTCCCAGGTGGTGATATTGGTGGTATTGCCCTTACCATGATTACCATCAATGGGTTTGATGACAAGTGGGTAACCATATTTGGCTACGGCTTCTTCCAAACCTGCTTCGGTACGAATAACCGTTCCTCTCGGCACCGGAATTTCAGCGGCTTCAAGCAGGTTTTTGGTTTCTTCTTTGTCGCAGGCAATATCTACCGCAATATTCGATGTGGTACTGGCAATAGTGGCACGTATACGTTTCTGGTGAACACCATAACCCAGTTGCACCAGGCTTTGTTTGTTCAGGCGGATATAGGGAATACCACGTTTGGCCGCCTCATCCACAATACAACCGGTAGAAGGGCCCAGCCTGGTATCTTCACGGATTTCACGTAAACGCTGAATGTCTTCCGACAAATCGTAAGTAGTTCCGTCTACCAATGCCTGTGCTATTTTTACAGAAGCTTTTGCGGCATATACACCAGCATCTTCTTCCATATAATTAAATACCACATAGTATTCGCCTTCTTTACCCGTGCCGCGTGTTCTGCCGAATCCGCAATTCATGCCGGCAAGCGTTTGTATTTCAAGGGCAATATGTTCGATGACATGTCCCATCCAGGTACCTTCTTTAACCCTTTCAAAAAAGCCACCGGGCTTGCCTACACTGCAACGATGCGAATACATGGAGGGAAAGAGGGTTTCGAGGCGGGATAGAAAACCGTCGATGGTATTGGTAGGTCGTTGTTCCAGTTCTTCCAGATCGAGTTTCATCTGGATCAGCTTGGGTCTGCGAACACTCCAATAGTTTGGACCACGTAATATTTTAATCTCTTCAATTTTCATACAGTTGGTTTGATTTGGCTGCTATTTATACACAGTAAATACCCATTGGGCAGGATAAGAAATATAATGTTATTTGCAATAAAGGCTTACATCCTTTTAAGCAAAATGAAACAATTGGCCTTAGAAAAAAAGCGTTAAGAAATTTACGTAGTGAAGCGTTAAGCAAAGGATGATGTTTGGCTCTATTCCAAAGATCAAGGGCAGTCACGTTCAATCATTGAACAAAAGTGCGGCCTTAGGCTTCATCCTTTGTAGCGCAACGAAGTAAATTTTAGCTTTTTTTCTACAGCCTTGATTTTTTTTGTTACTTTTTTTCATCAAGGAAAAAAAGTAAACGGAGGGTTAGCTACTACTAAAGCCGGTTTCGCACTAAAAATACCTAATCCCATTTGAAATATAGTACATTTTCGAATAAGACTTAGCCGTTGAAATCACTTATTTTTGTTAGGAACGAATTTAAAGGGCATGAGTATTCCAAAAGGCAAGCTGATCGCTATTGGCGGTGCAGAAGATAAAGGAACGGATCTGGAAAAGGGAGAAGTTCATCGTAATAACCTCAATTTTTTTGAGCTGGGTATCCTCCGCAGAATTGTGGAAGAAACAGGCGGTACCGATTCTCGTATAGAAGTCATCACCACCGCATCTACCATACCACAGGAAGTAGGAGAGAATTATGTACATGCATTCAGTAAAATTGGTTGCACCGATATTGGCGTGATGCATATACGCAACCGCGAAGATGCCATGCGTGCAGATTATGTACAACGCATCCGCAACTGCGATGCCGTGATGTTCAGTGGAGGTAACCAACTTCGATTAACAGCCATCTTCGGCGGCACCAGTTTCCTGAAAACCATTCACGATCGTTACGAACATGAAGCTTTTGTTATTGCAGGTACATCAGCCGGCGCTATGGCCATGAGCAATACCATGATCTATGAAGGCAATGCCACTCGCGCCCATTTAAAAGGCGAAGTAAAAATTACCACTGGTCTGGGTTTTATGGACAATGTAATTTTTGATTCACACTTTGAAAAACGGGGTCGTTTTGCCAGACTGGCACAGGCAGTATCGGCCAACCCATCCTGTATTGGTATCGGACTGGGAGAAGATACCGGTATGCTCATTACCCGTGGTAACAGAATGGAAGCCATTGGAAGTGGACTCGTAATCATTGTTGACGGGCATGAAATAAAACACAGTAATATGGCAGATATCCCCGAAGGAAATCCGATCACCATCGAAAACCTGAAAGTTCATTTCTGCGCCAAAGGCAATGGCTACCTGGTAAATGAAAGAACTTTTGTAGAACAGATGGGAACGGCGACGACGCCTGTGATGACGGATGTGTATTGAGAGAAGCTAATAGCTAATAGCCGTTAGCCATTGAGCATAACCCATAAGTTACAACCATGAACAAACTCATACTACTTACCCTCTTCATCGCTGCACTGTTTATTTTATCTTCTTTTCGTTCAGACAAGAAAAAGAAAGTCCTTTTTTTTGGTGATTCGATTACTGAGCTGGGTGTAAAGCCCAATGGCTATATCCGTGTAATAGAGGATATGATTCGTACAGAAGATAAGGTTACACAATATGAATTAATTGGTAAGGGAATTGGTGGTAACAAAGTATACGATCTCTACCTGCGCATGGAAGATGATGTACTGAAATTACAACCCGATATTGTGGTAATATACATTGGTGTGAACGATATCTGGCACAAAAGCATGATGGGTACCGGCACCGATTTCGATAAGTTTGGAAAGTTCTATACAGCACTGGTAAAGAAATTACAGGTGGCCGGTATTAAAGTGATCCTCTGTACACCAGCCGTTATTGGTGAAAGACACGATAGCAGCAATCCGCAGGATGGTGAACTGAATCATTACAGCAACTGGATCAGGAAATTTTCGACAGACAATCAATTGCCGCTGGTTGATCTGCGTTCCATCTTTCTCAACTACAGCAAAGCAAACAATCCCAATAACCTCGATTCAAAAATACTTACCTACGATCGTGTACACCTGAATGATGAAGGCAATAAAGTGGTGGCGGAAGCGATGTGGAAAGTGATTAAGAAAGTGAGTGGTGAGTAGTCAGTAGTGAGGGTAATTCTGCCAGCCTTGCTGGCGAAGCAGAGAGGCAGGGTTAATAATTCTGTGTTTCTCAGTGCCTTCAGTGGCATTTAATTGCCACTGAGTACACAGAAAACCACAGAGAAAGATGAATAAATTTCAATGTTCAAAAAATAATCATGAAACGTTTTTTCTACCTGATCCTCTTCTTTGCATGTGGTATCGTATATTTTAGTTGTTCAACATCAGGTAAGGAAACACTTGCATCACAGGAAGGTTTTTTAGAAGTGAATGGAGGCAAAATCTGGTATAAGGTTAGGGGTGGAAGTGGTGTACCTGTTGTAATGCTGCATGGTGGTCCCGGTTTCACGAGTTATTATCTTACGGCTTTGGCCGATTCCATTGCGAAAGATCGTCCCGTTATCATTTTCGATCAACTGGGTTGTGGCCGCTCCGATAAAATGAGCGATACCAGTCTGATGAATATGCAACATCATGTTGACCAGGTAACCGCCTTATTAAAACACCTGCATATAAACAAGTTCGATCTTTATGGTCATTCTTTTGGTACCATGCTGGCGATGGATTTTTATTTGCAACACCCGGAAAATATCCGTTCTGTTGTACTGGCAAGTCCATGTATACGCACCCGGACATGGGTAGAAGATGCAGGAATACTCATGCAGACTTTACCTGATAGTACACGTGAAGTTTTACAGGCCATGAGTAAGGGTTTGAAGACAGATTCTTTGCAACTGGCAAATGCACTTACCCTTTATTACAATAGTTTCTATAATCGCACACAACCCTTATCGCCTTATGTTGACAGTTCATTAAAAAACCAGGCACTCAATGTGTACAGGCATATGTGGGGACCAGAAGAATTTGTAGCTACAGGTAACCTGAAAGAGTATGACCGGACAGCAGATCTTAGTAAGCTGAAAGTTCCCGTGTTGTTTACCGCCGGACAATTCGATGCCGCACGTCCTGCTACAGTCATGTATTATCAAAGTCTGGTACCCGGTTCATCTTTTGCTGAAATAAAAGGAGCCGGTCATTCTACCATGACAGATAATATTGATTCAGAAATAAGAGCCATTCGACAATTCTGGAGAAGTATACAGATTAAATAGCCTTCGGGGCAAAATAGTAGGAAAGTCCGGGAGTCCGGAAGATGGAGTTCTATTCTCTATAGATAATCAAAACACATACGCAAACCTCCGTGCAACTCCGTGCTTTACTCCGTGTCACTCTGTGGTTTTTTTTACCACTGAGTTTCACAGAGTGGTGTACGGAGTTGCATGGAGGTGGTACTATTATTGTTTACATCCGGCATTAGACATCCGACATCAGCAATCTTTCTCCCCGACTCACCACTTTAACAACACCCGCTGAATATGCGCTGAAATCTCCTTTGCCTTCTGCATGATCATAAAATGATTGCCTCCTTCAATAATAATATCGGGTTGTACAAATGATAAGGGGAGTAATTTGTCGGCATTGCCGTGTATATGAAATACAGGGGCATTGATCATTTCATTCTTCCAGTTTACCAGGGCATTGATGGCCCACTGGTTAAAACCCTGTGTGGTATTGCGGATGATACTTTTTAATCGCTCTTTCTGGGCATGGGTTCTTACCCCAAAAAAGAAGCCCATCAGTCGATCGCTGTTGGCAACGGATTGAAGTGGTAAAACTTTATGCAAAGGAACATAATGGCAGACCCTGAAATAGGGGGGAAGCTCTTTGGATGTTTTAGCGCTTGAAACAAGTATGAGTTGTTGAACAGGAATAAGTTTGGCGATTTCCATGGCCATCATACCTCCAAAAGAAAGACCAATAATAATAGGGTTGGGTGTTGTAATCCGGTCAGCCATGCGTTGTGCATAAGCTTGGATGGATTCTTTCGGAAGTGGTTCCATCCAGTTTAAATAAACCCTTTCCACACCGGGTAAATCTAACCCAATGAAAACTGATTCATCGGCCCCGAGTCCTGAGAGGAAATAGATTTTCATGTTATTATTAAGTCTGAAAAACCACAGAGTTGCACGGAGTACGGCACGGAGTTACAAAGCGTTTACCACTCACTATTGACCATTGCCCATTGACCATTCACCATTGACCATTCACCATTCCCTCACTTCGCCACCACCAAATAATAATTCTTCTTCCCTTTCTGTATCAGCAAATATTTTCCCTGGAGCAGATCGGTTGCATCGAGGGTGGTTTTATCGGGAGAGATCTTTTCTTTGTTCAGCCCTACACCTCCGGATTGCCACATTTTACGGGCTTCGCCTTTACTGGGGAAAATATCCGTTTCAGCCAGAAAGCTGATCAGATCATAACCGGCCTCTAATTGTGTTTTGTTGATTTCTACAGTAGGAACGCCTTCGAGTACCTGTAATAACTGTTCCTCATTCAGACTTTGTAAAACCTCAGTGGTGGCATTGCCAAAAAGAATCTCAGAAGCTTTAACCGCAAAATCGTAGTCGGCACGGCTGTGAACAAAGCAGGTAAGTTCTTCAGCCAGCTTTTTCTGGAGTGCACGCTGATGAGGAGCTTCATCATGTGCTTTGATGAGGGCATCAATTTCTGCTACAGGTAACAGTGTAAATATTTTGATCCAGGTTTTGGCATCATCATCGCTGGCATTCAGCCAGAACTGGTAAAACTGGTAAGGAGATGTTTTTTTAGGATCGAGCCATACATTGCCCTTTTCGGTTTTACCAAACTTGCCACCATCCGATTTCCGGATGAGCGGACATGTAAAAGCAAATGCTTCACCACCTGCTTTTCTGCGGATGAGTTCGGTACCGGTGGTAATATTACCCCACTGGTCGCTGCCACCCATTTGCAGTTTGCAGTTTTTGTTTTGGTAGAGCCAGTAAAAATCATAGCCCTGTATGAGTTGGTAAGTAAATTCGGTAAAACTCATGCCGGTCTCGCCTTCCAGTCTTTTCTTCACACTGTCTTTGGCCATCATGTAGTTCACAGTAATATGCTTACCGGCATCACGAATAAAGTTCAGGAAGCTGATACCCTTAAACCAGTCATAGTTATTCAGCATTTCTGCTGCATTGGGTTTGGAGGGATCAAAATCAAGGAATTTCTCTAACTGTTTACGCACACCTTCCTGGTTAAATGCCAGTATTTCTTCACTCAACAGATTACGTTCTTCACTTTTTCCGGTAGGGTCGCCAATCATGCCTGTGGCACCACCCACCAGGGCCATGGGTTTATGTCCGGCTCTTTGTAAATGCACCAGTAATAATATAGGCACCAGGCTCCCGATGTGCAGACTGTCCGAGGTAGGGTCAAAACCAATATATCCCGAAACCATTTCCTTGTTCAGTAATTCTTCTGTGCCGGGCATAATATCCTGAATCATCCCTCTCCAGCTCAGCTCTTCTATTAAGGTCATTGCTTGTTGTTTGCGGCAAAGATAGTATTTGGTGAATGGTCAATGGTCAATGGTCAATAGAGAATCGCGAATCTTTTTTTGAATTCCTGACATCAATTCACCATTCACCATTCACCATTCACTAATTTTGCTTCATGCGAAAAGTAGGCGAAGGCACCCGAATGCTGAATTTCTTTATTGATACATTGATCATCTTTATATTGGCATTTGCCTTTAATAAGTTCTGGATGTTCCAGGTACGTTATTGGGGTTATCCCTATCTCAATTTTGGCTGGATATTTTTCGGGATGATGTTTGTCTACTACAGCTTTTTTGAAATCATCTTTCAGCGAACACCGGCTAAATGGTTCAGTTATACCATAGTGGTCAACAAACAGGGTGGGAGAGCTGCCATCTGGCGCATACTCCTGCGCAGTCTTGCCCGTATCACCATCATCGACCTCTTTTTCATCCCCTTCCTCGGCCAACCCCTGCACGATTGGGTGAGTGGAACAGAGGTAGTAGAGAAATAAGGAACGGAGAAATAGGAAATAGGAAATGAGAAAGTAGGATTTGTCCTATACTTTCTCATTTCCTATTTCTTATTCCTTATTTCTTATTTCTCCGTTTCTCCTTCGGCTTCTTTCCAAAAACGAAATCCTCCTCCCCGGTAATCGCTTACTTTTGTGGCTTATATAAACAGGTATGGCAAAGATTGGCATTAATATAGCAACCGGCAGTCTGCAGCAGGCAGAGATGATCGTGGGTATTGATCTCGGAACCACCAATAGTCTGGTGGCCATTATTCATCCGGAAAGTAAAGTGCCGGTGGCATTAAAGGAGTTTAATACCAGCAGTCTGGTACCAAGCGTGGTGCATTTCGATGCTTTTGGTAATGCCGAAGTGGGAGAAGGAGCCAGACAATACCTGGAAACAGATCCGGCCAATACCATTTTCAGCGCCAAAAGACTCATGGGCAAAAGCTACCATGATGTCGAAACCCATGCCGACTTCTTCTCTTATAAAGTAATTGACGATGATACGGAGAGCCTGGTGAAAGTACAGGTAGGGGATAAATTTTATTCACCAATTGAACTTTCTTCATTCATTCTCAAAGAGTTAAAGCAGAGAGCTGAACATATACTTAAAACGCCGGTGACCAAAGCCGTGATCACTGTGCCTGCTTATTTCAACGATGCCCAGCGACAGGCCACCAGAGATGCGGGCAAGCTGGCCGGACTCGACGTGCTGCGTATTGTAAACGAACCCACCGCTGCAAGTCTGGCTTACGGACTCGGTATGAATAAGGAAGAAGAGAAAACCATCGCAGTATACGACCTGGGAGGGGGAACATTTGACATCTCCATCCTCAAAATATCGAATGGTATTTTTGAAGTATTAAGTACCAATGGCGATACCTACCTGGGTGGCGATGACTTCGACAGAGCGATTGTTCAGTATTGGTCTAAAAAAGAAGGTATATCTGATAATGATTTGAAAATCAACAAACAACTATCTCAATCGTTAAGACTTAAAGCAGAAGAAGCCAAGAAGCATCTAAGTGCTCATGATGTTTTCAAAACCGATCTTAACGGCGATATATTGGAGTTGACTAGGGCTGAATTGAACGCGTTGGTTAGCCCCCTGATTGAAAAAACAATCCATTGTTGCCAGCAAGCCCTGAAGGATGCCGGGTTGAAAAAACAGGAGATTGATACCATCGTAATGGTAGGAGGCAGTACCCGGGTACCTGCTGTGAAAGAAGCGGTGAGTGCTTTCTTTGGCCGCCCTGTAAACGATGAGGTAAATCCTGATGAAGTAGTGGCATTGGGAGCGGCAGTTCAGGCCGATATTTTGGCGGGAAACAATACCGATTTTCTGCTGCTGGATATAACTCCCCTCAGTCTGGGTATTGAAACCATGGGTGGATTGATGGATGTATTGATTCCCCGGAATGCCAAAATACCCACCCAGGTTGGCCGGCAGTACACCACCCAGAAAGACGGACAAAGCGGGATGCGCATATCTGTTTTCCAGGGAGAGCGCGATCTGGTAAAAGACAACCGGAAACTGGCAGAGTTTAGTCTGACAGGTATTCCCGGAATGCCGGCCGGATTGCCTAAGGTAGAAGTGCAATTTTTAATTGATGCAGACGGCATATTGATAGTGAAAGCCAAAGAGTTACGCAGCGGTGTTGAGCAGAGTATTGAAGTAAAACCTCAATACGGATTAACCGACCAGGAAGTGGAACAGATGCTGCTTGATAGCATTACCCATGCCAAAGATGACATGATAACCCGTGCACTGGTAGAAGCCAGAACGGAAGGTGAACAGATACTGGAAGTAACGGAAAAGTTCATGACCAAGAATCCGGAATTGTTGTCGAAGGAAGAGGTTTTGCAGACAGCCAACGCCATGCAGGCTTTACAATTAGCTTTAACTATGGATGATAAAAACATGATTCACAATAAAATAGAAGAGTTGAATGAAATAACCAGACCCTTTGCTGAGCGTGCCATGGATCAGGCAGTGGGACAGGCGCTGAAGGGGAAAACGGTGTGAGTGGGGGAAGCGTGAATGGTCAATGGTCAATGGTGAATCGTGAATGGAAAAATTTAGTGAGTAAGCAATAACCTCAATCGAAACAAAGTCCTCCTTATTGACCATTGACCATTGACCATTGACCATTGACCATTGACCATTGACCATTGACCATTGACCATTGACCATTGATCATTCACCCCCTCTTCATCATTCTCTCAATATATTTCCCGAGTATATCAAATTCAATGTTCACAGTTGTGCCCTTGTTCACCTGTTGAATACTGGTATGCTGATAGGTATAGGGAATGATGGCTACTTTGAAACGGTCTTTGCCCACTTCGAAACAGGTAAGGCTGGTACCATTAATGGCCACAGAACCCTTTTCAATCACCAGATGTGCTGATGCTTCCGGAATCTGAAACAGGAATTCCCAGCTACCGTCTTTTTCTGTTACTTCGATGCAGGTGGCGGTACAGTCAACATGCCCCTGAACAATATGTCCATCGAGCCGGCCATTCATCAGCATACAGCGCTCGAGGTTAACGGTTGATCCAGCTTGCCAGCCCGCCAGGTTGGTTTTTTTCAGGGTTTCCTCAATAGCGGTAACCCGGTGGGTACCATCGGAAAGGGCATCAACGGTGAGACAAACGCCTTCATGACTTACGCTCTGGTCAATCTTCAACTCTCCTGAAATGGGTGATTTGATCCAGAAACTGATATTGGAGCCATTTTTCTCCAGGGAAACAATTGTTCCCATTGCTTCAATAATACCTGTAAACATGGCTGCAAGTTAAATGTCAGATGTCAGATCTCAGATGACAGATTTGAAAATCTGCCATCTGAGATCTGACATCAAAAAATTTTAAAAGTATTTGTGTATTTATGATCATACTCCTATCTTTGCACTCCTAAAAAACACCCGAGGAGGTATAATCGTTATGCTTATTATTGATTCAAAAGATTGCGAAAACATCGACAAGGCGCTCAAGAAGTACAAAAAGAAGTTCGAAAAGAGCAAAGTTCTGTTACAACTGAGAGAGCGTCAGGCATTCACTAAGCCGTCTGTTAGACGTCGTGGTGAGGTGTTGAAAGCCATCTATAAGCAGCAAATCGCTAGCGGAAAGATCGAGGGATAATCCTTCTTTCGAATCAGAATATATTCAGTAGCCTGAGTTTTGTAACTTTAGGCTACTTTTTTTATGTCCCAACCCAGGTATCCCGTCATACAACCCTTTCTCGATCATCTTCGCTTCGAGAAGCGATATTCACAACATACCCTTATTTCTTACCAGAACGACCTGGAGCAGTTTTTTGCTTACCTGGAAAGTCAGTTCGATTCGCCTGATGTTCCTGCCATTACAGCGATGTTTATCAGGAGCTGGCTGGCCGAAATGAAGGAAGAGGGGCTGGAAAGCCGTAGCCTGAACCGGAAGATATCATCGCTCAAATCATTCTTCAAGTTCCAACTCAAAAACGGAGTCATACAGCAGTCGCCCATGACTACAATTGTATCTCCCAAACTCAATAAAAGGTTGCCGGTGTTTGTGGAAGAGAAAGACATGCAAACGCTCTTCGATTATGTGGAATTTTCCGATGACTGGAAGGGTAGAACCGAAAAACTGGTATTGCAATTGTTTTATAGTACCGGCATGCGTTTAAGTGAGCTGATTCAGTTAAAAGAAAGTCAGGTAGATGATTCACTGAAACAGGTAAAAGTGCTTGGAAAAGGCAATAAGGAGCGAATTATTCCGGTATCTGCAGCGCTGGTACAATTATTAAGGGCCTATATAAAAGATAAACCGGTACAACAGGAAGAACGGGATCCAAAATTGTTCCTTACTGAAAAGGGGGAGCCGTTGCAACCCAGGCAGGTATATCGTTTTGTAAAACAGCACCTGGCCAGCGTAACGACCATTCAGAAGAAAAGTCCACATATACTCCGTCATAGTTTTGCCACCCATTTAATGAACAACGGGGCCGACCTAAATGCCGTAAAAGAGTTATTGGGGCATAGCAGTCTGGCGGCCACACAGGTGTACACCCATAATACCATCGAAAAACTCAAAGAAGTGTTTAAGAAGGCACACCCGAAGGCTTAGGGGGAAGACCGGAACTCGGAAAGTCAGAAAGCCCGGAACCAAGAGGGTAGGCATAGATGTGTTTGAGTTTGATATGTTTTTTATTGATAGGCAGGTGCTTTTCCGGCTGCTATTTCTACCTGTTTATTTTTCTTCTAAATCTTTCTAAAAATTCAGTTGTTTATTTCTTTTTTCCATTGGAAAGGTTTAACTTGTTAATCATAGAAAACGGGGTAAAACCCGGGACTAAACCCTCAGCAAATAAGTTCTTTCACATAATTTTTTCACCGATTAAACGTGAGTTGCTATGAACGTTAACATTCAAACCGTGCACTTCGATGCAGATGACAAATTGGTAGAGTATGTATCACGTAAACTTCAAAAGCTGAACACTTTTCACGACAGGATTCTGAAAGTGGATGTGTTCCTGAAGCTCGACAATGTGGTACACACCATTAAAGACAAGATTGCGGAGATAAGGGTGCATGTTCCGAGGCATGATTTTTTTGTGAAGGCCTCGTCAAAGTCATTCGAAGAGTCATTCGATTCCGCCATGGAGTCCATTGTTTCACAGATCAAACGAAAAAAAGAGAAATTAGCAGCCTAAAAAATTACCCAGCCCCGGCCCCAAAAGCCGGGGCTTTTTTTTGGCTGCAAGCCACAAGCTACTAGCTTCCAGTAGGAAAAAAAGCTAGTAGCTAGCGGCTGGCAGCTAGAAGCTTTTTTCCTCCTGTGAATAACTACCTGAAAATTTTCCAACCAAAATTTTGCTGAATTAAGTTTTCCATTACCTTTGCCATCCCAAAAACGGGTAGTTCTTTGTATTGTGTAGAATGAATGGCATGAAAAATGGCAGGGTCAATTCCCGATTTTCATCTAAGCATTTCTCGCAAACAAACAAGCCGAAGTAGCTCAGTTGGTAGAGCATCCCGATGCAATCGGGAAGGTCACGGACCTTTAAACGAAATATCAAGGAATAACTAGGTAAACAAACAAGCCGAAGTAGCTCAGTTGGTAGAGCAGCTGATTTGTAATCAGCAGGTCGCGGGTTCGAGTCCCATCTTCGGCTCAGTTCTTTTAAAATTGATGTTTTATAGGTTTGGGATAATAATACTGTTATTTCCTTTGCATAATGTATCAATTACGGGCAGATGGCCGAGTGGTTAAAGGCGACAGACTGTAAATCTGTTCTCTCACGAGTACGTAGGTTCGAACCCTACTCTGCCCACAGGACAATTTGAAAATTTGAGAATTTGAAAATTTGAAAATGATCATATTGTAGATTTTTAGTAAGTTCTTTTAAAACATTTGAAACCTGCTAATTGAAAACACGAAGTGTTTCTCCAACATTTTCAAATTTTCAAATTAACTAATTTTCAAATTTAAAAGCGGGAGTAGCTCATTTGGTAGAGCGATAGCCTTCCAAGCTATAGGTGGCCAGTTCGAGCCTGGTCTCCCGCTCATTTTTAAGTTCTTTAAAAACAACAGCTTAAAGAGTTTTAAAAAGCCGTTGTAGCTCAGTGGTAGAGCACTTCCTTGGTAGGGAAGAGGTCGTGAGTCCGATTCTCACTAACGGCTCAAGTGTAGCATGAAAAGTGATCCGCAGAGCGGATAAACAAAAAATAAACAAACGGCGAAAGCCATTAGATTTTTAAAACACAACTAAAAACCGATAAAAATGTCTAAAGAGACCTTTAAGAGGGAGAAACCTCACGTAAACGTTGGTACCATTGGTCACGTTGACCACGGTAAAACAACCCTGACTGCTGCCATTACGGACATCTTATCTAAGAAAGGTCTGGCACAGGCTAAAAAGTATGATGAGATCGATGGCGCTCCTGAAGAAAAAGAGCGTGGTATCACCATCAATACTGCACACGTAGAATATCAAACTGCAAATCGTCACTATGCGCACGTTGACTGTCCAGGTCACGCTGACTATGTGAAAAATATGATTACCGGTGCTGCTCAGATGGACGGTGCTATCCTGGTTGTGGCTGCGACTGATGGTCCTATGCCTCAAACCAAAGAGCACATCCTGCTGGCCCGCCAGGTAGGTGTACCTCGTATTGTAGTATTCATGAACAAGGTTGACCTTGTTGATGATGTGGAATTATTGGAACTGGTTGAAATGGAAATCCGCGAATTGCTGACTTCTTACGGTTTCGATGGTGATAACACTCCAATCATCCAGGGTTCTGCTACTGGCGCTCTTGCTGGCGAAGCTCAGTGGGTTGCTAAAGTAGATGAACTGATGGAAGCGGTAGATACTTACATTCCATTGCCTCCCCGCCCAATCGACATGCCATTCCTGATGTCTGTGGAAGACGTATTCTCTATCACAGGTCGTGGTACAGTTGCAACTGGTCGTATCGAGCGTGGTATCATCAAAGTAGGTGAAGGTGTTGAGATCGTAGGTCTGATGGAGTCTCCATTAACTTCTACTGTAACAGGTGTTGAAATGTTCAAAAAACTGTTGGATGAAGGTCAGGCAGGTGATAACGCCGGTCTGCTGCTCCGCGGTATTGAGAAAAAAGATATCCGTCGTGGTATGGTAATCTGTAAGCCAGGTTCTATCACTCCACACACTGACTTCAAAGGTGAAGTTTACGTATTGAGCAAAGAAGAAGGTGGACGTCACACGCCATTCTTTAACAAATACCGTCCTCAGTTCTACTTCCGTACTACGGATGTAACCGGAGAGTGTACTTTACCTGAAGGAACAGAAATGGTAATGCCTGGTGATAACATCGGTCTTACTGTAAAACTGATCCAGCCGATCGCTATGGAAAAAGGTCTGAAATTCGCTATCCGCGAAGGTGGACGTACCGTAGGTGCCGGTCAGGTTACTGAAATTATCAAATAAGCTTAAAGCCACAAGCTTTTAGCTTCAGCAAATAGGTTTTTAACTATATTTGCATACATAATCTAAAAGCTGTCTCGACTCGTCGGGATAGCTTTTAGCTTTCTACGGGCATAGTACAACGGTTAGTATAGAGGTCTCCAAAACCTTTGATCTGGGTTCGAATCCTAGTGCCCGTGCGAATAATTTGAAAATTAGGTAATTTGAAAATTTGAAAATGAAGTTGTTCGCGTTGCTTCGCAACGCTGGATAAACGATATTTTCAAACTCAAATATCATCCTTTACACAAGGAAATAATTTTCAAATTCTCAAATTCTCAAATTTTCAAATTGTACAAGTGAACAAAATCGCCACATACTTCAAAGAGAGCTACCGTGAGCTGATGGAGAAAGTGACCTGGCCAACCTGGTTACAACTCCAACAAAGCACCGTTATTGTACTGGTAGCCACCGTTATCATCACCGCGATGGTTTGGGTGATGGACTTCTCCAGCAACCAGTTGCTGAAGTTGATTTACTCATTATTCAAGTAAGAGAACATGGAAGCATCAGTAGTAGATAATAACGCTGTTGAGACCACTGAAAACAATCAGCCGGAGAATACCAAATGGTATGTTCTGCGCGTGGTGAGTGGTAAAGAGCGTAAAGTGAAAGAATACCTGGATAAAGATATTATTCGCAGCGGCTGGCAGGAAATCATCAAACAGATATTCCTCCCCATGGAGAAAGTATATAAAGTGCAGAACGGTAAAAAAGTAATGCGCGAAAAAAACTATTTCCCGGGTTATGTGATGATGGAAGTATTGAATGGTAAACTGAATGATGATATCGTTCAGCATATCAGCAATATCAGCAACGTAATGCACTTCCTTACCGATGGTAAAGGTTCTAAAGGCAATATCATTTCTTTACGTAAAAGTGAAGTAAATAAAATGCTGGGTAAAGTAGATGAAATGAACGACCAGGGTGCAACCATGAGCGAACCATTCATCATCGGCGAAACCATCAAAATCATTGAAGGTCCATTCAACGATTTCAATGGTGTGATCGAAGAAGTAAACGACGAAAAGAAAAAACTGAAAGTGACCGTAAAAATCTTCGGTCGTTCAACTCCTGTAGAACTCAATTATATGCAGGTTGAGAAACTTAGTTAAATTCCTCAACGATATTTCAAAAGGCCGTCCAACAGGACGGCCTTTTTGTTTTGTTAAAAGAGTAGTAAATTCAACCTGATAATAAAATATATTGTCATGAAAATTTCGCGCACCTCTTTACGAATGCTGGTAATTGTACTGGTAGTATTGTTTCTGGCTTCTATCTCTTTTTTTGTAATTACTAGCGAAATGTCTGAGCCTGTTGATAATACCCTGAGTGGTATTGAAGAAGCAAAGCAGGAAGACTTAAAACATTGCTTGCTGCTGGAGAAAAATGAAGCTTATTATATTGCCCCGGGTAAAAAAATCAAAATTGAATATGCTGATCTGAAACAGGAACTGACAAATAAAACAGATTTGCTACAACAGCCAACCGTCAATATTATCTGTACCAAAGAAGCCAGATATCAGCAAATTGTTTCAGTGCTGGATTTTATGGCAAAGAAAAATATCAGATCTTACCAGTTGTTAAAAATTTAAAAACGTATCTGTCTTTTAATATTAATTGAGTATGTCAAAACCCATCTATCCATGCATCTGGTTTAACAACAATGCGCAGGAAGCTGCTGCATTTTATTGTGATGTGTTTCATGATGCCAACATGCTTGAATCTAATCCCATTGTTACAAGATTCAAAGCAGGAGGGTTGGTATTTATGTTACTCAATGGTGGCCCGAAATACAAAACCACACCCGCTGTTTCCTATTTCGTGTATTGCAATGGAGAAGCTGAAATCGATCGGTTATATGCATTGCTTAAAGATGGTGGTACTGTATTGATGCCGATTGATCAATACGACTGGAGTCCACGTTATGCATGGGTGCAGGACAGATTTGGTGTAAACTGGCAGCTGGATGTGGAAGAGATCAACAACGAACAGAAAATAGTACCCAACTTATTATTTGTGAATGAAAAGAATAAGAGTGTAAGAGACGCAAGAGATTTTTACATAAAGACCTTTTCAAACAGTATGGAACTGATGGATATGCCTTATCCACCGGAAGCGGGAATGGGTAACGGAACTTTGTTGTTTGCACAATTCAAACTCAATGGCTTTATCATGAATGCCATGAGTAGTGCTATAGAACATGATTATGATTTTACACCGGGGAATTCATTTGTGGTAGAATGTGATGACCAAAAAGAGATTGATTATTTCTGGGAAACACTGGGTGCTGGCGGTCGTTACGATATGTGTGGCTGGCTGGCCGATCAGTATGGCATTTCCTGGCAGATTGTGCCATCCATTCTTGCTCAACTCATGCAGGATAAGGAAAAAGGGCCGAGGGTCATACAGGCTTTTCTGAAAATGCAGAAATTTGATATACAGGCATTGCTGGAAGCGTAATACCTATTCAAAAACATCATAAGCAGGAAGCTCCGAAATGGTCCAGCTTCCTTCTTTGATTTCCTCTTCTAATTGGCCGGGATCCCAGCCAGCATAACCAATCAGTAAACAGATATCTTTTGCTGATAAGGTCTCGTCTTTGAGGTGTGCAAGTACCTGCTGAAAATCGCCACCATAATACACGCCGTCTTTAATAGCCAGACCGCCTTCAATCAGATCCGGGCGGCGGTGTAAAAAGAAAAGATTCTCCTGGTCAACAGGGCCACCGATATAAAGTGGAATAGGTGGGTAGCTGGCAAATTCTGTCAACTCATTCAGGTTCTTCATCAAAGGCAGATGTGCAATAAACCCAACAGCGCCGTTGTCGTTCTGTTCTACAATCAGAATAGGGGTGTTTTCAAAGTTGGGATCATTGATGTCGGGTGCACTGGTGATGATTTTTCCAAAAAGGGATGACATGAATTTGGGCTTATTTGTTGAATAAAATTAACTGAAAATCTTCCAGTATCTGATAAGTTAGTTAAAAGAAGACATCCTAACTTAGTAAATCATAAAATGAGGGTATGAAATTTTATACAACCATGCCGGTATCGCTCAAACCTTTTTTCAAACAAGCTTTGGTTGATTATGCAACGGCCTTAAAGAGAAAAGAACTGCATGAAGCATGGCATCACCTGGAAAGAGCGCATGTAATCGGGCAGCGTTACCCATATCATCATAGCCTGGTACACTGGAAGATGCTGCTGTTTGGCTGCCGCATCAAAAGTATAAAAGAGGTTATTGGGCAGGTGCCGCGTTTATTGGTAGGAGGGGTAAAGTCGTTTGTTGGAACCATACCCGTTGGTAATACGGGTGGCGCCAATGTGCCGCCGATGCGATCCATGCCTGTTCAGCCTGAAATACAGGAGATATTCAGAAGAGCGGGTGTAGCTGTCCCGGGTGATTTAACAATATTATGACCAGCGGCGGTTTGTATTCCATCCGGCATTTGTATTTTTACAGTTCATCAATTGTTTATTCATTCATTGAAACTTCCCAAATAGTATGAAAAAATTATTCAGTTTAGCCATTGCGTTATGCACGTTTATGTTGGTTCAGGCCCAGCCTCCACAAGTACCTGCTGAAGCCGGTGCCAAATTTGGAAAAGCCACTACTGCCGATAATGCAGTATCTATTGACGAGTTTGTAAAAGTGATGTCTACCAAAGAAGAAGGAAAACCCCATGAAGCCAAAATAGTAGGTGTTGTAACCGAAGTTTGTCAGAAAGAAGGTTGCTGGATCAAAGTGCAATCACCTAATGGTAATATGATGGTGAAGATGAAGGATCACAAATTTGCTGTTCCGGTAGTATTGAATGGCAAAAAGATTGTTATTGATGGTGTAGCCACTCAAACCACTACTTCTGTAAAACAGCTCAAACATTTTGCCGAAGATGCTGGTAAAAGCAAAGAAGAAATCGCCAAAATCACCGAACCCAAAAAGGAGATCGTGATTCAGGCAGCAGGGATATTGGTATTGTAGGAAAGCTGCTGGCTGCTAGCTTCTAGCTTCCAGTTAAGATAGCAGTGTTAGACAACAATAAAAAGGTGGGCATTCTAATGTCTCACCTTTTTATTTATTGATTATCAATTATTTATAAGTTGTTTTACTAAAAGCTAGAAGCTAGTAGCGAGCAGCCAGCAGCTTTTCTGCTCTTTTTCTTTGAAATCCCACACCTGCTCCTTACCTTTGCCGCCCCAAAAGTTCTTTTTTCGAAAGAATGATTGAGTTTGGGAGTCCCGATAAAATCGGGACGTTATAACCAATTAAATCAAAAAGCAATGGCCAAAGAAATCACCGGCTATGTGAAGTTGCAGGTTAAAGGCGGTCAAGCCAATCCAGCACCTCCCGTAGGTCCAGCCCTTGGTTCGAAGGGTATCAACATCATGGAGTTCTGTAAGCAGTTCAATGCCAGAACCCAGGACAAAATGGGTAAAGTAGTTCCCGTTTTGATCACTGTATACGCTGATAAGTCATTCGACTTCATCATCAAAACCGCTCCGGCTGCCGTTCAGTTAATGGAAGCAGCAAAAATCCAGAAAGGTTCTAAGGAAAGCAATCGTCAGAAAGTAGGTAAAGTAACCTGGGATCAGGTTGAAGTTATTGCTAAAGACAAGATGTCTGACCTGAATGCGTTCACCCTTAACAGCGCCATGAGCATGGTTGCTGGTACTGCACGCAGTATGGGTTTAACTGTAGAAGGAAAAGCCCCCTGGGAAAACAATTAATTTATTCACCTTTTAATCTGTAAAAAATGTCACTGACTAAGAAAAGAAAAGTAGCAGCAGCAAAGGTGGATAAGACGAAAGCTTATTCCCTGAAAGAAGCCTCTACACTTGTAAAAGAAATCAACTGTACCAAATTTGATAGCTCTGTTGACCTGCATATTCGTCTGGGTGTAGATCCTAAGAAAGCAGACCAGCAGGTTCGTGGTACCGTTTCATTACCACATGGTACCGGTAAAACCAAAAAAGTACTGGTACTTTGTACGCCAGATAAAGAAGCATCTGCAAAAGAAGCTGGTGCTGATTTTGTAGGTCTGGATGAGTTCATCACCAAAATTGAAGGTGGATGGACAGATATCGACGTGATCATCGCTACACCAGCCGTAATGCCAAAAATTGGTAAGCTCGGTAAAGTGTTAGGTCCACGTAACCTGATGCCCAATCCTAAAACCGGAACAGTAACCAATGATGTTGCTGCAGCGGTAAATGAGGTGAAGGGTGGTAAGATCGCCTTTAAGGTTGATAAAGCAGGTATTGTTCACGCTTCTATCGGACGTGTATCATTTGCTCCTGAGAAGATTGCAGAAAACAGTGCTGAACTGATCAATGCAATCATCAAACTGAAACCATCTTCTGCCAAAGGTATTTACCTGAAAGGTGTGAGCATGGCCAGCAGCATGAGCCCCGGTATCGCTTTAGACACCAAATCATTAATGAACTAATTCCTGGTGATCCTTACTCGCCTTAGGCGAGTTGGAAATGACCTGGGTTTTTAAAAAAGATCAGATATGACAAAAGATCAAAAAAATGAGGTGATCGAAATTCTGAAAGAGAAATTCGCTCAATACAATAACTTCTACATCACCGATACAGAATCGCTGACTGTAGCACAGGTGTCATCTTTGCGTCGCACTTGCTTTGATAAGCAGGTGGAGATGAAAGTGGCCAAAAACACCCTGATCCGTAAGGCTCTTGAGTCTTTGGATGCAGAAAAATATGCAGGTGTGTATGAGTCTCTGAACAATGTAACTGCATTGATGTTCTCAGAGAATCCAAAAGAACCAGCATTGATCATCAGCTCTTTCCGTAAATCAAGCAATGGTGAAAAACCAGTATTGAAAGCAGCATTTATCAATGGTGATATCTACACTGGCGATAACAACCTGAAAACACTTACCCAGATCAAGACGAAGAATGAACTGATCGGTGAAGTAATCGGATTGTTGCAGTCTCCTGCTAAACGTGTACTGGCTGCATTATTGCACCACCACGAGAAGCAAGCGACAGCGAGCGCAGAATAATTTGAAAATTCGGGAATTTGAAAATTTGAAAATGGAGAACCATTTCAATATTCCAAATGCCAGACTTTCAAAATAAATTGTGTTAACTGAAAATTAAGGGGTTTGCTCATTTTCAAATTTTCAAATTCCCAAATTTTCAAATTAATAAGGATCAAATTTTTTTAAACCATCCGCCGGACTCTTACAGGGAATGAAGGCGGAAAAAATTGAAACAAAATGGCAGACGTAAAATCATTAGCCGAAACATTAGTAGGCTTAACAGTAAAAGAAGTTCAGGAATTAGCTGATGTATTGAAAGCTGATTACGGTATTGAACCAGCTGCTGCTGCAGTTGTAGTTGCTGCTGGCGACGGCGGTGGAGCTGCTGCTGCTGAAGAGAAAACATCTTTCGATGTTGTACTCGTTAACGGTGGTGCAAGCAAACTGAACGTAGTTAAAATCGTGAAAGAGTTGACTGGTCTTGGACTGAAAGAAGCAAAAGACCTGGTTGACGGTGCTCCAAAACCAGTAAAAGAGGGTATCTCTAAAGCTGAAGCTGACGATATCGTTGCTAAGCTGAAAGAAGCTGGTGCTGAAGTAGAAGTGAAGTAATTTCACAAGCTGTTAAGCAAAAAATATAGCCGCTCCTGTTGGAGCGGCTTTTTTGTTTCTAGCTTCTAGCTGCCAGCTACTAGCAAAAGAGGTAGAAAATTAAATAGCAGTTTGGTTTCATTAGCTTGTAGCTAGAAGCTGGCAGCTAGTAGCCTATTTATTTCTTCCACTGTTTCTCCAGCATCTTAATAAAATATCCCCCCACCACACTTCTTGCCTGGAAACCTACCTGTTTGCCATCAGTTGTTTCATGCCAGTCGCTGAGCGGCACCCGACTGCTGGTTTCTATGGCATATTTATAAACCGGATTGATAAATGTTTTGAAGTCTTTCTCTTTATTGGCCAGAACAGAAGTCCATACAATCCAGTCGCTCTTGGTATACGTTTTACGGCTGTCTAAGGGTAAGCCATATTTGTTTTGTTTAGTAAGATAGTAGCTCACTTCTTTTTCATATACCGAAGCCGGGAAGAGGTTTAGGTTTAACAGTTTATCCCATACCAGGTTATACTTCTGGCTCCAGGTTCCTTTCTGGTCAAAAGCCAGTGTATAATGATCACCATCGTTTGCCATCTGCATCCATTTGAATGCATAGTCACGGGCAATTTTATTATATTTCTCAGCTTCTTCTTTTTTGCCGAGCTGTAAAGCCATTTGTGCGTATGCACCAATACCAACAATGGCTTTCATCGATAAATTGGTATTGCGTGCAAGATGGCCGGCGAAATCATCCGTACATAACTGGTTGGCAGGATCGAATCCATCTTTGTTTAAAAACTCTACCCACTGACTTAATAATGACCAGTGTTTTTTTGCAAACACTAATGATTTTTCTGCTTTACAGATGGCTGCGGTAAGAATGATCATATTGCCCGATTCTTCTACAGGCATATCTTCTCCATAAGTTTGACCATTCGCCAAAGGATATGTGCCAAGATCATGTGCAGGAAAAGGTTTGGTCCATTTACCTGATTCACTGTACTGCATAATGGGCTCTACCATACCTTTTAATAAAGCGGGATTATAAATTAAAGTAAGAGGCGCAGAAGGATAAGTTACATCAACGGTCCAGATAGAACCATTGCTGAAATTTTCTTTCTGCGGAAACAGGATTTCATCATTGGCTCCTCTTACGAGTTTGTGGGCCGCCAATGATTCCCGGTAAGCAAGTACACAAAGTCTTGCATAGTTTTCGCCACCGGCTTTTAATGCATCAGCATACAGTTGCTGATCGAAAAGGTTACAGCTTGCTTCAATGCTTTTAAATTCTTCCATCGATTTTTTTAGCATTTCTTCTGTAGAGCTATAATTCTTTTTCCACCAGGCTTTTAAATTTTCATTGAAATACTGAATGGAATAGAGATCATCATAAGCCAGTATCACGGTTTTGGAGACGGGAGCAACACTCACTTTGCCATAATCCATTGTAAGGTTACAGATAGCAGCTATATCAGTTTTTGATGCTGTATTGTTATGACTGATCGGATTGGGTGGCGATAAGCGTGTTCCTTTTTCCTCTGTTACAGCGAGATAGGCATAACCCCAGTCAATCCGTACATCATCACCTTTTCTTTTTAAAATTTCCTGTGCAGTAGTGCCTGTTGTTTGTATCAGTAATGAACCATATTTATTGATCTTGCTACTAACCGGCTGACTTATTTTGTTGCGGGCAATATCGGCACTGCTGTTAAAAAATATTTTTACATCGTGCTGCTTACCGTCGGTTGATTTTGTGTCAAAACTGATATAGCTGATGGGGCGGGAATAAATATCAAGATTGCTCATCAGGAGCGGAGATAAAAATTTCACACCAAGGTTGATGCCTTCACAACTAAACTGGTAATGTGTTTGGGTAGCCGTGATGTTGACAGCTATTTGTGTGGCCTGTGAAACCGGTTCATCAGGCAATTGGTTATACAGCCCTGCATCAATGATGCCCGGACCACCAGTATTCTCGCAATAAACGGCCAGGGTATTCTTGCCCACCTGTATCTTGTTGGCTATTTCTTTTGTCAGTTTTATTTCTTTATTGGAGGAGCAACAGCCTGCTTCATAAATTTTCTCGCCGTTCAGGAACACTTTAATATTATCGTCGTATTTGAGTGTTAGTATTAACTGATTGAAATTGGTTTCTGTAACTGTGAAGGTTCGGCGGAACCAGATTTCCTTGCTGTTCCATTCTGTGGTAGCATCCATGTTTTTAGAGCCAAACATGCCTTTGCCCGTTTGCCAGTTGTTATCATTGAAATCTCGCTCATGCCAGTTGGCAGCGGGTTTTGTTTCGGTAAACCTGCAATCAAAACCAGCGAGGTCGCTGTTCGCCAGAATGGGCTGCAGTTTCCGGGGAGCTGCGCCGAGAAATTTATACAGTTTATTATCTACCGAAATATAACCCAGGAGTGAATGATCGGCACCTGTCCAGTGTTTGGTGGTGCTCTCATTCAGTTGATCCGAAAAACTCCAGATGCTGAAATACGGGTCATGTGTAACCAGTGGATAGGCTGGTGCTTTTGAAACCTGGGCAAAAATGGATTGACTCATTGCAAAGGCAATGAACAGACAGTAAATTTTCTTCATGGCTTAAATAATCAAGGGTATATGATGTACTAAGATTCAATTTAGTAAAAATTGAACCAGGAAAGCCAGTATCATCATTTTCTAACAGATTTTTACTGACGAAACAATCGAATGGTATAATCAAGCAAGGCTTTGTCGCCGGGCTGCCCGTGCCCAGGGATGACGATTTTGATCCCCGGATACTGTTTTTTCACCGCTTCTACAGTGGGTGACCAAGCTTTTTCATTGGCATCGCCCAGATAACCTTTGTTGGCATCGAGTTCTTTAATGAGACAACCGCCAAAGAGTATCTGATCCGTTGGAAAATAACCCACGATATTATCTTTTGTATGCCCCTCACCAAAAAACCGGGCATACAGTTTTTCTCCTCCAACTGTTAAAACAAGCTGGTTGGTAAATCCATTGACAGGTACAGGATATTGTTGTGCTTTTGCTAAAGTGATCGTTGACTGATTGGCATAGGATGCAATATTGGATTGGTGGAATTCTTTTAAACCTCCCAGACAGTCCCCATGAAAATGGGTTGGTATGATGGCTTTGATGTTGCTTTTTGAATCAGTTTGTATCCAGTTAATTAATTCAGCCGTACTGGTATCATTGGCCGGGGTATCAAAAACAACTGCTTCTTTTTTGTTGAGTACAATCATGCCATTGCATGGTACTTTACCAAAACTGTTGGTGTACAGATAGCTGGTATGTACATAACAGTGTTTTGATAAACGGGTAATGATGAGCTGTGCAGACCGATATACCGTATCATCTGTTGAGATGCTGTTGGAAAAACATGTATCAGGAATGCAAAAGAGCATGATGATGGCCCAGCAAGAGATAGTTTTCATAGTTAGATTGATCATACTTTGTAAATATACAAAATCGCATCATTTGAATAATGAAGAGATAGCGTTAACCATTCGTAAAATGAATCGGAATGCAGGTAAAATGAAACTCGCATACTCATAAATTCACTTCAAGTAAAGTGTACTTCACGACAGCTTTAGCAGATCCGATTTTAATCGGATAAACCTACACTAGCTAATGAGGGAAGGGTATATTTAGTCGTAAATGTTAATAAAAAAATAGTTCACAAATTGTGAACTTCATAAAAAAATATATACCTTTGTTATGAAAGTACATTTGATAAGACGAGAAACAATTGATGCATATAAAATACAAAATGCACAAAGCAGGGTGTCATTTGATGAATGGTTTAGCAAACTAAAGTATGCAGATTGGCATGAGCCTGCCGATATGCAGCTTAGTTTCCGGAGTACAGATTTACTGGGTAAAGGATCGAACAGAGTTGTGTTTGATATTGGTGGGAATAAGTACAGGCTCATTGGCAAATATGCTTTTGGAGATACGCAGGTGCATCTTTTTATTTGCTGGATAGGTACGCATGCGGAATACAGTAAACTCTGCAAAACAGGAGAACAGTTCAGTATCAATAATTATTAAAAGATAGATCATGTCAACATTAAAATATAAAGTAATTACCAGTAAAACCCAGTACAAGGAATATTGCAATGTATTGGAAGAACTCGTGTTCTCTGGAGCAAAAGACAGAAACACCAAAGATGAAATTGCATTACTTACACTTCTTATCGAAAAATGGGATGCAGCTCATCTTTCATCTACTGATCTAGACCCTGTTCAATTATTGCAGTCTTTCATGAACGATCATCACCTGAAAGCAAAAGACATGGTCGATATATTGGGTATTAGTAAGGGTTATGTTTCTGATATCCTGCATTATAAAAAGGGGTTGTCAAAGGAAGTGATCAGAAAACTGGCTGAATATTTTAAAGTATCGCAGGGAGCGTTTAACCGGCCTTATGCGTTGGTGGTTCCGGTAAATGTTATGAAAAGTGTGCGTAAGAAGAGGGCAGTGGCGGTGTAGTATTATATTGCTATTACAGCAGTACGTGCGTTTCGTCACCCTGACGAGCATCTCGATCGCAGATCGTGAATTGCAAGGAAGGGTCTGTTTGTTAGTAATGAAACTGCAGTGTAAAATTAAATGCAGATACGGTGGCTGTCTGACACGAAGAGTCCTTAGGAAAACTTCACAGAACTTTTTGAAGACCCTACAGAGAAGAAAAATAATGAACGGGGAAGTAACTTTCCGACATTCCGATCTTCTGTCTTCCAAACTAATATGTAAACGGTTTGGTAATCCCCTAATAATTCCAAATATTTATCCAACTAAAACTTCGCTATGAAACAAATCATACCCGCACTTGCAGGAGTCGCTTTATTGTTTGCATCCTGTAAAAACAATGCAGACCAGTCAAGTTATTTCGATAAATCCGGCATGGATACAAGCATTCACCCCGGCGATAACTTCTTCATGTATGCCAATGGCGCCTGGATCAAAAACAGTGTGATACCAGATGACCAGAGCGGATGGGGTAGCTTTTATACCTTATATGATGAGAACCTGAAAAAACTCAGAACCATTTTAGATGAAGTCTCTGCAAAGACCAATCATAAAGCAGGAAGCCTCGAACAAAAAGTAGGCGATTTTTATGCGAGTGGTATGGATACCGTAGCCATTGAAAAAGCTGGTTACGATCCACTCAAACCTATGCTGGCCAAAATTGATGCGGTGAAAGATTATAAAGAACTGGTGAACCTGCTGGCAGAAAGTTACACGGAAGGAGATGGCGACCTGATTGGTATTTATATCGGCGCTGATGAACGAAACAGCAGTAAAAATATCCTGAGCTTATACCAGACAGGTATTAGTTTACCAGAGAAAGACTATTATACCAAAACAGATTCTACCACTGCAATGCAGCGTCAGAAATTTGTAGAGCATATCACTAATTATTTTGTCCTCACGGGTGTATCAAAAGAAACAGCCACCCAACAGGCGGCCGGTATACTGAAACTCGAAACAGAAATTGCCAAATCGCATCTGGCACCTGTTGAATTGCGTGATCCCATTCGCAATTACAATAAAATGTCGGTAAGGGATCTGGAGAAAATTTCACCTAATATTAGCTGGAGCAGCGCACTTCAGAAAATGGGGATTAAAACCGATAGTATTAATGTAAGTCAGCCCGCCTATTACAAAGCATTAAGTGCTCTGCTGGCAAGTCAACCGATTGATGTATGGAAAAGTAAAGTGCGTTATGATTATATCGCATCGAATGCTTCGCTGTTGAGTAAAGCTTTTGTTGATGAGCGTTTTTCGTTCAATAAATTATTCTCCGGTGCCAAAGTACAGGAAGACCGCTGGAAGAAAATGGTGAACATGGCTGATAACGGTTTGAAAGATTTATTGGGTCAGCTTTTTGTACAGAAATATTTTCCTGCTGATGCCAAAAAAAGAATGGATGAGCTGGTGAATAACCTTCAGACTGCTTTCAGCAAACGCATCAATGCTTTGGATTGGATGAGCGATACCACTAAACAAAAAGCACAGGAAAAACTGGCTGCTTTTATGAAGAAGATCGGTTATCCGGATAAGTGGAAATCATATGATGATGTTACCATTACACGAACTGCCTTCTACGATAACATGCGCAGCATCGCCAAACACGATTATAAAGAGAGCATTGCTAAAATTGGTCAGCCAGTAGATAAAACAGAATGGCAGATGACGGCACCAACCGTGAATGCCTATTACAATCCTACTTTCAATGAGATTGTTTTCCCGGCCGGTATTTTGCAGTTTCCTTTCTTTGAACTGAAAGCAGATGATGCGATCAACTATGGAGCGATAGGGATGGTGATTGGTCATGAAATAACACATGGTTTCGATGACCAGGGCCGTCAGTATGATGCACAGGGTAACCTCACCGACTGGTGGACGAAAACCGATGGCGAAAAGTTCAATGCTAAGGCCAAAGGGGTGGTTGAGCAGTACAATGCCTATACCGTATTAGATAGCTTACATGTAAACGGTGCGCTTACACTGGGAGAGAACCTGGCCGATATAGGCGGACTCGCCATTGCATTTGATGCATTTAAACTTACCAAACAGGGGCAGGGAACAGAAAAGATAGATGGCTTTACACCTGACCAGCGTTTCTTCCTGGGTTATGCACAGGTATGGCGACTGATTGATCGTCCGGAGAGTATGCGTACCCGTATTACTACCGACCCACATAGTCCGGAAGAGTTTCGTGTAAACGGACCACTGGCCAATTTTGAACCTTTCTATAAAGCTTTTGGGGTAACCGAGAAGAATAAACTCTACCGCCCGGCTGATCAGCGGGCGAGAATTTGGTAATTTTTTTTACCACAGAGTACCACAGAGTGTGGCACGGAGTTTCACTGAGGTTTTCTATTCTGCGACTAAGCGCTAGTAATTCAACCTCCGTGAAACTCCGTGTTTACCTCTGTGCAACTCTGTGGTTAACTTACTTTTCCCGTAAGATTACGGCGGGTGGTGGGATAGCTGTTCTGGCAATAGAGGGAAATCTAATATATTGATTACCATTTACTTACTCACTACTGACTACTCGCCACTCACTCCCCATTCACCATTTGCCTATAAATTTGTTTTTGCAATTGCCTGCCCATTTCTTACCTTTGCCATCCTTATTTTTGGGCCAATTAGCGGGTGGACATTTTTATCATTGACGTTTGAATGATGAATGAGCCGATTGTACGTTAAGAGAATCTCACCATTCTCCCCAAATTTTTATCGTATCAAAACCGGTTTTCATTTATATGTCTACAACAACATTGAACAACAGGGTCGGCTTCGGTAAAACTAAACATTTGGCTGATGCCCCTGACCTGCTCGACATCCAGTTAGAATCATTCAGAGAATTTTTTCAGTTAGAGACAACACCCGATAAACGTAATGTGGAGGGTTTGTTCCGTGTGTTCAAGGAAAACTTTCCTATCACCGACACGCGTAACATTTTCGTACTGGAGTTCCTGGATTATTTCATTGATCCGCCCCGTTATACACTTGATGAGTGTATGGAGCGTGGTCTTACTTACGCTGTGCCTTTAAAAGCAAAACTGCGTTTAAGTTGTAATGATGAAGAGCACGTAGATTTCCAGACCATCGTTCAGGATGTGTTCCTGGGTAATATTCCTTACATGACGCCCCGTGGTACTTTTGTAATCAACGGAGCTGAGCGTGTGGTAGTATCACAGTTACACCGTTCACCTGGTGTATTCTTTGGTCAGTCTGTACACCCCAACGGTACCAAAATTTATTCTGCCCGTGTCATTCCTTTCAAAGGAGCATGGATGGAGTTTGCTACCGATATCAATAACGTGATGTATGCCTACATCGATCGTAAGAAAAAGTTCCCTGTAACAACCCTGTTACGTTCTATTGGTTTTGAAACCGATAAGGATATCCTGGAACTCTTCGGTATGGCCGATGAGGTAAAAGCCGATAAGAAAACCCTTGCCAACCATGTTGGTAAAAAACTCGCTGCCCGCGTATTAAGAACATGGGTAGAAGATTTCGTGGATGAAGATACTGGTGAAGTTGTGAGCATTGAGCGTAACGAAATCGTAATGGAGCGTGATACTGTTTTAGATGAGGAAGCCATTGCTACCATCATCGAAATGGAAATCAAGAGCGTATTCATCCAGAAAGAAGATGTGGGTGGTGATTATGCGATCATCTACAATACTTTAAACAAGGATACTTCAAACAGCGAACTGGAAGCGGTACAACATATCTACCGCCAGTTACGTGGTGCTGATGCGCCTGATAATGAAACAGCGCGTGGTATCATCGACAAACTGTTCTTCTCAGACAAACGTTATGATCTGGGTGAAGTAGGCCGTTATAAAATTAACCGTAAACTGAATCTCGACTATCCGCTGACCAAGAAAGTATTGACCAAGCAGGATATCATTGAGATCATCAAATACCTGGTTCGTTTAACCAATGCGAAAGCAGAGATCGATGATATTGATCACCTGAGCAACCGTCGTGTTCGTACCGTAGGAGAGCAGCTCTATGCACAGTTTGGTGTAGGTCTGGCCCGTATGGCACGTACCATCCGTGAGCGTATGAACGTGCGCGATAACGAGGTATTTACACCGGTTGACCTGATCAATGCCAGAACACTGTCATCTGTAATCAATTCCTTCTTCGGAACCTCACAGTTGTCGCAGTTCCTTGATCAGACCAATCCATTGAGTGAGATCACCCACAAACGTCGTATTTCGGCACTCGGACCAGGTGGTCTGAGCCGTGAGCGTGCCGGTTTCGAGGTACGTGACGTACACTATTCTCACTATGGCCGTTTGTGTACCATTGAAACACCGGAAGGACCAAACATCGGTCTGATTTCGACCCTTTGTGTACACGCTTCTATTAACGATATGGGCTTTATTGAAACGCCTTATCGTAAAGTAGAGAACGGAAAAGTAAACATGAAAGAACTCACTTTCCTGAGTGCAGAAGAAGAAGATACTGCGAGAATCGCGCAGAGTAACTCTCCGCTGACTGAGAAAGGAGAATTTGCAGAAGATAAAGTTGTTTCCCGTCAAACAGGTGACTTCCCGATTTTAGATAAAGAGGATGTGGAATATATGGACGTAGCGCCCAACCAGATTGTAGGTCTGAGTGCTTCCCTGATTCCGTTCCTCGAACATGATGATGCCAACCGTGCGCTGATGGGATCAAACATGCAACGTCAGGCCGTACCATTGATCCGTCCGGAAGTGCCTATCGTAGGTACCGGTCTGGAAGGAAAAGCTGCCCGCGATGCACGTATCCAGATCCACGCAGATGGTAATGGTGTGGTGGAGTTTGTGGATGCCAACGAAATTCATGTTCGTTACGACAGAAATGATATCGACCGTCTGATCAGCTTTAATGATGATCTGCAGGTATATAAACTCACCAAATTCATCAAAACCAACCAGGCAACCTGTATCAACCTTCGTCCGGCCGTGAAGAAAGGACAGAAAGTGAAGAAGGGCGACTTCTTAACGGAAGGTTATGCAACCAAAGATGGTGAACTGGCATTGGGTCGTAACCTGCAGGTGGCATTCATGCCATGGAAAGGTTACAACTTTGAGGATGCGATTGTAATCAGTGAGAAAGTGGTTCGTGAAGATTTATTTACCTCGATCCACATTGATGAATATGAACTGGAAGTGCGTGATACCAAATTGGGTGAAGAAGAGCTGACACCAGATATTCCTAACGTATCTGAAGAAGCTACCAAAGACCTTGATGAACATGGTATCATCCGTATTGGTGCCACCATTAAAGAAGGAGATATTCTGATTGGTAAGATCACACCAAAAGGTGAATCTGATCCTACACCGGAAGAGAAACTCTTACGTGCCATCTTTGGTGATAAAGCAGGTGATGCAAAAGATGCTTCACTGAAAGCGCCAAACGGTACAGAAGGTGTGGTGATTGATAAAAAACTGTTCCAGCGTGCGAAGAAAGACAAGAATGGTAAGATCCGTGAGAAAGCACTGTTGGAGAAAGTAGAAAAAGTACACCAGCAGAATACAGAATCTATCAAAGAACTGTTACTGGATAAACTGCAGACTTTGCTGAAAGACAAAGCATCTACAGGTGTTAGCAACAACTTCGGTGAAATGTTGATTGGTAAAGGTGCCAAGTTCAATCAAAAGAACCTGAGTACCATCGATTACCAGAATGTAAACCCATTGGGTTGGACTGGTGATGCGAAAACCGATGATCAGATCAATACCTTATTGCACAATTACAGCATCCGTTACAATGAAGAACTCGGACGTTACAAACGTGAGAAGTTCAACATTTCAATCGGTGATGAGTTACCAGCAGGTGTATTGAAACTCGCTAAAGTTTACCTCGCTGTAAAACGTAAGTTGAAAGTGGGTGATAAGATGGCGGGTCGTCACGGAAACAAAGGTATCGTTGCGAAGATTGTACGTGCAGAAGATATGCCTTTCATGGACGATGGTACACCGGTTGATATTGTACTGAATCCATTGGGGGTACCTTCAAGGATGAACCTGGGTCAGATTTATGAAACCATCCTCGGATGGACCGGTAAACGCCTGGGTGTGAAATTTGCAACACCAATCTTTGATGGTGCAAGCACCGATGAGATTGAGCAGTATTGTAAAGATGCCAGCATTCCAAGAAACGGGCATACTTACCTGTTTGATGGTGAAACAGGAGAACGTTTCCACCAGAAAGCAACTGTGGGTGTGATCTACATGATCAAACTGCACCACATGGTTGATGATAAGATGCACGCACGTTCTATCGGACCATACAGCTTGATTACCCAGCAGCCGTTGGGTGGTAAGGCTCAGTTTGGTGGACAGCGTTTTGGTGAGATGGAGGTATGGGCACTGGAAGCATATGGTGCGGCCAACATCCTGCAGGAATTGCTGACGCTGAAGTCTGATGATATCATCGGAAGGGCGAAGACCTATGAAGCCATCGTGAAGGGAGATAATATCCCACGCGCCGGTGTACCTGAATCGTTCAATGTATTGGTACATGAACTGAGAGGTTTGGGTCTTGACCTGAAATTTGAATAAGAGAAATTAGCAGCTACTAGCTGCTAGCTTTTGCGAATACTAATCTTTTTTAAAATTTAAATACAGCTAGTAGCTAGCAGCTAATAGCTAGAAGCTTAAAAATATGGCCATTAAAAGAGACAATCGCCCTAGACCAACCTTCTCCCAGATCACGATCAGTCTGGCATCGCCGGACAGTATCCTGGAAAGAAGTTTTGGCGAAGTACTGAAGCCTGAAACCATTAACTACCGTACATACAAACCAGAACGTGATGGGTTGTTCTGTGAAAGGATTTTCGGTCCTGTAAAGGATTACGAATGTGCCTGCGGTAAGTATAAACGTATCCGTTACAAAGGCATCGTGTGCGACCGCTGCGGTGTGGAAGTAACAGAGAAAAAAGTTCGTCGTGAACGCATGGGACACATCAAACTGGTGGTTCCTGTTGTACATATCTGGTATTTCAAAAGCTTACCCAACAAGATTGGTTATTTGTTAGGTATGAGCTCTAAGAAATTAGAGACCATCATCTATTATGAAAGATTTGTGGTAATACAGGGTGGTGTGAAGGAAAACCTGAACATGGGTGATCTGCTCACAGAAGAAGAGTACCTGGATATCCTGGATAATTTGCCAAAAGATAACCAGTACCTGCCCGATGATGACCCACAAAAATTCATCGCCAAAATGGGTGCTGAAGCTGTTCATGCATTGCTGGAAAGAATAGACCTCGATGGTCTGAGCTTCTCTCTGCGTAATGCCGCAGCTACTGAAACATCACAGCAACGTAAAGCAGATGCCTTAAAGCGTCTGAGCGTAGTGGAATCATTCCGCGATGCAAGCACCAGAATCACCAACCGTCCAGAGTGGATGGTGATGCAATATATTCCCGTTATTCCACCAGAACTGCGTCCGTTGGTTCCTTTGGATGGCGGTCGTTTTGCGAGTTCAGATCTGAATGATCTGTACCGTCGTGTGATCATCCGTAACAACCGTCTGAAAAGACTGTTGGAGATCAAAGCACCGGAAGTGATCCTGCGTAACGAAAAACGTATGTTGCAGGAAGCCATCGATTCACTCTTCGATAACAGCCGTAAATCAAATGCGGTGAAAGCAGAAGGTGGTCGTGCACTGAAATCACTCTCAGATGTACTGAAAGGTAAACAAGGTCGTTTCCGTCAGAACCTCTTGGGTAAACGTGTGGATTATTCTGGTCGTTCGGTTATCGTGGTAGGTCCTGAACTGAAAATGCATGAATGTGGTCTGCCAAAAGATATGGCGGCAGAACTGTTCAAACCATTTGTGATCCGTAAACTGATTGAAAGAGGTATCGTGAAAACAGTGAAGTCGGCCAAGAAACTGGTTGACCGTAAAGAAGCTGTGATCTGGGATATTCTGGAAAATATTCTGAAAGGACACCCTGTATTGCTTAACCGTGCCCCAACACTGCACCGTTTGTCGATCCAGGCCTTCCAGCCAAAATTAGTAGAAGGTAAAGCCATTCAACTGCACCCTCTCGTAACTTCAGCGTTCAACGCCGATTTCGATGGTGACCAGATGGCGGTACACGTGCCTTTGAGCAATGCCGCAGTACTGGAAGCTCAGTTGCTGATGCTTTCTTCACACAATATTCTTAACCCACAGAATGGTACACCTATCACCCTGCCTTCTCAGGACATGGTACTGGGTCTGTACTATATTACCAAGGGTAAGAAAACAACAGAAACAGAAATCGTAAGAGGAGAGGGCAAGGCTTTCTATAGTATGGATGAAGTGATCATCGCTTACAACGAACAGGTGGTTGATCTGCATGCCAATATTAAAGTGAAAGTAAATGTGCGTGAAAGCGGTAAACTGGTGAAAAAACTGATCGACACAACTGTTGGTCGCGTATTGTTCAACCAGCATGTACCTGTTGAAGTAGGATATATCAATGCATTGCTTACCAAGAAAAGCCTGAGAGAAATCATCGGTGATATCATTAAGATCACTGATGTGCCTAAGACAGCTAAATTCCTCGATGATATCAAAACACTCGGTTTCCGTATGGCCTTCCGTGGTGGTTTGTCATTCAACGTGAACGATCTGATCGTTCCTGATATGAGGAATGAACTGCTGGAGAATGCAAAAGTGGAAGTAGAAGAAGTATGGGAAAACTATAACATGGGTCTGATCACCAATAACGAACGTTATAACCAGGTGATCGATATCTGGAGCCGTGTGGATACACGTATCACAGAAACCCTGATCCGCGAAATGCAGAATGATAAACAAGGGTTTAACTCTGTTTACATGATGCTTGATTCCGGAGCCCGTGGTAGTAAAACACAGGTAAAACAGTTGGTAGGTATTCGTGGTCTGATGGCGAAACCGCGTAAGAGTGGTAGTACAGGAAGCGAGGTAATTGAAAACCCGATCCTGTCAAACTTCAAAAGCGGTCTGAACGTATTGGATTACTTTATCTCTACCCACGGTGCGCGTAAAGGTCTGGCGGATACGGCCCTTAAAACAGCCGATGCCGGTTACCTGACCCGTCGTCTGGTAGACGTATCACAGGATGTGGTCATTTCTGAAGAAGATTGCGGCACATTGCGTGGTATTGCTACAACAGCATTAAAAGATAATGAAGACATCATTGAACCACTGGCAGATAGAATTGAAGGACGTACTTCATTACACAATGTCTATCATCCGGTAACGGAAGAACTGATCATTGTGGCAGGTGAAGAAATTTCGTCTGAAGATGCAAAAGCCATTGAAGATGCAGGTATTGAAACCGTAGAGATCCGCTCTGTACTCACTTGCGAAAGCAAACGTGGTGTGTGTGTGAAATGCTATGGTAAAAACCTGGCAACAGGTTACATCACACAGAGAGGTGATGCTGTGGGTATTATCGCTGCACAATCAATCGGTGAGCCTGGTACACAGCTTACACTGCGTACCTTCCACGTGGGTGGTGTTGCAGGTTCTGCTTCAGTAGAATCTGGTCTGGCAGCTAAATTCGACGGTACTATCCAATTCGATGGTCTGCGTACTGTAGATACCCTGAACAATGAAGGTGATAAAGTAAAACTCGTTATTGGTCGTACCGGTGAGGTAAGGATCATGGACGTGAAGAACGACCGCCTCATGATCACCAACAACGTACCTTATGGTGCCACGCTGAACGTGAAAGACGGACAGCAGGTGAAGAAAGGAGATATGATTTGTACATGGGATCCGTTCAACAACGTAATCGTTGCAGAACAGAACGGTACCATCAAATTTGAAAATGTACTCGATGGTATCACTTACCGTGATGAAGCTGATGAACAAACAGGTCACCGCGAGAAAGTGGTTATTGAAACCAAAGACAAAACCAAAATTCCTACTATCATCGTAGAAGGAAAAGAAATCAAACAATACAACTTACCTGTAGGTTCACACATTGCTGTAGAAGAAGGTGATGACGTGAAAGCGGGTCAGGTAATGGTGAAGATTCCACGTATCCTCGGTAAGCTGAGAGATATCACCGGAGGTCTGCCTCGTGTAACTGAATTGTTTGAAGCACGTAACCCGGGTAACCCTGCAATTGTGTGTGAGATTGATGGTGTGGTTGCATTTGGTAACGTAAAACGTGGTAACAGAGAGATCATCGTAGAATCGAAAGATGGTATGGTGAAGAAATACCTGGTTCCATTGACACGTCAGATCCTGGTACAGGATGGCGACTTTGTGAAAGCAGGTACACCAATGTCTGACGGACAAATTGCACCAGCCGATATCCTCGCTATTAAAGGTCCATTCGCTGTACAGGAGTACGTAGTGAATGAGATCCAGGAAGTATATCGTTTGCAGGGTGTAAAGATCAATGACAAACATATTGAAGTGATCGTACGCCAGATGATGAAGAAAGTAGAAATTGTAGATGCAGGCGATACCAAATTCTTAGAGGAGGATCTGGAAGACCGTTTCGACTTTATCGAAGAGAACGACAGGATCTACGACAAGAAAGTTGTAACCGATGCAGGAGAAAGCACCAAACTGAAAGCGGGTCAGATTATCACCCTGCGTGAGTTGAGAGAAGAAAACTCAATTCTCCGCAGATCTGATAGAAAACTCGTGGAAGTACGTGATGCAAAACCTGCCACTGCCACACCGGTATTGCTGGGTATTACCAAAGCATCGCTGGGCGTACAAAGCTGGATTTCTGCTGCTTCGTTCCAGGAAACAACCAAAGTATTGAGCCAGGCTGCTATACAGGGTAAGACCGATGCTATGCTGGGTCTGAAAGAGAACGTGATCACTGGTCACCTCATCCCTGCAGGTTCCGGACAGAAAGAGTTCGAGAACATGATTGTAGGTAGTAAGGAAGAATACGAAGTGCTGGCAACCACACGCGAAGCGATGAGCTTTGATGATGATGAGTAAGCATCCGTAATGGAAGGAATAAATGTTAAAAGTAGGAAGTGAAAACTTCCTACTTTTTTTCAGGTACACACCCTGTTACTTATACAGGATTTTTGTATGCTGATATTTATTGTTAATCTTGTCATCCGGGGAAAGAACCGGGATAAAAGCGTTTAATTTTATTACCTAAATTTAGTTCATGAAAAATTTTACGATCGGATTAAATATTGCTTTAGTCATTGCGGTGGCTGTATTGTTTTACCTGCAGTTCTCATCTGGTGGAAATGGTAAAACAGGTGTGTCAACTGGTACCAAAGAAGTACCACAGGGTAACTTTAAAATTGCATATTTCGAGATCGATTCTATTGAAGCACATTTTACTTACTACAAAGAAGTAAGTAATTCTATCCAGGCAAAAGCCCAGGAGAATGGCAAACAACTAAATCAGTTAAAAGAAGCATTCGCAGCCAAGTACCAGGAATTACAACGTACTGCACAAACTATGACGCAGGCGGAAGTAAATAACAAGCAACAGGAGCTCATGCAGATGGAGAAAACCTACAACAGCAAGGAGCAGATGATGAACAATGAGATGCAGGACGAGAGCATGAAGAAAATGCTGGATGTGCGTCAGCGAATCAGCGATTACCTGAAAGAATACAATGTGTCGAAAGGATATGCATTCATCGTAGGAAATAATTCAGAATCACTGGCTTTTTACTATAAGGATTCAGCATATGATATCACAGCAGATGTGATTAAGGGGTTGAATGAGAAGTATAAGAAGAAGCAGTAGCAGCAAAAGCTACTAGCTTCGAGCTTTGAGCTTTGAGCTTTGAGCTTTGAGCTTTGAGCTTTGAGCTTTGAGCTTTGAGCTTTGATAAAAAATAGCATACAAGTTAATTTTTTTTGAGACGCATGGATAAAATCCATGCGTTTTTTTTTACACCTGGCCCTCACTAAAAAGCGTACCAGATGGACTTTCGTTGAGGTCTTTTAAAAATATGAACTATTGGCTAGCAGCTAGCGGCTCGAAGCTCGTAGCTCAAAGCTCACAGCTTGCTGCTTGCAGCATTTTTTCCTTATCTTGAACCCCTAACTACGCAACCATATGAGTAATACGAACCCTTCGTTTAAACCTACCCTGAGTTTATTTGATGCCACCATGATTGTAGCCGGGGGCATGATCGGATCGGGAATTTTTATTGTAAGTGCGGATATCACCAGGAATGTGGGAAGCGCCGGATGGCTGGTGCTGGTATGGCTGATTACCGGTTTTATGACCATCACTGCAGCCGTGAGTTATGGTGAACTGAGTGCCATGTATCCAAAAGCAGGCGGACAATATGTATACCTGAAGGAAGCGTATAATTCGCTCGTGGGATTTCTTTTCGGCTGGAGCTTTTTCTCCGTAATTCAAACAGCAACCATTGCGGCCGTAGGTGTAGCATTCAGCAGGTTTACCGCTTACCTCATACCTTCTGTGAGTGAACAAAATATTATTGCTGATCTGGGTTTCATCAAAATTTCTGCAGCACAATTGCTGGCCATAGCCATGATTGTCTTTCTCACCTATACCAATACCCGTGGGGTAAAAGGGGGTAAAATTATTCAAAGCACATTTACGGTTACCAAATTGATATCCCTGTTCGGCTTAATTGTATTTGGGTTCCTGCTGACTAAACAAAGTTTCTGGTCCGAGAACTGGCAGACTGGTTTATCAGCTATGCAGGATATGGGGGCAAAAGATGCGGCCGGCGCATTACAACCCACCGGCTGGCAACCTATTTCAGGAGCCGTATTAATTGGAGCCGTAGCCGCCGCCATGGTGGGCTCTATCTTCAGCAGCGACTCCTGGAACAACGTAACTTTTATTGCGGGCGAAATCAAAAACCCGCAACGTAATATTGGGCTTAGCCTTTTCCTGGGTACACTGATTGTAACACTCATTTATATTACAGCCAACCTGATGTACCTCCATGTTTTGCCATTGCAATCCATCGCTTTTGCTGAAAACGACAGGGTAGCAGTAACTGCTGCCAATGAAATATTCGGTAATGCCGGTACCATTGTAATCGCTGTCATGATCATGATTTCCACTTTTGGTTGTAACAATGGTCTTATCCTCGCCGGTGCCCGTGTCTATTATACCATGGCACAGGATGGATTGTTCTTTAAAAAAACAGGAGAGCTGAATAAAAATTCCGTACCCGCTTATGCGTTATGGATCCAGTGCCTGGTGGCTTCGCTCTTATGTTTAAGCGGCAAATACGGTGATCTGCTGACCATGGTATCTTTTGTGGTGGTGATTTTTTATGTACTCACCATCATCGGCATTTTTATACTCCGTAAAAAACAACCCGATCTGCCAAGACCATACAAAGCCTTTGGTTATCCAGTATTACCCATCATCTATATCATACTGGCCTCATTATTTTGTGTAGGACTGGTATGGTCTTCTCCCACTTATTCATTATGGGGATTGGCCATTACGCTGATTGGTATTCCTTTGTATTATCTTGCAGTCCGAAATAAGAAACAGGAAGCCTGATGAATTTTGAACAGCTTTTTGCAGATTTTAAGCATACACGTGTTGCCATTCTCGGCGATGTAATGCTCGATACCTATTGGTGGGGTTCGGTAGATCGTATATCGCCGGAAGCACCTGTGCCCGTTGTGGCATTAAAACGAAAGGAATTGCGTGTAGGTGGTGCAGCTAATGTAGCACTCAATACTGCTTCACTGGGTGCCAAAACAACCATGATATCAGTGATTGGTGCAGATGCTGATGGAGAAGCATTGCTGCAACTTTTGCAGGAAAAAAATATTGATACACAATACATCAAACCAGCAGCCAACAGGGTAACCACCAATAAAACCCGTGTGATGAGTCGTAATCAACAGATGATGCGGCTGGATGCAGAAATGACGACTGATATTGATACAGCAACAGAAGATGTATTACTGGAACAGGTAAAACTTTGTATTGAAACACAGAAGCCTCAGATACTCATACTGGAAGATTATAATAAAGGAGTGCTTACACCGCGTGTCATTCATCAAGTGATTGCCTTATGTAAAGAAAAAAATGTAATCACGGCTGTTGATCCCAAGAAAAAGAATTTCCTGGCCTACCAGGGTGTTACCATCTTTAAGCCCAACCTCAAAGAAGTAAAAGAAGGATTGAATTTACTGGTAGATACGATTGATCTTTCGTCGTTGAAACAGATTCATGAAACATTACAGCAGCACTTACAGCACCAGGTCTCACTAATTACTTTATCGGAGAAAGGAGTATTCTATCAGGATCAAACATCGCACCGCATCATCCCTACGCATATCCGTAATATCGCCGATGTAAGTGGGGCAGGAGATACTGTTATTGCGGTAACCTCATTATGTTATGCAGCAACAAAAGACATGCACCTTGCCGCCGAAATGGCCAATATTGCAGGCGGTCTTGTTTGCGAAGAAGTAGGTACGGCAGCCATTAATAAAGAAAGATTATTGCAGGAATGTGAGCTGTTGCTTGGTAGTTAATAGTTAATAGTCAATAGTCAATAGTGAGTAGTGAGTAGGGGAATGCACCTTTTACTACTTTGTTTACTCACTATTGACTACTCACTACTCAAATACTTTCTCTCCCTCTCCCTGCCATTGCATTATTCAAAAAAATAATCTATCTTACTGTTTTGATGATGTAGTCTATGCCTGCTTACCAAAAACTCCAATATCGGCAAGGCTTTCGGGAGAATCCTGATAAGGCTTTGCGCTCTGTACATTCAGTAGGGAAATCTCTCCCTGCAGTAAGCCCTTATTCTCAGGCGGCTATATCACCAAATACGGCACCCATTCAAATGTATAAGGAAGACAAGGGTTATAAAATCTCCGATAATAACCAGTTTGCTGTATTTAATGAAGGACAGCCCGATAGCAAAATGTATGCTACCAAACATGCAAAACCAGCAAAACTGAAAGAAGAGGTAGTTTCGTTTAATATGGTTGATACCGCTGACTATCCGCAGGAATATGGTATGCAGGAAGTGGTGCCTGATAAAAGAATGTCACCCGAAGAAATAAAGGCCATTCATTGCGGCCCCTTCTCCAGAAAAGCCACAGGCAGACAAGAGGAAGTGGAAAATGAAAATGCACCGCCGGGTAGAAGTCTTTATGTAAACGATTTTCGCTGGAGTGAGCCCAAAGGTCTTAAGGAGGATAATCCGAGCAGGGGTACATGGGAAAATCATTATGCGCCGGTTATTCTACAGGATGGAGATGACAGAGGTACTTTCGAAACGGCAGTGCATGTAGATCATGCTTATTTTGGCATTTATGGCAGTAAAAGAGGCCAGACATTCCGTTTAAAAACAGTGATGGCTGATATTGAATTGTCTGTAAAGCGCGGACTACTGGCGCGTGATGTTGCAGACAAACTGAAACAGGGTATTAATAATTATATCAAAAATGATCCTGTTGGAACAGACGATACATACCTTACACAGGAGATAGCAAAAATTGAGCAGATCAGTACCAGTAATCCCGATATAGATAAGCCTTTCAGGGAAAGAGAAGAAAAAAGCCGGCAGTTTGAACAAAAACAAAACGCTTTCTGGAAACTGGTAGAAACAGGTGATACAGAAGAAATATGGTCCCGCATTAAAGAAGAGGATAATCTGCGTTTTGCTCTTACATTCATGGCCACTTTCAGTCAAAAAGCCAAACGCGAAGGGAAACCTGATGTTGATAAAAAAATACAGGACTGTATAAAAAGAATTAATAAAGCATTAGAGGATGAATCGGAAACCCATAATGCAGGTAATTCAGGTATCGGAATAGCTACTGTGGGTGTGGGGATGGTTGCCGCCGCCGGAATTGCATATGGTATATTAAGTCTCCTGAAGCACAAAGGATATATTAAGTAGGGTACGAGTGAAAGTTGCTCACTACTCACTATTCACCATTTCCCCCTCTTCTTTAAAACCTATCTAACAAATCATCCAAACAATTCGATTTTATCAGTTTTCTTATTGGCTAATTTCGGGTGCTTTAAGAAACAGCTATGGCAGAGAATTTCACGATTGTAGTACATGGTGGGGCAGGAACCATCCTGAAAGAAGATATGACCCCCGAACTGGAACAGGCTTACCAGACAGGTTTACAACAAGCGCTGGATGTTAGTTATGCAGTACTGGAGCAGGGTGGTACAGCAGTGAACGCTGTAAAAGCAGCGATTGTAATACTCGAGGATAATGTATTGTTCAATGCAGGCAGAGGCTCTGTATTTACCAAAAAAGGTTTACAGGAAATGGACGCTGCCATCATGGACGGGTCAACACTGGCTGCAGGTGCCGTTGCTGCTATCAGGAACGTAAGAAACCCGATAGAGCTGGCCACTGAAGTGATGCGCAACAGCAATCATGTGTTCCTGAGTGGAAAAGGAGCCAATGATTTTGCCATTAAACAGGGTGTGAAACTGGAACCCGATGAGTATTTTTTCTCACAGTTCAGGTACGATCAATGGAAAGCCATCAGGGATTCAGATAACTATTCACTCGATCATACCAACCATCACTTGGAAGAACTGATGCGCGATAAAAAATTCGGCACCGTAGGTGCTGTAGCCTGCGATACCAAAGGAAATATAGCAGGCGCCACATCAACAGGTGGTATGACAAACAAAAAATATGGCCGTATAGGCGATAGTCCGCTGATTGGCAGTGGTACTTATGCCAATAATCATACATGTGCCATCAGTTGTACAGGGCATGGGGAGATGTTTATCAGAACTGTGGCTGCCTATGACGTAAGTTGCCTGATGGAATACAAAGGCCTCAGTTTGCAGGAAGCCATGGAAGTGGTGGTGCACGATAAACTCATGAAACTGGAAGGGGAGGGAGGCATGATTGGTGTTGATGCCAAAGGCAATGCCGCCATGGTTTTTAACAGTGCAGGCATGTACCGGGGGCTGAAAAATAGTGGGGGCAGAAATGAAGTTTTTATTTACAAATAATTATATTTGGTTAGAACTGATACACATGAGAAAAGGGTGGGCTACATTTGTAGCCCTCTTTTTTTAGAGAAAACATCATGCAAAAAATTGCTGTTATTGTTGCCGGCGGAACGGGCCAGAGAATGGGGGCCTCCATACCCAAACAATTCCTGTTATTAAACGGGAAACCATTGCTTTATTACAGCATTCAACGATTCCTCGAAACATGGCCTGATCTTGAGATTATTCTCGTATTGCCTAAAGAACATATTGCTGCAGGTAACGACATCATAAATGAGTTACAGGCAAGTTCACGCGTAAAAATAACAATTGGAGGAGACAGCCGGTTTCATTCTGTGAAGAATGGACTGGCACTGATAAAAGATCAGGCGGTTGTATTTGTGCATGATGGTGTCAGATGTCTTGTCAGCAGCGATCTGATCAAACGCTGTTATGCGCAAGCACTGGAAAAAGGAAGTGCCATACCAGCTATTGCGGCAACAGACAGTATCCGTATTGCGAATAAAGATCATCACGAAATAATCGACAGAAATAAGGTTCGCATTATTCAGACACCACAGACATTTCTGAGTGAAATACTTATTCCGGCTTTTGATCAATCCTACGAAGAAAAATTTACAGATGAAGCAACAGTGGTGGAAGCTTCAGGCAAAGAAGTATTTCTGGTAGAAGGAGAATACACAAATATAAAAATCACCAGACCTGCAGATCTGGTGATTGCTGAACAGATCATGCAATCGCAGGACCCTGTTTAAAGTCCTGTTAGAAAATTCCTTTTATAATGAAAATAAGGCTGAACATGTCCGCCGAATTTTTTGTAAAAAGTTTTAACGCCCTCCAGTTCAGAACCTTCAAAATCAAATAAAAGATCCTGTCCACCAAATTCCTGTAAAATCTGGTCAAGCAACCAGTGATTACTATGCTGTAATCTTCCCTCTGCAGTGGTAGTATTAAAGAGATGATAGATTCGTTTATTGTCTCTTAAAAGCAAAGCATTAGACAGCATTGTACCGTTTTCATTACAAACCGATCTTACAATACAATTACGACGGTTATCCAGTTGTTTACAAAGCACTGTAAACCTCGAAAATTCATCTTCACTTACATGGGGTATTCGGGTAGCATAGTTTTGCTGATACGATTCAATAGCCGATAAATAATCATATTGCTTGTTCAGTAAAAAACCCGGGTTGCTTTTTTGTAATGTTTGTTTGAGATCATGGCTATAGGCGGCCTGGATGGCGGTATAGCCGTTGCTGAGGTTGATGATAAAATTGGTTTTGTTTTTAGCTTTTACTGCCGAAGCGAGCCGGTGATTACTGAAATTCAAATAAAGATCACCATGCCAGGCAAACCAGCGAATCTTTCTGATAAGCCTGTCATAATCAACAGCCTCTGTATTGCCCATAATACCCAATTGCTGAATAAAGGGAGGCGTATAATAATACCTGAAGCCATACTTTTTTCTCCAGGGTAAAGTCATGATTGCTTCATAATCACCCACAACAATACCGTGCCAGTTGTCGCATATATTGTCTAAATAATCATACTGAGCGTAAATCAGGCCATTGGAACTGTTATGAATACAATTATCCCATTTGCTCTGTTCAATAAGATGGGGGGGTAATATCAGTATTTCTTTATTCAATCATCGTCAGTTAATACGTGTCCATGTTTCTGTTCTGCCCAATAATGCAACGCCAATGTATCCTCTAACACTTAATATTTTTACATCTTTTAACCGTAAAAAACATTTATAGTCTTTGCCGTTTTGCGGATCATAGATTCTTCCACTGTTCCATTCATCATCATCAAATACAAAGTCGCGAAGAATGATTGCCCCAATCAGAGGTTTGGTTTTAAGCGAAGCATTTGGATTTTTCGAATCAACTTTCGGATTACCCTGTTCATCATTAGGTTCTTTTAGCCATACCAGTTTGCCATAATATTTATTGCCCTGTTTATAAATCTGAATTTGTCCTTTCCCGGAAGCATTCAGCCAGGTGCCAATGATCGCATCAGGGTTTATCTTATCGTTACCGAATGCGATGAACGAGCATAAAAACAACATGCTGGTCAGTAATAATCTTACTCTTTTGCGCATATTAATCTGATTTAAGGATGTAGGTAAACTTTCCCTTCTTTAATCACCAAAACCGTTTTTCTCATCATTGAAATATTCTCGAACGGGTTTCCATCAACAGCAATGATATCGGCCAGTAAACCTTTTTGCAACCGGCCAATTTTATCAGCTACCCCAAATACGCCCGCATTAACTGATGTGGCGGATTTAAGTACGTCAATGGTTGGCATACCATACTCAACCATCAGTTCCATCTCACGTGCATTATCGCCATGAGTAAATACACCCACGTCACCACCAAAGCAAATGGTTACAGCTTTCTTTAGTGCAAGCTGAAAAGTTTTTTTCTTGGCAGCTACGCGATCAGTTGGTGGCATGCTTCCTTTTTTCCAGCCATTATAGCTTGCGGAAGCTTCAGCGGCACTGAGGGTGGGGCAGAGTGCTACTTTATTGCGGAGCATCCAGTCAAACACTTCATCATTGGCATAATCACCATGTTCAATGGTGCTGACACCTGCTTGTGCTGCTCTTTTCATGCCTTCAGCGGTACTGGCATGTGCCACCACCTGCCGGCCTGCACTTGCAGTCACTTCAACAGCTTTGCGTAGCTCTTCAAGCGTAAAAGTGGGTGCAGGCAAGTCATCTGGGCCCCATCTGTAATCGGCATATATTTTTATCAGATCAGCACCATTACCTATTTGTTGCCTGATTTCTTTTGTCAATTGTTCCACACCATCTGCTTCGGCAGCACCTTTCACCAACTGGTGGCTCAGGTTGCCGAGCTTAGGGCCATAAGTACCAGTGGCAACAATGGCTTTGGTGGCAATCAGCATTCTGGGGCCGGGTATAATTCCTTTTTCAATAGCCGATTTTAAACCAACATCTGCATAACCTGCACCTTCGGAGCCTAAGTCTCTTACAGTCGTAAATCCGGCCATTAGCGTGTTGCGGGCGTGAACAACGGCCCTGGCAATTCTTTCTGCATCAGATTCTCCCAATACCTGCTTTTCCCAGGTAGCCTCATTGTATGGGTGGAGAAGCAGGTGAGAGTGGCCCTCAATCATACCCGGCAATATGGTTTTGCCTTTCAGGTCAAAAGTCTTAATCGCAGCGGGTTTCGGCAGACTTTCCAAAGGGCCGGTGGCGATAATTGTTTTTCCCTGTATGAGAACACCCCATCCGGTATGTATTTGTTCGCCATCAAAGAGGCGATCGCCTTTAATCAGTATAAAACTATCGGTTGTTTGTGTTGCGGTTGCCTTGAGGCTTCCAGTAAGCAATAGAAGGGGCAGTAAATAGCGGAATTGGATCACCAGCTTTCGGTTTTCCTGAAAATACCAAACTATGATCGAAAAAAAATTTGTTTGTATAATACAAGTACCCCATTTTTGCAACACGATGAAAATAACAATCAACATTCAGTGGTGGTGGCATTCAAACTCCAATCGGGGATTGTAATGGCGTAGCCAATACTGTATGAATCATATTCAGAAACCCCGACAGTCATTGTCGGGGTTTTTTGTTGATATACCCTAGGGTTCAAAAAAGAAACATGAAAAAGATCCAGATTCAGACGAGTGTAAAAAAAATACTGGCAGATGTGTACACACCGGTTGGTATCTACCTGCGTATCCGCGACAGGTTTCGGGATACTATTTTGCTGGAAAGTACCGATCATCACGCAGCAGAGAACAGCTATTCATTTATCTGTATCAATGCCATTGCAGGTGTTGAAATACGTTCGGCAGATACCATGGAAATAAAACTACCTGCACAGCAGCCTGAAAAACGGGGAATCAGCGATCAATCGACGGTGCCCGTTCAGTTATGGGATTTTATGAAACAGTTTGATGTCGAGGCAGTACCAGCAAAAGAAGCGGCTTTTGCACAGGGGCTTTTTGGTTACAGTTGTTTTGATGCAGTCAGTTTTTTTGATACTGTTCAGTTAAAAAAAACAACATCAGAAAAAACAGTGATTCCTTTGATGCGGTACAGGTTATACCAGTATGTAATTGTATTCAATCATTTTAAAGATGAATTGTTTATCTGCGAAAACAGGATCAATGGAATTGAGTCTGAACTGGCCGTTGTGGAATCATTGATCAGGAGTAAGGATGTGCCTGTTTATCCATTTAAGGTAAAAGGGACAGAAACATCAAACATGACTGATGCGGATTACCGTTCAATGGTACAGAAGGGAATCCAGAGCAGTTTGCGGGGAGATGTATTCCAGATTGTATTAAGCCGGCGTTTTCAGCAATCATTTACAGGCGATGAATTTAATGTGTACAGGGCTTTGAGGACAGTGAATCCATCACCTTATTTATTCTTTTTTGATTATGGTGAATACAAACTGATGGGATCATCACCCGAAGCACAATTGATCATACAGCAGGGTAAAGCCATTGTTCATCCGATAGCCGGTACATTTAAAAGAACGGGCGACGATGAAGTGGATCAGCAGATGGCAGCCCGCTTACTGGATGATGCCAAAGAAAATGCAGAACATGTAATGCTGGTAGACCTGGCCCGCAACGATTTGAGCCGGACCTGTTCTGAAGTGGAAGTAAGCCAGTACAGACAAGTACAATACTATAGCCATGTGATTCATCTGGTAAGTGAAGTGAGGGGGAAAGTACCTGCAGGACATAACCCATTTGCCATCCTTGCACAAACCTTCCCTGCTGGCACATTGAGCGGAGCGCCAAAATTCAAAGCGATGGAACTGATTGATGCATATGAACCAACGTCCCGCAGTTATTATGGAGGTGCAATTGGATTTATGGGTTTTGATGGCAGTTGCAACCATGCTATTATGATCCGTACATTCCTTAGCAGAAACAATACGCTTTATTATCAGGCAGGAGCAGGTGTTGTAGCCGCTTCCAATCCGGAAAGCGAATTACAGGAAGTAAACAATAAATTGAATGCGCTCAAAACAGCCATCGGTATAGCAGAGAAAATAGGTGATGCCTGAGCCAACAAATCAAAAATCAAAGATTCCCAAAGGGGACTTTCAGACAAAAAATTAAACTTAATGAACATCCTTGTTTTCGATAATTACGATTCATTTACCTATAACCTGGTTCACCTGGTCGAAAAAATCATTCATGGGAAAGTAACCGTGAAAAGAAATGACCAGATAACACTGGAAGAAATAGAGGTCTTCGATAAAGTTATTTTATCACCTGGGCCAGGTGTGCCAACAGAAGCAGGCTTGTTATTACCCTTAATTAAAACATATGCGCCATCAAAATCAATATTAGGCGTTTGTCTGGGGCACCAGGCGATTGGAGAGGCTTTTGGGGGGAGTTTAACCAATCTCAGTACGGTTTATCACGGAGTGGCTACACCTATTCAATTACAAACCGCAAGCCGTAAGCCACACGTAAATGATGTTTTCCAGGGGTTAGAAAAAGAACTGATCGTTGGGCGATACCATAGTTGGGTCATCAATGAAGACAATTTTCCTGCTGAACTTGAGATTACAGCAAGAGACCAGCATAATTATATCATGGCATTACAACATAAGACTTATGATGTACAGGGCGTGCAATTTCATCCCGAAAGTGTATTAACGCCAGATGGAGAAAAAATTATGCGCAACTGGTTGAGACAATAACACAATTTTGAATTTTGATTTTCTGGACTATGAAAAAATTATTACAATATTTATTTGAGCATAAGACATTAAGCCGTGAAAAGGCAAAAGAAGTATTGCTTCAAATGTCTTCCGGCCAATTCAATGAATCGGAGATGGCTTCCTTCATTACCGTGTTCCTGATGCGCAGTATTACCATTGAGGAATTACAGGGATTCAGGGATGCTTTGCTGGAGCTTTCTGTGAAAGTAAATATGAACGGACATGAAGTAATGGATATTGTTGGAACTGGTGGAGATGGTAAAAACACTTTTAATATCTCCACTTTATCCTGCTTTATTGTAGCAGGTGCGGGGCAGCAGGTAGCCAAACATGGTAACTATGGTGCATCATCAGTTAGCGGTGCATCAAACGTAATGGAGCAGTTGGGGTATAGATTTAAGAATGATGAAGGACAGTTGAAAAAAGAATTGGATGCGGCCAATATCTGTTTTCTGCATGCGCCATTGTTTCATCCAGCCTTAAAAGTAGTATCGCCTATTCGTAAAAATCTGGGGGTACGTACTTTTTTTAATATGCTGGGTCCAATGGTAAATCCTGCATCTCCTGTATACCAGTTGGTAGGTGTATATAACCTCGAAATGGCGCGTATTTATAATTACCTGCTACAGGAAACTGGCAGAGCATTTACGGTGATCCACAGCCTGGATGGCTACGATGAAATTTCATTAACCAACGATACCAAAGTGATTACCAATGAAGGCGAAAAAATCATGACACCGGAGCAACTGGGTAAACGAATGGTAACGGCAGAAGATATATATGGAGGTAACACAGTTGAGGAAGCTGCCAAATTGTTCACACGTATCATCAAAGGAGAAGGAAGTTGGGCACAGAATGCGGTGGTACTGGCCAATGCCGCCATGGCACTACATTGTACCGGAAAATATAATAACTATGAAGCAGCCTATGCTGCAGCAGTAGAAAGCCTTGAAAGCAAAAAAGCATTCCTGGCATTAGAAAAATTAATCAACCTGCAATAAGATGAATATACTGGATACCATAGTAGCACAAAAAAGAAAAGAGGTTGAGCAGCGTAAATTAACTACACCCATAAGTGTATTGGAGCAACAGGCTCATTTTATCAGACCTGTTTTTGCGCTTACGGTTTTTCTGGCCGATAGTAACAGAACGGGTATTATCGCAGAGTACAAAAGAAAATCACCATCAAAAGGCATCATCAATGCTACTGCAACAGTTGAAGAAGTAACAAAAGCCTATGCAGAACATGCGGCAGGCATATCTGTACTCACCGATACGGATTTTTTTGGGGGAAGTACTGCTGATCTTGAAAAAGCACGCTTCAATAATATTCCCATTCTCCGTAAAGATTTTATAATCGATGAATATCAGGTATATGAAGCCAAAGCCATGGGTGCAGATGTAATATTGTTGATTGCAGCCTGCTTAACGCCACAGCAGGTAAATGAATTGGGAGCCTGTGCCAAAGGACTGGGTATGGAAGTATTACTGGAAATTCACAATAACGAAGAGCTGGAACATATCAGCGATATGGTAGATATGGTAGGCGTAAACAACCGAAACCTTAAAACATTTGAAGTGGATATACAGACCTCGCTTCAACTGATCGACCATATTCCTTCTGGGAAACCAGCTATTGCAGAAAGTGGCATCAGTAATGTAGATACAATCGTAACTTTACGCAATGCCGGGTTCTCTGGTTTTCTGATAGGAGAAAACTTTATGAAAGAACCCAACCCTTCGATTGCTTTTGCTGATTTTGTACATCAACTAAAAGCAAACTGATATGCGAATCAAGGTCTGCGGTATGACCAATACCGAACAAGTCATGCAACTGGATACGATGGGAGTTGAATTTGCCGGGTTTATTTTTTACCCCAAATCACCCCGTTATGCATTCAGGAATATGTCAAGACCTGAGATAAAAAAAATAAAAGGACAACATATCAATAAAGTTGGTGTTTTTGTGAACACCCCAGTTGAAGAATTGTTACAGACAGTAGATGAATGTGGTCTGCACCTCGTGCAATTACATGGCGATGAAACACCTAAGTACTGTGAAAAAGTGGCAGATTATGTAGGTGTAATCAAAGCATTCAGGTTACGCGAAGAAGACCAGGTGCTGTGGAAGGTAAAAGACTATCAGGATATTGCTGATATGTTTTTATTCGATACAGATGGAATGGGCTACGGAGGAACAGGAAAGAAATTCAACTGGACCATGCTCAAAGGACTCAATATCAACAAACCTTTTTTTCTGAGCGGAGGTATTGGTCCGGGAGATGTAGATGAATTATCTTCTTTTGTAAAAGACCCGGTTGCAAAAGATCTTTTTTCTATAGACGTAAACAGCAAGTTTGAAACAATACCGGGTTTAAAAGATATGCAGGCAGTGGAAAAATTTGTGCAGGCAATAAAACAATTATAAATGACAACTACTTATCAGCAACCAGATGTACAGGGTTATTACGGGCAGTTCGGTGGAGCGTACATTCCTGAAATGCTGCATCGTAATGTAGCAGAACTGAGGGCTCAATACCTCAACATTATGAACGACCCTGCATTCAAAACCGAATTTGAAGCATTGCTAAAAGATTATGTAGGTCGACCAACACCATTGTTTCATGCTGAACGACTGAGTAAAGAAACAGGAGCAACCATTTTTTTGAAGAGAGAAGACCTTTGTCATACCGGTGCGCACAAAATCAATAATACCATCGGACAAATACTGCTCGCCCAACGATTGGGTAAAACAAGAATTATTGCAGAAACAGGAGCGGGTCAGCACGGCGTTGCAACAGCTACAGTTTGTGCGTTAAAAGGCATACAGTGTATCGTTTATATGGGTGAGAAAGATATTGACCGACAGGCGCCCAATGTAGCAAGGATGAAGATGCTGGGAGCAACAGTCATTCCAGCCACAAGTGGGAGTAAAACATTAAAAGATGCTACCAATGAGGCGATACGCGACTGGATCAACAATTCCAACGACACACATTATATTATCGGCAGTGTCGTGGGTCCGCATCCATATCCCGATATGGTAGCAAGATTCCAGAGTGTCATCAGTAAGGAAACACGTGCACAGTTAAAAGAAAAAACAGGTACAGAACTGCCAACGCATGTCATAGCTTGTGTTGGTGGTGGGAGCAATGCAGCAGGAGCTTTTTACCATTTCCTGGACGAAACATCTGTACAACTGGTGGCAGTAGAAGCAGCAGGTCATGGGGTAAATAGCGGCATGAGTGCGGCGACTACCCAATTGGGTAAACCGGGTATTTTACATGGCAGTAAGAGTTTACTGATGCAAACAGCAGATGGACAGGTAATAGAACCACACAGTATTTCTGCGGGACTTGATTATCCGGGTATTGGCCCATTGCATGCCAACCTGTTTGAAACAGGAAGGGCTGTTTTTGTGAGTGCAACCGATGAGGAAGCTTTACAGGCCGCATTTCATGTCAGTAAAACAGAAGGTATTATACCGGCCCTCGAAACAGCGCATGCGTTTGCTGTATTAAACAAACTGAACCTGAAAAATACAGATCGAGTAGTGATTTGTCTCAGTGGCAGGGGCGATAAAGACCTGTCAACCTATATGCAACATTTATAAAGTTTACAACAACAAATGAGCAGGATACAACACTTATTTCAACAAAAAAAACAAAGGGTACTGAATGTGTATTGCACAGCAGGCTATCCGGGGATGAACGATACCATTCATATAATACAGGCCCTTGAAGAGAGTGGGGCAGATTTAATAGAACTGGGTATGCCTTACAGTGATCCGCTGGCCGATGGTCCGGTGATACAAGCCAGTAGCACCGTTGCTTTGCAAAATGGAATGAGTATCGCTATTTTGTTTCAACAATTAAAAGACCTGCGTTCTACAACAGATATCCCCTTGATACTGATGGGTTATATGAATCCTGTATTACAATATGGGTTTGAACAATTTTGTAAAGATGCGGCAGCAGTAGGGGTTGATGGATTGATATTACCCGACCTCCCGGAATATGAATACGAAATCATCTACGGATCGGTAATCAAAAAATATGGCCTTGATTTCATTTTTCTGGTAACACCGGAAACCAGTGAAGAGAGAATTAAAAAACTCGATACACTGAGTACTGGGTTTTTATATGCTGTTAGTTCATCGGCTACAACAGGAAATGACAAAGATTTTAGTTTGGTTGAAACTTATCTGCAACGTTTGCAAAGTCTTCAGCTCAGCAACCCCATACTGGTAGGCTTTGGTATCAAAGATAAAGCCACTTTTGAAGCAGCCTGTAAATATGCCAATGGCGCCATCATTGGCTCTGCATATATCAAAGCATTGGAACAAGGAAAAGATATTCGTGCAACAACAAAACAATTCCTGGAACAGGTATTACAATAAATATGAATCTGGTAATCATAAAATATAATGCGGGGAACATTCAATCGGTTCGTTATGCATTGGAACGAATTGGCGCAACAGCAACTGTTACAGATGACCATGACAGTATAGCTTCTGCTGATAAAGTAATTTTTCCCGGTGTAGGAGAGGCGAGTACTGCCATGCAATATCTCAAAGAAAGAAAACTCGATCAGCTTATTACCACTCTCCAACAACCCGTGTTGGGTATTTGTCTGGGAATGCAACTGATGTGCAAGCATTCGGAGGAGAATAACACTATCTGCCTGAATATTTTTGAGGAAGAGGTAAAACAGTTTAAACCAGAACAGGGTGATGGTTTGAAAGTGCCACAAATTGGCTGGAACACAATACAGCATTTAAAAACACCGCTTTTTGATGCAGTAGCAGAAAACAGCTATTGTTATTTTGTACACGGTTATTATGCGGCAAAGGGCGAACACACAATTGCTGCGACTGATTATATACAACCCTATAGTTCTGCATTACACCGTGATAATTTTTATGGTGTTCAGTTCCATCCCGAGAAAAGTGCGGAAGTGGGAGAGAAAATATTGGCTAATTTTTTAAAGATCTGATCAAAAAATGCAAATTATTCCGGCAATAGATATCATTGATGGTAAATGTGTGCGGCTTACGCAGGGCGACTATAACCAGAAAACCATTTACAACGAAAATCCGTTGGAAGTGGCTTTGCAATTCCAGGACGCTGGTTTGCAGAGACTACATTTGGTAGATCTGGACGGAGCAAAAGCCGGCGCTGTAAAGAACTGGAAAGTATTGGAGCTGTTAACAGCCAAAACATCTTTGGTGATTGATTTTGGTGGTGGTATTAAAAAAGAAGAAGACCTGTCTGTGGTGTTCGATTCAGGAGCTGCTTATGCTACCATTGGTAGCCTTGCTGTAAAACAGGAAGATGTTTTTGCAGCATGGATAAAAAAATATGGAGCCAATAAGTTTTTACTTGGTGCAGATGTGAAAGATGAAAAGATAGCTGTAGCAGGCTGGCTCGAAACAACAGATATATGGATTTATGATTTTATTGAAAAATACATGGGGCAAGGCATTCGGCAATTGTTCTGTACCGATGTAAGTAAGGATGGTAAACTGGAAGGGCCTTCTGTTGTTTTGTACAAACAGATACTCGAAAAATTCCCTTCACTCCAATTTATTGCAAGTGGTGGTGTAAGTAATATGCATGATCTTGAATTGTTACGTGAAACAGGATGCAAAGGTGCCATTGTAGGTAAAGCAATCTATGAAAACAGGATCAGCTTAAAAGAACTGTCAAAGTTTAATAGATAAGTTTAAAAATAAGAGAACGCAGCGTTAATAGTTAGAAATCATTTTGAAAAATGCTCACAAAAAGAATCATACCCTGTCTCGATATTAAAGATGGCCGTACTGTAAAAGGGATCAATTTTGAAAATATTCGCGATGCAGGTGATCCTGTTGAGCTGGGTGCATTGTATGCCAGAACAGGAGCCGATGAACTGGTGTTTCTGGATATAACGGCTACCAATGAAAAACGTAAAACCCTGAGCGCACTGGTCAACCGTATCTCTCAAAACATCAATATCCCTTTTACTGTTGGTGGTGGTATCAGCAGCGTGGAAGATGTACAGGTGTTGTTACAGCATGGTGCTGATAAAATATCCGTAAACACGGCTGCTTATAAAAATCCGCAACTGATTGCCGATCTCTCAAAAGAATTTGGCTCGCAGTGTGTAGTGCTGGCGATAGACACCAAACAGGAAGCAGATGGTCAATGGTATGTATACCTGAATGGAGGACGGGTAAAAACAGATACCCTGTGCACAGACTGGGCAAAACAAGCGGTGAATCTTGGAGCCGGTGAAATATTGCTGACCTCCATGAACCATGATGGCACCAAACAGGGTTTTGCATTGGATATAACAGCAACACTTGCCGGTAGTTTATCTGTTCCGGTTATTGCTTCTGGGGGTGGTGGTACCATGCAACATTTTACAGATGTATTCACGCGTGGAAAAGCTGATGCGGCACTCGCGGCCAGTATTTTTCACTTCAAAGAAATCGGTATACCGGAACTGAAAGAGTATCTTGCAGAGCAGGGAGTAAGGGTCAGGAAATAGATAATGAGAAATCAGGAATAAGCGATAATTGAATAATGACGTGGGGGGCTTTTTTTGAGTGATTAAACTAATAGTATTATGAAAGTAGATTTTGGGAAATATGCGGATGGGCTGGTGCCGGCGATTGTGCAGGACTTCAATACACATAAAGTATTGATGCTGGGTTTTATGAACCAGGAAGCACTTGCCAAAACCGAAGAATCGGGGAAAGTTACTTTTTACAGCCGCAGTAAAAAAAGGCTCTGGACCAAAGGGGAGGAGAGTGGTAATTTTCTGGAACTGAAGAGTATAGCTGCTGATTGTGATAACGATACTCTACTCATACAGGCGCATCCAGTAGGACCTGTATGTCATACAGGAGCAGATACCTGCTGGAGCGAAAGAAACCACAGCGAAGATTTTTTATTGTACCTGGAAGACATTATCCGTTTGCGAAAACAGGCTTCACCTGATGAGTCATATGTAGCAAAATTGTTCTCAAAGGGTATCAATAAAGTGGCCCAGAAAGTAGGAGAAGAAGCAGTAGAACTGGTCATTGAAGCCAAAGATGACAATGCCGAACTCTTTCTGAATGAAGCAGCAGACCTGCTCTTCCATTATTTACTTTTACTTAACGCCAAAGGCCATAACTTAGGGTCGGTGATAGATATATTGAAAAAAAGACACTCGCGATAGTATGAAAAAATTATTGGTGCTATTATTACTGCCCTCTGCTCTTTGGGCTCAGGTGGGCAAAGATTCTTTCGCTATAAAGGGCACGATCAAAGGTCTGCCAGATAATACCATTGTTTTTGTAAGCAATGGGGTAACCGGACAAACCCTTACAACCGATGTGGCGAGTAAGGGCAATTTTTTATTAAAAGGCCGGGTAAAACAGGCAGAACTCCTTCAAATTGGTTTTGTAAGACGGAATGAAAAACTGGATATTTTTATCGGAAATGATCTGGTAACATTAGATGCTGTAATCTCGAATCTGAATGCTGCTGTGGTTACAGGCTCGGCGGTACAAAAAGATTACGAACGTTTCAGGGTTAAGTTCAATCCTACAAAAGATAAACTCAATAGTCTAGCTTCTGTCATCAACCAATCAACCCAGCCTAAAAAAAGAGATTCTTTAATCAATGTATTCAATCAATACAAAGCAATTGTACTGGCTGATGCAGCTAGTTATGTAAAGAGTAACCCGGAATCTCCTGTAAGTCCGTTTGTGTTATTTGCAGTAAGTCCACTTTATGAAAGTATTGATGAACTCGAAGCACGTTACAATGAACTGCAACCGATAGTGCAAAAAGGATTTTATTCGGAAGCAGTTGCCAAAATGATCTCCGATGCCAAAGTAGGAATGGTAGGTTCAATGGCAATAGATTTTACGCAGAATGATGTAGAGGGTAACCCGGTAAAATTATCTTCTTTCAAAGGCAAATACGTATTGGTTGATTTCTGGGCAAGCTGGTGTCGTCCCTGTAGAATGGAGAACCCCAATGTGGTATTGGCTTATAATACGTATAAAGACAAAAATTTTACCGTATTGGGTGTATCACTCGACCAGGACCGTAGTAGCTGGTTGCAGGCCATTAAAGCCGATAGTCTAACCTGGACACATGTGAGTGATCTTCAGTTTTGGAACAATGCTGCTGCACAATTATACCGTATTCAAAGTATTCCGGCTAATATGTTGATTGATCCCGAAGGAAAAATCATCGCCCGCGACCTGCGCGAGCAGTATTTGCAGCAGAAATTAAAGGAGTTGCTGAAATAGGTGAATCGTGAATGATCAATAGTAATTAGTGTATGGTTATTACTGTAACATCTTCACCATTGACCATTGACGATTGACCATTCATGACATAAATACTTCTTCATATTTCTTCGCATCAAACCCCACCACCATCACTTTATCTCCTTTGGTAATAACCGGACGTTTGATGATGCTGGTATTTTCTATCATGATGGGTATGGCTTTTGCTGCGCTGGTTACAGATGCCTGTATTGCCGGAGATAATTCCTTATAGGTAGTGGATCGTTTATTAAAAATGGTTTCCCAGCCTGCCTGTTCGCACCAGCTTTTTAATTCTTTGGCAGTAATCCCCATGGTTTTATAATCATGGAAATGATAGTTTATTTTTTGCTCCTTCATCCAGTTCAACACTTTTTTTACCGTGTCGCAATTCGGAATGCCGTATATCGTGTACATATTTCTTGTGGTATTTTTAAATTGCTGCGAATATACGAGGAGCCGATAAAAAGGCTTATTCCCCGATTTTCTGCGGTATAGAGCCAATTATCTAATTTCCCGGCGATTATAACCCAATAATCTTTATTTTGTTGTCAAGCAATCGAAAAACCTTGAGAATCTACTTACTGTGGGTAGCACTGTTGATTACCCCGTCAATTATCGCACAAAAACCAGAAGAAAAAACCCGTGCCCAGATGGGGCTCATCATTGGTAATATTTTAGAGTCTAAAACAGGAAAACCACTTGCTTACGCCAGCGTGCAGTTACAGTTACTGGCCGATACATCAAAGAAACTGAGTAAGGTTGCTGATAAAAATGGTGCCTTTGAATTCAGTAAGCTATCGTTAGGTTATTACCGGTTAATGGTGAACATGGTAGGTTACGCTGAAACAAGAATCGATAGTATCAATCTCCGCTCTGAACGATATGATTTTAACCTTGGCGATATTAAACTGAATGATGCATCCAGTTCTTTAAATGAAGTAATTGTATATGCAGAGAAACCACTGATTGAAAACAAAGACGACAAAATCACCTACAATGTAGGTGAAAGTGCTTTAAGCGGTGGTGCTACCACAGCCGAATTATTAAAGAATATGCCACTGATCAATAATGACCCCACCGGCAAAATATTACTCAAAGGAAAAGAGCCCAAGATTTTGATTGATGACAAACCCACAGAACTCAATGCACAGCAATTGCAGGACCTGTTAGAGAGTTTGCCAGGGAGCAGCATCGAGAAAATTGAGGTCATGACTAATCCGCCGCCACAATACGCAACGGAAACGGGTGGTGTTATTAATATCGTTACCAAAAAAGGAAAGATAGGATGGGTGGGAAGAACAACGGTAAGTGGGGGTACAAGGGGAGAAGGTAATATTGCCCTGAATGCCAGCTATAGAACACAACCTTTCTCGCTGAATATTACAGCAGGTATCGGCGGAAGTGTATTAACCGGCAACAGTTACTCAAAGCGGGAAAATATTTACAAAGACTCTATCAACTATTTCAATACAACAGGTGCATTTGAAAATAAAAATCTTCGCCCAAATCTGCGGGTGCAAAGTGATTTTGAAATGAATAAAAGAAACCAGTTAAACATTACTTACCAGGGTAACCTCAACTATTACGATAATGAGAGTAATAGCAGTTTCACCAATATCAACAAAGACAAACAAATATACCGTTACAGTACACGTACCAACAGAAGTGACGGGGAAGGATATGGTCATAATGCATCTCTATCCTATACCCATAAGGCAAAGAATCCAGCAGAGTTTGTGAGGGTGATCCTGAATGCCAATTTCAACAAGAATAACAATGACCGTGGGTTTTTCCAGGAATTCCTGCAGCCTGATATGTCGCCCACAGGTATAGACTCTACACAGTCGCAATTTTTTGATAATTATAATCGATCTGTTTCTGCCCGTATTGATTATAACAAACCACTCAAAAAAAAGGGGAGTAATTTTTCAACAGGGGTTACTTATAACAGGTCTTATTTTCACAATACACTTAATACAAATTTTCTTAGAAAGTCTGACAGCCTGTTTATACCCAATGATTTACTGAGTAATGATTTTGAGTTTCGGCAGGATATCTTTACTGCAAGAGCAGGTTTTGGATTACAACTCAATAAAGGATGGCGCCTGAATATGGGTGTGCAGGCTGAACATACTGCCATGGGTTTTACTTTTTTCAAAGGAAACAGTACCAATGTAGATAATAGTTACTGGAACCTGTTGCCCAATTTTACTTTACGTAAAGAATTTAATAAAACACTGAATACATCAATCGTTTACAGGGCAACCATACGTCGTCCGGGTATCGGTGAACTGAATCCGAATGTTGATTACAGTGATCCATATAACCTTCGTTTTGGTAATCCTTATCTGCGTCCAACCTTATCTGATAATTTCGACTGGACCGTTAGCTGGATCAAGGGTAAGTATTATATCAATACATCGGTAGGGTATAATAAACTGAGAGATGTGTTCAACTCCATCCGTAACCTGGTGGGTGGCGGTAAAACCGAGGTGAGCTGGCTGAACATTGCCGACAGAAAAGAATATGAAGCCAGTATCTGGGGTGGTTATACCATCAGTCGCCAGTGGCGTATCAATACCAGTATGGGTTATACCATGAACCGTTACAGTGCCGCAGAAAAAACATTGTATAAGTACCGTGACGGGAACAGTTTTTACAGCAGTTTCAATTATACGTTTACACCCAGTAATGTGTTAACTTTTGAAGGAAGTGTCCGGTTCAGCAATTTTGCCAACCCGCAGGGAAGGAGCAGGAGCAATGTAAATATGAACCTGGGAGTGCAGCATCGTTTTTTTGAGCGCAGGCTGATCATTAGTTTCAATGCCATTGATCCATTTACGCCTCAGCGTTATACCACATATACTTATGGGGCCAATTTTAACCTCGAGAGTTTCAATTCAAGTAATACCCGCAATTTCAGGTTGTCGGTAAGCTACCAGTTAAACAGGGTGGTGCAGAAGTCAAAGTTGAGTGATAAAGACAAGAAAGCTGCCTTGCAAAAAGTAAAGAAGGCCTGATCATTCTGACCATAGATTCATAGATGATGATTCGCTAATCTGTGAATCTGTGGCTCAAAATTCATCTCAAAATCTACATCCACTTTTATGGTATTGACTTGATATTGTGAAATATTAATTCTATTTTACTGAAAATTGTCAACATGAAATACCAGATCAGTCTTGTAATAGCAGCAACGCTAATAGGCTTCCTGATATACGCCATCAGTTTCTGGGGCTTTGGTCTTGAATCAAAACAATCCTGGGTACTCGCCATTGCTGCCAGTTTCGCTGGTTTGATTGTAGAATGGATACGTCCACTTTTTCTTAAAAAGAAAGTATAAGACTGGTGCGTTCTGTTTGAACAAAATATATTTTATTTTGAAAGGAAAGCGATAAAGATTGAGAGAAAACGCACATAGATATAAAATCCGAATTGACAATCCCTGTAATCAAAATTGGAATGGGTTTCCACCTAGAGAAGGGGGAGGTAGATATTGCGGCAATTGCGCAAAAAACATTACAGACTTTTCACAGTATTCTGATGATGAATTGATTAATGCAATCAAAAATGATATGATATCTTGCGGTCGTTTTGAGATAAAACAACTCGATAGGATAATAAAACAAGAAGAAGTTGCAAAAATGTTAGGGTTGAAGGCTAGAGTTCTCAGAATAATTACGGGATGGGTTTTGTTATTTTTTTCAAAACAAGGAGTGACTGCTGAAGTTTCGCAATCATTATATACTGAGATAAATACTAGTTACAAAAAGGGTGATGTAAAAACTAAAGAATTAGCAACTATAGCAAAGCAGGACACTCTTAAAAATTATATTACAGGCAGAATACTTGAAAAGGAAACGGCAAAACCGGTAGCATACGCAGTAGTGCTTGTTCAAGGTACACAGATATCTACATTATCCGATACAGCAGGTAATTTTATTTTAACATTACCTGCGGATATGCTAGGACAAACTATAACGCTGGAAATAGTTTCAGTTGGCTATGATAAAATGGCTGTTTTAGTAGACCCGAAGCAAACAAGAAACAACTTAATTCAATTAGAAATGGCTTCTACTCTCATGGGAGAAGTAGTAATTACGAACTGTTTTCCTAAAAAGAAAAAATGGTGGCAAGTGTGGAAAAGGAAAAAATCACGCTGATTGCGTTGCTATATTTTATAATGTGCTCATTTTTGCCTTTAACCAACTATTTTTTACTGGTACCAACCATTTCTCCATTAACTCTTCTTTGGTGGAAACCAGGTTATTGAAGTACTGTGTATCAGGACTGATAAAATGATTCTCCAATGCATAGTTGAACTGTGCCAATGGAATCAGTTGTATTTTATCTTTCACCACGAAAGCCAGTTGTTGGCGGTCGAACATACTCACTTTAAAACGCTCCTCAATTTGTTTCACCACTCTGACTGAACTGTCAGTACTGCAACCACTTACACCTGTAGCTGTTTCATCGGCTATGAAAACGAGGAACTGACCAAATAAGAGATTGGCATAACCTTTTACTGGTGTGCCATGGCTCAGCCAGTTGTCTGTAAATTCTTTCAGTATATCTTCAATCTCAAATGCTTCACTGATCAGGAATAAGCGAGATGACTGGTATACCCACACACGGGAACTAGGATGAAAATCGGATGGGATGAAAGAATGATAGTTCAGATCCATAGGGCAAAGATACAAAATGAAATTGCTGATCTCAGATGGCGGATGTCGGATTTTTTGTGAAAGAAGGTGCGTTAATTCGTTTCGGTTTCGGCTGGTTTTGAGAAAGACGAGATGAAAGCCATAAAAATGGCCAGATAAAGATGCCTAAGTATATGCGGAAAGGCAAGTTCTTCGATGCCATCTTTTTGAAACAACAAACGCCAGCCTACAAAAAACAGGAACAGGAAAAAACTTATCCACCACATTCTTCTTAACGAAAAATAACGCCAGCGAAACTGCTCCGTTCCTTTTTTGAAAAATGTTATGATAGCACTCATATTAAACATGTTAATTCACTCGTCACTAATAAATCCTGCATCAGATATCCTACATCTGACATCAGACATCTGCCATCAAAATATTATTCCCCCATGCTTTGTGCCACCATCTCCGCAATATCGAGTACGGCAACTTCTTCTTCTTTTTCGCGGTTCTTAACACCATCTGTCATCATGGTATTGCAGAATGGACAGGCTGCTGCAATAAAACCGGCACCTGTGGCCAGCGCTTCATCTGTTCTTTCGATATTAATTCGTTTGTCGCCGGGTTCATCTTCTTTGAACATCTGTGCACCGCCGGCACCACAGCATAAACCCTTACTTCTGCAACGTTTCATTTCTACCAGTTCGGCATCCAATGCTTCCAGTACTTTTCTTGGGGCTTCATAAATATTGTTAGCTCGGCCGAGGTAACAACTGTCGTGAAAAGAAATTTTCTTTCCTTTAAAGGCACCTCCTTCTTTTAATTGAATACGGCCTTCATCTATTAGTTGCTGCAGTAGGGTAGTGTGGTGAATCACTTCATAATTTCCGCCCAGTTCTGGGTATTCATTTTTGAGGGTATTAAAACAATGCGGACAGGTGGTGACAATTTTTTTGATGCCATATCCATTCAGTACCTGGATATTCTGGTAAGCCATCATCTGGAACAGAAATTCATTACCAGCCCTGCGAGCGGGGTCGCCGGTACAGGCTTCTTCTTTACCCAGTATGGCATAGCTGAATCCTACTTTATCCAGTATGCTGGCAAAAGCTTTGGTGATCTTTTGAGCACGCTGGTCAAAACTGCCAGCACAACCTACCCAGAATAATACTTCGGGTGTTTTCCCATTCATTGCCATTTCAGCCATGGTCATCACTTTCATAGCCATTCAAATTATTGCTGAAAAACAGCAGGTTATCAATTTTTTATGCTTTTGTAAGATGTATTCCTTGCAGATTACGGTTGTAAATTTATGGGTATCAGGTTATATGAAAGCTGTTTTGTTAGATACCCACTCCCAGATTTGTATTTATCATAAAAAAAATGGATATTGTTGGACCTAGGGATTCAGAAACACCAGCTCCCCCTCATGAAAACAAACCGACACGCGTTTACTGGTAAATCACCGGTCAGAATAGAAGAATCAGCGCAACAGAAATCTGCTGCTCCTGTAAAATCGCTTCCGGCCGTTCGTCCATTTTCTCATACACCTGTACAAAAAAAAGCTGTTGAACAGCCTGAGGAAAAAACCGAAACCATACCAGTCATAAAAGCGGTTCAATCGGAGGAAATCGCTGAACCCAATGATGCTCCGTCTCTGAAGTCAACTGATACAACTAATGCTCAGCAGCCGGTTCAAAGAGCAGGTTTGTGGGATCGGTTCAAATCAGGAGCTTCATCATTAGGATCATCTATTAGTTCAGGAGCCTCATCATTATGGGATAAAACGAAATCAGGAGCAAGTGCTGCCGGTAGTGCCATCGCTTCTGGCGCCAAAACAGCAGGCAGTGCCATTGGCTCGGGGGCATCGTGGTTATGGGATAAAACGAAATCTGGAGCGAGTGCTGCCGGTAGTGCTATCGCTTCCGGTGCAAAAAAAGCAGGAAGCGCTATTGGCTCTGGGGCATCATGGCTGTGGGATAAAACGAAATCAGGAGCAAGTGCTGCGGGAAGTGCCATCGCTGCGGCTCCGGATAAAGCATCAGCTTTCATGAACAGAGATGAAAACATTAATCGAAAAAATACAGCACTTAATTCCGGATTACCCATGGCATTAACAGGTGCCAGTATAAATGCTGCGGTTGATACTGGTCAAAAAGGTTTTTTACAGCAGGGAAAATCTGCAGGTGGAACAGTAGGTGGTTCATTAAGCATTGCCGGAGGAGCTGTGACAGGGGGATTGGGTGTTTATGAAGCTGTTAAAGCTGCTCAGACAGGCGATACCAAACGCGGACTTCTGGCCGGAGCAGATATAGCCAGTGGGGGGCTTTCGGTCGCTAGTGGTGCTTTATCGATTGCCGGAACGACCGGTGCGGCCATACCAGGTCTTGGTATAGCATCCGCCGGATTAGATACCCTGGTACAGGGAGGTAAAAGTATTTACGCGCATAAGCAGATGAATAAACTGGCTGCTATGCAAAGCAGGATACAGGAAAGAAACGGACCTGGTTTTGGGCAACTGTCTCCGGGCCAGGGTTATACAGGTGATCTGAAAAAACAATTTGCCCTGTTAAACATTGCCAAAGAAGCAATGGATGTTCGAAGAAAACAACGTAACAGAGCGGGCATTAATGCAGTTGGTTCTGCCATTGAAACTGCAGGACACAGTACGGTTGTGGGAGCAGGTGTTACCGGAATTGGTGCGGCGGTAGGTATGGGGTTGGTGGCTGGTGGTAAAGGTATCAAAGCTATTGCAGGTCTGGTTCGTGGCGCCAAACAAAAAATGATTGACAAGGGCTGGGTTGGAAAGGGCAAAGAGGATGAAAGAACCTCAGAAAACAAAGAGAAGCGGGCTCAGGCATTCATCGATAATGTATTGGAAAATCATTCAGATCCCGAAGTGCAGGAAGCAATGGATGCATTAGGAGCCAACAAAGAGCAAATGGCATTATTGAAGGAAGGTAAATTGCCAAGAGCAGAAATTTACAAACTGTATAAAGCAAGATAAATAACAGTCATCATTCATTCAGCACTCTTCAAACCGTTTATATGTTTACCGCAAAAGAATCCAAATCCAAAAAAGCGAATGAGCAGGAGGTAGAGTCTACAGCCTATTCAACCGCAAAAAAATTACCTGCAGTTGCACCCAGTTTTGTTCAGACAGGTCCTGTTCAACGAATGGGCGTGGAAGAAGAAGAGCCTATGCAGGGTAAGTTCGCCACCGTTCAGAAAATGGGAGTCGAAGAAGAAGAGCCCATGCAGGGTAAATTTGAAACTGTTCAGAAAGCAGGAGTAGAAGAAGAGGAACCCATGCAGGGTAAATTTGAAACTGTTCAGAAAGCAGGTGTAGAGGAAGAAGAACCGATGCAGGGTAAGTTTGAAACTGTTCAAAAAGCAGGTATAGAAGAAGAGGAGCCCATGCAGGGTAAATTTGAAACTGTTCAGAAAGCAGGTGTGGAAGAAGAGGAACCCATGCAGGGCAAGTTTGAAAATGTAGTGCAACGCGAAAAAAATAATACAGGACTGCCTAATAACCTCAAATCCGGGGTTGAAAAACTATCCGGAGTTTCGTTGAATGATGTGAAAGTGCACTATAATTCCGCCAAACCTGCTACATTACAAGCCCATGCATATGCACAGGGTACCGATATTCATGTAGCACCAGGGCAGGAAAAACATTTACCACATGAAGCCTGGCATACGGCTCAGCAAAAACAGGGTAGGGTAAAACCAACGATCCAGATGAAACAGGGTGTGCCCGTGAATGATGATGCAGGCTTAGAATCAGAAGCAGACCAGATGGGAGCAAAAGCATTGGAAGTGGGTAAGGACAATAGCTAGACATAAGATTTAATGCATAACCTCATCTTTCAAAGCGCATGTCTTGGCCGAAGAATCCAAAGTAAATAAAACAAATGCCCCTGTTCAGCAAGCATCTGAAAGTGTGGGTGAAAACGGTATATCCTTACCTGCGGTTCCAATAGCACAACTGGCCAAATTTCATACCAAAGCAAAAAAAGAAGAAGGTGCAGGTGATCCGCATGAAGAAGCGGCAAAAACATTTAAGCTTACAACCCAACGTAAACCTGCTGAACCTCTATCAGACCCTGTTCAGCAGGAAGCATTCAAACCCCGTTCAGTTCAGTTAAAACAAATGGACGGGTTTGCGGTTGGTCCATATCGTCCAGAACCTGTTCAAAAAAAATCAAGCAGGGATTTGCCGGTTATTCAGCAAATGAGTGCAACAGGAGTGGTTCAGCGGGAAGGAGAAGGAGAGGGTTGGACAGAAGTAAAAGGGAAAGGCCGTGGTAAAGGAGGCGCTGGGGCACCAGCAAGAGATCCTGCAAGTCCGGCACCTTCCAGTACATCGATTGAAACGGAAAATCCATTTGCCCCACTGGCTCCCAGTTCTCCCAGAACTGTTGCAGAACTGGCGGCAGGTATATCTGCCAAGCGTGCAGAATGGGCTTCGGATGATGATGTGTTGATGGAAATACTAAAGGGGCCGTTCGAAGCAAACTGGTTTAAAGCCAGAGCCTGTTTAACAATGGGGCAATGGCCATCTACCATAACACCCGATAAAAAACCTTCGCACGACGATGGCATTATGTTGATGAATGCATTGGTCGATATGCGTTGGCGCGTATGGAAAGAGTTTACAGATATTGCGCTTGGGAAAATGCAGACAGCCGTAAAAGAAACGGCACAGAACCCAGCCATGGCTTCTGTGAAAGATAAACTGATGGATGAGGGTAAAGAAAAAGACAAAGATAAACTGGCCAAGACACTGGATCCGGTAGGCTCCATGGCTGTTACTTCAGATATTGACCTTTCATTGGCAGGCAGCAATACTGAAATTGCAGTAGGCCTTCTGAATAAAGAATTCCGATCGCATTTCGGAGTACCTTATGATCCGGGAACCGTATTTGATATTAACGTGTATGCATCTGACTGGATACATGGTGCAGATGATACAAGTGCACCTGGAAGTACCACCAAAGAATATACGCCTAAGCCAGAGGTAAAAGGTATGTCGAAGCAAGCGGTGGAAGAACGCGATGATAAAATGGAAGTATGGTCGCTGGTGAAAGTGAGAAGAAACATGGAGCAGACAGAGTGGGATTCTTATGTAAGACAAACCCTGAGCGTATTGCCACCAGGTACTGCTAAAACAAAAATGAAAAACAAACTGGATCAGGCAGCATTGGAGTATGCTAAATTCAGGGATGCTGTGACCAAAAGAATACAGAAGAATGATGCAAAGCTGAAAGCAGATGAAAGCAGGCTTACTTTCTCTGGCGGAAAGAAAAGCGCTTTTGAGAATAATGCTGAATTCGAAGAGTCGGCAGCAGAAACCAGGGCCTCAAACGAAATTTATGCAGAGAAACTGGTCGAAATAAAAGCATTGAGATTGCAGTTAAATACCCTCACCAATGCCCCTGTTAAAAACCAGGTTGAGATTGATAACCTCGGAAAGGTATTAGGCGATAAAATAGCCGAAGCCCTGACTTATGCAAACGAAGTGTACGCTACAGAAGGCGCTGTGCAACACACTGTACTGGATCAGGGGGCTGGAAAAAAACTGGATAAACTGAAAGCAGAAGCAGCAGATGAACGCAAGAAACCAGTTGGTCAGCAGCGACGAGAAATACTGGATCAGGAAAACATACAAAAAGTAAAATACAATTTACGCAAAGAGCTTTTCCTCCAATCTGTAAATGAGAATGTAGGAGATGCGTTACACTCACTGCATGCCTATCATCACCTGCCTTATTATGCCGCGTATCGTGCAGGTAAATATATGTCGAGACTGGTAGAAGCTTCATCCAAACTGATTGATGATGAAGAAGCTTTAGCCCGGATACCATTTTATGAAGAAGTTGCGCATATCGGAACAACCGCCATGTCCATCAAATCGAATAAAGTAGTAATTGAAGGGAAGGAGCTGGAAGGAGACCCTGCTGAAGTGGAAAAGAATGACCTGTTCAAAACATTTGATCATGGTAAAGTAGATGCCTTACGCGTAAAAGTCATTTCATTTGGTGCAAAAGTGCCGGCTATTTTTAATGAAAAGAAAGCAGAAGCTACAGGAGAATAAAAGATGAATACTTTGAAGTCTACAGAATGGATTGAATTGCTGAAATCGGATATCAGCGCCTTTAATACTGCCATTGCATCAGTAGCGGCAGCAGATCGAACCATGTTCAGAGCTGCAGATCTATCGGGGCTTGATCTCAGACAGGCGCACCTGCATTATTGTGATTTTACAGGGGCCTGTTTAAACGATGCCAAGTTGCCTGGTCTGGCATTATCACGTTGTCGTTTGTACCAGACTGAATTGAACAATATTGCTCTGGATGATCCTTACTGGCAGCCAGCCATACAGCAAATACAGCTATTGTGGCGTAGCGCAGAAGAATGGAATCATTTTCGGACAACAAATACACCAGCGATACTGGAAAGTGCCTGTTTTGAAAAAGCCAATCTGGCAGATGCTGATTTATCTGGTATGTTTTTTACATCGGCTAATTTCAATGGAGCTGATATCAGTAAATGTAAACTTGAAGAAACTAATTTTCTTGGTGCTAATCTTCATAAAGCAAAGCTGTCTGATAATATATTGGACCACACAAATTTTGCAGAAGCCAATATGAAAGAAGCAATACTGGATGGCGCAGTATTTCGTTTCTCTAACCTGGTAAAAACAGATATTGCTGGTTCTTCATTAAACCATGTTTTCTTTGAGCATACGGATGCACATTCCATGCAAGCAGAAAATTGTAACTGGCAAGATTCAAAAGCGTCGAATAGTCTTTTCTTTGATGCCTCCTTAAGTAATAGCCGTTTTACCAATACAGATTTTGATCATTGTAATTTCAATGGAGTTTCCTTTCAACAGTCGGTATTCAGTTATGCAAGTCTGATAAACTGTACGATGTCAGGTGCAGATACAACAGGTGCAATATTTGAAAATACGAGACGCGAAGACGCTGTATTTTAACTCCTATCTAAGATAATCAGCTTTCACAAAACTCCTCCCGTTCTCTCTTTCTCCCTGTTAAACACACCACCACAAACGCACAGCTTACTTTTGATAGGCTTTGATTAACAGGGAGAAAGAGAGAACGGGAGAGAAGATCAATGATACATGAAGATGGTATAATCATTGGGTTTGTAATCATCGAAGAAGCGGACGTTTTTAGATAGCCGCTCACAGTATTCTCTGATAAAAGCAGGTTTATACGAAACAATCAACCCTTGTTCCGGATCGGCATAACTCAAAAGGTTAAAACCAAAAGCAATCCTGCAATTATTGAATAATTTTTCAATCATCTTCAAAACAAAAAGGGGGTCACTGTTTATATAATTCAGTGAACCTGAGAGTAGGATATAATCTGTAACTGGTAATTCCGAGCTGGAGAAATCGCCCTGGAAAAAAAGTGTTTCGGGTAAAGATGCATAGCGTTCTGCAGCAATATCCAGTAATTCAGGTATTTGTTCTACACCAAAATAACGAACATGCGGATATTTCTCTTGCAGATAACCACGCAGGTCACCATAGCCACAACCGGCATCTAATACTGAGCGATGATTCAGATCGCCTATATTGAATAATACATCAAATCTTTGAACCTGCCCTTCATGGTTCTCCCAACCTAATGCTTCTGCAGTACCCTTTCCATATAGCTTGATTTGTTCTTTATGAAACCGGAATATCCCTGCAGTATCTAATAATGACATACTCGAAGTGTTGGTTAAACTATGGGATATCATCCCGCTTAATCAGCGGCAGAATCAGGTAACGGGTAATGGCAAAGCCTGCCAGCATACCTGCAAGAATAATACCCATCAAAGTATATAAAGGCATATTGATACAGGTATCATTGGTGTCGGTATCACAGAAGGATGAATAAGTGGCGGTGTTATTTACAGAGGTATTGGCCACTATATCATGTCGGTTGGCGCCAACCGCAGGTGCCGATCCAAATAAAGGAATGGTATCATCGCAGAATAAATAACTGAAAAAAGAAAGCACAAAAATGATGGTAATACCCAATAACACGAGTTCCATCTTCTTTTTCCATTTCCATTCTGAACTGTTGACTTTTATCTGATAGATATAGAAACCAGTTGCAAGCAACAATAAAATAAACAGAACTATACTGGTTACAATAAGCAGGTTGGTTAATTCATAGTTGATGTATTCGAACCTGCTCTTATATCTTTCAGCGGGGGGCAGTAATTTATTTTCTGCAGCAATCAGTGAATCAATTTTCAGTTCCTGTAAATAGCGGTTAAGCTTAGTAGCGTATTCACTATCCTGTATATCATCAAAACAAACTTTGCAGGGATTGTTTACAATATACCAGTAGAGCGACAGTTTTCTTTTAGCTTTATCAAGCCAGCTTAACTGCAAGTTTGCGGGGGCAACAATTAAACTGTCGCTAAGGAAGCTGGTATCGATAATGGCAAATTTATAGGCCAGCATATCCCATAATTCGCCATATCCTTTATCATAACCAAGCGCATCAATGCTAACACCACCAAGTCCGTTCTGAAGAATAAAATCGTATTTCTTTTCCAGAGAATTGTCATCATCAAAAATGATTCTTCTGATGGTAACACCTCTCTCATTAACAGAGTCCATGATGGCATTGGCGCTTTCCTCGTCGTAATAAACGGGCCAGTTATAACGCTGGCGGATTTCCGAATAGGTGAGAAGCTGAATAAAACGACCCTTGGTTTCACCTCTGGCCAATTGCCAGCGTGTTCCGGTATATGGAATGGTAATGATTAATTTGTCGGCCTGCACATCAGTATTCAGGTATCTTGATACAGCAGTTTCAATGGTATAATCATTTCGTCCTTTTAAAGGAGCAAGTGCGCCATTGCCCAAAGGAGGCAGGTTACTGAAATCGATGAGGAACCTGTATACAGACTCATTCAGTGCCAGCAGGTCAAAAGCTTGGTCCCTGTCGTACACAGGTAAAGTAACCATCACTTTATAACCTGTGTCCTGAATTTTCAGAACGTCTGCAAAGAATTTAATAAAAGCGCTGAACTTTTCACTTTCATACCCGGGCAGATTATCGAACTGTATATTAACACCATTTGCATTCCTGAGTTTGAGCAGATAAATGGCATTGTCAACAAATTTTTTCTGTGCAGCTGTGTTGCTTAAAAAGTGACTGATACTAGCCGGCTGATTCATTGCTACGGTAAACATCACTTTGCAACCTTCTCCCTGTGCGTCGCTGATGACTTGTGCAGTGTCCCATCCATTCAGCTCTTTTATATTGCCGGTTTTCCCATTCAGAAAAAGTGACTGGTATAATAGAGTATTGAGATAGCCAAATTTATACCCGATGTAACCATCATTCATGGTATAATTATGCATGCCAATCACTTCTGCCTTGTTTTTAACAGAAAGTGTAAACCGCTTTACAATTTTTTTAGCAGTATCTGTAACATAGTTTACAGCACCAGCGCCAAGCCGAAGTTTACGTAAAGCACTTAATGCTTCTCTTTTCTCTTTGCCAGATTTATCCTCATTTACTTTTTCTGTAATGAGGGGTAGGAGTTTATTGGTCAGGTCTTCAATGTCTTTATCGGTAACAATTTTGCTGTCAGAAGGCTCCGGGCGAAGTGGATCTTCTTTTTTCGCTTCTGTTACTGCTGCCGGAGGATCTTCTTTTTCTGCAGCCAGTTTAATAGCGCTGATGATGGCGAGTAAAGTATCGAAGTGCTGATTCTCTCTCAGAGAAAGTTCATCAATTAACAGTTTGATATTCTCAGAAGTAGCAGCAATGGAGTCATTGATACCGAGGCTTTCAAAAACACCGAGGATACGGTCTTTTTCTTTGAGGCGACTGTTTTTTCTGAATTTAAAGAAGTTGGCTACTTTCTTAAAAAGGTTGCCATCTACTTTTGGTGCCTGTTTGGGTATTTCAATTTTTGGCGCCAGTTTTTTAACGGCATCACCTGCAATTTTTTTACCGGCCTCACCACCAGCTTCTTTGGCGGCATCTTTTACTTTTTCTCCCGCTTCTTTTAATGCCTGAACAGCAGAATTTTCTTTCTTGGGAACAGTGTCGGTGTTTTGCTGGAAAAAATCGAAGACTTCAGATGAATGATAGCTTATAGAATTGCCATGCTCCATTCCGTTACGGGAATATGCTTTGGTTCCGATTGCCAGTAGTAAGTAAAAGGCAACGGATAAAAACAGTAAGCTTTGGCGGCTTTTCATATCAAGTCAATAAAAATATCATTTTATTTATATTCACTTGTATTTTTTTGTGAATTTATTATTGTTTTTTATTATTTTTAGTTCCCACCGGAACCCGGCTACCTATTGAGATGAAGGCGAATGATTCGTTCCGATGTATAATCCGCAACCAAAATGATCTATGAATCACTTAACTGTGTAGCCGAAGAACTCAATGAATATTTCAGGAGTAAACTCAGGATATCTGAAGACAAAGTTGTGCTGTCTGGTATTGTGAACCAGGATGGAACAATTGCGATCCAGGGAGAGAATAAAGTATTGATTACTTTAATTAACACTGAGAAAGAGCCCAGCGTAAAAAGCAATGCATCAGCAGGAGGAGCAAGAACATTTGCCAATACCTCTTCCTCTATGAGCGTGAACCTGTACGTATTGTTTTCTTCTTATTTTACAGGCGCCAATTATCCGGAAGCGCTTCGTTTTCTTTCCTTTGTGATTGCCTTTCTGCAGGAAAAAAACGTGTTCAGTCTTTCCAATACACCCAGACTGGATCCCGGAGTTGAAAAACTTACATTTGAAATGGAGAGCCTGAGTTCTGAGAAACTGAATAATGTGTGGTCGACACTTGGGGCCAAGTATATGCCATCGGTTGTGTACAAGATAAGAATGCTGACATTCGACAGCTCAGTGATACGAGAGTACAGACCGGCTGTGGCGGGAGTGGAGAGATCCAATGATGCAGTATAGTGCTGCTGTATTGATATAAATTAAACTAACTGCCAAAAAACCTATGGCTTCATCGTTCCATATATTAACGGGCGTGACGGTTACGCATGCCTATTTCCCTAATGAGATACCAGCAGGTTTTTCTTTTACACCAGATGATGCCACAAGACATTTATGCTTACGTTTAGGTTTGGTATTCCGTGCTGCCAACAATAAAGCATCCGTTTTTTATGATGCACAGTTTGCCGGAAGTCCGCGTACACGGGAAGATGTATTATCAAATGAAGAGACGCTTGTATTCAATCTTTCGAATTCCGATTCCTCTTTTTTAAATTATACAGGTAACATTGAAGCAGGTAATATCAGTAAATCACTGTTTCTATTTAGTAATCTGGATCGTGATGGGGCGAAAAGAGAAGGCTTAACAAAGACTGAATTTGTTTCAGTGGATGATATCATTCCTGTCGATCAAATGGAAGAAGCGTTTTTCAGTAAGCCGTTTGGGCAGCTAAGAATAAGACTCCACAAGGATTTGACGGCATCTTTACAGGTAAAATTCCAGGCAAAAGCTACTTATTGGCGTTATATATTAACGAGCGATCACCTGAAAACGCTGGTTAATCCGGCCGTTGTGCATAAAGAAACCAAACAGGCATTTATTGGTCCGGAGCATTTTGTGCTGCCTGATCAGCGTGATGCCATTGTTTTCAGATCATCAACACCTGTTCAGATGACAGCTTTGCCTAACAAGTCATTTCAGTTGCTGGAAAATTATGAACCTGCGAGTGGGAGGGGAAGGGTCATCATTGGAATGATGCCGAACCCGAGTAATAGTGCCATTAGTCATTTGCAGGAGGCGGGTACAGAGAAATTAAATTATTCGGAAATATTTCTTTAATCTTTTATTAATAACAAACAAACATTATATTTAGAATCCAAAACCAATCACCATGGCTGCAACATTAATGACTCCTGGCGTTTATATCGAAGAGAAAAACGCCTTCCCCGGCTCGGCAGTTGCCGTAGAAACTGCACTTCCTGTTTTTATCGGGTACACCGAAAGAGCGGAACGAAATGGAAAATCACTTTTGCACAAACCCACTAAAATTTCATCTTTTGCAGAGTATGTAGAGATGTTTGGTGGCGCGTTCAATCCGAAATTCACCATCACCGAAGCTCCTGCCGGAACCAAGGAAGAAACATTCAGTCTGAATGGCAAAGAAATGCTTGTCAAAGCCAATGACAACAACACTTTGTACTTCTACAACTGTATTCGTTTGTTCTATTCTAACGGAGGCGCGGGTGCTTATATTTTATCTGTAGGAACTTATGCAGGTAAAGATGGTCTGGAAATCAATTTAGATGATTTCGTAGGCAGCAACGTACCCAATGTATTTGAAGTACTTGAAAAAGAATACGAACCAACACTCGTAGTAGCTCCGGACATTATTGCAAAGCCTGAAATGGCCAATAATTTTTACCAGTTGGTATTACAGCATTGTCATAAAACACAAAGCCGCTTTGGTATTTTCGATGTAACACAATCGAATTCTCAAAGTGCAATGGATGATATTACCCAGTTCAGGGAAGCCATCGGAACCAATTTCCTGAATTATGGTGCTGCTTATTATCCCTGGCTGAAAACATCTATCGTACAGGCTTCAGAACTCGATTTCATGAACCTCGATGCTTCTGTTGACCTCGGTACTATTTTACCTGAAGATGCTGCCAAGCAGGTAGTAACCAATATGAAGGCACTGTCTCCGCAAGACCTGGCCGCATCTCGCACCAATGTTCACCAGTCGCTGAAAGCATCCAGCTCAACTTATGTTCATATACTGGAAGAAATCAGGTCAAGACTGAACCTGCTTCCACCAAGTGCTGCGATGGCAGGCTTGTATACACTGGTAGACAGTTCAAGAGGTGTCTGGAAAGCGCCTGCAAACGTATCTGTTAATATGGTGAATGCGCCATCTGTAAATGTATCGCATGAGCAGCAGCAGAAAATGAATGTAGACGTTATTGCAGGTAAATCAATCAATGTCATCAGACCTTTCCCTGGTATCGGAACACTTGTTTGGGGTGCCCGTACACTGGATGGTAACAGCCAGGACTGGCGTTATATCAATGTAAGAAGAACATTGATCATGATTGAACAATCATTGAAACTGGCAACCAGGGCTTATGTATTCGAGCCGAATGATGCTGGTACATGGGTAACAATTACCAGTATGATGAATAATTTCCTGTACAATCTCTGGAAACAGGGTGCATTAGCAGGTGCTGCTCCCGAGCAGGCTTATGATGTGCAACTGGGATTGGGTGCAACCATGACACCTAACGATATTCTTGATGGTATTATGAGAATTACTGTTAAAGTAGCGATCGTAAGACCAGCGGAATTCATCGTGATCACATTCCAGCAACAACAGCAACAATCATAATTTCAAAGGGATCTCAACTATTCATTAATTCAATAAAAAATATTTTATGGCAGATAATGGAGCAGCACAGTCAGCCGCAACGTGGCCACTTGTCAAATTTCAGTTTTCAGTAAAAATCGGATCCGATGAACTTTTCTTTCAGGAAGTTACCGGACTCTCATCTGAAACACAAGTAATAGAATACAGAGCGGGCAATAGCCAGGCTTATTCAACCGTAAAAATGCCGGGTATCAAGAAGTTCGGTAACATTACGTTGAAGAAAGGCATCTTCAAAGATGATAAGAAGATGTGGACTATGTATAACGCTATTAAGATGAATACCATTGAAAGGGTAACCGTAGTAATCAGTCTTCTCGATGAAGCCAATGCGGTAGCCATGTCATGGAACCTCACTAATGCGTTCCCGTGCAAGATGACCGTAACCGATATGAAATCTGATGCGAATGAAGCAGCTGTGGAGACCATGGAGCTCGCGCATGAAGGATTAACGATCGTAGCTTAACATAAGCGAAAGGAGAAGTACGGGTATTGATTTGAAACTTGATTAATCATTATGTCAAAGAGCCAATATCCTTATAATATCCCTGTCGGATTTAGTTTTAAAGTGGTATTTCCTCTTTTCGCCTTTCTGGATGGAAATGAATGTATGTTTCAGGATGTAACAGGCATAAACGTCCAGATAGAAACCACCGATGTGCAGGAGGGAGGAGTAAGTGCTACTTACAAATTGCCCAATAGGGTTAAATACGATAATCTTGTTTTAAAGAGAGGGCTCCTTAAGGGCTCCTCTCTTTATTTTTGGATGAAGAACTCATTCAGCAATTTCGATTTCAGACCTATGGATATCCTGATCATGCTGCAGGATGAAAGAGGTATTCCCTCCGTTACATGGATGTTCAGAAAAACATACCCTGTAGCAGTGAAAATATCAGAATTCAAATCCATGGAAAATTCGATCGTGATCGAAACACTTGAATTGTCGTACAACTATTTTGAACGCGTAGATACACCTTCTTTTATATAACAGAAGGTATTTAAAACAGTGCTTATGCCACTTGAAATACGTGAACTGGTCATCAGGGTGAATGTTCGTGAAAACGAAAGACAGACTGATGAAGCTGAGATCAATAGGAAGATCCAGGAAATGAAAACAAAAATTGTAAAAGAGTGCATGGAGAAACTCCTCTCCAGGATCGATAACTTAAACACGAGATGATATGAGTGTGATGGATACCTTATTGGGTGGGTTAAAAAAAATCAAGATCGAATGTTTCTCCGATCCATCCTGTTCTATTACCAAAAAGAAAGGAGAAATCGAAGCATTTATCAATCCTAAATCATACACGAGAAAAAAAACAGTTGAATATACCACACCAGAAGTCATCAGCGACAGCGGTCAAACCTATTTCTTTTCAAAAATGGGAGAAGAAACATTGGTGTTTGATGAAATTATTGTAGACGGAACCGGTCTTACTGAAAACTCTGTTACTTCTATTTTATTTCACCAGGATGTAGAAACTTACGTACAGGATTTTCAGGAAGTAGTATGCCAGTATGATGGAGATTCGCATAGTACCAATTACCTCAAAATATCATGGGGTAAATTGTCGTTTAAATGTGTTTGTAAATCGGTAACAGTAAAATATACACTCTTTAAACCCGACGGAACACCGCTGCGCGCATCCATTAATATGGAACTGCAGAAAAATGTAGACTGGCAGCAGAAAGCGATGGAAGCAGGTAATAACTCACCTGATCTTACGCATTTACGTACCGTAAAAGCAGGAGATACACTTCCTCTCATGAGTTACCAGATTTATGGCGACAGTTCTTATTACATGGAAATAGCCAGGGTGAATAAATTATCTAACATCAATGCAATAAAACCGGGAGACCAACTCTACTTCCCTCCATTGAAAAAATAATTCCCTATGGCTACACCTTTAGATAACCTTACGAGCCTTACACTGAGGGTTACCGTAAAAGTGGACGGGTCACCAATGGGAGATACCTACGGACTTTCTTCTGCCAATATTGTTCATACGGTGAATAAAATATCAGTGGCCGAACTGGTATTGCTCGGAAACATCAATCCCGCAGAAGGTACGGTGCCCATATCCGATGCAGCAGATTTTAACCCCGGAAAAGAAATTGAAATAACTGCCGGTTATGGAAATGCAGCAGAAAAAAGCCTGTTCAAAGGTTTCATCGTAAAACACAGCCTTGAAGTAGATGGTGAATCGCCTTTTAAAGTAAGACTTACCTGTAAACACAAGGCAGTGAGTATGACTTTTAATGAAAAGGAAGCCAGCTTTAAAGAAAAAAAAGACAGCGAAATTATTACTGCTGTTATTGGAACCTATAGCGGATTAAGTTCAACCGTAACGGCTACTACAACTACCTATGAAAATTTTTTCCAGGTAAGGTCAACGGACTGGGATTTTATTTTATCCCGTGCAGATTTTAACGGTTATATCATCTGCATGGATGGAACCGACTACAAACTCGAAGTAGATAAGCCCAAACTCGATGGAGCTGCTGTAATGAAAATTGCTGTCGGAGAATCGATGATGGCTTTTGAGGCAGAACTCAATGCAGAAGACCAGCCCACAGCCTTGAATGCTTCCGGCTGGGACAATAAGACACAGGCCATGCTCAAATCTACAGCAGCAGAGCCTACGGTGAATGCACAGGGTGAATCGTCTTTATCTCCAAAGTCGCTGTCTGCAAAATTAAACCAGAAGGCACTTGATCTGGTATCGCCAACCCCCATGACTACTGCCGAATTAAAAGTATGGGCAGATGCAGTGTTACTACGTAAACGTATGGCGGCCTTCAAAGGAAGAGTGAAGTATGTAGGTAATGCTACCGTAAAAACAGGTAATATCATTGAACTGGAAGGTGTGGGTAAAAAATTCAATGGTAAAGCATTTGTCTCATCGGTTAATCATATCATCGAACCAGGTACATGGAACACTACGGTTCGGTTTGGATTGGATAATACACCCATTCATAAACTGCCCGACTTCGGTTATTCTCCTGCTACAGGGCAATTGCCTCCCGTATATGGCTTGCAAATTGCTACCGTAAAAAAATTAAGTGCAGATCCTGGTGGACAATACCGTATTCAGGTAGAACTGGCATCAGTTGCAGAAACCAAGCCGCAGTTATGGGCCAGGTATGTTAACTTTTATGCTACTTCAACAGCAGGAGCGGGATTTCTTCCGGAAATCAATGATGAAGTAATCATTGGCTTTCTGGATAACGATCCAAGATATCCTGTGATCATTGGTTCTGTTTACAGTCCTAAAAATAAACCGGCTAATCCACCTGCAGATGAAAATAATTATATCAAATCCATCATCACCAAAGCCAAACTGAAAATCACATTCGATGACGAGAAAAAAGTGATGAAGTTCGAAACACCGGGCGCCAATTCCATTACCATCAGCGACGAGGATAAATCTATTCTCATCAAAGACCAGAATGGGAACACGGTAAAAATGTCATCGGCAGGTATTGACCTTGATAGTGCGAAAGATATTAACCTGAAATCGAAAGGTGCTGTATCTATTAAAGCAACAACAAAAGTATCCATTGAAGCAAGTGGAGGAGATGTGGAACTGAAAGGGCTGAATATTAAAAACACAGCCCAGGTAGGATTTACAGCAAAAGGAACAGCCACCGCAGAGTTATCGGCTTCCGGACAAACAACAGTGAAGGGAGCAATGGTGATGATAAATTAAATAATAAAGAAATGCCACCAGCAGCCAGACTAACTGATATGCACACCTGCCCGATGCAAACACCGGGAGTGCCGCCTATTCCGCATGTCGGAGGACCGATTGTTGGTCCGGGAGCACCAACGGTATTGATTGGTAAAATGCCTGCGGCGGTGATGGGAGACAATGCAGTTTGTGTTGGGCCACCCGATTCTATTGTAAAAGGTTCATCAACTGTAATGATCTGTGGTAAACCCGCAGCACGTATGGGCGATACCACAGCGCATGGAGGCAGTATTGTATTAGGATGTCCAACCGTAATGATAGGAGGATAATTATGAGTAATGAAATAAAATCATTCTTGGGAACAGGCTGGAGTTTTCCTCCAACCTTTAACCGTTTCAGTAATTCAGTGCAGATGGTATCCGATACCAATGATATCGAAGAAAGTATCAGGATCATATTAGATACATTTCCAGGTGAAAGATTGATGCAGCCCGAATTTGGCTGTTTCCTGAAAAGACTGGTATTTGAAAAAATTGATACGGCATTGATTACACAGATCAATGATGTAATTGCAAAAGCCCTGCTCAATTTTGAACCCAGGATCAAATTCATTAATTCAGAAGTCATGCAGCGAAACGATACTGAAGGTGTTTTGCTGATCAGAATAAACTATACCGTCATCATAACCAATACCAGACACAATATTGTTTATCCGTTCTATTTTACGGAAGGTACCAATGTGCAGGGTAGTTAATGAAGTGAGTTAAGCAATGAGTCAATTTGAAGCATCCCATATCGCAGATGGCATTAGCCAGACAGAGAGATACCCACGCTCACTGCAACCCGATTTTTTTCAGATCGATGAACGGGATATGGATGATATGCTTCGTTTTATTGTAGAGTTATCGCAGCATTTCAATTATTATAATCTTAACAACCAGATTGACGGTAATTGGGAAGATATTCTTCTCTCTGATATCAATGTCATTTTACGTATCGTTCCCAAATTCGGGGTGAATAGTTTTATCAGAAAATACGATCAGCTCAAAAGCAGTATCAGTCGTCAGCAACCTGATGAGGTAAATATCAAAGCAGTAAACCGTATTTTTCAGTTCCTGGATAATTTTATCGGATTCCAGGAATCAGTGCACCAGAAATTCAGGATCAGTTCCAGAACAGATCAGGGCATGCTCGATTTCAGGAAAATTGTAGCTGGTCATGATGCTTTTGATACCGAAGCGGAAGAGTTAGACCAGTTGATCCAGCAGGCAAGAGAAGTTTTTGGTGATGCCATTGAACTGCCTGTCTTCAGAAAAGTTCGAAGTGTGGTAGCCGGTATTACAACCGTTGAAACGGAATCCTTACAAGGCTCTCATACAGTTGCGCAAATCAATGACCTGTTACACAAAACAGACAAGCTATTCGGATCGGTACGATCAAAATATAGCCGACTTTCGGAAGCAGCAGAATGGTTCCTGTATAAGCAAAAAGGTAGTGCAGACGAATACGAGCCACATATTGCCTTGCTTATCAGCTTTCTGGAATTGTACAAATACCTGCGAAGTGACATCAATCAACTAACGGGTAAACACCTTGACTTTTATTATAAGGATATCCTCGGACTAAAAGCAAAAGAAGCCATACCTGATAAGGCCCATATTGTAGCATCTCTAAACCCGTCTTTTGAGCAATACCTGCTCAAGAAAGGAGAAATAGTGGTTGCTGCTGTTCCAGGTATGGAAAATGAAGTTCGTTTTGCTGTCGATGATGATCTGCTGATCACCAAAGCCAGCATCCGCGAACTCAATACCGTGTATGTAAGTGAAACGGTGAAAATACCGTTTAAATCAGACGAGTATGAAGATGTAAAAGAGTTACAGGTATTTTTTGCTAATAACCCGGTGACTGCTGATAAAGATGCGCCAGCATGGCCATTGCTGGGGGAAGATCAGTCAGAATTATCTTTTGATCAGCGATCCATGATGCCAGCCGACATGGGTTTATTTGTATCGTCGCCATTGTTATATGCAGAGGATGGTAAAAGAAACCTGCGGGTAAAATTTTATATACATGATAAAAGTGCGCTCGGGTTTCTGCATCATGTAAGAAATTTTTCTGCCGTTACAGACACGCATGAAAAAGTGCTGATTTTTGAAATGCTTTCAAAAGCATTTATGGTAAGCATTACGGGGAAAGAAAACTGGATCAATATAGATAAATACACCATTCATTACGAACTGGAAGCAGTAACGGATAAATATATTGAAATTGATTTTGAATTAGGTCATAATGATCCTTCAACAGGTGTATATCAGCCAGCCATTCATGGATATCAACTGGAAACTGCATGGCCTTTACTTCGGTTGCAGATTAACAACAATTCATTTCACAATCCCTATACTTTTCTGAAAGACATGGTATTACAGAGGGTTGGTATCCGTTTGGCTGTTACGGACAGTGCTTCTGTAAAACTGCAAAATAATATTGGTGTACTCAGTATGGCCAGTCCCTTTCAGGTATTCGGACCACAACCGTCTATCGGATCCTATCTTGATATACATAACCCAAATATTTTCAACTGTTACACAAAAGATATTTCAATAAGACTGCACTGGTTTGATCTGCCACGAGACAAAGGTGGATTTGAAACATATTATACATCGTACCCGAAATATTTTGGTAACGATGCTTTTAAAATAGCAGTAAGTGCATTAAACGATGGACGTCATCAGCCCATCCCTGAATTACGCCAGCGGTATTCACTTTTTGAAATGGGGAAAGAGCCTGGCACCATGGCATACCTGGGTAATACAACACATGTTGAGGGGATTGATTTTTCAAAAATCAGGTTTGCCAATACGCTTTCTCTGGAAGAAACAGCAGCCGGAACAGAAAACAGTTATCGTGAAGGTTCGGTAAGATTAGAGCTTACCTCCCCTGAAGAAGGTTTCGGGCATCGTATTTTTCCAGGGCTTTTTCCTGAAGTGATCATGCATAATGCAAAACGCTTCGCAAAAAAAATACCGATACCCAATCAGCCATATATACCAGTATTGAGCCAGGTTTCGATTGATTATGTGCTTGAACATGCAGAAGCTGTAAATGGCATTAATAAGGAAAGCGAAAAAGCGCATAACCTCAGTTTATGGCACTATACACCTTTTGGCTACCGGTCTAATTATCCATCCAATGATGTATCTGATATGGGCTTTATTCCCGTATTGAGAGACCAGAGTAATTTGTTTATCGGATTAGCAGATACGCAGCCTGGTGAATTACTCAGCCTGTTTTTCCAGATAGAGGACAATAACAATGATGATGCAAGTTTTGAAATAGAAACAGTTCAATGGGCAGTATTACAGGGTAATAAATGGAAAGAAATTTCCAAGTCGGATATATTGCAGGATTCTACAGGCAATTTTATTAACAACGGAATTGTTGTTTTACGCTTACCATCATCAGAGAATGGCATTAATACGGTACTGAATCCTGCTTATTGCTGGCTCAGAATTTCCTGTAATAACCGTGGTGATCTCAGAACAAAAGTCAAGGGCATTTTTACACAGGCAGTTACGGTGTCCCGCTTACTGGATGAAGGAACGGCATCTGGTTTGTTACAACTGGCACCGGGTATGATTAAAGGAACTGCGAAAACCATTCCGCAGATACAACAAATCGTTCAGCCTTACGCATCTTTCAATGGAAGAGAACCAGAGTCACCGGAAAAATATTATGCAAGAATCAGTGAAAGACTACATCATAAACAAAGACCACTCACAACTACCGATATTGCTGAAATGGTGCTTGAAGCTTTCCCTGATATCATTAAAGTACATTGTCTTGGTGCAGGCGTTAGTGTAACGGCTCATCATGCAGCAGAAAGCGATATTAAAGTGGTCGTTATTCCTGGAAAAAAATCACATGTAACCGATTGGTCGGAAGAGCCCAAAGCGTCATTATCTACCTTGTTCCAAATCAGGAAACTGGTACTCTCTAAGCTTCCATCTTTTATTAAGGTGGATGTCGTAAACCCTGTTTATGAACGGGTGAAAGTAGTGTGTGGAGTGATCTTTAATGATGCCAAACATAAAGACAGTATTGGGAATAATATCAACAGACTCAATCACGATATCAGACGGTTTATTTCTCCATGGCTTTTCAATGCAGATTCCGATGTACAAATGGAGGGGAGGACATATATATCCGAGATACTTAATTTCATCAAGAAATGTCCGTATGTGATGCATGTAACATCATTTTCTGTGTTGCATTTTTATCATGTTTATGATGAGCAAACAGGACGTTACGAAGCTAAAGTGGTGGATTCTGCAGTTCAGAAAGTCGATTTTTTAAAAGGCTCACTTCCGGGTAGCATATTAATATCAGCTCCTGAACATGAGATCAGTATTTTACCGGAAAGAAAATACCTGAAACCACAGGAAACCGGTATTGGCGGATTGGTAATTGGAGAAGAACTCTTAGTGACCAGTGAAAAAAACAAACTCCAGGCAGACGATAAAATAAAAGATAGTGAGGAGGAAAGATTTGATTTTACATTTCATTCAAACGACTGACCTATATGAAAACACAAGGCAATAATAAGTCTTTCGGAAGAGAGGATCTGAAGAAGTATTTCCGTAACGGGCAGATACCAACAGAAAATCATTTTGCTTACCTGATTGATTCAATGATCAATAAACAGGATGATGCTTTTCTGAAAGATAAAGATGATGGTTTTGTAATTGCCACCATGGGAAATTCCAATCGGTTTATCTCGCTATACAAGAACATCAACGACCTTGATCCTTTTTTCTGTATTGAAAAGGATGAACAGGGCGTAGAAAGCATGAAAATAAACCCGGTTCGTGAAGATGAAGAGAGTTCAGATAATAGCAGTTTTTATTTTGACGTAAATGGTAACCTGGGCATCGGTAAAAGAAGTACTGGCGGTTTAAAGCTGGATGTGGCAGGGTTCAGTGGCATGCAGGGCCGTTTGGGAACTTTTGCATCAGGATCTGTACCCGCTGATGGTAAATGGCACACCATAGTGGAAGGACTTGATAACTGTAATGCTTTTGAGGTAGTAGCCAGAACAGGAAAAAAAGGAACCGGAAAATTTGCCATTCTACATGCAATTGCATTGAGTGCATTTGGTGGATCGAGGGGACGCATCAGAAAAACATCAGCCCATTATGGATTTTTCTGGAACAGGCTTCGTTTGCGTTGGACGGGCAAAACACATAACTACAGCCTGCAAATCAAAACTGGAAATAATTACGGTAATGAAGTAGATATTTTTTACAATATCACAAAACTATGGGACGACGAATTATGTCTGCCAGGAGAATATTTTAACTCATGGAAGACAGATGATTCTGTATAAAAAGCAATATGGACAGGGATAGTATATTAGAATTTCAGTTGGAAAAACCAACAGCACCAGATTCTGCACTGAATTATGAATTTCTTCGTGCAAAAGGACTGGAGTTGGTACAACGATACGCCGGCTCAAAATGGACCGATTACAATCTCCATGACCCGGGCGTAACCATATTGGAATATCTCTGCTATGCCATAACAGATTTAGCTTACCGTACCGGTTTCGATATCAAAGAAATTCTTACCGGGAAAGACGGTAAAATCAACCTTGAAAAAAATCTTTTTTATCCAAGGCATCAGGTCCTTACATCAAAACCTATACTGGTTAATGATTTCAGAAAACTCATCATCGACCGTATTCCGGAGATCCACAATGTTTGGATTGTTCCGGTAACGGATACAAAGGGAAAAGAAGGGATCAAAGGATTGTATAATGTTTTGATTCAGGTAAACAATGAGGAAGCAGATCAGTATTTAAACACAGAAGCTTCACCTGAAGATAAACAGTTATATAAAAAGAAAATAATTGATCAGGTTAGAACTGTGATTAACGGACAGCGAAGTTTAGGAGAAGACTATCATTCATTTGTGGTGCTTGATCCTGCTGATATTCAGATTGAAGCGGAAGTGGTGGTGGAAAGACACCAGATGCATGAAGAAATTTTAGCGGATGTGTATGACATGCTGATGCGTACCATTACTCCTCCTATTCATTTTTACTCTGAATCGCAATTGGAGAAAGAAGGCTGGAGCATTGAAGATATTTACAGTGGGCCATCCTTAAAACATGGTTTTATAAAAGATGAAGAATTAAAAGAAAGAGTTGCCATTCTGGATCCGTCAGACATGATTCAGTCAATACTGAATGTACCTGGTGTAAAATATGTACGCAATTTTATGATCCGGTTCAGCCAGGCTGAGTATGATTTCAGACCTGTTAACCTGGATGCCGAAATGTTTCCCCGTCTTGTATTCGATGTGCATAATCCCGGAATCAGGGTATTCAATACCAGTCACGAGTTACCTGTTAAGGCCAGCATATTTTCAGGCCTGTTGCACAAAAAAACCGACAATAGTAAAAGAAAATACATCAAAGGATATGGTCATGATGAAGCCAAGCATATTAAAGCCGATCACCGGCAGATAGATGTGTATTTTTCCATCCAGCATTTATTTCCGCACTTATACCGGCTGAATGCAGATGAAATTGAAGGAGCTCGAGTGATTAAAGAAGAGCAGGATCCGAATATACGCGCAGATAAAGCTAAAGTAAAACAACTGAAAGCTTATATCATGTTGTTTGAGCAGATTATGGTTAATTATCTAGCACAGTTGTCAAATGTGGGGAACATACTTACAGCAGATATTGATTTGCAAACGGCAAGCAGCACCTATTTTACTGGCAACCTGTATGAAGTACCCGGAGCAGGAAATATACTTTCTGACTTCATGTCTAAAAACGCCAACCTGAACCATGTAGACTGGGATTATTTCAAGAATGATCCTGAGAATGGGTACCTCAAATTCCTTAGTAATTCGATAGAACCGGATGAAGTGTTTTTCGACAGAAAAAAAAGGATACTGGATCATTTGCTATCTCGCTTTGATATCAACCTTGTTAAATATCCATTACAACTGTATTATCAGTTATACCAGCATGGAGATGAAAAGGCGTCACGCTTCGCGGAGTTGGAGTGGAAATCTGATATCCTGAAAAGGATAGTTTCATTTGGTTCTCTCAGAAACCAGGCTATCGATTATACAGACCAATTTTCCAATAAAAGAAGTGGTTACGATAGCTTGATGGCTGCCCTTCTGTATTTACCCGAATCGGGTATCAAAAATATTTCCCTGTCATTTGACGAAAGTCTTGGTCAGTGTTCTATCAGCAGCAGTAATCATTATGAGTCATCTCATTCAGGGAAAAAAGTGTTGTATGAAGTTCGATGGGATGATGAACGAATAGAAATGCTGGTTAATGAATCCTTGCTGGAAGAGTTGCTTTCATCCGGGGAAGAAAAAACGAATACGGTTGAAGAAACAAATATCAGTGTGTCCTCACAAAAGACAGCTTTTTTGAAAGAAGGCATAGACCATAAATATTATCGGATAGGACAGGAAATAAATGGTCAGGGGTATATTGTATTATACAGACCTCCTGATAAAAGACAATGGCTTCGCATCGGAAAATTTACAACGCGTGAAAAAGCACAACAGCAGTTGAATCAATTTATTGATACATTAAAACAGATCAGTGTTTCATCTGAAGGCTTTCATACACTGGAGCATATTTTATTGAGGCCTGAACCAGAGGCTAAATCATTCGGATTTCAGGTATTCGATGATAGGGGATTGCTGCTGCTTCAGCAAAATGACTGGATGGATTTACATAGGAGGGAGGAAGTGCTTGACATCATTAAAACAACCTGTCAGCGAATCATGGAAACCGGCGACTATTCGATTTTTTCGGAACTCGATGAATTATGCCAGATCAATTTGAGTCAGGACAGAAATTATACCTGGCTCATCACTCCCAAGACTTTGCAAGTGGCATACAGGGAACAAATGGACCAGTTTGTCAGAAAAATTACTCATACAATCAACCAGTTGCAACTACAGTCATCTTCAAAATACCCGACCATAAAAAGTATAGTAAGTTATTCGAAAGATATTGTATTGGATGAACAGTTTTTCTCATTCAGGATGTCGGTAATAATGCCAGCCTGGCCAGCAAGATTTCAGGAAGGCGATTTCAGGGAATTTGCGGAAAGTCTATTCAGGGAACATGCGCCGGCACATATGAGACAGCAATTTTTCTGGCTATCGGTGAAAGAGATGAAGAGATTTGAATCGATTTATTTTCCCTGGCTGCAATCTTTACAGGAAGGTGGTAGTGTTGGAGCCATGAACCGATCTCTGAGTAGAGAACTCATTATGATTATAGCAGGCGCGCAACATATCTCATCATAAAAACAACCCATTGTCACGTCAGTATTTCAGTATCAACAGGGAAATATTTGATATCGATTTTACGTCAAAATCGGGGGGCTATGATTTGCAAAGCCGCATCAGTTCATTGGTGAATGGCACACTGACCCGGCAAATGGAATTGTTACTTGAGAAAAATATTCCGGAAGAGTTTTTATATAAAATCAATACACTGACTGTAGAAGTAGGTACGGTTAACATTGATAACCTGGAGCAGGAACTGCCTCAAAAATTCATGGAAGCTTTTGCAGCCGTACTGGAAGAACAGATTCGCAAACAACAATCAGGGCTGGGAGGAGATAATATTGAGATATTACCCACCGATCATAGTCTTATTGACCTGATGGATTATTTTTTATACACAGGCCATTTGCCATGGTGGGCTGTAAAGAACGAATCTTTTACGCCATCGGTGGCCTTGGAAGAGTTACTGCGTAAAGATACTGCAGCACTCAGAGCCATCATCATGCGGGCCGGACAGTTTGAGCATGTTCGCAGGCGTTTAGTAAGACAGTTTTCCAAAGAACAGGTACGAGGTATTATAGGGGTTCTTGAACCGGGTGAAGCCGCATATATTTTTGGGTTCGAAGAAAAAATAATAGAAGTAAAAAATGCAGATGGACTTGTAAAGGCAGAAGAAAAAGAATTTGAACAGTCACTCTCTTATTTTATTCTTACGTATTTGATTGTTGAAAGAGGTGGAGCATTCAACAGAAAAGAATTTGCTAAAAGTATACTCGGACAAATTGCATTTAATTTCAACATGCAGTATGTAGCACTGCTCCATGTGTTTTATTCAGCACTTGAAATTATGAAAGCAGATGGTCCGGATTATACATCTTCTTTAAAACTGTTGATTCAGGAATTAGCAACAGAGGCATATGAAATGCCGGAATGGAAGGATATTGAATCTGCAAAAAAAAGAAAAAATATAGCTCCTGAAGACAGCATCCGGAGTCTGAGTATCATCAGACAATATCTGGTATCAGGCACTTTGCCATTCTGGATTTCAATGAAAGAAGGAGAAGTAGAATCTACAAGAGCTTTATTGTTCAGGCTTATATCAACGGTTCCTGATACATTTCAATTAATGCTGTCCCAGTTGTCATGGAACAGGGATATAGCTGATCGTTTATATGCATTACTTGGTACAGACAGGACCAGAGAATACTTGAAAATTTTGTACAGTAGCCGTGCAGAAACCTTTTTAAAGATAGCTGCGACTTTCAGTTTGCTACATAAAACAAAACAAACCTGGATGGTTACAGAACAGGTATTCGAAGAAGCAGTATGGCATTCGGTATTGGCTGCAACATTGCTTTCGCCAATTAACCTGGTCGATGACAAACAACTGGTTCGGTTATTATTAAAAGGTATCGGCGCACATCTTCGTGTTTCTGTACCCACAGTAGTACAAAGAATACAGGCAGGAGTAAAAGCGCTTTTTAATGTAGACCAGATGCAGATGCGACACCTCGATTTGATTAATGATGTATTGGCAGAAACGCAGGGAGCAAATGATCTTTTGTTGATGGTAAATAAAACTGAGCAGAACAAGGAGCAGGAACTTACTGAATCATTATTTAGTACTGAAGCACAACTGCTGAGTCATCTTCTACGTTTTTTTCTTCAATATGGAAGTCTGCCCTGGTGGGGGCGCTCACATGCCGGAAAATCTCCTGCCATGTTATTCCAACAATTGCATGCAAAATCACCTGTGGAAGCACAGTTGGTATTCAGGTTTGCCGGCTCATCTTCGCAATTAAGGAAAAGATGGTTACAAAGCCTGGGGAAAGAGTCATTTTTAATGATGTTACAACATACCGATGCTTCAGGTTTTGTAATAAAAGCATATCAATTGCAACTGGATTTTTTTGCCGTTCTGGCTGCGTCATTGAAAAAAAAGCATATTGATTCTGTAAAAGCTGAATGGGTAATAGCAGATATCAGTTGGCAACTATTTCATGCAGGGCTCTATCAATCGTTTTCTCTGACAGATTTTTATCTGAAAAATTTCTTTGCAGGTGTTCAGCTTCTGGAAACAGAGCCAGCACTTTTATTGCATGAATGGGAACGATGGCTGGCATTGCCTGACCATACAGTAACACCTGCACGATCGGTTTTGCATGTTTTGGTAAATAAATATGCAAAACCGGATATTTCGAAACCCAATATACCATTGTCTGAAGAAAACCTGTTGTCTCCGGTCATCAGGCAAGCATTAATCAATATAGGCGTTCAGGTAGCTGCCGATGTTAAGTACACATCAATTGCCGAGCTGCTAAAAATGGCTGATAGTAGCTCAAAAGAAAAAATGGCCACCTATTTCATGGGGGTATTAAAATCTTACCTGGTATCAGGTTTTTTACCTCCATTTTTTGACATAACTGATGAGCACGCAAGAATTGTTTTTTTCAGACAGTTAGTAGAGATCGTTTATACCATCTATCCTTTGGAATTGGTAAAACTGTTATCAGCAACAGAAGTAAACGTATTCCGTGTGCTGGAAATAACATCGCTTTACCAGGTATCGGAAGGAGGCGATGCGAAAGATATTGCTTTATTGATGTTGCCTGTTCGTAATAAAGTTCAATCTTTTATTCGGTTACAGACAACAGAGGAAATAAAAATACAAGGGAAAAGAGAGCAGGAAGTATTTGTGGAAGACATGCTGATGGCTTTTTCAGCTGAACCGGAAACGGCAGCAGATAGAGACAGGGCTAACATTATTTATCATATTCTGCGATATTACCTTACCTGGAACAGGTTGCCAGATTCATTATTGAAAACTGTGACGATTTCAGGGGATATGGTGATTCGACATTTTATCAGACAACTGTTTTCCATAGATCAGCAGAAAGTGCAACAATTATTGGGAGAGCATACCAATCTTCCATCTTCCATCATGTCTTTGTATGCAATCCTCGCTCTCAGTGATAATAATGATGATAAAAAAATACTGAAGTTACTCAGTGGTTACCTAAAGAAAAATACAGAACAGGATAAGGGAGCGATTTCATTACCCGAATTCTTGGATCAGGCAGATATTCCTTCATTTTCACCATCCGGAGAATGGGAGGATCAAGCAGCGCTTGAAACAATGATCCGTTCAGGTTCTATAAAAGAAACCCTGAAACAGAAAAAGGAATGGGTGAGTTATTTGTCTGAAAAGGGCGGGTCTTTGTATAATGAAGTGCTGGTAGTGTATAAAAACCAATTGCACAGCTCTTTTCAGGAAGATGCTTTTTATTTAGAAAATCTGGTGTTTGCTGCGTTTACAGATACACTCCTCCGTGAAAAAGCACTCATCGTGTTACGTTATTTCAACCTGCAATCTGCTGTTCAGGGCTTACAATTCAGAAATCGCGAAGAATATTTTTCTTTATTTCTGTCATATTTCACCCACACCATGCCCAATGGTACTCATGCAATTGAGCAACTGTATAATAAAGAAACAGAAAAGAAAGAAGCGCAGGAAACAGGGTTATTGCCCATCTTGGCAGCACAGGTTAGTATGTTAAAAGATATTGAACTGGCATCTGATTCATTTAATCAATTTTATGAAGACAGACATGCTTCGCTTACTTCAAGAGACCGTTTACTGGAACAACAGAAAATAGCTGAATCCCTGGAGAAAGAATTGAAAGCCGCTAAAGAGAAAGAAAGAATGTTGGAGGCTGAAGAAGCGGCATTAAAGCAAAAAGAAAAAAAGACAAAACTCTTTATACCCAATGCAGGGTTAGTTATTCTTCATCCTTTCTTTTCTACCTATTTTACCAGACTTGGACTGATGGAGGCGAGTGCTTTCATCAACGAGGAAGCAAAAGAAAGAGCTGTGCTTTTATTACAATATCTTGCAACCGGGCGAAATAAGTTTGATGAATATGAACTCATACTGAACAAACTGCTGTGTGGAATGCCTATTGAGCAACCTGTTGCTTTTGATATTGAACCCACAGAAAATGAAATTGCCCTGACAGAAGAATTATTTGAAGTGCTGAAGCAAAGATGGGATAAGGTAAAAAACAGTACTGTTGAAGGTATCAGGGCATCGTTTATCATCAGAGAAGGCGCACTTGAATTCATTGAAGACCAGTGGAACCTGCGGGTTGAACAGAGAGGGTATGATATGTTGTTGCAAACACTGCCATGGGCTTTCGGATTTATTAAAACAAATTGGATGAATCAAATACTGACTGTAGAATGGATATAAAACCTGCAATAGAAAACGCTGCGACCCTTCGGTCTGAACTACAATGGTTGGCAAATATCATTGATGCAAGATTTAAAATATACTGGCAGCAGGAAGGTGCATTGACTGATATTTTTGAGATACCGGCACCCGACCTTACAGATAATACATCCATGTATGCCCAGGTGGTAAAACATTATAAAATGTCTGTAGCCGAAAGAATGATCCTGCTTCTTTCGCTGGCACCGCATGTGCAACCACATTTACTTGATGTGTTTTATGTTAAGAATGCCAATTATGACCGTGGCTTTACAGAATTCGGCGGGGTGAAAGGACAGAACCACTCCGGGTTTATTCCTACAGGAGAAACGGCAGCATTCATACTGGCAGCAGATAGCCTGGAAAAAAGATTCTCATTGCTGGAGATTTTTGGAGAAGACCATTATTTCGGTAAACATAAAATACTCAAACTTTCACCTACACATGCTGATGAGCCTTATTTAAGTGGTGTACTCACATTGTCTGTTGAATACCTTAACTATTTTACCAATGGCAATTCGCATAAACCCGATTACAATGTAAACTTTCCCGCAAAAAGAATAACTACCCAGTTAGACTGGGAGGATCTGGTTTTACAGGACGACACATTGGAGGAAGTAATGGAAATCAGAGACTGGATTCAGTATGGAGGTCATTTGTTGAATGAGTGGGGCATGAGTAAGAAAATAAAGCCCGGTTATCGCTCTCTGTTTTATGGCCCGCCAGGGACAGGGAAAACACTGACTGCATCATTGTTGGGAAAATCGTCCGGACTGGATGTGTACCGTATAGATCTTTCCATGGTGGTTTCGAAATATATCGGTGAAACAGAAAAAAACCTTGGTAATATTTTCGATCAGGCACAGAATAAAAACTGGGTCTTGTTTTTTGATGAGGCAGATGCCTTGTTTGGTAAAAGAACCCAGACCAGCAGCTCAAACGACAGGCATGCCAACCAGGAGGTTTCATACCTGCTCCAGCGTGTGGAAGATTTTCCCGGAGTGGTCATCTTGGCCACCAATTTAAAAGCCAATCTCGATGAAGCTTTCACCAGGAGGTTTCAGTCGATGATCTATTTCCCCATGCCAACACCAGAACACCGGAAAAAATTATGGCAACAGGCCTTTTCAGACCACACAACCCTTGATGCAGGAGTGAACCTGGATGATGTGGCTGAAAAATATGAAATGGCAGGCGGAGCTATCATCAATGTAACCAGATACGCTTCTTTAATGGCTTTGAAAAGAAACTCCAACATCATTTTAATGAAAGACATTCTTACAGGCATTCGAAAGGAATTTGGAAAAGAAGGAAAAACGGTCTGATTTGTATAGGATGTGTGTATCTCGTGAGGATTTTTAGACAGATAAGAAACAGATGTATCTGATAAAAATGTAAATTGTTCATCTTAAAACCAACTAACTCACCTTGCTATGAATTTAAAGCGGGTTAAGCCATTTATTTTCCCTGTACTGATCATTTCAGTATTTCTTTTTGCCATCATTGGCTTTAGGGAAGACCTTGGCGAAAAGTTTAATTTCTGGGGTGTACTCTTTGCTATTTTCAACTATTTTATCATGAATGATGCCGACCCCGTAGAAGTGTCGGGCAATCCATTCCTGCTGGCAGCAAAATACCTGGCGGCTGTGTTAGTCGGATATGGTCTTTTCTCACTCTCATTCAGATTTTTGCGTCGCTTATATTTTTCCTATCGCATCCGCTTTTCTTTTTCAGATCACATCATTATTTTTTCACTGGATCCAATTGCAAAAAGCATCGCTGAACAATTGCTTACATCTGGTTATAAGGTAGTGATCGTAGAAAACGATGAAGAAAATCCTTCAATTGAAGAAATAGAGGAAAAAGGCGGTATCATCATCACATCCAGTCCCTTTGAAAAGAAAACATTGGATATGGTAGGTCTTTCAAAAGCAAGAATATGTATCCTGGCACATACGGAAGATATTACTAATATACAGATTGCTGATAAGATCAGCAGCTACGCTTACCAGTTTCATATCAATGAAGAGCGGGACGGACATGATGTATTAAAGATATTCATGCATATTGATGAGTATGAGAACATAGATGTGATCAAGGATTATTTTGACATCAATAACTCGGATGAACATTATGACCTTCATGCATTCAGTATCAATCAACTGGCGTCGCAGAAAGTGTATGATACTTATGCGCCTCATCAATATTTTTCACCCGCAAATGAAGAAGAGTGTTCTATTGCTGTGATTGGCTGCAATAAAACCACTGAATTTTTCCTGCTCGAAAATATTATTCTAAGTCATTATGCCGGAAAAAAATCATTGAAAATTTACCTGGTAGATAAAGATGTAGAAACTTTCTATCATGATTTCCATTATCAATATCCATTTTGTGATGAATATGTTGAGCTGATTCCGGTTAAATTATTGAATGCCAATTTCTTTGCCAATTTTGCCTGGTCAAAATCTCATATAGAAAAACTCGCAGAAGTAAATGCTGCTTATTTCTTTGGGGAGAGTGATTCTGTTGTAATGAGTACTGCTGCTGCATTCAGGCAATTTCTTTATTCACAAACATTGTCGGTATCGCAGGTGCCGCTGATCATTACTTTGCCCGAAGACAGTGGCATATATAATTTTCTGAATGAAAACGATATGCACAAAGATGAGGTGGAAAATATGTTCAAGTCCTCACTCAATATGCATTACCTGAGAAGACAAAGTGATACTTTCTCAGGTAAAAGCCTGATAGAGGAATCTGAAATGACTGATTCGCTATCGAGAGTAATTAATTTTTATTACTCGGTGAGTTATGAATTTGAATATCTGCTGACAGATTTGTTTAAACTAACCAATGTCAAATCGCTTATACCAGAACTGGTTTCCTATATTGAGCAATATCCCTTAAAGCACCCATCCATTACTGAGTCTGTTCTGGAGAATGATTTTATTGATTTTCTGGCTGGAAAAACAGGTGTTGATAAAAGCCAATTATTAAAACATTGCACCATCAAGAAAAGATGGAACCTGCTGAACAACAGGAAAAAAGACTCTAATCGTTATGCGGCAAGAAACCTGGTAGTAAAACAATACATGATGCAGCAGATTGGTTGCTGGCCGGTAAACAGGGAGCAGATCCTGAAATTTTATTCGGTGTTGGCTGCTGTTGAACATAAGCGCTGGAGTGCTGAAAAAATGGTCTTCAATTTCAAATACGGGCCATTCCCTGCAGACCGGAAAGAGAAAGCTGTACTAAAAGAAGTATTGAAAATTCATGACCAGTTGATACCCTATGAAAAACTAACAGAAGGCGAAAAGGAAAAAGATCTGAATCTCTTTCTGTTAATGCCATTATTATTTGCTTTAAAACAACCCTCAAAATTATAAACATCCTTGATGCAGTTTCCGAAAGACATATTTATCAGTTACGCGCATATCGATGATGAATCATTGATTGAAACACAGAAAGGGTGGATTGCTGAGTTTCACAGGGCATTGGAGATCAGGTTAGCGCAATTGTTGGGTAGACGGCCTGTTATCTGGCGTGACCCTGCATTACAGGGTAATCACATATTCGATCAGCAGATCGTTGACCAGTTTTCGCAGGTAGCTGTAATGATTTCCATACTTACACCCCGTTATATTAAGTCAGAATGGTGTGTAAGGGAAGTAAATGAATTTTATGAATCCTGTCAGAAAAACATTGGCTTTAGTATCAATAACCAGGCAAGGATATTCAAAGTAATTAAAACTCCTGTCAAGGTAGATATGCATCCTGAAAAAATTCGGAATATTCTAGGGTATGAATTTTATACCACCGATGTTCAGACAGGCAGGTTGAAAGAATTATCTCAAACATTTGGTCAGCAGACCGATAAATTATACTGGGAAAAACTGGATGATCTGGCCAATGACCTAGCCAGTTTTCTGGAGGGGTTAGAGTACCAACAACCAGGACAGGGGTCTACCGGTGGTGGAACTACACAGAAAGATGATTTTAATATTTACCTGGCAGAATCCAGTTATGAAACACTTCCATTCAGGGATAGTCTCAGAAGAGAGTTGCAGGATAATGGCTACAGAATATATCCTGATAAGCAACTGCCATTAATTGCTCCGGTATTGATTGAAGACGTGAAACATTATTTACAGGACAGTACTTTGTCTATTCATCTTGTAGGAGAAAACTATGGTATTGTACCAGAGGGTACGCAGAAGTCAATCATAGAATTGCAAAACGAAATAGCTGCTGCTGCAAGTGGAGGCAACCAGTTGGAGAGACTGATATGGATACCCGAGGGTAAAGAAGCGAAGGAAGAAAGACAGCAAACATTTATCAGCCGCCTGAATGAAGGGAAAGAGGGTATTACAGGCGCAGACCTTGTATATGGCTCTCTGGAAGATTTTAAAAGTGTGGTATTTGATAAACTAGCGGCCATTGAAAAACAAAAAAAGAAAGAACCTGAGGCGGCAATAATTACCGAAGCAGTTACTTCTTCAACAGGAATTGTGTACCTTATTTGTGATGTACTTGACCTGGATGACATCAAGCCATTGGAAGATTACCTGTTCAACCAGGGTTATGAAGTGGTATTGCCCATATTTGAAGGGGATGAATCCATGATCAGGGAAGACCATGTTGAGAACCTGAAAATGTGTAATGCTGCCATTATTTATTATGGAAATGCCAATGAAATATGGCTGCGTTCCAAAACAAGGGATTTTCTTAAAATCAACGGTTATGGTAGAGAAAAACCACTGGCAGTAAAAGCTATTTATATCGGTGGGCCGGCAAATGCTTCCAAAGAACGATTCCGTACACTTGAGGCGGAAGTGGTAAATGGAGTAGAAGGGTTGCCAATGGAAAAATTAAAAGCATTATTATCCAAAATGTAGAACCGGATGTTCAATGATCTGATCATACAAAACCCTTTTCCCGGTCTTCGCGCTTTTGAAGAGCATGAAGATGTCTTGTTTTTCGGCAGGGAGAAGCAGGTCGATGAGCTGTTAAAAAAATTGCGTACCACAAGATTCCTGGCGGTCATTGGTTCTTCAGGAAGTGGTAAGTCTTCGCTGGTTAAATCCGGCCTCATACCTGCTTTACACAGTGGCTTTATGTCGGGTGCTGGTTCATTATGGCGTATCTGCTCATTCCGGCCAGGTAATGATCCTATTTATAATATGGCTGTTGGTCTTGCAAACCCGGGCGTTTTAAATGAGGGTACAGAAACAGCAGATGCGGAAACAGTGGCTGCCATCAACGAAAGTGTATTACGAAGAAGCAGCAATGGATTGGTAGCAGCTTATAAGCAATCTGGCCTTGATCCCAAAAATAATTTGCTCATTCTTGTGGATCAGTTTGAAGAACTGTTTCGTTTCAGCAGATATGAAAAAGACAATAAAGATGGTAAACGTGATTCTGTTGCATTCATCAACCTGTTATTGAAAGCAACAGAACAAAGAGAAGTACCCATTTATGTGGTATTTACCATGCGGTCTGATTTTCTGGGCGACTGTACGGAATTCAGGGGATTGCCCGAAGCCATCAACGCCGGTGACTACCTTGTTCCGAGAATGACACGTGAAGAAAGAAAGGAAGCGATTGTGGCGCCTATTTCTGTTGCAGGGGCAAATATCAGTCAGCGTTTATTAAACCAGTTGTTAAATGATGTAGGAGATAATCCTGATCAGTTGCCAATATTGCAGCATGCACTAATGCGTACCTGGGATATATGGAAACAAAAAGGAAATGCAGATCAGCAAATCGATATAGATGATTATGAAGAAGCTGGCACCATGGAGCATGCTTTATCGCAGCATGCAGAAGAAGCATACAGCGAGTTGACTACATCACGGCAAAAACAAATCTGTCAGTCACTTTTTAAAGCATTAACAGATAAAGGCAGTGATGCACGGGGTATTAGAAGGCCAACGCGTCTGGCTGAAATTTGTGAATTGTCAAATGCGCCCATAGAGGAAGTAGTAGAAGTAATTGAAGTATTTCGTAAACCCGGTCGTTCATTTTTGATGCCGCCATCGGGTATTCATTTAAAAGAAGAAAGCATTATCGATATTTCCCATGAAAGCCTGATGCGGGTATGGGAGAGGTTAATAGAATGGGTAGATGATGAAAACCGATCGGCTGAAGCTTATAAACGTTTATGTAATGCTGCTGTCATGTATCAGTTAGGTACGGGTGGATTACTCAGAAACCCGGAACTGGATATTGCCCAAAAATGGCGTGTACAGAATGCGCCCAATGCTACCTGGGCAAAAAGATACAATCCCAATTTTGAAAGTACCATAGCTTTTCTTGATTATAGTAAGTCGCAGTATGATTTTGAGATAGAACAGAAAGAATTACAGCAAAAGAAAAGAATAAAGCGTGCCAGAATGATTGCTGTGGTACTCGGAACGGCATCTATGATCTGCCTGGTATTTTTACTGGTAGCACTTAACCTCAAATTCAAAGCAGAGGAAAGTGAAAAGAAAGCACTTGAAAACCAACAACTGGCCATTGCAGAAAGTAAAGAGGCGTTAAGACAAAAGCAATTAGCAGATACGGCCAAGCAAAGAGCTGAGGAGCAAAGAGTAGTTGCAGAAACAGAAAGAAAATTTGCAGAAGAACAGAAAAATATAGCTGATAAACAGAGAATGCTGGCTGAATTTGAAAAGCGAAATGCTTTATTTCAAAGAGGTGTGGCAGAAAAGGCAACAACTGTAGCATTGGACGCCAAGTCAGAAGCGGAACTCAGAAAGAAAGAGGCAGAGGAACAGACAGTGATTGCTAAAAATGAAAGATCAATCGCAGAAAGAGAGAGAATAAGATCAGAAAATTCTGAAAAAAATACACGTAAACTCAGGCTGCTGGCATTGAGTCGAACCCTTGCTAATCAGTCGGTAAGAGAATTTAACAGTAACAATCTTGAGTTGTCACGGTTGCTTGCGGCGCAGGCATATGCTTTCAATAAAGAAAATGGCGGTAATGAATATATTCCGGAAATATTTACGGCATTATCAGCTGTAACGGCCAATCAGAAAAGTTATCGTGTATTTAATAGTGGTGTAAGGGCAATAGCAGTAAATAATAATTTATTTGCTGCCGGTGATGAGTCGGGTATGATTAAGCTCTGGGAAGGAGATGACCTGTCTCAAAAATCGAAAGAGTATAAACCCAAAGGAGCAGGTCAGCACAATATCAGATCTATTGCTTTTAGTAAAGATGGGCAAAAGATAGGAGTAGGTACAGCAGGGGGAATGGTATATGTATTCAATACATCGTCTTTTCCTGCCACGCCCGTTTTGATTAATGCGCATAAAGATCCTGTAACCGATATCCGCTTCCTGAATAATAATACGATTTATACATCATCAGGCGACAGTACCATTCAACGTATCAGCCTGAATGGCAACCTCGCGCAAAGCTCACCAGTTGTGAAAGCGGGTAGCCGTATCATGAGTATCAGGCTTTCTCCTGATGGTTCCAAGATTGCAGCAGCAGAAGAGAATGGTAAACTCTTACTGATTGATGGATTACAAACAAGTACTCCTGTAAAAAAAGAGTTGCTGATTGTGAAAGAGTTGATCAAATCAGTAGAATTCAGTCTGGATGGAAAATTCCTGGCCTGTGGTACAACGGAGGGTAATATTTATTTATTTGAATCGAATCGGCAGTATGCCAACCCGCAGAAAATAAAAGCACATCAGTCGCCGGTATATGCCATCAGTTTTAAAGATGATAATAATCTTATTGCAACCGGTGCTGGTAATGGCGAAATTAAAATATGGCATACCAATAATTTCCTGCTAGAACCCTTGCTGTTAAATGGTAATGATTCATGGGTGTGGGATATGCGGTTTATGGCCAATGGCACTCAGTTGGTATCTGCCGGAGCTGACAGAAGCATCCGTAAGTGGACTTTTGACCAGGAACAATTGCGAAAACAGAATTGTGCACAGATTGGACGGTCTTTTTCAACAGCTGAATGGAAAACCTATATAGGAGAAGATATTGAACAAAAATCAGTTTGTGGTAATCGATAAAACGGTACTCATGCAACGACATTTAAAAGTTATTGTTTCATTGGTTGGATTACTGTTCGTGCAGTTCTCCAATTTACAGGCACAGGCTGTTTGTGGAGAACAGGCGTTGAAGCTGGCCGACAGGCAGTACCAGGCAGGCTCCTTTGAAGAAGTGGAAACGACATTGTTGCCCTGTTTGTCAGCAGGCTTTACCGACCAGGAAAAAGTACAGGCATACAGGTTATTGTCATTGAGTTATATCGCCAATGATTTTCCCGACAAAGCCAATAAAGCGGTAGCTGATCTTTTAAAAATCAATGCTTCCTTTGAACCTTCATTTTTTGATCCCGAAGAATTCAGCAATCTCGTACGGCTATTAAAAATAGGTTCCTCGGTACAGTTGGTAACTTCTGTATCAAAAAAAGCGGAAGATATCCGTAAAGCACCAGCCAGCATTTCTGTTATCACACAGGAAGAAATCATACAACGTGGATATACTGATCTTGTGGAGTTTCTGAATGATTTGCCGGGCTTCCAAATATCGCGTTACTATGGCCCACAACTCGCCAATATGTATCAGCGTGGACTAAGAACCAATAACACTGAAAAAACTTTGTTGTTGATTGATGGGGTGGAAGAGAATGATTTATGGACTAACTGGGCCGATATCTCAAGACAGTATTCATTATCAAATATAAAACAGGTGGAAGTAGTATTTGGTCCTGCATCAACCATGTACGGATCAAATGCTTTTGCAGGTGTTATTAATATTATCACCAAAACCGCTGCCGATTTTACCACTGCACAGAAACCGGTTGGTGTAAAAGCCATGGTTGGGTATGGCGCCTATAATCATCGCTTTGCAGATATTACCATGGGATACCGTAAGAAGCTGGTATCCGCCACCTTAACAGCACGTGTATTTGAATCGGGTAGTCATGATCTTTCATCACAATCTTTTTATGATTATAATCCCGCAGCCTATAATACTATAAACTATAACGCTATTTTGGGTATTCGTAGTGGAGCACAACAATACATCAATCAGCATGGCATACCACTTACCAGCAGCCTCTACACGGTTTATGGTACCCCTGGAAATGCGGACAGTATTATACCAACACTACAAGGCATCGACCTGGCCAGGAACCTTGATAAATCGGCATACACACAGATGGTGAATGGACAACCCGTACGGTATTCAAAAACAGATAAAGCCTACCTTATCAATGCAAGGATTACTATTGGTGATTTTACCATTGGTGCGCAAACCTGGAAAAAAAGTGAAGGAGGAACCACACAGTTTACAGATATGTATGTAGCTGGTGGCGATAATGGACAAGTCTGGATTCCGACACAGACTTTTTTCTATGTAAAATATGACAAACAGCTTTCTGATAAAGTAACCATTTCCAGTTTTTCCAATTACCGGATTCATGGGGTAGATGATTCAAAGCTCGTTTTCATGAGTAACTATGCACGTCGTGATCTTACGATCAAGGATTTACTCACCAACAGGGCTGCTTTCTGGAGTACGAGGTATCTCTATTCCAATTCAAAACAATTCAGAACAGAATTGAAAATGTTGTATACGCCCAATAGAAAACTGGATATGATTGCGGGTATTGAACTTCGTAACAGCCAGTTGCAGGGTAATTACCTGGTTTCGCTCAATGTTCGAGACGCTCAGGAACGTGGATTATTTACCGCACCGCCAGAAGGAGGAAATCAGTTCAATGTAAATGATGCAGGTATCTATGGACAGGCAACTTATCGTTTTACAGAAGCATTCAGGGCCACGTTTGGTACACGTATCGATTATAATGTGATCAGGACATCGGGAGGTTATGGTACCGAAATCAACCCAAGGCTTGTATTGGATTATACAAAAAATAGCTGGGTGTTTAAAGCTATTTATGCAAGAGGTATCATGAACGTTTCTAACTGGACTAAGTTCTCTACTGCAGGTAATCGTATTCCGAATCCGAATTTGGGAACGGAAAGTATTCATAATATCGAATTTGCTGCAAGCAATGCCATCAGTAAAACCTTAACAGCCGATATCACTTATTATCGTTCCTCTATAAAAGATGTGGTAGGAACCAGGACGCTCACCACAGGACAGAATATCAATGATAATATCGGTAGGTTTAATATTTCAGGTATACAGGCCAACTTAACCCTTCGGAAAAAATCTTTAAGCGGTTACCTGAATTACGCCTATACCAAAGGTAAACAAACCAGGGATGAAAAAGGAGATGTGAACCTTGTTATAGGAGACATTGCCAGTCATACCATTAATGCAGGTGTTTATTATGAACCGTTGAAATACCTGGGAGTTAACCTGCGAACCAATTATATCAGCAACCAGCCGGTAGGTGTTGGTACATCTGTGCCATCTAATGCAAGAACTTTCCCGGCTTATTTCCTGGCACATGCTACGGTGAGCCTGAAAGAATTGATCAGGGGAACAACCATACAATTGATTTGTAACAACCTCTTTGATAAAAATTATTTCAATCCGGGCGTGAAAGCTGCAGATGGTACTGAAAACCCAACTGAAATTTTGCAGAGAGGAAGGAATATACTGCTTCGTTTAAATTTTGATTTTTAATGAAAGCAATAACCTCCCCATACAAAGAAAAATTTGATTCGCCAGATTGGGGAACATACTATGTGCCTCCAGAACACTTAACAGGAGAGAAGGAAGGGTTGCGGATTGTTCTTTTTGGCTCAACATTGGGAGGTATGTGGGTATTGGAAAGTTTGAAACGACTAAAAGAAATATTGGGTGAACGGATATCGCTTGTTGGACTGGCAACCGATGACGCAAGGGATCCGCAAGCAAGAATATCACTCAAAAAAAGAATCTGGCATTATTTTGAAAAGCCAGACCAGTACAGGATGGTAGAGCAGATTATTCAGGGTGGATTATCTGAAGGGATGGAAGTATTCACCGGAAATATTAAATCCGAATATTTTTATCAGCTATTGCATAAGTGGAACCCGGATCTGATTATTATGGCCTGTTTCGGACAAATTGTTCCACGCTCAATATTCACTTATCCAAAGATGGGAATGTATAATTTCCATCCATCCGACCTGAAGAACGATATAGGTGCAGGCCCCAGACCATTTGAAGATACGCTTCATAGCCGGATGAGTAATACCTGTGTAAGTTTAATGGGCGTAACAGAAGTGATTGATCATGGACCAATGATTGGTCAGTCACCACCCATTAGAATTACCGGAGATAATCATACTTTTTTTGATGATGTGCTGCTTTCGGAAGAAAAAGTAACCAGCATCTTTCCACATATGACATGGGTGCTGGTAAAAAAAATATTGTCATTTTATGGATCTTCCTTACCGGTCAATTTTCATATTGATTTTGATAGAGAAATTCACGAGCAGGTTAAAGAACGCCTGATGCAGCCATTGTCGGGGCATCACAGCCTTGTGTACCCATTTCCGGATCTTCATTTGTTTGATATGCAGCACAAAAATATATCCGTTTGAGTCAGTCATCTGCCATAGCAAAAACTTTTAACCGACTTTTTAATATTAGAAAAGGCGAAAGAAAAGATATTTTACTGCTATTGTGTTTTTCCTTTCTGAGTGGTATTTCTTTTGTTTTTTATTCTACGGCTACAGTTTCCGTTTTTATATCCACTTTCAAAGCTGATATGTTGCCCTATGCTTTTATCGCATCAGGTGTGGTTGGGTATTTGCTTTGGTATTTGTTTGCACGGATTCAGCAATACCTGACTTTTGGTAACCTGTTGACTTCCGGGTACCTGTTTTTGCTTTTCAGTATTGTGTTTCTTTTTTATATGGCTGAGGGCAGCGACAATAAATGGTGGTATTTCGCCATGTTTGTCTGGATGCGTTTTTTTACTTTTCTGAATGCTGTTATGTTCGGTGGTCTCTTTGCCCGTATATTCAATATGCAGCAAGGAAAAAGACTATTTGCGTTGATTAGTGCCGGAGACGTGGTTTCGCAGATGCTGGGTTATTTCTCTATCCCCTTATTACTGAAAACGGCGGGGGTATCTACCTTATTATGGATCAGTATGGGAGGAATATTGTTACAGTTGTTACTGATTCTTTTTTTCAAAAGCTATTACAGACAAAAGTTCAATCCGCATCACTCAAAACCAGCAGATACGAAAGTTGTTCAGGAGCAGTCAAAGAATCATCATGCACGTACTTATTATCTGTTAATGTTCCTGGTGTCTTTATTGCCTATGCTTGGTTTTTATTATGTGGATTATATGTTTTTAAATGAACTGAAACTGGAATATACTTCCGGACAGGCCGTGGCAGGATTTCTGGGTTTATTTCTGGGAGGGGTCGCGGTGGTGGAACTGATAGCCCGTTTATTTATTTCAGGCAGATTGCTCACCATGTATGGGTTAAAGTTTGGCATTAATATATTGCCGGTAGCATTATTGCTATCCACTATACTGATTATCTTTTTTGCTTTGATGCCAGGCTTTGCAGGTCTTGTATTTTCTATGATCGCATTTTCAAAATTGCTGGAAAGGGTATTGCGTTTTTCTTTTAATGAACCAGCATACCAGATATTCTACCAGCCTGTTCCCTCTGAACAACGCTTTCGTTTGCGCACCAGAATGGAAGGGGTGCCCAAAGCATTGGGTGTAATCATAGCAGGCTTATTGATTCTTGTTTTTAACCTGCTTGGTTTTAAAGCATCTTTATACCTCAACCTGCTTTTTCTTGTGGTATTGGTTAGCTGGTTACTGGTTACCAAAGCTGCTTATAAAAGCTATTGTGTGATGCTGGCACAGTTTGTGAAAAGAAAATTCGCATTCGTTGATCCGCTTAACACAAGCATTCAAAGAAGTAAAGTTGATTCACCGATATCTATTATCAAACAGATAAGTCCTGCGGAATGGCAGCTATTTACCGAATTGAATAAGATTGTTGCTGAAGCCGAATCAAATAAACTGATCAACGAAAAAAAATGTGTGGAGTTTTTGTTACAGAGTATACTTCCTGCCAGCTACTTTAAACAGTGGTTTGAAAAAGAACCCATGATTGTTCAATTATTGAAAAGCAGGTTTCAGTCGGCTGAAAGTGCAGCAGAACAATTAAGGATACTTGAGTTATTAGCAGAAGTGAAACAGGAGCAAGGGTTTATTAAACAGCAAATGCTGTCAAAAAACCCTTTCATTTGCCAGATGGCTGTGAAATGTCTGCAAAAGCAACAGGCACAAATGGATACTAAAGACAAAGCTCTTTGTAAAACATGGATACAGGAGATGATGGGGAAGCAGTTGTGGTATGATGTAGCCATAGCAGATATTGGCGATGATCTGCAACTGGAAAAATTGAAAGAAGCGTTGAAACAGGAAAGTCAGGACATCACCCATCTTATATTTGATGTGCTGGCATTTGTATATGAACCTGCAGCGGTGGCCGAAATAAGGGAGGGCATTACAGGGCAGCAATCGGGTGACGGAAAAATGCTTTCACATGAATTACTGGAAAACTTTTTCGACCAGGATATCAGGGAAAAGATAACAGGGTTGTACCTGCAGGACGAAACGGCTGCAAAGTTGCAATTGTTGCATGAGTTTTATCCTCAACAAAGATTGACGCCGGCCGAGAGGTTGATTGATATCCTGCATAAGGAGTACCAGTTGGTGCCATTGTACCTGAAACTGCTTGCTTTGGAAGCCATCTGTAAAAGAAATGATCCTTTGAAGGAAGATATATTGCTTGAATCTTTGCAAAGTGTACACCCATTGCTGGCGATCAGTGCAGGTGAACAGTTACGGAATGAATACCCCGAACTTTATTACAAAGCATATGAAAAGTTGACTGCCGTTCAACAGAAAAGGATGGAGTCGCTGGTTGATGGTTGGCGGGAAGATTTAGAGACAGCAGGGAATTTATCATCGTCATTGCCTGTTCCGGCTGCCCTTTTACCTTTGCTATCTTCTTACTTTATTACAGAACAGGAGGACCTGACTCATACATCCTGCTACATTTTACAGCCAGAAAGTGAATATGTGTCAACAGGGGTTCAATGGGCTTATGAAGACAAAGCCCAGAAAATTTATGTACCTGTCAACGCATCTGGTATCTTTACTGCTCGGCCGGTGAAAGGAGTAAAATCTACCCCCGCACTTTCTTTTTTCTCTTGAATGAATGTCTGATTGAATTGCTACTATGCTGTATATTTTTTTTATTGCTGCACTGATCAGTTTTCTGGGACAATTGCCCTTAGGTAATATGAGTATTACATCTACCCAGATTGGCATACAGGAAGGATTTAAAAAAGCATGGATGTTTGCCATTGGTGTAGCGATTGTTGAAATGCTTTACCTCCGATTTGCGCTTACCGGCATGGACTGGGTGGTAAAACATAGAACATGGTTTGTAGTATTGGGATGGATAACGGTAGTATTGTTTTTACTGCTAGGTGTATTTTCTTTTGTATCGGCCAGAAAGCAGGTATCAGAAAAAAAATCGGTAATACTGGATAATAAATTGCACAGGTTCCTGCTGGGCCTTGTGATGAGTGCTTTAAACCCAATTCAAATACCTTTCTGGTTTTTATGGACATCCACCATGATCCAGACAAAAGTTCTACCGATAACCCACGGGGCCTATAACATGTTTACGGCAGGCGCGGGGCTTGGCACCATAGGAGGACTCGCGCTCTATATACATGGGGGCAACTGGCTGGTAAAGAAAAATAATACCAGTAATAGAACACTGAATCAGATCATGGGTGTCATCTTCATGATTACTGCATTGATTCAGCTATACCGTATGGTTTACAAACCCTGGATATAATCAATCAACAATGAATAAGGTGCAGCCATCTTTTGAGTAAGATCGGTGTGCGTCTGAATTGTCACCTACTGTGTATACCTGCCCTTTTCTCAGTATATGTTTTGTTCCATTCTCCAGTTCGGTTTCCATTTCTCCTTCCGCACAGAAAATAATATGTCCCTTGTTGCACCAGTGATCAGCTAAATAGCCGGGTGAATAAATAACCAGCCTGATACGTATATCATCTCTCCTGATAATTCTCCACTCTGCAAAACCGGTAATGCCCTGGTGGAGTTCAGGCACAACATCTTTAAAGTCAGTAATTGAAAAGGGGAATGCAGAGAGTGTCATGGCAATGAAATTGGAATAAGAAATATGAAATAAGAAATAAGGAGTGAGAAAGGAAAGAAAAAAGCAGGTATTAAACACTACTTTCTGATTCTTTATTCCATATTCCTTATTTCTTATCTACGTCGTTGCCCACTGGTCCCTTTCATCGGGTGAAAATTTCCATGGGGCAAAATTATTTTCGGTGTTACTGAACATACCATTCCATTCCTGTGGTGCATTGCTTTCTTCCATGATCAGCGAACGGCGTAATTCAAGAATGATCTCTAATGGCGAAATACTTACGGGGCATTCTTCCACACAGGCATTACAGGTGGTACAGGCACGAAGTTCTTCCACAGAAATATAATCGTGTAATAATGATTTATTGTCGTCTATAAACTGTTTATTGGCGTTGATGTTCTTACCCACATCTTCCATACGGTCGCGAGTGGCCATCATGATTTTCCTCGGGCTTAATAATTTACCTGTTGTATTGGCAGGGCAGGCAGCGGTACAGCGTCCACATTCGGTACAGCTATAGGCATCCATAAGGTTTTTCCAGCTCAGATCAAAAATATCTTTGGCACCAAAACGGGCAGGTGGGGCAGCGTTGGCGGGGGCCAGTTCGGGTTGCATGGCATATAAAACTTCATTCTGCACACTGGGCATATTTTTCATCTTACCCTGTACTTCCAGTCGGGCATAATAGGCATTAGGGAAAGCCAGCATGATATGCAGGTGTTTCGAATAGGGCAGGTAATTAAGGAATGCAAAGATGCCCACAATATGTAACCACCAGCAGGTTCTTTCAATGATCACAAGTGTTCCATCTCCCAAACCACTGAATGCACTACTGAGTATACCTGAAAGATAAAATTGTCCCGTAACAGGGTAGTGGCTATTTCCTCTTTCCTGTAAAACAAGATCCGTTGCATTCATGGTAAGAAACAGGCTCATCAGGATGATCTCTGTAAAAAGAATATAATTGGCATCAGTACGGGGCCAGCCATCTAAATCTTTATTAATAAAACGTTTTAGTTTGATGATATTTCTACGACAGAGAAAGACAATACAAACCAGTAATACACCTGCAGCCAGAAATTCAAAAGCGTTGATCAGCCAGTCGTATAAAGCACCCAGTGGCTGGGCAAATAAACGGTGACTTCCTACCATACCATCCAGTACAATTTCTAATACTTCCAGGTTGATGATGAGAAAGCCTGCATAAATAATAAAGTGCATGATGGCTACAAGCGGGTTCGAAAACATCTTTTTTTGTCCGAGTGCCAGTAACAACAGATTTTTCCAACGAAGGGAAGGGTTGTCACTCAGGTTCTCCTCTTTTCCCAGGAGGATGTTCCGGCGTATTTCACCGATTTTCCGTGCAAACAACCAGATGGATACCGCAGAAACTGCAACGAATAAAATTTGCTGAATATACTGCATAAGCAAGGCTTGATGACGCTAAGATAACAGTTTTGGCTGTTTACACTGATGATTGTTGATTGCTTTTATTGTTGTTACATTTGATGTATAAACCCGATCCATGTCTGAACGTAATTATATCCTCGATAAAACGACATCAGCCCGGAAATTACACCGGATGGCCCTTGAACTGGCAGAACAACTCAATGGTGACCTTACGCCTGTTTTAATATTTGGTATTCGTAACAGCGGTACAGTGATTGCGGAACAGATTGCCAGCTTTCTCCGGCAGTATATTACCAATGATATACAGACTGCTTCATTGACGCTTGATAAATCGATGCCGCGTGAAGTTGAAGTAAGCATATCTGCTGACCTGAATGGCTTTCATGTAGTTATTGCAGATGATGTAACCAATAGTGGTAAAACCCTGCTATATGCATTAAAGCCTTTACTGCAATTTCATCCAAAATCCATTCAGACACTGGTGCTGGTGGAACGTATGCATAAACTTTTTCCGGTGAAACCAGATTTTGTGGGTTTGTCAGTGGCAACCACTATTCAGGATCATATTCAGGTAGAGGTAAAAGACGGTCAGATTGAAGGGGCATATATTTCATAGCATATTTATTACATGATGGCTTTGCTGGTAAAATGAACAAAAATTCCCAAAACTTATTATATTCAATCCACACAATTATAAAATTGATTAATTATGGATGCTGCCATATTGGAAAAAGTGAATAGCTGGCTCAATGGAAATTATGATACAGCTACAAAAGATGCTATCCGCAAAATGCAGTCAGCCCAGCCTGATGAACTGGCCGATGCATTTTACAGAAACCTGGAATTTGGAACGGGTGGCTTGCGTGGTATCATGGGAATAGGAACCAACCGGGTGAATAAATATACCATTGGCATGGCCACACAAGGGTTTGCCAATTACCTGAAAAAAACATATACAGACAAAGAAATAAAAGTGGCCATTGGTCACGATAGCCGTAACAACAGTCGTTTTTTTGCAGAAACCACGGCCAATGTTTTTGCAGCCAATGGCATCAAAGTGTTTCTGTTTGAAGCATTGAGACCAACACCTGAACTGAGTTATGCCATCAGGCACCTGGGCTGTCAGGGTGGGGTGGTTTGTACCGCTTCACATAATCCCAAGGAATACAATGGGTATAAAGCATACTGGAATGATGGTGGGCAACTGGTGCCACCCCACGATAAAAATGTCATCAAGGAAGTGGAAGCCATTACCAGTGTAGATGAAGTGAAATGGGATGGTGGGGAAGCAAATATTACATTATTGGGTGCAGCAATGGATCAGGCTTACATCGATATGGTGAAGCAGTTAAGTGTTTACCCCGATGTAATTGCGCAGCAGCATGATCTTAAAATTGTGTATACCCCCATTCATGGAACCGGCATCACCCTGGTGCCGCAGGTATTGAAAACTTTTGGGTTTACCAACGTGACCGTGGTAGAAGAACAGGCAACACCTGATGGCAATTTTCCTACGGTAGTATATCCCAACCCCGAAGAAAGCGAAACCATGAGTATCGGTTTGCAAAAAGCCAAAACACTGGATGCTGATATTTTATTGGGCACAGATCCTGATGCCGACCGGGTGGGAATCGGTGTAAAGAACCATAAAGGAGAATGGGTGCTGATGAATGGCAACCAGACGGCCGTACTGGCATTTGCTTATATGATTGAAGCCAGGAAAGCAAAAGGAATAGCAACGCCCAATGATATGGTGATTTCCACCATTGTAACCACGCAAATGATTAACCAGGTGGCCAAACAGAATAATGTGGCCTGTTACAATGTATTAACAGGGTTTAAATGGATTGCTGAACTGATTAAAGAAAAAGAAGGGAAAGAAAACTATGTAATAGGAGGAGAAGAAAGTTTTGGTTTGATGATTGGCGACAGGATCCGTGATAAAGATGCGGTAAGTGCCGTAGCCCTCATGTGCGAAATGGCAGCTTACGAAAAAGCAAAAGGAAGAACACTGTTCGATAAAATGATTGAACTGTATATGCAGTATGGATTTTATTATGAGAACCTCATCAGTATTACCAAAAAAGGCATGAACGGGCAGAAAGAAATAGCTGCCATGATGGAAAGCTATCGCCAGCAACCACCAGCTACGATTGATGGAGCGAAAGTGGTTGAATTATTAGATTATGAGTTGCAGACAGGGAAGAACCTGATTACAGGTGAACACTGGAAAATACAATTGCCAAAGAGTAATGTCTTGCAATTTATTACGGAAGATGGAAGTAAGATATCTGCACGTCCGTCAGGGACTGAGCCCAAAATAAAATTCTATTTCAGCGTAAACACTACCCTGAAAGATAAAGCTTCATTCGATGAGCAATATGCAGCTTTACAGGATAAAGTCAAACGGATTATTGCTGACATGAAATTGCAATAAAAAAAGCCTTCCGGTTCAGTACCGGAAGGCTTTTTTCTTTTTATCGAATGTTTAATTCACTCTATTAATCTTCAAATTTTTGAATTCTCCGTCACTAACAGTGTGTTCTCCGGTTTTATTACCATAGTGATCAAAAGTGAAATACGTAAACTGAAACTGACCACTTACATAGTCAGCTCCGATTTTAGTAATTTTCAACTGCCCGCTCTGGAAGAAATGATATTTGCCATGTGTTGAATTTACCAGATCTTTCCACTCTACAAAATGACCGGTAAAATTGGTATTGAGTGCAAAGGTTTTGTTTTCTGTAATACCATCGCGGGTAAAATCCAATATGGTAAAACGAACCTGGGTGAAGCTGTCTGCGCTGATTTTATGACTGCCAAGAATACTCAATAGGTGGTTACCTCCCTCCACTACACGTTCTGATTTGCAAATGAGCTGATCGGTGAATGTTTTCTCCGTTCCTGATACGATGGCCTTAAAACTCACGGGTAAAGGTGTTGCTGAGGGGATAGCTTCCTCTTTTTTGCACGCAATGAACAAAAACAAAAGAACACATATGCCGGCTAATTGCTTCATAAACTAATTTTTAGCAAGGTTCGGGGAACAGTCATTATAGAAAAGGAATGTTTTGAGTAATGGCAGCATATTTACTTAAAAGGCATTTGCGCTCACATAAATATGTGGGTAATTTATGCTGGATTAAATTCTTTTCACAGTTTATTGAATTCTTAAGTAAGCCAAAAGGGAAAGATTATATTCGTACCTGCTTATGAAACCAAAATTCGACGATACTTATCAGCATAAAGGACTCCGGCGGCAGTTGATTCAGTTACTGCGGGAAAAAGGTATTACAGACGAAGCGGTGCTGGAAGCCATGAATAACATTCCCCGCCATTTTTTTCTGGATTCAGCCTTTGATAAAATTGCTTACGAAGACCGGGCTTTCCCCATCGGGGAAGGTCAAACTATTTCACAGCCGTATACAGTTGCCTATCAGACCCAATTACTCAAGGTAAAAAAACTGGAAAAGGTATTGGAGATTGGTACGGGAAGTATCTACCAGTCGTCTGTACTGGCAGAAATGGGCGCCAAAGTATACACGATAGAGCGTCAGAAAAAATTATACGATCAGCATAGTTCATTTGTATTCAAGTCACGCTACCCCAATCTGAAATTTTTTTTTGGAGATGGTTTTGAAGGATTACCTGCCTTTCAGCCCTATGATAAAATATTAATTACTGCCGCCGCTCCGTTCATACCACCTAAATTAGTGGCACAACTCAAAACAGGAGGGATGATGGTATTACCAGTAGATGAAGGTGAAAACCAACGAATGCTCCGCATCACCAAACTCGAAGATGGAACCCTGCAGGAAGAAGCATTTGAAGAGTTTTCTTTTGTGCCGATGCTGACAGGGAAAAACAGGTAGGAGAGGAAAACTGATTAATAAGAAATATCGAATAAGGAATCAGGAAGTGATTTGATGAATCATTTTTCTGATTCTCCAAGTGAGTCCTTAGGACCTTTTTTAAGTTGCAGAAATTAAAAATGTCCAAGTAGTTATCTACTTGGACATTTTCTTATTCCTTATTCTTCTGTTCTCCTACTGTTGAACCATATCCATTCCACCACCTTGATCAGCTTTGTTGTTTTTACGCTTGAAGAGGGTAGCATCAAACTTACCAAAGCGGAAGTTGAAGTTCAGACGTAATACTTGCGGATCTCTTCTGCGCTGGCTGGTCTGTGTAAACAGGTTGCTTTCAGAATAAGATTCAAATAATTGTGTACGGAAAACATCGTTCATCGCCAGTGTCAAAGAGCCACTTTTACCATTTTTCCATGTCCATTCTTTACGGATGGCAATGTCAAATCCATAACGTGGAAGGTTGTAGCCCTGTGCAGTACCCTGCATGCCACCACCCCACATCATGCCACCACCGCCACCACCTGGCCCACCACCACGTCCACCACCACCGCCACCTGGAGGTAATACGGTTTTAGCCTGGTAATCGCCGCTGAATTGTACAGAAAGCGTTTTGGTTAATTTAAAACTGCTGTTCATTTTAGCGAACCAGCTTACACGTGCATCATTGTTGATGTTCTGACCAGGAATGGTAGCATTGATTTTTGCACTGAATAAGTTTGCACTCAGTGTCAGATCCCACCATTTGGTAACCGGCATTTTATTGCTCAGCTCAAGACCATAAGTGATGCTGTTATCGGCATTAATGTATGAGTTGTAGAATACAGGCATGGTATCAGTTGGATTCAACTCATTTTTGCCGGTATACGAATAACGTGTAATCAGATTGGTGCTGTATTTGAAGAAAGCAGTTACCAAAAAGTTGGCACCGCGCTTATAAGCGTTGTTGTAAGAAACTTCAAATGAATTGGTAAACTCAGGTTTCAGTCCCGCATTACCTATGTTGATGTTTTGTGGATCAGAATAATCAGGGAAAGGCATTAGCTGGAAGAAATTAGGTCTGTTTACACGACGTGAGTAGTTCAGTTGTAAATCTACTTTGTCACTTACTTTATATGTAATAAATGCACTAGGGAACAGGCTCAAAGGGAAACTCACTTTGAATTGCGAAGAGTCAGCACCAGTTGTTTTTAACAATGTACCTGTATAGTTAGAACTCTCAGCACGCAGACCTAACTGGTAGCTGAATTTCTTTACTTTAAAGCTGTAAGTAGCATAAGCGGCAAATACCTGGTCGTTAAATTTGTATCTGTTGCTGATTGCAGGAACCAAGGTGTATTTACTTGTATTATAATCGTATCTGAACTGGTTACTCGTGTTGCCGAAATCACGAATAGCTGCACGGGCACCTACTTCCAGTTTACTGTCATCACTTAACGGGTTCTCGTAGTCGGTCTGGAAAGTATAAAACTTATTGGTTCCGCTACCTGTTGTTTGTTGTAATAACGCAGGGAACTTAATACTGTTGTCTGCTCTGTAAGTACTGGTACCAGTGTAAGCGTTATTGTCGTTTTTGCTGGAGTTGAAGTTAACATCCGCAGAGATATTTTCTCCATTACGTGCAAAATTGTGTTTATAACTCAATTGTGTACCAAAGTTTTCAAAATTGCTGCGACTATTATTCTGAATCTGGTTATAAGAGGTAAAAGTATTCTGTACAGTAGAGTCAACTTTTTGGGTGTTCACATTATCAAACTGCCCTTTGTTATAGTTGGCAGCTACAGAAATGGTATTCCTGTTGTCAACCAGGAAATCAAATCCACCACGGAAGAAACCAAAATAACCTTCGTTTACACCTTTCCCGGTTGTTTTTACATTGCTGGGTGTTGTAAACAGGTTAGTTCTGTCTGTATAGTTATTAGAGATAGATTTACGCTGGTTAAAGTTGGCGCTCAGGAAAGCATTTATTTTATTCTGACGGATATTGATATCACCACCCAGGTTGATACGACCACGTGAGTCGATACCCGTTCTGATACCACCGTTATAACCTGTCTTTTTATTTTTCTTCAACACAATGTTCAGTATACCTGCATTACCACCTGATGCATCAAATTTAGCAGAAGGGTTGGTAATCAGTTCCACACGCTCTATAATATCAGCAGGAAGCTGATCGAGGGTAACGGTGGTAGGACGACCATCAATAAAGATCGTAGGAGAAGCATTTCTCAGGGTTACATTACCATCAACATCCACATTCAAAGCAGGAATGTTTTTCATGATCTCCGTAGCTGTCTGACCGGCACTCACCAGGTTTTTATCTACATTAAAGATCTTTCTGTCAATACCCATTTCAAACTGGGGTTTGGCTGTAGAAGTAACAGTAACGTTACCCAGATCGGTAGCATCCGGCTCCATTTTTATATTGCCCAGGTCTTTGTCGGTCATACCAGCCATTTGCTGCATACCACCACCGCCTGTTTGTCCGCCTTCACTGCGGGCTGGCATTTTAATGCCAAAAGACACGGTTTTTTCCAGTGCCGCATAACCTAAAGCGCTGAATTTCAGTTTAAAATCGCCAAATATAGGCAGGTTATCAAAGCTGAAATCACCGTTGGCACGGGTAATCTGGGTATTTAAAACAGCCTGAACCATTTTTTTAGCCACTGTATCAAAACGGTTACCGGTAATTTGCACGGTAACACCCTCAATACCTTTGTTGGTTTTGCTGTCAACAATCTTACCATAAAAATGCCCCATATTCATATTGGCGGCACCGGCACCACCCATTCTGCCACCAGCAGGAAACTGTGCAAAAAGGGTAGATGAAAGAAGAAGAAGAACCAAACTTGTCAATAATTTACTCATGTTTTTATGTTGAATTATACTAATGCAAAGTTGCAACGTTGTTTCTGTATGTTATTTTTCATTACACAGACGGTAGTATGACAATTTTAAATGGGTAAAGTTTGAAGCAGTATACCCCTTAAAGGATGACTTGTCGGTGATATCGTTGTTTAATTCGGTGTACTAGGCGATTAAGGTGATGAATACCTGTAACAAACCAATAATGAAGCCAAGAATACCGCCCAATATCTCAATAAAGCGAAACTCTTTTGCCATAATGGAAACCAGAATACTTTCGAGCTTATCGGTGGAAAACCCAGCTACTTTATCAATAACAATGCGTTCCAGATCGAGTTCCTGTTGCAGGTTGCCCATGTATCGCTGCATAATCACGGGGAAAAGGGTTTCCAGCTCTTTCATGAAAACCGATTTCAGTTGCTGAATCGTGTTTTCACCGATAAACATGCTGATAATAGGCATTTCATCGGCCAGTTTTTTGCGCAAAAACTGGTCAATATGCTCTTCCACCACCGGCATCAGTTGCTGGATATTTTTGGGGCTCGTGATCTTTTTTTCGATATCAGTAAAAGAAAGCAGTTCCTCACTCACCAGTTTACCCAGTTTTTCGGCAAACTGTTGTTGTCTTTTGGGGAAAATGCCCTGGAAAGTAAAGCCCAGTATTTTACGTGGCTCGCGTGGGTGGAACAGCATCTTAATTGCAATCCAGTTGGTAAACCAACCGATAAACGCAGAAATAAGGGGGATTAGGATGAAAGAATAGCTCATGTATAAAAATTTAAAAACCTATAAGGTGTCAGCTTATAGGTTTTACCAGGGAGAACGATGGGTCTCGAACCCACGGCCTTCAGTGCCACAAACTGACGCTCTAACCAACTGAGCTACGCTCTCCGTTTTATTGGAGTGCAAAAATAGGGGTAATTGAACATTTTTCACATAAGAATCGACTGTTTTTTTTCCGTCACCCGTTCATCAAAACCTTTGTTAATTGGTGAAAACTCTGGATCACTGATCAGGCTTTTCAGTTATTTTTGAAGAGTAACATGCAAAAAATCAAGGATTTTATGAAGAGTAGAAAAGGGTTACTTCTCCTCGCCGTAGTATTATTCGGCGGGTTGTTTTTCGCTTTCAGGTATACTGCTGGTGGAACTGATACGGTTTTATCGCAAAGACAACGCTTATTGTCGGCAGTCGGTTCTTTACTGGAATCGCAACATTACAGTCCAAAAAATATCAACAACGATTTCTCCAAAAAACTCTTCCAGAAATTCCTGGATGAACTCGATGGGGACAAAAGTTTTTTCCTTCAGTCAGATATCAATGCATTACAGAAATATGAACTCACTTTAGATGATGAGATTAAAGGTGCTGATATTCGTTTTGCACCTGCTGTCGGAGTTATTTATGAAAAAAGACTGGCAGAGGTAACGGCATTGTATAAAGACATACTTGCACAGCCTTTCGATTTTACAAAAGAAGAAACTGCCATGCTTGATGGATCAAAACTGCCTTATGCTGCTACTGAAGCAGAACAAAAAGATCGTTGGAGAAAACTGTTGAAATATTACACACTCGAAAGATATGTAGACCTGCAGGAGCAAAGAGAGCAGAATAAAAATAAAAAAGATTTTCAGGTGAAGACAGATGCAGAACTGGAGGCTGAAGCAAGAGCGGTGGTACTGAAAGCCATGAATAAACGCTTCGACAGGATCAAGAATACGGTAAAAGAAGAACAGCGCTTCAATACATTTATCAACTCTGTAACCAGCCTCATGGATCCGCATACCGATTATTTTGCACCGGTAGAAAAAAGATCTTTTGATGAGCAGATGAGTGGCCGCTTTTATGGAATTGGCGCACAACTTACCGAAGATGATTTTGGTGTAAAGATTGCATCCGTTCAGCCAGGAGGTGCCGCTTGGAAATCAGGTGAACTGGCCGTGAATGATGTGGTATTGAAAGTGGCACAGGGTGCTGCCGAACCTGTAGATGTGGCCGGCTTTGCAACCGAAGATGTAGTTAAGCTAATCAGGGGTAATAAAGGAACAGAGGTAAGACTCACGGTAAAAAAATCGGATGGTACCATTAAAGTGATAACCATGCAGCGTGATGAAATTGTACTCGACGAAACTTTTGCACGCAGCGCAGTGGTACAGGAGGGTGGTAAAAAAATTGGATATATATGGTTACCTGAATTTTATGCCGATTACGAGCGTGAAAATGGTAATCGTTGTTCAGAAGATGTGGCTAAGGAAATCGTAAAACTCAAAAAAGAAAATATCCAGGGTCTTGTGATGGATCTTCGTAATAACGGCGGCGGATCATTGTATGAAGTAATACAAATGGTAGGCCTCTTTATTAACCAGGGCCCTGTGGTACAGGTGCGCGACAGAGACGGGAAAGCAAATGTGTATGGCGACCAGCGTCCCGGAACATTATACGATGGGCCATTAGCGGTACTGGTAAATGAACTCAGTGCATCGGCCAGTGAAATTTTTGCAGGAGCCATCCAGGATTACAGAAGGGGAGTGGTCATTGGCAGCACATCCACTTATGGTAAAGGAACAGTGCAGAAAACAGTGCCTTTTGGTAATGTGGTTGATATGAACAGCGGCAGAACGGATATGGGTGCTGTAAAACTTACTTTCCAGATGTTCTACCGCATCAATGGAGGGTCTACACAGTTAAAGGGAATTGAACCGGATATCGTATTGCCAGATTCTTATGAGTATCTCAAGATCAGGGAAAAAGATGTACCCAATGCTTTGCCCTGGGATCAGATTAATAAAGCTACTTATCTTACCTGGCACAAAGATTATGGACATGATCTAGTTATACAGGCCGAAAATGAGCGGGTAAAACAAAATGCTTCCCTCAATCTTTTAAAAGATAACCTGGTGTGGTTATCAAAACTCAATGATGAGCCGGCAAGTCTGAATATCAACAAATACCGCGATTTACAAAAAAGAATCAGATCAACTGTCAACCAGAATACTACTTTATTAAGGTTAGGGCAGGAAATGAATGTAACACCTGCAGAAGTAGACAAGGATAAGTTTTTCAACAACCCCGACAAAAATAAAGGAGAGCGTTACCAGGCATGGCTTCGTTCCCTTAAAACAGATATGCATATTGGTGAAACCATCAAAGTGCTGGGAGGTCTGGCTACGGAAATTACCAAAGCCACAGCGGCAGTGAATTAGAGATTAACTGAATTATAGTAAGTTTGCAGGCGATTCCATGGGAGTCGCCTGTTGTTTTTAGTTTAAACTACGTGAGAGATGGAGCCTGAAAAGAAATGGTACGCCCTGTATACAAAACCCAGATGGGAGAAGAAAATAGATTCGGTACTGATCCGAAAAGGTATTGAAAGCTGGTGTCCGCTTCAGAAAGTGGAACGCCAGTGGAGCGACCGGAAAAAAATAATAGAAGACCCGCTTTTTAAATCCTATGTATTCGTTCGAATTGCGCCCGATGAAAGAACAAAAGTGCTGATGACAGACGGGGTACTCAATTTTGTACATTATCTCGGCAAGCCCGCCGTTATTAAAGATGATGAAGTAGATACCATCAAAAAATACCTGGCTGAAAAAGAAGCAAGTATCAGCATTCTCTCTGAAGAAGGTTTCCAGAATGAAATGAAGATCAAAGTAAAACATGGCGTATTTATGGGTAATGAAGGAACCGTCATCAGAGGAGGGAAGAAAAAAGTCTATGTAAAACTAGAGAGCCTGGGGCAGGTGATGGTGGTAGAGTTTCCCGCGGAGTATTTGTCAGTAATGTAAAGCTACAAGCTGCAAGCCTCAAGCTACAAGTATTTGATGTAATAGAATACTTTCACTAACCACTTGCAGCTTGAGGCTTGTAACTTGTAGCTTATAACTGCCATTCCACCACTTCATTCGCCCACTCTTTCCTGTATGGCGTTGTAATGCGGATATAGTTATCTGAATAGCCTTCCATCATGCCATTCTTTTCGAAAGCTTCAAATAATACTTTTCTGGTTTGTCCGCTATGCTGCTCTGTGAAGTATTGCATTTTCATGTAAGAAAGATTGCGGAGTGTTTTGTTTCTTTCATGACGTATCTGAATAGGCACTACAGGCTCTATATCCAGCGCTTTGGTATGATCGCGTTCTGAATAAGTAAACACATGTAAGTAAGAAATATCGAGTGCATGCAGAAAATCAAAAGTCTCTTTGAAATGCGCATCTGTTTCACCCGGAAAACCTACAATCACATCTACACCAATGGCACAATGAGGCATCAGCGTTTTGATGAGCTGCACCCTTTCTGCATAGAGTTCTCTTTTATACCGGCGACGCATCAAACCCAGTATTTCATTGCTTCCACTTTGTAAAGGGATATGAAAATGCGGCATGAATTTATCGCTGTTGGCAACAAAAGCAATAATGTCGTTGGTCAATAAATTGGGTTCAATGGAAGAAATCCGATAACGCTCAATGCCAGTCACTTTATCCAGTTCCTGGACCAATCCGAAAAAGTCTTCCTCGTGTCTGCCGCCATCAGGCCCTTTGCCAAAATCGCCGAGGTTTACACCCGTCAGTACAATTTCTTTGACGCCATCTGCAGCCAGTTGGCGGGCATGCTTCAGTACATTTTCAATACTGTCGCTCCTGCTTTTTCCACGGGCCATGGGAATGGTGCAGAAAGAACAGTTATAGTCACAACCGTCCTGCACTTTCAGGAAAGTACGGGTGCGGTCGTTCTGAGAGAAAGAAGCATTGAAACCACTCACTTCATCAATATCACAACTACAGATACGAGCAGGATCACCTTTTGATAATTCGCTGATGTGTTGGGCAATATTAAATTTCTCAGCGGCACCCAATACCAGATCAACGCCGGGTATCTCAGCTATTTCTTTGGGTTTTAACTGTGCATAACAACCGGTGATCACCACAAAACTTTCGGGACTGCGTCTTTGTATACGTCGCACCAATTGGCGACATTCTTTATCAGCATTATCGGTAACAGAGCAGGTATTGATTACATATACATCTGCTGTTTCATCAAAATGCTTTTTCTCAAAACCTTCCTGCTCCATCATTCTGGACAGTGTGGAAGTTTCTGAAAAATTCAGTTTACAGCCTAATGTGTGAAATGCAACGCTACGTTTCTGACTCATGGGCTGCAAAGGTACTAAGGAATACCGAATTGAGCATACTGAACAGACAGGATTCACCAAGAATGGAATTTGTTTTCAAATGTTTGATAATCAATTTTTTGTGATTATTTCTACATGGAAATTTTCCTCATTCAATCGTTCATCCATTGATTGATGGCCAAACGCATTTTGTTTAATAACTTAGAAGAAATCAAGTGCTGATATTTAAACATGCTTGTCCTTGTTAAGAAACATATCTGGAACAGATGGATTGGTTCTGCCGAACAGTTTTCCCTGGAACAGCGGATATTTCATGCCATTCTATTGATCCTGGTGCCCATATTGCTGATCTCTTCCATTTTCGATCTGATGATCGGTCTAACAGGAATAGGTCTTTATTTACTCTTTGCTTTGGCCTGCCAGTTGCTGGCTTTTTTTCTGTCGCGTTATAAACAGAAAACGAATATCGCTATCGTATTATTTGCTTTAAATGGATATGGATTCCTGGCTTTGAATTATTACCTCAATTCCGGTGTGCAGGGGCCTACACTCTTGTTGTTTCTGCTTGCTGCCATGATAGTACTGGCTGTATCGCCCGACAAATTGAACCGGCTGTGGATGTTGATCAACCTGCTAATGGTAATTATTTTACTCTGGTTGGAATACAACAATCCCGGCTTTATTGATATTACCTATGAAAACAGGGCCGTATTTTTTGCGGATATCAGTTTTTCCTATTGCTGTAGCTTATTGGTTATTTATGGTATTACGAGTTATATCAAGTTTAATTATACACGCGAACGAAAACTGGCGACAGACAGGGCTGAAATCAATGCACAGCAAAAACAGCAACTGGAAAAAATTGATGAGCAAAAGAATAAACTATTTTCCATCATAGGTCATGATGTACGAGGGCCATTGATGCTGATACGTGGTTACCTCGATCTGATGGAACACAAAGACGCGCTCAATGAGTCGGAGTCTGAACAGTTGCGCTTGCAGTTACAGGAAAGTGTAGATGGAACCATCGAAATGCTGGAGAACCTGCTGGAATGGTCGAGATTACAATATTTGCAGGAAACCCAATGGGAGCAGGTAAATATTTCAGCCACGATCGACCGTGTACTGGTATTACTGGAAAAACAGGCTGCAAAAAAGCAAATTCATATTCACCGGGTCAAACCTGCATCCACACAAATTATTTCCGGCAATCAAAGAATAATGGAACTGGTTTTCAGGAATGTTATTCAGAATGCCATCAAGTTTACTCCATCCAACGGCAGTATTGAAATAAAAGAAGAAATAAAAGAAGGGGCCTATTTGGTTGAAGTAAAAGACAGCGGTATGGGGATGTCGGAAGTACAATTAAAAAGTCTTTTTACCTTCAAGGCGAAAACCACCTATGGTACCAACCGCGAAAAAGGGACAGGAATGGGATTGATGCTTTGTAAAGAATTGTTATCAGGTATTGGAGGCGTAATTACAGCGGAAAGCAGGGAGGGACAGGGTAGTTGCTTTCTGATATTGTTTAACAGGCCTCATTAGTTGCTTTACGCAGGTTTGTTTCAGCAAACAGTTGAATATACGATCATGTATAATGCCCGGATTGTTGGTGCGTGCAACTATTAGCCATGCAGGATCTGATGGTAACTGAATCAAAAATTCCTTTTATTACAAAAACCAGTTGGACACTACAATAAAAAACTTTGCCGCTATTGACCACCCAATAAACGGCAAAGCATATAGAACTAAAACTACGAGACAATTTAGAAGCCGGAAGTCGTCATCATTTTTTTGCCAACAGGATACGAAGTATTTGGTTCGTTCTCTGCTGTAATAAAAATCAGGTTTGGCTTGATAGATGAAACGGTTTCAAAAGAAACAGTTAACCGTCTTGATAACAAACTACCCGAACTGTTAATCCGGCCTATATTTTTAACGGGGTTGTTTTCTGATTCCATCCATACCACATAACTTTCTTTCGGAGGATCAAGTCTTTTAACTTCAGCCAGATTAGACAGCTCCAGTTTAATGATATAATTGTTATTATTGTCTTTGGTTACTTTCACATAACCTCTGGCTGCGGGTACTTCGGCCGAGTTCTGAAAATTGATTTTTTTAGAACAGCCCTGGATAAGAATCAAAGCCATCATTCCCAAAGACAGCTTACGGAGCAAGGATAAAATAGAACGCTGTTTAGAAGTAATATTCATTTGTCTGTCTTTTTAAAGTGTTAATCTTTTTTAGTGACAAAGCCTGCAATCGCTTTACCTAATTCATCCATGTCTTTGCCGAACTCGGTTTTAAAAGAAGACCAGTTTCCTTTTTCCTTGTCATAGGTATCGATTCTGGTTTTCAGGTTTTTGTTTTGCAATTCCATGGCATCGATTTTGGAAGCATATACGGCATCCATTGTTTTTCCTGATTTGGTCATTTTAACACGTAATTCAGCAATCCTGATTTTATTGTTTTCAATGGTGGTTTCAGCGTTGTTCTTGAAAATTTTCCATTCGGCATCATTGGCCTGTTGCTGTGCATCGGTAATTGTTTCCTGTTTGGCGTCTTCAAGATTGGTCTGGGCGTTTTCTACTTTAACCTCGGCATCGGCTTCTTTTTCAGCAGCCGTTTTGCAGGCATTCAGTGTAAACAAAAGACTAATCGATAAAAGAGAGGCGAATACATGTTGTTTCATTTTTTATGATTGATAGGGTGAGTTAATTTTAATTGGTGGGTAACAATTATTGTTCAAAGCAGATGATTGAACCTTTGTTCCAGTATGGTAAGACGATCTTTTTTGGGAGGCAGCTTGGTCAGGTTGTTTTCGCTAATCCATTCCAGCCATCTTTTTTTAATGGGCGTAGTAATGTCTTTTAAAATGCCATAACCAGTTTTCGGTATTCCGGGCAGAGGTACCCAGGTTTCAGAATCGATCATAATAGTATAGTGGTATTAAATGAACCACAAAGGTGAATCATTCAATTCCATGGTTATTACAGATATTACGATAAGAGTTACATGATTAAAGTCTGATTGCAACACTTGGAGCTGTAAACAAGGATGAAGGGGAATCTCTTTCGAACTGTTTTCTATGAAGTAAACTGGTCATGTCTGAAAAAACGCATCAGAATAATTTCACCAGTAAAGCGTAACCAACATAACCAAAATCTCTGTTAATAAGATGATCATCCTGAAAAACATGATCAAAACTGATCCTGAACTGAACAGTTTCTTTTTTATTGGCTGCCAGTAAAATACTTTGTCTGAAACCCAGGTCGGTGTTTCCTATAGAAAAGCTCGGGCCAAAACTGGTAGCCATTTTCACCGGACCCCATAAACGATACTGAATGCCTGTATGAAGCGTTTCTACTCCATCTTTAGCCCGATAGTATTCTCCGTTGATGATGATGGCTTCTTTGGTGCCGCCATAAATAAATGAGCTGCCTTCCAAAAATAGCTGGATGTTTTTTCTCCATTGGTAGTCAACTTTTATACCGCCCCCCATACCCCAGCCATTTTGACGGGTTACTTTATCGTAGCGTGTATCGTTGATTTGACCAAAAACAGCAAAAGACCATTTTTTGGTGACTGTTTGTGCTGAACCATTGTAAAATAGAAACAGTGACAACAGTAGTGCAAATACTTTCTTCATACAATAACAAAGAGCAGCATAAGCGGATAGTTGCTGCCTCGGGGGAGTAGTGAATAGTGAGTGAGTGAGTAGTCAGTAGTCAGTATGTTTTTTTCACTCACTACTGACTACTCACTATTCACTCACTCAATGATCATAACTCAACACCCTTGTTACTTTCCATCCCGCCTCGGTTTTCTTCCACACCATGATATTCTTGAATGTACCACAGTCGTCTTTCCCGTTTTCAAGATGGCAGAAACGGTGCAGGCAGCTTTCGATGGCACCATAACCTGGTACAGGATACACTTCCAAACTACCCGGCACCAGGGTGCGTCTGAAATGATTGTTCCTGTTATTCCTAAATAATGAAGCTGTTTTGACTTTGGTTTGCTCCCAATTATCGAGTCCGCCTTTGTCGTGATAAAATTCGAGATCCTTATCGAAATACGACATAATACCATCTAGGTCCTGCCGGTTCAGGGCATCAAACATCAGGCTGTCGGCCAGGTAGATCTCTTTATAGAGGGCTGGGTCGGCCATAAGCACTTTTTCCTTTTTTAGGGGCATAAAAGATACCAGAACCAGGCTACAGGCAGTTAATACATATTTCAGCATCATTCATTGTTTGTATGAAGATAGGCAGCATGGGGAATTACGATGATTTTCTTATACGAAAGGAGAGGGTAACAATCCGTATTGCCATATCCGCATTTAAGCGGTTTTCACCCGGGAAATTCTATATATAACCCCCTGCTTTATAACATTTTCTTAAAAAAAAGGAAACGGCCCCCTCCATTTTCAATTTTAGGATTAATAAGGTATGTTTGCCAGTCTTAAAAAACCAAAACCAATATGCAGTTTACCCGTATTAATAATCTGGTGGGGTGGGTAGTATGTTTTATTGCCTGTACCGTGTATGTTTTAACCGCAGAGCCCGGAGGCAGTTTCTGGGATTGTGGTGAATTTGTGAGCAGTTGTTACCGGTTACAGATACCACACCCTCCCGGCGCACCCTTATTTGTTATCCTGGGCCGCTTATTCATTGTTGTATTTGGTGATAATCCTATGGCCGCAGCCAAAGCTGTGAACATCATGAGTGCACTGGCAAGTGGTTTTACCATCTTGTTCCTTTTCTGGACCATCACCCATTTTGCACGTCGAATTGTAAACGTGAAAACAACAGACACGCTCAATAGTGGTCAGCTCTGGAGCATTATGGGTGCAGGTGTGGTAGGCGCGCTTGCCTATACTTTCAGCGATTCATTCTGGTACAGTGCAGTGGAAGGGGAAGTGTATGCCTTATCATCCTTCTTTACCGCCATTGTATTCTGGGCTATGTTGAAATGGGAGAACCATGCAGATGAACCGGGAGCAGATCGTTGGATCATCTTTATCTTCTTTATGATGGGATTGTCAATCGGCGTTCACTTATTGAACCTGCTTACTATCCCTGCCATTGTAATGGTGTATTATTTCAGGAAAAGAGAAAACTTTAATTATACGGTTATTCGTAAATGGTTTCTTCGTTTAACCGTTATAGGTGGCGTACTTGCTTTCATTGGTGCATTGATCATGGCCAATAGTGATGTTACTGAAAGAAATCCATCCATGGACAGTACGCTGGCGGGCTTAATGATTTTAGGAACCGCTGTGGCTATTGGATTACTGTTTTTAGTGGAAGGGATCAATAAACAGAAGAAAAACGTTTATGGTGGAATCTACATCTTCTTTATACTGGCCTGTTTAATTACAGGTGCTATACAGGTAGGCGTCATTCAATACACCGTAAAATTTGCAGGAACATTTGACCGCTGGTTTGTCAATGGGTTTGGGTTGCCTTTCTTCTCTGGTTTTGCATTTTTCTTTATACTTATTGCTGTACTGATATGGTATGGATTGAAATACGCCGCCCGTAAAAACTGGGCATACCTGCGTTTGGGTTTATGGTGTGTAACATTTATGCTGATTGGTTACAGCACCTACGTAACCACCATGATCCGCAGTAATGCCAATCCATCTGTAGACATGTATAATGTAGATAACCCCATCAGTCTGGTGGGTTACCTCGGTCGTGAGCAGTATGGTGATTTTCCTTTGTTATACGGACAGAAATTTACCGCACGCCCGGTTGACCTGAAAGTAACAGGTATGCGTTACCAGAAAGCGAGAGATAAATATATTGAGCTGGGTGAAGACAGAAAATATGCATTCGCTCCTGCCGATAAAATGATTTTCCCTCGTGTATGGGATATGAGCAACGACCAGAACCATGCTGATTATTATGCTTATTTCCTCGGCATCAACAGAATGAACGATGGTAGCTGGGAGCGTGAGCCGAACCAGGCAGACAATATTAAATTCTTCTTCCAATACCAGATGAACTGGATGTATTTCCGCTACTTCATGTGGAACTTTGCAGGTAAACAGAACGATAATCAGGGACTGTTTGCCGGTAATGTAAGAGATGGTAACTGGATTACAGGAATTCCTCCGGTAGACAAATTTATTTATGGCGATCAAAGTATGATGCCAGACAGTCTGAAGAACAATAAGGCAAACAATACCCTTTTTGCTTTACCATTGATACTTGGCCTGATTGGTCTGTTTTATCACCTGAAAAAACGTGGAGACGATTTTGGAGTGAATTTCCTGATGTTCTTCTTTACGGGTTTTGCTATTGTATTATACCTTAACCAACCCGGTTACCAGCCACGTGAGCGTGACTATGCTTATGTAGGCAGCTTCTATGCATTTGCTGTGTGGATTGGTATCGGTGTATTGAAAGTAAGAGACTGGTTAAGCAAAGCGGTAAAACAGGCAGGTGCATCGGCGATGCTCGCCACCGTGATCTGTTTACTCGCAGTGCCTGTATTAATGGCACAACAGGAATGGGATGACCACGACCGTAGTAAAAAAGTGCTGGCACCAGACCTGGCAAAAGATTACCTCGAAAGCTGTGCACCGAATGCCATCCTGTTTACGTTTGGTGATAATGATACCTATCCATTATGGTATGCACAGGAAGTGGAAGGCATCAGAAGAGATGTACGTGTTATCAACTACAGCTTATTGGGTATCGACTGGTACATCAACCAGCTTCGTTATAAAGTGAATGAAAGTGCACCAATTGATGTAATCTGGTCTGCTGAGCAGATTGAAGGTGGTAAACGTGACTTCATTGAATACAGACCGGATCCCAATATTCCGGAGAACAGGTATTATGATCTGTACGACCTCATGAAAAACTATGTAGGTAAAGACAATGAGCAGAATGATTATAGTTATCCGGTAAGAAAATTATCTGTACCTGTTGACCGCGATTTTGTGATTAAAAATGGTACCGCGAATGCAACAGACAGTATTGTGAGCGAATTGCGTTTTGAAATTGCCAAGACTTCATTGATGAAAAATGACCTGGCGGTATTGAACGTGATAGCCGCCAATAAATGGCAGAGACCTATTTATTTCACCGCACCACAAACAGATGGTTTAGGGCTGGATCAGTTCCTGCGCAGAGATGGCATGACCTACAGACTGGTACCCGTAGAAAACGACAGGGTAAATACCAACTGGATGCTGGATAAAGTAACCAATAAATTCAGGTTTGGTAATGCCAATGTTCCAGGCGTTTATTTTGATGAAGAAAACCGCAGACACCTTAACAGTATCCGTACGGCTTATGCTGATCTGGCATTGGATCTGGCATCTAAGAACAGAAAAGAAGAAGCCCGTAAGGTATTGAAGCAGGTAGACAGCATGATGCATGAAGGCAATATGGCATACGGGATGACCAGCAGAGGCAACCTCCACAACAGGAACTCACTGGTGTTCTTAGAAGCCTGTTACCTGGCAGGGGATACAGCATTGGCTGCTAAAGTATCTGCATCGGTGAAAAAAGACCTGGAGCAACAGATTCGTTTCTACAATTCATTAACCGGCCGCAAGGCGGAAGGAATGGAGCAGGAAAAACGTGCGGCAGACAATTACCTGCAGGCAGTTGCACAAATGCAGACCATGTATAATCCGAAATTGCAGATTCCGGGTAAAATGATGGCGGCTGATACAACACAGAAATAATAACCATCATACAACAGTTATAAACAAAGGCCTCCGGTTCAGGAGGCCTTTTCTTTTACGCAAATCGCAAACCATTCAGTCTCTTTACTTGTTAAATTGCATATACATGATCGGACACAGATTCATACATTTTGATCCCAATGAGCATGGTCAGGGTAAATTCGAACAATTGCTTAACCTTTTTATGCAATTACTTACTTATACCAATGGCGATGCAGGAGAGGCCCTGCAATGGCTGAATGAACTGGATAAACAATACCAGCTTACCGATAGTGAATATGGTATGGGCGATTTTATTGAGGAACTGAAACAGCAAGGTTACCTCAATGAAGATCCGGCCAGTGGTAATTTTAATATCACTGCCAAATCGGAACAAACCATCCGCAAGAAAAGCCTGGAAGAGATATTCGGCAAACTCAAGAAAAGCAAACAGGGTAACCACCAGACTTTTAAACCCGGACAGGGAGATGAAATCAATCCTGATACCCGTCCATTCCAGTTTGGTGACATGCTCGAACAAATTGATTTTACCGAGAGTATCCGGAATGCACAAATCAACCGGGGCATAGATAGTTTTTCCATGCAGGAAGATGATCTGCAGATCAGGGAAAGCGACTTCAAAACCCAGACTTCCACGGTGCTCATGATCGATATTTCTCACTCCATGATTCTCTATGGCGAAGACAGGATTACACCCGCCAAAAAAGTAGCCATGGCACTCAGTGAACTCATCACCACCAAATACCCCAAAGACACATTGGATATTGTGGTATTTGGAAACGACGCATGGAGTATAGAAATAAAAGATCTTCCGTATTTACAGGTAGGCCCATATCATACAAATACCGTTGCCGGACTTGAACTAGCGATGGATTTACTGAGAAGAAGAAAAAATCCGAACAAGCAGATATTTATGATCACAGACGGTAAACCCACCTGTTTAAAAATCGGGGGTCGTTATTATAAAAACAGTTTTGGATTAGACAGGAAAGTGGTGAACCGTTGTATAAACCTGGCAGCACAGTGTAAGAAACTGAAGATACCCATCACCACTTTTATGATTGCTTCTGATCCATACCTGCAAAAGTTTGTACAGGAATTTACAGAAATGAACAATGGCAAAGCATTCTTTGCCAGCTTAGATAAACTCGGAGCCTTTATTTTTAAAGACTTCGAGAGCGGAAAAAGAAGAACGGTTTACTAATAGCATCAACCTCTCTTTGCATTTCTGTTCCTTGCTCTGGATTTTGACCCGGAGCAAGGAACAGAAATACAAAGTTTTCGAGAGGAATGGTCATCCATTAAGACACTAATAAAATATGATGAAGATTAAGGACATTAATACATTAGGACAACTAAAAAAGAGTGGTTATCAGTCACGCTCAGTAAAAGAAGAAATCAGGGCGAACCTGATCCACTCCATTCAACAGAAAGAACAACCCTTTACTGGTATCATTGGTTATGAGGATACTGTCATTCCAGATACAGAGCGAGCCATTCTCAGCCGGCATAATATTCTGTTTCTGGGCTTGCGTGGCCAGGCAAAGACTAGAATGGCCCGACAGATGGTAGACCTGCTAGATGAGTACATTCCTGTGATTGCAGGTTCAGAAATCAATGATGATCCACTACAGCCATTGAGCAAATTTGCAAAAGACCTGATTGCGGAACATGGCGATGAAACGCCCATCCGCTGGTTACACCGCAGTGAACGTTATGGTGAGAAACTGGCAACGCCCGATGTAAGTGTGGCAGATCTGATTGGAGATATTGATCCTATTAAAGCTGCTAACCTGAAACTGAGTTTTGCCGATGAAAAAGTTATTCATTACGGTATCATACCCAGAAGTAACCGGGGCATTTTTGTGATCAATGAATTACCCGATCTGCAGGCAAGGATACAGGTGGCTTTATTCAATATTTTACAGGAAGGTGATATCCAGATACGTGGTTTCAAATTGAGAATGCCACTCGATATACTTTTTGTATTTACAGCCAATCCGGAAGACTATACCAACCGTGGCAGCATTGTAACGCCATTGAAAGACAGGATACAGAGCCAGATACTCACGCACTATCCTAAAAATATTGAACATGCCTTGGCCATAACAGAGCAGGAAGCCTTCATCAGTCAAGAACAGTCATCACTGGTAGAGGTAAGTGATCTGATAAAAAGATTGATAGAGCAAGTGGCATTTGAAGCGCGTAGCAATGAATATGTAGATAAGAAAAGCGGTGTAAGTGCCAGGTTAACCATTGCAGCATTTGAAAATGCGGTAAGCACAGCAGAGAGAAGGGCACTGATACATGGTGAAGAAAAAACACAGGTATGGATCAGCGATTTGAGTGGTATCATTCCAGCTATTACCGGAAAAATAGAACTGGTCTATGAAGGAGAGCAGGAGGGCCCCTACCAGGTTGCTGTGAATCTGCTCGATAAAGCCATCCGTTCACAGTTCATTACTTACTTCCCCAATCCAGAACAAGCGAAGAAAAGAAGAGCATCTGGTAAAAAATCAGTGGAGGAAAAAGAGCCGGAGAATCCATATAAATCCATCATCCGCTGGTTCGATGCAGGCAACCATCTCGATATGCTGATGGATTGTAAAGATGAAACAAGAACACAAACCTTATACAAAGTAGATGGACTTTATGCTTTTGTAAAAAAGTATTTTCCACAGGCCAACGAAAAACAGCAGGCATTACTGATGGAGTTTGTACTACATGGTCTTGCAGCCTATTCATTCATCAGTAAAAGAACCATTGAAGGAAAAGTAGAGTTCAAGGATCTGATCGGTAGCATGATGAACCTCGGTGATATGCGCCTTAGCGCAGAAGAGGAAGATGATTTTAATGAAGATGACTATAAATAATCATCTTGTTTTGATCTCTCGTTCTCCTTTTCTCTTTGTAAAAAAGAACTTTGTAAATAGTAGATATACTAATGCTGGATGCTTTTTTACAAAGAGAAAGGGAGAAGAGGAGATATTTATAATTACTAGTAGGCTAAAATTTAAAACCCGCTGAGATTCCGCCATAAAAAGGAAACACACCTGCACCGGTAATCAATGGTGAAACGAATACCCTAGCAGTAAACCCTTTTTTCTCAGGCTGATATCGATACCCGAAATTCAGGTAACCGAAAATGGTAGAATTACTGTTTTCAAAAAAATCTTCCCCATCTGTAACAGTAATAGCACTGGCGCCGGCACCGAGTTCGAGATAATGCCCATCTTTTCCTGACAAATGATTAAAGCCAACGGGTAAGGCAAACACACCTGAGCTAATAAAACCAATACCACCCATTCCTACACGAAATCCCCATCCTTTTTGTCCTTTAAAACGTTGGTCGTAGTTGGCAGAGAAAAGTCCGGGACCACCAATTTCACCAAATATTGTTTTGGCAGGCGGTCCGGGTAAATCAGTATCTCTTTGCTGGGCTTGAAGTTGCAGACCCACAAGCGTGGTCATTAAAAAAAGGAAAAGGAACTTATGTTTCATGGTGGTTTAGTTTTTTATGACTGACACCCGAAACTAAAATTTCGCTGTTTGCAATCCCTGCCGTTTATCCAATATCACATGTTTATGGGAGTGAGGAGGACTATGTTTAGATCATATCTTTCAACTGCTCCACCACTTTGTCGATCTCTTCTCTGGTATTTTTTTTCGAAAATGAAAAACGCACCGTTACCTGGTTGGGGTTATTATTGATGGCCCTGATAACATGCGAGCCCTGATCGGCACCGCTGGTACAGGCACTGCCTCCACTGGCACAGATATTATTGATGTCGAGATTGAAAAGAATCATCTCACTTTTTTCGGTTTTGGGGAAACTGGCACTTAATACGGTGTACAAAGAACGACCCAATATATCTCCGTTGAAAGCAACACCCTTGATGTGTTTTTTCAACTGCTCCATCATGTACAGTTTCAGGCCTTTGATATATACGCTGTCCTGTTCATAATGTTGAGTGGCCAGTTCAAGCGCTTTGGCAAAACCAACAATACCATAAAGATTTTCGGTACCCGCACGCATATTTCTTTCCTGGCTGCCTCCATGTACAAATGGTTTGATCTTTACATTCTCATTGATGTATAATAAACCTACACCTTTTGGCCCATGAAATTTATGACTGGCTCCAGTAATAAAATGTACAGGAGTATTACGCAAATCAAAAGGAAAATGTCCCACTGTCTGAACAGTGTCGCTGTGAAAAATGGCGCCATATAATTTACACAGTTCGCCAACAGCATGAATATCCAGAATATTTCCAATTTCATTATTGGCATGCATCAAAGTCACCAGACATTTCTCTTCACTCTCGGCTAATAGACGTTCGAGGTCTTCAAGATCAATATGTCCGTTGGGTAAAAGCTTTACATAGCTCAGTGCAGCTTCTCCTGAATGATACATATGTTCAACTGTATGCGTAGTAGCATGGTGTTCAATAACGGAAGAGATAATATGCTTGCAACCCAGGTCGCGAACAGCGGCTGCAATAGCCGTATTGCTGCTCTCTGTACCTCCACTGGTAAAGAATATCTCGGCAGGATGCGCATTCAGTATTTTAGCCACCGATTTACGTGCATTCTCAATGGCCAGACGGCTCTCACGCCCATAACTATAAATAGAAGAGGGATTGCCAAACTGGTTCGTCAGATAAGGCATCATGGCTTCCAGCACAACAGGGTCGAGTGGGGTAGTAGCAGCATTATCGAGGTATATCCTTTCCATGCGGCAAAAGTACAAAAAAACTGAGTAGTGAGGAGTCAGTACTCAGTACTCAGTAAGGTATAGTTACTCACTACTGACTACTCACTACTCACTTTATAACACTTCCTGTATATCCTTAATCAGTTTTCCTGCAATATTGGTGGCAACAGTTTCGGAATTGCTCTCGGCATAGATACGAATGATGGGCTCTGTATTACTGGTGCGAAGATGCACCCAGTCGGTCTCAAATTCAATTTTCAGTCCGTCTTCTGTATTGATGGGATGCTTTTTGTATTTCTTTTTGATGTGCTCAAAAATCTTTTTAAGATCAAAGCCGGCAGTAAGTTCAATTTTATTCTTGCTCATGAAATAATCCGGATAAGTATTTCTGAGTTGCTTAGCCGATTTTTTTTCTTTCGCCAGATGGGTCAAAAATAAAGCAATGCCAATGAGTGCATCGCGACCATAATGCAGATCCGGTACAATAATACCACCATTGCCCTCTCCGCCGATAACGGCATTTACGGCTTTCATTTTCGTTACTACATTTACTTCACCAACGGCACTGGGGGTATAAATGCCGCCATGTTTGAGGGTAATATCTTTTAAAGCGCGGGTGGAAGACATATTGCTGACCGTATTACCTTTTCTGTTCTGTAAAACATAGTCGGCCACGGCAACCAAAGTATATTCTTCGCCAAACAGTGATCCATCTTCACATACAAAACAGAGACGATCCACATCCGGATCAACTGCAATACCCAGGTGTGCATCCTGTTTCACTACTTCATTACAAAGTTCGCGCAGGTGTTCGGGTAAGGGCTCGGGATTGTGTGCAAAACGGCCATTTACTTCGCCATTCAGCACGGTAACTTTCACACCCAATAATTTTAACAATGCAGGAACCGCAATGGCGCCGGTACTGTTAATGGCATCCAGTACCACATTGAATTTTGCTTTTTTAATAGCGGCCACATCCACCAGCGGATAAGTCAGTACTGCATCTATATGCTGTTGCAATGCCTGTTCGTTGGTGGTATAAGACCCCAGTTTATCTACAGCAGCAAATTCGTATTCATCTTTGGCGGCAATTGACAGCATGGCTGCACCATCTGCACCACTGATGAATTCTCCTTTTTCATTGAGCAGTTTCAATGCATTCCATTCTTTGGGGTTATGGCTGGCAGTAAGAATAATACCACCTGCCGCTTTTTCAAACACTACGGCCATTTCAACCGTAGGGGTGGTGCTGAGACCAAGGTCTACCACATCAAGCCCCAGTGCATTGAGTGTACTCACAACCAGACGCTGAACCATTTCACCACTGATACGACCATCGCGACCAATCACAATTTTCTTATTATTACCGGATTGTTGCAACAACCAGGTGCCGTAAGCTGCTGTAAAACGAACAACATCCAAAGGACTTAGTGTTTCACCGGGTTTACCGCCAATGGTTCCACGAATGCCGGAGATACTTTTAATCAATGCCATAACAGGATTTTAACGCCTGCAAACATAATTCAAATTTTTTGTAAGCCTGCTTGCTGTAATTTCGCTCTATCAAAGTGTTTTTATGCCGGATAAAGCGTGGTTTAAGGATTGGTTCAACTCTCATTATTATCATTTGTTATACCAGCACAGAGATGATCGTGAGGCACTGGCATTTATTGATACACTGATTCAATACCTCAAACCTTCTCCCGGTTCAATGATGCTGGATGTGGCTTGCGGAAAAGGCCGGCACAGCAAAGCACTGGCCGAAATGGGATTTGATGTAACAGGAATCGATCTTTCTGCTGCATCCATCAGTGCTGCAAAAGCGGAAGAGTCTGATAAGCTTCATTTTTACCAGCATGATATGCGTTTACCTTTTCGGGTAAACTATTACGACTATGCGTTTAATTTTTTCACAAGCTTCGGCTATTTCAGAACCCGTCGTGAACACGACAATGCCATTCGAACCATTGCACAAAGTATTAAACACGGGGGCTGTTTTATCATCGACTATCTGAATGTGCATTTTGCCGAGAAGCACCTCGAAAAATCTTTTACAACAGCCATAGGAGAGGTGGCTTTTCATATTACCAAATGGCAGGATGAGGAACATTTTTTTAAACAGATACAGGTAACCGATCCAACGCATAAAACGCCACATCATTTATATACAGAAAGGGTAGCTAAATTTTCTCTGGGCGATTTTACAGATATGATGGCCTACCAGGGTATGCAGGTACAGGAAGTGTTTGGTGACTACCAGCTGGGAAGGTATGATGTTCGCCGTTCTCCAAGGATGATCATCCTGGCTAAGAAGAACTAAAATCCATTTATTTCTTTTCTCCGGTAGGTAAGGTATTTTTTTCTGTTTTCCCTACTACAAAAATGACACCCCCTTTCGCTTTGGTTTTGTCGAATGCATGTGTTCCGGGCATATTGTACACATAATTACTATCGGGGTATAAAACGGGCATTGTATTTTTCTGGATAAAGTCAGGCATAATCAGTTTAGGCCTGTTTTGTTCTTTCATGGCAACCGCCTGCTTTTTTTTCAACAAATCAAACGGTGCTTTTAATTGTGCCTCGTTCTTTTTCTTCACACTATCCCAATACTGTTGCATGTGCATCACCTGATTGGGATCTTTCTTTTGCTGACTCCATGCATGAGCCACAACAACCAATAAAGCGCTTAACAGCAGTATTTTTTTCATAATAGAAAAATAAAACATTTGTTTTATTCCCACAAGCCTGTTTTGTTAAAACTTTATTAACCAATGGCTTTTGTAAAGCTTCTGTCTTACAGTACCTTTACCGTACAATGGACAATTATTTATTGCTTCAAAGTTTTTTTCAGCGGGTAATTGAGCAGGTACTGGAGTGGGATACATGGTTATTCCTGAAAATCAATACTGTATTTACGAATCCGTTACTTGATGCCATTTTCCCACTTTGGCGCGACTCGGAATTATGGGTGCCATTGTATCTTTTCCTGATTGTTTTGGCATTGATGAATTTTGGTAAACAGGCATGGGCATGGATATTATTTGCCATCATCAATGTAACCCTCACCGATCAGGCCAGCAGTTCGCTCATCAAAAAATGGTTTGAACGTATACGGCCCTGTAATGAAGAAGCACTGGTGGGAAAAATGCGGTTATTGCTGGAGCATTGTTCTGGTGGCTTTAGTTTTACTTCTTCTCATGCTACCAATCATTTTGGTTTTGCCATGTTTGTATTTTTGACCACCCGTCATTTTATGGGTAAATGGAGCAGGTGGTTATTTGTATGGGCAACTACCATCAGTTATGGTCAGGTTTATGTAGGTGTGCATTATCCCGTCGATATTTTTGTGGGAGCATTGCTGGGTATGGGTATTGGCGCACTGACAGCAAAATATTACAACACAAAAATAGGTCTGATCCGTATCGATCAGGCATCCATATCCACTCCTCATGAATAATCGTTTCTTTGCTGTCATCTTATCGGCCTGTGTGGTAGTGTATATCATTTCCATGTGGCAAATACCTGTTATTGATATTGATGCCGCACAATACGCATCCATGAGCAGGGAAATGATGGAGAATGGTTCATACCTCAAACTATACGATTTAGGGTTCGACTATCTCGACAAACCACCCATGCTTTTCTGGTTATCGTCCCTCAGTCTTCAATTGTTTGGTGTATTCGACTGGGCATACCGCATCCCTTCTGTGCTCATGTTATTACTGGGTATTTATTCAACCTATGGTCTTGCTTTACTGTTTTATCACAAAACCATTGCACAACTATCGGCCATTGTGTTAGCCTCTTCACAGGCTGTTTTTCTCATGGTACACGACGTGCGTTGCGATACCATGCTGATGGGATGGGTAATATTTAGTCTCTGGCAACTGGCAAGCTGGTACCAGAACCAGCAATGGAAACATTTTCTGCTTGGTTTTGCAGCCATTGCTGGGGGTATGATGACCAAGGGCCCCATCGCATTAATGATACCCGCATTTGCGTTTGTGCCTCATTTTATATTGCGGAGAGAATGGAAACAGTTTTTCCACTGGGAATACCTTATCGGGTTGTTACTTGTAGCCATATTGCTGATACCCATGAGCGTTGGTCTGTATCAGCAATACGATCTCGAACCCGGTAAAATATTCCATGGAAGGGCCATACAGTCGGGACTGCGTTTTTATTACTGGACACAAAGTTTTGGCAGGTATACCGGTGAAAACGTCTTCAACGAAATGAATCATTTCACGTTTCTGCTGGAGAATATGCTGTGGAGTTTTCTTCCCTGGATCTTTTTTTTCCTGCTGGGATTAGTTTTTACAATCGTCCGGCTGGTGCAGCAAAAATGCAGGATTGGAGCAACAGAAGAGTGGATCAGTACCGGTGGTTTTATCATCACTTATTGTATTCTTGCCAGAAGCCAGGCACAATTGCCACATTATATTTTTGTGGTACTTCCCCTGGCCGCCATTGTTACCGCCAGAACCATATACAGACTGTTATTTGAAGGACAAAAACCCGGATGGACAGGTGTGTTTTTCTGGATACATACCGTGATTTTCTTTTTATTATGGGTGGCGGCTATTATACTGATGGTATGGCCATTTCCTGCCATTCATTTGCTGGTTAAGCTGTTGAGTGTGGCTGGATTGTGTGCCTATATTTTCATATTGTTCAAACCCTTCAACAATATACACAGGCAAATACAAATGGCTTTGCTGACTGTAATCGGCGTAAATCTTTGTCTCTCTCTGGGTTTTTATCCGCACCTGTTGAAATACCAGTTTGGCAATACAGTAGCAAAAGTACTGGATGAAAAGAAGATCAATAAACAACAGGTTATCCTGTATAATATTGATGAAAGCAGGGCACTTCATTTTTATGGGAAACATATTTTTCAGCGTAAAACAGACAGTTTACAGCTTCAGTCAAACGACATACTGATCACCAGAAAAGAAAGTCTTTCTGCTCTTCAACAGCGCTTTCCCAACCTGAATACTATATTTGAGGGAGCGTATTATGGGGTGAGCATGTTAAGCCTGCCCTTTCTTAACCCTGAAACAAGAGCAAAAGAAACGGTGCCATATGTGCTGGTTGACCTTGATGGCCGGCCTTAGAAACTTTATTGATTATGACTGAAACACTCATCATACTGGGTCTGATAATACTGAACGGTTTTTTTTCCATGGCAGAAATAGCCCTGGTATCTGCCCGTAAAGCCAGGCTGGAAGCCCAGGCTGCCAAAGGTGATGTTGATGCCAAACGTGCATTGGATCTGGCCAATCATCCCGATACTTTTTTATCGACCATACAAATTGGTATTACACTGGTGGGTGTGTTAACCGGTATTTATTCGGGCGATACATTTAAAGAACCTTTGAAGGCATGGTTGGAAGGGTATCATGTAAACAGCGATTATGCAGGTACCGTAGCCACCATCATCATAGTGATCATTGTTACTTATTTGTCGCTGGTATTGGGTGAACTGGTACCCAAACGAATTGGTCTCAGTAATCCGGAAGGTATTGCCAAGTCTGTGGCGGGGCCCATGCGTTTTGTTTCATGGATCACTTATCCTTTTATATGGTTGCTGAGTAAATCGTCGCACCTCATTATTCGTTTGCTCAACATGAAGCCGAATGATAACCAGGTAACGGAAGAAGAAATCAAAGCCATCATCAGCGAAGGAACAGAACAGGGCACCATCGAAGAAGCAGAACAGGAAATCATTGAACGGGTGTTTCACCTGAGCGATCGTAATATCACATCATTAATGACACACCGCAGCGATACAGTATGGCTGGAAGTGGAAGATACGGTAGCCGCTGTTCGCAATGAGGTCATGGAAAACATGCATTCGGTATATCCTGTCTGTGAAAAAGATATTGACCATATTAAAGGGGTGGTTTCCTTAAAAGATTTGTTTGCCGCCGAACCGGGTAGTAAAATCAGTGAGCTGATGAAGGATGCCATGTATGTTCCCGAAAACAATACCGCCTACCAGGTGCTGGAAAAATTTAAACAGACCAAAATTCACCATTGTTTTATTGTGGATGAATATGGATCTGTACTGGGATTGATTACGCTGAATGATATCCTGGAAGCCATTGTGGGTGATATACCACAGGAAGAAGACGAGGCTTATGAAATTACTGAAAGAGCCGATGGTAGCTTCCTGGTAGATGCACAAATACCTTTTTACGACTTTCTCACCCATTTCGATAAAACAGAATGGATGATGGAAGGCGACCGCGATTTCGATACACTCGCCGGCTTTATCATTCATGAACTGGAAAAAATACCGGTAACAGGTGATACACTCGACTGGAAAATGTTCAAATTCGAAATCGTCGACATGGACCAGCATCGCATCGACAAAATACTTGTTTCCTTTAGCGAATAACTTAAACTAATCGTTGCCTTCCGTTCTTCCTTTCTCTTTGCTTAAAATGTTTTCACTTTGGAAGGTTAAGTATGCAAGGTTATTTAACAGGGAGAAGGGGAGTGTGATCGAGCTAAAAAGAAAATGAAATATCGCTCTTCGGGTAATCGAGCTTATAGGTTTTCTGTACCCCTTTCGATTTTACGTGTACGATGTTTACCTGTTTGGTTTCATAATCGTATAAGAGACTACAATCTATACTTACCTGGTTCACCACAGGTTGTTTTTCAATTTCAAAATAACACCAGGTGCTTTCCATCTGCTGTTCATAGCCTACAAGTGTAAAACCGGCTGCTTTGCCATTTACAGAAAGTTTCAGGTGTTCTGTCATATAGGCCAGCAATGTCTTTTCAATAAGAGCTTTGTTGGCCGGACTCAGGATATTGATCTTCTGTTTACTGTATTGTTGTAAGGTTTTTTCCAGGTCATCACTAAATACACGAACACTGATTTCCAGTGATGCTTCTTTGGGATTATGGTTGATATCGATTACCGACATAAAAAATGGGTGTGCTAGAGATAGCATACCGGTGAGCATCCATTGAATCAGTATATTTACCATTTTATAATCAGCTTGTTCGGACAACAAATGTCACAATAAATTCGCAATTCAGCTATGGATCAGTTTTTGACTTATTTCAAAGTAGGTTTTGGTCATATTGTAAGCAGGGACATGGGGGTAGATCATATATTATTTATCGTAGCCCTGGCCATCCGTTACCAGTTTGCCGACTGGAAAAAATTATTGATACTGGTTACGGCTTTTACCATCGGGCATTCTGTTACCCTGGCCCTCAGTGTATTTAATATAGTGAACTATTCCATTGCCTGGATAGAGTTTCTCATACCGGTAACCATTGTCATAACAGCACTGAGCAATTTTTTTGTCAAAAAATTTAGTTTCAATACCCGTTTTCCCCTGATTTATTTCTTCGCATTATTTTTCGGATTAATACATGGACTGGGGTTCAGTAATTACCTGAAAAGCATGCTGGGTAAGGATGCATCGGTTATCTGGGAATTACTGGCTTTTAATGTGGGATTGGAAGTAGGACAGCTGGTGATTGTACTGGCAATGTTGATCATTTCATTTATATTCGTCAATCTTTTAAAGTGCAACCGCAGAGAGTTCCTTTTGTATATCAGCGGAGGTGCGTTTGCAGTGGCACTTTTAATGGCATTAGAAAGAGTTCCTCAATAAACAAGAAACAATGAAAAAAATTGCTTTACTGGTCATGGGGTCGGTTTTACTGATAGCTGTTCAGGGACAGAATATCATGAACAATCCGACATCCAATCATGGCAACAAGTTTGAACAGTTGGGTACCATTTTACCCACCCCTAATGAGTATCGTACTGCCAGTGGCGCCCCCGGCCCCAAATATTGGCAGCAGCGCGCCGATTACAATATTAAATGTGAACTGGATGAAGTTAATCTGAAACTCAAAGGCAGTGAAACAGTAACTTACTACAATAACTCTCCCGATGTATTAACCTATATCTGGTTACAATTAGATGAGAACGAGCATAACTCATTAAAGAATTCCGGTTACGAAAATGCTTCATCTCTCCGCCAGGTGTCGGTAAATGCGCTGGATGGTATGGAAGAAAGAAAAACAGATAATGGCTATGGTCATATCATCAGTAAACTCACTGATGCAACCGGTAAAAGCCTGAAGTATACCATCAATCGCACCATGATGCGTATTGACCTGCCCACGGCTTTAAAACCGGGTCAGAAATTTGTATTCAACCTCGACTGGAGCTATAAAATTGCAGACCGTATGACCAAGGGCGGTCGTGGCGGATATGAACTCGTGGATGGTAATCACCTTTTCACCATGGCGCAGTGGTTTCCCCGTCTTTGTGTGTACAGTGATTTCCAGGGATGGCAGAACCAACAGTTTACCGGTACCGGTGAATTTGCATTAACATTTGGTAATTATACCGTGCAAATCACTGTTCCGTCTGATCATGTGGTATTGAGTACAGGAGAGTGCCAGAACTATGCACAGGTATTAACACCAGCACAGCTCAACCGCTGGAACAAAGCGCAAACAGCAACAGAACCCGTAGAAGTGGTTACACTCGAAGAAGCCAAAAAAGCCGAACAGGGAAAGAGTACACAAAAGAAAACCTGGATATACAAAGCAGATAATGTACGCGACTTTGCCTGGACTTCCAGCCGTAAATATGTATGGGATGCCATGCCTGCTTATGTAGAGGGTAAAAAAATCATGTGTATGAGTGGTTATGGTAAAGAAGCTTATGGTTTATACAGGAAATTCTCAACCAAAGCAGTGGCCCATACCATTAAATCGTATTCTAAATTTTCTATTCCATATCCATATCCGGTGGCGCAAAGTATTGAAGCAGCCAATGGAATGGAATACCCGATGATCTGTTTCAACTATGGTCGCACCAATGCTGACGGAACCTACAGCGAAGCCACTAAAAATGGAATGATTGGTGTCATCATTCATGAAGTGGGACATAATTTCTTCCCCATGATTGTGAACAGTGATGAGCGTCAGTGGACATGGATGGATGAGGGGCTGAATACTTTTGTACAATACCTGTCTGAAGAATTATGGGACAATAAATTCCCTTCACGCCGTGGGCCGGCCTGGGCCATCGTGGATTATATGAAATCGCCCAAAGAACAGTTGGAGCCTATCATGACCAATAGTGAAAACATCATTCAGTTTGGCCCAAATGCTTATGCAAAACCAGCCACCGGTTTAAATATCCTGCGTGAAACCATTATGGGAAGAGAACTGTTTGATTTTGCTTTCCGTGAATATTCACGCCGCTGGGCATTTAAGCACCCAACACCTGCCGATCTTTTCCGTACCATGGAAGATGCGAGTGCGGTTGATTTAGACTGGTTCTGGAGAGGATGGTTCTATAGTATTGAAGCCTGCGATATAGCCATTGATACCGTTCGATATGCTGTATTTGACGCTGATGCTGTTCCACAGGCAAGAACCGGTGGTGCACAGAGCTTCCCGATGGATAAGCCATTGGTGAATGCTTTTGAAGACATTTCTAAAATCCGTAACCGCGAAGACAAGAGTATTGTATTCCAGACTGATGCTGACACTTCCTTGCGCGATTTTTACTGGAGATATGCCCGCGGACTGGAGCCATATGATTCAGTTACCAAAGTCCCAATGCCCGCATTTGGTACACCGGAAGTATTATCAGCAGCTGAAAAAGCAAAATACAAAGACATGCATTTGTATGAAGTAACCTTCAGCAACAAAGGCGGTTTGGTGATGCCATTGATTGTTGAATTTACTTTTGAAGATGGTACCAAAGAAACACAGCGTTTGTCGGCGCAGATATGGAGAAAGAATGAAAACAAGGTAACACGTGTTTTCATGACAAAAAAGAAAGCGGTAAGCATTAAGCAGGACCCGATGCGTGAAACAGCTGATATCAATGAAAATAACAACAAATGGCCCTCAGTGGCAGAGCCCAGCAAGTTCCAGTTGTTTAAAATGGGAGGAGCCGCACGTGGACAGTCGCAGGGTGTGAACCCCATGCAGAACGCACAGCAGAAGAAAAATTAATACAAGTTGAAATGCTAAAAGCCGTCCCGACTCAGTCGGGACGGCTTTTTTTATTATTATTGTTACCATGAAAAAGCAATCCATCTTTCAGTTATTATTGACTACCCTGTTTTTCCTGGCTACGGCTGTTGTTTCGCTAGCAGCTTCTGTTGATACAGTAGATGTGCATAGTAAGAGCATGCAAAAAAATATCAAAGCTGTAGTCATTACTCCCCAGGGATATGATGCAAAAGCAGGTAAAAAATACCCGGTTGTGTATCTCCTGCATGGACATAGTGGAAATTATCGTTCATGGGTAAAAGATGTTCCTTCCATCAAAAAATCTGCAGATGAACTGGGACTGATTGTTGTTTGTCCGGATGGTGGCTTTAACAGTTGGTACATCAACAGTCCGGTAGATTCTTTGGTGAAATATGATACTTACATAACGCAGGAACTGGTACCATACATCGATGCGAATTATGCAACCATTACCGATAAAAAAGCAAGAGCTATTTCAGGTTATAGTATGGGTGGTCATGGAGCACTTTATCTCGGTATCAGGCATCCCGATCTGTTTGCCAATATCGGAAGTATTTGCGGAGGTGTTGATCTGCGACCATTTCCCAATAACTGGCAATTGAAAAATATACTGGGCGATATACAATTAAGTCCGGCCAACTGGGATGCTTATTCAGTCATCAATATGGTAGATGTATTGAGTAAAGGGCAACTGAACCTTATGATTGATTGCGGTGTAGATGATTTTTTTCTGGCAGTAAACCGTAAACTGCATGAAAAACTGGTGGCCATGAAAATACCACATGAATATATTGAGAGGGAAGGAGGACATAACCGAAACTACTGGGCCAATAGTGTGGATTATCATTTCTTCTACTTCAAAAGAATGTTTACCCAGGCGGGATATTAAAATCTCTGCGTAAACTTCGTGTCCTCGTTCTCTGCGGTTAATATTCGAGTAAGTTCACCGCAGAGAACGAGAGGACACGAAGTTTACGAAGGAGATAAAAAAAGCAACCCCTTGCCAAGGTTGCTTTAAACTGCATGAATGTTCTACAGTGAGCCCCGTTATCAGTCACTATATTTACCACCTGCAGCAACCCAGTTCGTAATTTTTTGTTTATCGCCGGCAGTGAGCTGACCTCCTTGTGGCATAAAGGAAGGATTGCCATCTACGGCCCTTGCTTTAATACGTGCGGCTGCATTTACAATATTACAATCAGTACCAAAATTTTGTCCGCCCTGTGCTCCTGCGCCTGTATGACAACTTGCACAATTGGCTATAATGATCGCTTTTACATCAGCAAATAATGGACCGCTTGGATTGTTTGCAACGGTTACACTGGCCGATTTTGTGCAACCCTCACCATCTTTGGCAATAACAGTATGGTCACCTGCACTTATATTACTAAAAGTGCCCGAGCTCTGAAAGGCACCTCCGTCAATATTATAAGTGAATCCGGTACTGCCAGCTGCTGAAGCGGTAACAGTACCTCCGGTACAACCTGCTGCATTGGTAGCACTGGCTGTAACAGTAATATTTTTTGTTGCACAGGGATTACCTGGTGTTGGATTGGGTGCGGGCGAGGGAGAGTCTCCTCCCTTGCTACAGGCCACAATAACCATACCTGCTAAGGCTATAGACAGCATTACAACTGCTGATTTGCGTATCTGCTTCATAGATTGATTTTAGAGTTTACAGAGATATACGCTATTTCTTTTTGGATGGTTGCTTTAACTGCAATGAAAAATTTAAACCAAAACTGCTGAGCCTGATACTGCCATATCCTACACCCCCCAATGGCAATGCTGCATAAGGTTCTACCAGTAAGCTGGTTCCGGAGCCAATCGCTTTGCTCCATCCACCCGATAACCTGAGAATGGAAAGTAAATGGGTATTCCCATCGGGATAGTTGTTATTGCGTGTAACTGGTTGTCCGTTCCAGTAATAGGAATAATTATAGTTTTCTCTGGTCATAAAATAGGAAGATATACCGGCACTTAAAAAGAAGTTTCGTTGCCGATTGTTGCCATTAAACTGGTATCGTGCCAGCAAAGGAACTTCCCACATATTACAATATCCATCCACCATACTGAGTTTATAATTTGCTAACCAGCTTCCTTTCGGGGCTGTAAAATCTTCTCCTGCAACTGTATAGTTTTTCTTTGTAAACAATACACCTGTGTGTATCGACCAATGCTCATTGAAATGGTAACCTCCCAGTATGCCAATATTAATACCTGCTTTGTCGCTGTATTTGTATTTAACCGTACTGGCATCCATACCCGCAACAAATGCAAGGCTGAATTTGCTGTTCGTTGTTTTTCCTGTCTTGGTCTTGTCGCTGTCGGTTTGCAAAGAATCGGTTATTACAGGTTGATGATGGGTAGCGGTATCTGTTTTTTCAATGATACTGTTAACAGTGTTGCTGCTGCCTGAATCAACCGTTGGCTGAATGGTATATGCGGGTATGCTGTTTGTTGTATTGTTTTTTGTAACGGGATCGGTTATTTTCTGTTCCTGTTCAGCGGTGGCAGCCAGGTCTTGTTGATTGGGTTGTTTAGTAACCTGTTGTTGGGTATTGCTGGTTACTTGCAGGGGCTGTTTGCGGGGTGATACAGCTACTGTTACCGGCTGAATACCGCTGCCTGTTTTAGAATGGCTGTTAACAGTTGGCTGAGCTTCCCCGTTTTGGATATGGTTGCCATTGGTGATAGTTTCCGGTGAATGCAAAGATTTTTCTGTTGTGGTTGATGGGGTCAGCGTTTCGGTTGTATTAGCAGCCGGGGCAGGAGCAACTGCACTAATGATAGATGAAGATGTGGCAGGTGGAACAGTATCAGGCCATACAAAATAAGCCAACCCTGCTCCAATCATGGTCAGGGGAAATAGCCACCAGAAAATGACACGCCGTTTTCTTTTTTCCTTCACCGGCATTACTTGATCCAAAGCTGCTTCCATTTTCTCCCAGGAAGCATTGCCCGGTGGCGTATATCCACTGGCGGCCTCGCGGCTCAGTTGTTCGAGCCTGTTATCGTTACCTGGATTAGACATATGTTTTTATTCCGCTTCGTTCTGCAATAATTTTTCTCAGGTTGTTTTTGGCTTTTGATAAATTCGATTTCGACGCACCCACACTGATCTGTAAGGCTTTTGAAATTTCATCATGACTTAATCCCTCAATGACAAACAGGTTGAATACTGTTCTGTACACCGGTGTCAATTGCCTGATGGCTTCTATAATTTCATCATAGGCCATTTTATCGAGCCCCGATTCCTGCTGATCTGCATAACCATCATGATCAGACTGGTTGTCCATACTAATGATCTTCAACTGTACTTTTCTCAACTGATCAATACAGGTATTCACAATAATCCGTTTGAACCATCCTTTTAAAAGGGCTTCTGTATCGCCCTCACGGTTCAGTTCAAAACGGCTGATGTTTTTAAAAAGTTTGATGAATGCCTCATGTACCATTTCCTCCGCTTCTTCCTGCTGATGAATATAGCGGTAACTGATTTTCAGGGCATAGTCGTACAATAACTGGTACAGCATACGCTGACAGTTACGGTCGTTATTACTACAACCGTTAATCAGGGTCACTATTTGATCGGTCTCACGGGGCAAAATGCAGCAGTATGTTAATGAAATCCTCTCTGTTAATCTACAATTATTAGGTAGTATACGCAAGATATTGTTGAAGGGTTGCCTGGCAGGGGAAAAAAGCTTTTAGCTTCTAGCTGCTAGCTTCAAGCCGCTAGGGGGAGGTCTTAACCATATATTTGTCTAAAAGCTAGAGGCTAGCAGCTAGAAGCTAAAAGCTAAAAGCCCAAGGTCATCCTCCTGTTCTCCCATCCCTCACCCTGGTCTTTTTCTTGCCTGAGTTCTTTTTCTCGAAGTCCATCACCTCTTTGGGCTTATTCTTTACCGATGCACTATCCTTTTTCACCGATGCGCTGTCCGCTTTTTTGGCCATTTTTTCGGGATTACCCGGTTCTTTTCCTGGTTCCACAAACTGATCGAGAAACCAGTTTTCAGTGCGGATAATCTGGCCGGTAACCGGGTCATAAAAACGCCAGCGACCATGTTTGAGGGCATTGCCACTCACTTTAACAATCACCTGTTCTACTTTGGTGGGGTCATTCACATCCTGTACATCTACGGTGTCAAATTGTTTGGCAGGATTCATCGCGCGCCAGCCTTCTTCCCGCTCTAAGCCTGTCATAGTAAAGTATCTGCTGGTTCCGTCTCTCAAACCCCAACGGTAATTTTCAACAGCAATCATATCGCCCATCAGGTTAAACCGGCGCCAGGTACCTTCTTTTTTTCCATTCACAAAACTGCCTTCTTCCTCATAACCACGTTCACCCCTGATAGGGGGAACATCCACTTTCCAGCGACCCTGTTTCAAACCATTTTTGTCGGTGCAATTGATGGTATCGCGCTTCGAAGTGAGCTTAAAACTCACACACTGGGCACCAGATGCCAGCGAAAAGAAAATGAACAATGGTATTGCTATCAAACGCATAATCGTTTAAATTGGCCATCCCAAATTACCAACTATTTACTTTAGTATGAGAAAATTAACAACTGCTTGCTTCCTGCTATGGTCCGTTATTGGCGTGGCACAGGTGAAGCCAACATCTGCCGATGTTCGTATGAAAGGCATTCAGCAACGAAAACTGCTGCAACAACAGTCGCCGGCCAACAGTACCAGCTTCCGTAATATCGGTCCAACCGTCATGAGCGGACGTGTGGTAGACATGGAAGTAAACCCCGATGACCCGACAGAATTTTATGTGGCTTATGCATCAGGTGGTCTATGGCATACCACCAATAATGGCCAGAGTTTTAATCCCATCTTCGATTCAGAAGATGTAATGACCATTGGCGATATAGCGATCGACTGGAAAACAAGAATCCTCTGGTTAGGCACCGGTGAAGTAAACAGCAGCCGTTCGAGCTATGCCGGTATCGGTGTATTCAAAACCAGCAATAATGGTAAAAGCTGGGAATACCTGGGTTTACCCGAGAGCCATCATATTGGTGAAATTAAACTGCACCCATCTGATCCCAATACTGCCTGGGTAGCTGTTTTAGGTCATCTCTATTCTGCTAACAAGGAGAGAGGTGTATACAAAACAACTGATGGCGGTAAAACATGGAAACTCACATTGGCCATTGATGCCAATACCGGTGCTGCCGATATCGATATCAATCCTAAAAATCCCAATGAATTATATGCAGCCATGTGGTACCGTACCCGTTCTGCTTCCAACTTTGAAGAGGGTGGTAAAACAAGCGGTATCTATAAAAGCACCGATGCTGGCGAAAACTGGCAACTGATGTCAAAAGAAGGATCGGGTTTCCCGGCTGGTGATGGTGTGGGCAGAATTGGTCTGGCCATCTACCCATCCAATCCCAATACCATTTTTGCCGTAGTGGATAATAATTTCCGTCAGCCAGCCAATGCACGCCAGGCTGCAGCCGATACCAGCCGTTATGCGCTGGCCGACTTTAAAGACCTGAGCAAAGAACAGTTTCTTGCATTGAACGATGCTAAACTGAATGCCTTTGTTCGTTCACCCAGAAATGGTATTCCCGCAAAATATACTGCTGCATCACTCAAAGAAGCTGTAAGCAATGGCACATTGGCACCCACAGCTATCTGGGACTTTTTATACGACGCCAACACCGCTTTATTTGAAACACCAATCTATGGAGCACAATTATACCGCAGTGATGATGGTGGTGCTACCTGGAAAATGACCCATAAAGATGGTATACCCAATCTGTACAGCAGTTACGGATACTATTTTGGTAAAGTATGGGTGAGTCCAACCGATGATAAGAAGATCGTACTAACCGGTGTAGGCTTATTGTTGAGCACCGATGGTGGTTCAACTTTCAAACAGATTGGTAAGGAGAATGTACACTCCGATCACCACTATGTATGGATCAACCCTAAACGCGACAGCCACATGATCAATGGTAATGATGGTGGTTGTAATATTACTTACGATAATGGCGACCATTGGTTCAAAGCCAATACGCCGGCAGTTGGTCAGTTCTACAATATTGCGGTAGATATGGCACGTCCATACAATGTATATGGAGGCTTACAGGATAACGGTACCTGGTTTGGTGCCAGCACCACACGCGAAAATTACGACTGGTACGATGGTGGACACAATCCATACACATCGATCGGTGGTGGTGATGGTATGCAGGTACAGGTTGACTGGAGAGACAACAAAACCGTGTACAGCGGTTCACAATTTGGAGCCTACAGCAGACAAACCATTGGTACAAGAGATAGAAGAGGTGTACGTCCGGCACGTGATCTGGGAGAAACGCCATTGCGTTATAACTGGCAAACACCTATTCTGTTAAGCCGTCATAACCAGGATGTATTTTATTATGGAAGTAACAAGTTCCACCGCAGCATGAACCGTGGCGATAGCCTGGTAACCATGAGTGCTGACCTTACTACCAATCCGCAACAGGGCGATGTGCCTTTTGGTACATTAACCACCATGAGTGAGAGCCCGCTGCGTTTCGGATTGATCTATGTGGGGTCTGATGATGGAAATATACAGGTATCAAAAGATGGTGGCTATAGCTGGACACTCATCAACAAAAAATTACCCAAAGGATTGTATGTAAGCCGTGTTACGGCAAGTGCTTTCAGTGAATCGCGCGTTTATGCCTCATTGAATGGTTACCGTAACGATCATTTTGAAGCTTATGTATATGTGAGTGATGATTATGGTACTACCTGGAGACAGATCATGAAAGACCTGCCTGCAGAGCCGGTGAATGTGGTAAAAGAAGATACTGAAAATGCTGATATCCTTTATGTAGGTACCGATGGTGGTTTATATGTAACCATCGATGCTGGTAATACTTCTATGATGTGGAACAAAGGCATGCCCAACAGTATTCCTGTTCATGATGTAGTGGTACACCCGAGAGATGGAGAAATTGTGGTAGGTACACATGGCCGCAGTTTATACATCGCTAAGCTTGATGAAATACGTAAGCTGGCGAAGAAAAAATAATTTTTTGATGTAGGATATAGGATGTCGGATGTCTGATATGTGGGGTTAACCTACATCAGGTATCCGACATTTCATTTTATACCTCCGTGCAACTCTGTGTTCAAACTCCGTGTAACTCTGTGGTTTAAAAACTTCTAAGTAATAAAAACCACAGAGTTACACAGAGTAAGGGGCTGAGTTGCACGGAGTTTTCTGAATAATACAGTAGCTCTTCTTGTCTATATCAGACATCAGACATCCTACATCAGATATTTCTCCTCACGATCCACAGATCCTGCCTTCCTACTTTCTCAGGATAGGTTGCTCCATCGAAATGGGCGATGAGTGTGAATTTATCTTCAAGTAATTTTTTGAATGCTTCGGGTTCATGATAGGTGGTCATCATTCTGTGTCCGGTTAACGGGTAATTAGTATTATAAATACCCTGTTGGCTTGTTTCTTGTTTTCTTATTCCAGATAGTTGTTGAATAAAATAATTGCCATGTGTGGTAAACCATACAACGCCGCCTGGTTGAAGGATGCGGTATAATTCGCTGAGCCAGTCTTGCTGGGCAGATGCGGGAATATGGGTGAGCACAGAGAAACCGATGATCAGGTTAAATTGTTCATTGTGGAAGGGTAGAGGCGCAGTATGTTTTTGTAATACGAAATCTATGCCCTCAATATGTGTATTGTTCCATGCAATAGTTCTGGCGTTGGTATCGGAGCCCGAAATAGTGGCGCCTGGACAAAGCTTTTTCAGGTGTCTGGTAATCCTGGCAGGACCGCAGCCCCAGTCTAAAATTTCTGGGGCAGCAGGTAAGTATTCATTTATACTGTCCAGTATTTCTGCTGCGGTGAGTTCACCATCTTCGATATACTTTTTGTAATTCAATTGGTAAGACTCGTATAATGTATAAGCATCCGGCACTGCTATCTCCGGATGTTGTTTCCTGAACCTTCGGTTAGTACCTGCATACTTAAGCTGCTGCCAGCGAAACAGTAGTTGGTTGAAGAGCTGAGGAAATAAAGATTTGATGGATGCAGTCATATCAGTACGGAAAGATAATACCAAATTCCTCCCGTTCTCCTTTCTCCCTGTTAATCGCTCCCGCAAAACAGGCACTCGAATACTACAGATATTTTAAACACAGAGAAAGTGATGTAGGAGCAAACCTAAAGTGCTAGACATATAAAAATGATAACATTATTGTAGGGTCGGAATGTCATACCTGTAAAATTTCACGTCTACCTGCATAACAGGAAACAGCGCTGGTAATTGTTCCTTTGCCATTTCAATAAACCCGTTTTTCTCATAAAATCTTTGAGCGGCTATAAATTGGGCAGTGGTGCCTAAAAATATTTCTTTGAACTGTCTGTTGGCGGCCCAGTGTAATAAAGTATCTAACAGGCTTTGACCAATATTGAATGATTTGCCACGATAATCTTTGTTGACAAACATTTTCCGCAATGCTGCTTGTTGGTTGCCAATATCAAGTAGGGCAATGGTACCTACCATGTTGTCATCGACAGAAGCTGTCCAGAAGTTTCCATTCTTCGATTGGTAGAAACGGGGGATATCGTTTAAATCGGGCTGGTCCTGTAAAGTAATGGGTATGCCGAATTCATTTTGTTGAATAGATATAACCAGATCGGCTACTTGCTGTTTGTTCTGATCAGTATAAGGTTGTATGACTGGCATAAGATGATGGGTAGACTCATTGCTGAGCAAAACTTCTCCATAAATTATTTTGAACGGTTAAAACCAATATACTTCACTTCACTGATTTGTATCACAGGCTGAATATTGGTATAGTTTTTAAAGTCGTTCACGATGGCATCTCTGTTTTCACCGATCGATTTATTGTAGTCAGCCACATTTTTTATATAAAAATAACCAATGGCCAGATAGGGTACTTTATCGGTGGGTGTTCTGCCGGCAATGCCTTTGTCGATTTCATAGAATTGTAAATTTTTACCTAAAAACCCGGCCACCATGGGCATGTGTTTGCGTTCATAATAATCCATGTCAAAAGTTTTGCCATCACCATTGGGGTATAGGATGGCTACTTTAAACAATTCATTGCCGGCCGATGAAGCGTGTATCAACTGGTTGGTTTTACAACCCAACAGAGTGGTGAGGGCAATGATCAACAGGAGTTTAATTTTCATGGTAATTACTTTACATGATGGTTATAATAGTTGAAGTAAGCATTATTCCTGCGCCCAGTAATCCAATACAGTTACTTTGTCTAATATATCTGGTAATAATGTGGTAAATGCTTTATGTGCCGGGTGTTCTAAATAATCATCCCGATCTTTTTCGCTGGAGAAACTCAGTAAGAAACAATGGGTAAGACCATTGTTCAGTTTTTCGGGGCTGTTATTGGTGCCCCATTCGAAGTTTTTAATGCTTTTTATCTGACCTGGTAATTTCCTGAATGCCTCCACTGCTTTGTTGATGGTGGCAGTATCGGCCTTGTCTTTCCAGCCGAATAAAACAACATGACGCAGTTCTTTTTTTACAGTTTGCGATAGCAGGGTAGTGGAGGTGAGAACAGTCAGTACAATACAAAACAGGATTTTTTTCATTGGTTATTTTTTCTTCTTTTAAATACGGAATAATATATAGCCCTAAGTGGTTTTAGTTTTCTTGGGCAATCTGTTCAATATCGAGTTCGTCAAAGTTTTTAATGCCTGATAGTTTAATGGATTGGTTAACAATAATATTCTTCCAGGTATCCTGATATACTTCTTTACCATCATTCGTTACTTTGATGACTTTTTTAACCAGTTTCTTTTTGCTTAAAAGATTAAAACTTTCTTCGTCAAAAGTTACATAATCAGATTCAAAGCTACTTTTATAACCTGCGTCGTAACCGATTAACGTGAAATCTGATGTTTGAAACCTGAACGTATATTTCCAGTATCCATACCTGCCATGCCCGTAGCTTACGCATAAATTTCCGTTCACGATATCTACAACCAGGTCTGGGGCATAATAAACACCGCCGTCTTCATTTTCGGAGGAAAAACAATCGTAGTTCTTAACAGCCAGTTCATAACGGTCATTTTTCCTGAACAGTACAATAATGCCTCTCCGGTTGCGGTCTAATTGTCCACGGAATTCGTCAGTAATGATGTTGTTTTTATTGGTTCCTTTTATAATCAGTACACAATCTTCAAGACCATCTTTATTAAGGTCACCTACGACTTTTTCAAAAACAACATATCCTTTTGGTAAAAACATAGCCGGATACAGCTTCGGTTTACTTTGCCCAAAAGCTATTGTTGTGATGCATGTCAGCAAGTATAGCAGTGCTGTTTTCATTGTTTGTTCGGTGTTTTAATCAGGTCTGTTGTTTCTACTGTTATAAACCTGTTTTGTATGAAGATATTTCAAATGATGCACTATTGCAATTTCAGGCAAGGAACTTTTAAAAGTAAAAGGAGCATGTAAATGGAATAAAATCTATTTCAATTCTGTCATTTTGCAGCCGCTTATGGAGGCAGCAGCCACAGTTGTTTCAGGATTCATGCCATCTGTCCTTTTTTCCAGTGAGCGCTTATAGTGAGACATTATTTTGCTGCTGATACTGTGTTTTATCTGCCGGAACATGCAGTTATGCAGTCACCTTAAACAAAACAAATCAATACCCATGTTCGATCTTTTGAACAAGCTGAAGCAGCAAATATTTTTACAGGTATTTACGGTTTACCTGCGTTACCTGATTGGTGCAGCTTTTATCATCGCGGCATTCGGTATGGGCAAGATGAATGGGGGTTCTAATCTCCTCCGGTCAATGGATAGTCCCATTGATCAATTACAACCTATACAGCAATTTTTCAGGGTAATGGCCGACTCTGGTCTGTATTGGCAATTTATTGGCTGGAGCCAGATTATTGCCGGCGCCTGCTTACTCACCCAAAGACTGGCACGTCTGGGTGCTTTAATTTTCTTTGGACTGATACTGAATATATTCATCATCACCCTTTCCTACCAGTTTAGCGGTACCCCTGTTATTACCGGGCTCATGCTGCTGGCCATTCTTTTTTTATTGATCTGGGATCTGCCTGCCTTTATGCCCATCATCAAAAATTCTTGTAACTATACACAAGTGGCGCTGAAATTAGCTGACCACCCATTCTGGATGATACTCGGATGGATTATGCTGGCTTCTATTATCATACTGGCATTTGTAAAGCAGCATGTACCATTTCAATTGGGGGTTGTATTTGCAGAAGGGCTGGCTGGATTTATTTTGTATATGGGTTGGATAAGAAAGAAAGGATAAAGTAACCTATTGATTAGTATAACCATAGATAAAGAAAAGTGCTGTAACTTTTCAAAATTTACTGTGTATATGCTGTTGAGTACTACTACGTTCATATTATTGGGTGTTTTCATCACGCAAAACTAGAACCTGCATACGAGCTTTAAGGGTGGCAGGGGTGGTGCCACCCCTGCTAACAGGTTGTAAATGAAAGAGTACTAATCAAAAAATAATTTATAGCCCGATTGTATGTTTCCAAAACAAAAGGGTTGCTAAAACCATCAGGGAAATCAATGTGCCAAAAGGTAAATACCACAGGGTACATATGCTTATGGTTAGACCAAGGGGATAAGTCCATACTTTGTTTGTTGATAAAGCATATACCCAAATAAGCCAGGCCAGTCCATATAAAATAAAAAGCCAGCCAAGTTTACATACATTAAGATTCATTTTGTAAAAGATGTCGGCCCAGGGTCCCGGTTTTGCGGGTCCGATGTATTTTCCTTTTACTGTTACAACAATACCGTCCAGTAGCATATAGCCACCGTTTAGAAGAGCGAGTAGGGTAATGATTGTTTTCATGGCAATGTATATTTCTACGTTTACCTAAGGCTTCAGAGGGGCATGTTTGGGTACTCTCAATAGCCGTAATTTTCTTTCAGCTTCCGCATCAGTATTCTTACGCCTTGCTGTGTATCGGGGTTATACGCATTGGTAAAAATAAGGTAAGCAGTATTTTTCTGTCGGTCTATATGCACAAGCGTGAAATAGGTAAAGGCACCGGTACCTGCATGTACGGAAAGATGTTTGCCATTTTCAAAAATATTAAACCAGCCTAATGCATAATTGGCTGTTCCGTTGTGAATGAAGTTATAGGTTGTTGCTTTCAGGTAATTGTTCTCACCTTTCAGCCCCTTTAAATTAAGTTGTATGAATTTGATGTAGTCTGTCAGTCGAATATTCAGGTCGCCGGCTGGTTCGGTATAATCGAGGTGATAATCAACAGTAGAGGGAACAGGTTTGAGTATGCCATTTGCTGTGCTATGTCCCCAGGTATCTTTTTGTTGCTGGTTTTCGGGCCATGATAATTTCACCTGTAAATGCAGGTCTTGGTTAAAGACCTTATCTATCAACTGTTCCCAGCTTTTGCCGGTAACTTTTTCAACCATTAATGTGGCGAGCGTATAACCTGCATTGGAGTAGATAAAGGGATTTTGCTGATCGGGTTTCACCGGCTCCAGTGTTAATACAAATTGACCAAACTGTGTTCTTTTTTGTTGTTTCGTTCCCTTAAAGTCGGGTATTACAGGATCGTCTTCTCCCTGAAAGGGTTGAATGCCTGCTTTGTGTGTAAGCAGGTCCTGTAAAGTCATATTCCAATAGGCCGTTTGGCTTTTGTTTTTCCACGCAGGAAATAGCGTAAAGAATTTTGTGGTCCATTGTAAGCTTCCCTGTTCTACATACCTGGCAATCATAAAGGCAGTCATGGCTTTGGTATTGGAACCAATATGGTACCTGTCCTTCAAAGTGGCGGTGTCGGGCAGGTCGATGGAATGTTTTCCCAAAGCGGCTATTTCGAGCGTAGTGTTGCTATTGATAACAGCGTAACTGATTGCAGGAATGTGGTATACTTTCCGGATGGAGTCGGCAAAGCCTGTTGTTTTTTGTGCATACATACCGATGGTCTGCATAAGCAGGCAGGCGATGGTGAGCAACCTGATCATAAAGTATCTTCTTTTCATGTACACGGAAAAAATAGGCCGACAGTGCTTACGCTATACGGGTGTTAGAGAAAGCCCGAAACAGTTGGCAGCCGGCATGATGGGTGTAAATGTATTTCAGTGCAAGACCGGATGATTTGACTTAGGTCAAATCTTTATTTTTTTTCGGATGCGGCTGAGTCTTTCCTGTGTAATACCCAGATAAGCTGCTACCTGCGATAATGGTATTTTATTGATGAGCTGTGGTTGTTTTACCAACAATTGCTGGTATCGCTCCTCTGCGGTTAAGGAAATGGCTTCAATAACCCTGTTTTCAAGAATCGATATATAGTTCGACAGGATGTTTTGGGTAATGGTATAATATTTTTTTTCGGGGCATACCTGCTGGAAATCTTTTAATTCACAAACCAGTATTTTACTATCCATTACCGCTTCAATCGCAAAATTATTGGCCAGACCTTTCCATAGTGAAGTAGGGCAGCAGTCAACATCGCCTTCAAATGTAAAGCCTAGAATATAGGCTTTGTCGTTTTTTTGAATAGAAGTTTTACAGGCGCCACTGATGATATAAAAAAAGAAAGAAGGGTGTGAGCCAAAGCGTATAATGGTTTCTCCTTTTTTAATCTCCTTCTCTTTACCTATCTTTTTAATGACCGAAAAAAAATAGGCCGACTGCTTTTGGGGTATATTACTAAACAGGAATTCCGGTGAAATCATAGCTGTTGTTTGAGAATAGGTAAGCTGATGACGAAGTAACGCAATTTGGCTTTATCTATCCACAAAATGGGTAAGCCTTGTACTATTGTAAGTTTATCCGCTCCGGTATAAGTTTTGGAAAGTTTTGGGTTTGCCTGTTAGTTGGTTGTCTTTCTTACCAGGATACCTCACTCACCACAATCTGGTCTGTACCGCTAACGGTGTTCCATTTACCATAGAAGCCGCCAAAGAGGCGTACAAAAAAATAGTAGATGCCCGTCAGTTTAAAACCCGTTTGTAAAAGCATCTGTTTGAAAATGATATCCGTTTCTTTTCTGCTTAAAGGTATATCTGCTTTAAACTGATAGAATACATCATGAAACATGGAGCTGTAATAGGTGATGGGTAATTCGGTGCGTACATCAAAACGACCATCGGGTGTACCCCAGGTAATATCAATAAAAACCCATTTGGGAGAGCAGCCATCCCATGCATAGCCGCGGTCGTGACTTCCTTTTACAATGATCCGGCCATTATCTTCGATGGTAAGCCAGTCATTGGAGAAATGTCTATTGCGAATATTGGTTTGAATAAAAGCATCTTGTTTGTGTACAAACTTGTACACTTTATCTGGAATGCTGGATGATTTGATCATCGTAGTGTATTGAATGTAAAACAATCACCACAGCAGGTTGGGGGAGCCCCTGTTTGGAGGTATGCAGGATTAAAATTAAAGAGCTTTTTCAATATCGGAAGGTTTTTATAATCCAATCCCGGGAATACATCAGCCTTATAAATAGTAAATCATCCACCTTTGGTGATAGAGGGAGATATCACGAAAACGCTGCGGAGGAAAAATGTGAGTAATTGCAGGTTTCAATTGCTCCGTCCATCCGCTGTGTATGAAAAAATCACCCGCAGTGAATATCTTAATTGACATCTGTTCTATCCAGTCATTTCTATTATTTTTCTTGACGACGGATTATCTGTCAATACCCATGTTGCTGGCTTTTTTGGTGACCATATTTACCGAGCGGACATTTATCCATGTAACATTTGGGTTGGGAACGCTAGCCTATTTTATTTCTATCATCCCGGCCAAGCCCAAACATCAGCTTGTATTTATGAACAGCATATCTACATTATACAAGAATATAATATATTTGACCAAATAGCACTGTCTGTAGTTATGAGTGGAGGCATGTCAAAAATCCTGATCCTGGTTTTCCTGATACCTAAAATTTCTGTTGGTCTTGTAAATCATCATCTAAATAAATCAGATACCAGTATCAGGTCCGTGTTTAGTAATCCGCCTTGCATAGATTCGTTGACAAGGTTCAATATTACTCATGCCGACTATAATCTCACTACTAATTTTATTACGGAAATAAGTGAGGGCAATTATTTATCTGCAGGATATACATCAACCAGAAATCCTCCTTTCCGGACCGGAGGTTTGTTAACGAAACTAACAGCCAAGGGAGACCCATTATGGACAAAGACATTTTTCAGAACCAGTAATGGTACGGTGAACTTTGTCAATACCCATGAATTACCCAATAAAGATATTATCATTGGAGGAAGCAGTTATATCAGCCGGCCCGTTAACGGAACTAATGATATGCTATTGATTAAGACGAATGCTGCCGGAGATATTGTATGGTATCGGACTTTTCAGTCTTCATTAAGGAGCGATACTACTACGGGTTCATTTGGGATAAAACAAATTTTGAGTGATCAGGACAATAATTTCTATGTACTGGGAGAACTTCGTCCTATGGGCACTTCAAGAAGCCTCATGGTTGTGAAATTCGACCAGCATGCGAATATTATATGGCAAAAAGCCATCAGCCTGAACGATCTGCCCACTATTACCGGGGCGTTTATTAAGAGGAATCAACTATGGATATTTGCACAACTCAGTACCTCGGTTTACAGCAATGTTCCTCTTATGTTACGTATGAACAAGGATAATGGGGATACCTTGTCTATGAAGTATCTGTATCCTGATTTTCCACCGCCAGCTTCTGCTTATGGGATGGCAGGATTACTTACCAATGTTACAGAATTAAGTAATGGAAATTTTTCTTTTCACGGTATTGCCGGTATTAATGGGGCTTACCTGGTAAATGGCAGAAGCACGATTGCTGTAAATTTTGAAGTAGACAGTAACTTTAATTTTATCAATGCTTATAGAATCACTTCTGGTTCTCTTAGCTCCGGTACACAAACAACAATGCGTGTAGCCACAAATGGTAGCGCCGTTATACATACAGGAATCAGGGTTACAAGCAATGATTTACGTGCATACTATGTTCATGTAGCAAATAACCAGCTAATCAGTGAAAGGTATCTTTCATTTTCAGACTATTCATTCGGATTTTCACCTCCACCCGTTTTTATGAAAGATGGGGCCAGACTTTTCTTTCAGACAGTGATTAATAGCAGTGGTAAAGGAGAATTGATGTTTTTCAAATCCCAATCATCTAACAGCGCTTCGGAATGTGCAGGAAAAGACACATCGCTGTTTAGGCTGGAACGGTTTACTTATAAACCCCTGCTGGTAAATCCCGACCCCATCGTCTATTCCGATCTTTTGCAAAGAACCTATTATACAGAATTAGCAGCAGCCGATCATATTTTTCCTTCCAAAGAAAGAGATTGTGCACAAATATCTTTTTGCGATACGCTCTCCATTAAAAGGGTTAATACCCCGGTTTGTATGTCTGCTCCTTTACAGCTTACCGTTGTGAAGAATAGTGAATGTGGGGCTGCCCCCATATGGTTTTATGATACCAGTATTGTTTCCGTACAAAAAATGAAGGATACGGTTTTTGAATTCAGCTTTAAAAAAGCATGGAAAGGTTATATCAGTGCGCAGATCCACAACAGATGTGGTATTTTACAGGATTCACTTTACCTGGATGTGGTGGCGTCTCCGCCATTGCCTGAACTGGGGCCAGACAGAACGATATGTCAGGGTAATACGGTCCAGTTAAAAGTGCCATCGGGTTATGCATCCTATGAGTGGCAGGATGGAAGTAAAGACAGTCTGTTTACAGTAAAGAATGCCGGAACCTATTTTGTAAAAGTGAAAGACTATTGCAACAATATTTTTTCTGATACCATCCGGATTTCACCCGTAGGGGTTATTCCTTTTGATGTGGGAGATGTGTTCACTACATGCGAACGTGAAGGAATAACAGTAAAAGCACCTGATGGTTTTACAGATTATGTATGGGGCTCAGACAATGGTAATCATACAGCCAGCGGACAATCTATTATCATTCATGCCGATACAGATACCAGGTACTTTATTTCAGCTCAAAAAACACCGGGCTGTTATGTATACGATACCATACAGGTAAAAGTAAACAGGTCCGATAAAATTAATTTGGGAAAGGATACAACCCTATGCGACGGCCAGCCGCTTTTACTGAATGCAGGTACAGGATTCAGTCAATACCAATGGAGTAATATGGCTGTTTCAAACAGCATCAGTGTGGTAAATGCAGGCATTTATTCTGTTCAGGCCACAGCAGCGAATGGATGTGTTAGTAAGGATACGATCAGGGTGAATTTTTCAAAAACACCCAGGTTCACTCTTGGGCAGGATACGGGTATTTGTTTACAAACCAATTACAGGCTACAGCCACAGACAGGCCCGGTATTTACCTGGCAGGATGGTAGTACCGAACCTGCATTTACGGTTAAAAGTGCAGGTGTATACTGGCTTGAAGTAAATGATAATGGTTGCAAATTCAGCGATACCATTGTGATATCGTTAAAGCCATCGCCCGTTCGCGGTTTACCAAAAGATACAGTATTGTGTGACCAGGCATCATTGCTGTTAAATCCATCTGCATTGAATGGAAACAGGGTAACCTACACATGGTCTGACGGTTTGATGGCAGGAAGCAGAACCGTAACCTCATCCGGTATTTATTCTTTGACAATGGATATGGATGGTTGTACCATGAATGATACGGCTAATGTGAGTTTTAAATTTTCACCACTGTTTAACCTCGGAAGGGATACGGTTATTTGTGAAAACAGCTCATTGCAGTTGAATGCATTTGTAGCCGGCGCCAGTTATGTGTGGAATGATTTCAATACAAACCCAGCGATTACCGTAAAAACACCCGGACTTTATTCAGTAACCGTAACCAATGAATGTGGGGTGCTTCGCGATGAAATTATGGTAAGTACAGAAGTATGTGAATGTAATGTAAAAACACCCAATGTTTTTACACCCAATGCAGATGGTATTAATGATGTATTTAAGCCCGATATAAATTGTGTACCCGCTACCTATCAATTATTGATTTTCAACAGGAATGGTGCTTTGCTGTTTGAAAGCAGGCGTACAGATGTACACTGGGATGGTACTTTTAAAGGTGCTCCGGTTCCGGTAGGGGCTTATTTTTTTCTGGTCAGGGTAAAAGGTAGTTCAGACAAAATAGCCAAAGAGAAATCCGGATCTGTTATCCTTATCAGGTGATAGTATGGTGGGGGCAAAAACTTTTTTAAATCTATTTAATATAAATTATTTATTATCTGTAAATGTATAATGAAATAAAAATCGGCTACCCTGCGTGCACTAACATCATTTTCAGGAAAATGATGTTAGTGGTGCTGGCTGTGGTTGGTACATTTGTTTGTAATGGCCAGGGCAGGATGCAAAAACAAAAATTATATATTAACCCTGGTGTTGGCTTTTACAGATTAACTGATGATCCCTATAGTATTAACAATACCCCATTATTGCTTGACCTTAAAATTGGCATGACTGTAGGAAAGCATGCAGGTCTTGGGTTTCAATTTTCTGCTGCATATCAATCTGAGCGGGTGTCGGGGCGTTCTTCGATACAGCAGGTGGGATCAGGAACAGTCTGGACAAGATCCGGAACACATACAGTAAAAGGTGCCTCCATGGGTATTTTCTACGAAAGATTTTTTCCAATGGGTAAACGCTTAACATTTTTCCCGAGTGTGTATGGTCAGTTTTTCTATTTTAAAAATATAGAACAGGGGGGCATTTTTACGGGTACTGAAACGGTGCCGGGAATAACCTATTCAAGAGAAATATTACACAATTACAAGGCAAGAATAGGAATGAATGTAAACATGCAATATGCTATTTCAAAATCAACGTCAGTCACTCTTCGGTTTGGGCAAATTGATGCAAGGTTCAGCTACAAATTTAACCCGCAGGTGTATTTCGAGTTGCCTGTATTGATGGGAGTTAAATATTCATTTCAATAAATCTGATTCCTTTTTCTTTTTTGAACAGCCTGTGTGTATGTTGGTGAGTGTTATGCAGGTGCACTTTGTAATGATTAGCCTGCTTCTGTATAGCCGCTGCAGAGAAAAAATGTTAACTTGTATGATGGAAGTAAGCAACAGGGCTTACAGCAAAGTTGCTGCTTCGCGCAAGCGCTTCCCAGACAATAAATAGCTGAAGTAAAAAAATAAAGCATATTGCAAAAAGCCGTATACCGCCCGTTGATTCAATACCTGAGCCTCTTGCTGATGACCCCTTTATTATTTTCCATGACCAGTTTGCGGGTCAACAAGGGAAATCCGGAACAGGAGAAACCGGTATCGATATTGTTTGTAGGGAATAGCCTCACTTATGTAAATGACCTCCCCGGCAAACTAAAACAAATCGCACATGAAAAAGGGAAGCGTGTAGTTACAGATATGCTGGCATTACCCGACTACGCATTGACAGACCATCTGGCAGAAGGAAAGCTTCAGCAAATGATAATGACCGGCCAATTTACTTACCTCGTTGTTCAGCAAGGGCCTTCAAGCCAGACAGAAGGCAGGGCTTTATTGCGTGAGGCAGCAACCGAATTGAAAAAGCTTTGTGAGGTCAATCGTACCAAGCTTGCATTTTATATGGTATGGCCGGCCTATCAAAACTATCAGCATTTTAATGCTGTGATCAAAAATTACACCGATGCTGCCAGCAGTGTGAATGCAATTCTTTGTCCTGTTGGTCTGAAATGGAAAGAGTATATCGACAAAACCGGCGATATATCCTATTATGGGTCCGATCAGTTTCATCCTTCACCAAAAGGAACGCAACTGGCGGCTGAAATCATTTACCATAGTTTGTTTCAGTAATAAGGGTCTGGAGTGGTGGCTGTTGTGTAATTGTTAGCCTGCTTCTGTGTACCCGCTGCCGCAACGTCCCCATTCTTTCACCTGCGGTGATAGAATGAGACGATGTGGGGAGCAGCCTGCGAAGAAGGAAACAAATGAACCCCACTCTGACAGGTATTCCGATTGCAGATCGTATTTGCGAGGAAGGGGCTATTAAGGTGGAATATGGGGAACACCCTTTGGAACCGGAAAAGAAAGACACTATTTCTCATACTTCGACAGCAAAATATCTCTTATTCTATTTCGTGTGTCATAGATTCTTATTGTTTCAATGTTGCTTAGAATTATTATTCCGATGTTTTTTTCAGGAATAAGTGTTAGCAGGCTTCTGTAACCATCGTCGCTTCCGCCATGTTCATAGTTTGTAATGCCTTTGTATAGATACATAAACCAACTTAACCCGATTGAAATATTTCTTTCTTTGTTAACGGTAAAAGTTGGGGTCATCATCATTGCATGTGTTTGAGGTGAAAGCACCTGTACATTTTTATATTTTCCATTATTCATATTGGCAATTGCCCAACGAGATAGTTCTGCAACATTTGTATTTAGTGTTGAACTTGGGGCATGCATTCGATTATATGGATATACCGGCAATACTTTAGGCGGATTTCCGGCATGTGGACTGGTTCGTAATGATTTTTTTATTCCCGGGTAATAAAAATTACTCTCTTTCATTCCAAGCGGGTTGAGAATGTTCTCTTTCACGTATTTTTCAAATGATATTCCAGATACTTTTGCTATTAAATCTGCCATAATATCAAAAGCAATATTGCTATAATGATATGCTGCTCCTGGTTGGCTAATCAATATACTATCGCTCAGGCTTCTTGTAAATCGTTCTGCTGCGCCATCGTCTGAAAGGCCTTTCGACCACTCGTAGTCATCTATATCTGGCATGCCAGATGTGTGATTGAGCATCTGTTTAATTGTGATCTCTTTATATCGTTCATCTTTTAACTTAAAATAGGGCAGGTAATTAATCAGCGGCTTGTTGATATCAATTTTACCTCTTTCATGAAGTTGCATTACTGCTGTTGCTGAAAATGTTTTGGATACGGAAGCAATATGAAAAATATGTTTGGGCTTTAACTGAACATTGCGTTCCGTATTTGTTACACCAAAACTGTTGATATACATAATATCTTCTCCCTTAGTGATGGCAACTGAAATGCCTGGAATACCGCTTGTGTCGATCAGCGATTGCAGATATGATTCAATTTCGGTGTAGTCTGCGATATGCTGCTTACCCAATTTTTGAGATGTATTACATCCGGCTAAAACTACAAGTAGTAAAGAAGCGATGAAAAACCCATGTTTTTTTAACATGATCATTATTTCTTTGTAGTAACGGTGTGGTGTCTGAAATGTTACATTGGTTAGAAGAATCTAATCTTAAACAAAACTGGTTGATTGCTTAGATGATGAGCATAGGTGTAGTGTTGCTCATCTTTCACCTGTGTTGATCGTATGAGATATAGCAATCCGGAGCATGAAACATTATTCAAGAGCCTGGATACACAATACTTCGGATGATATAGTTGTTTCTTTTAGTACAGCCTGTTTGTCTTTATTGTGTATTTTATTCGACGTTATGCTGGTATGTTAGTAATAATTAGCCCGCTTCTGTGTAACCTCTGCCGCAACGTCCCCATTCTTTCACCTGCGGTGATAGAGGGAGACATTGCGGGGAACAAATCATTTACCATAGTTTGTTTCAGTAATAAGGGTCTGGAGTGGTGGCTGTTGTGTAATTGTTTTGTTCTCCGCGACGTCTCCCTCTGAAGCCGAAGGCTTAAGAATGGGGACGTTGCGCTGCCGCATATCCAGGTTGTATCTATTCGTTATTAGCAGCGTATGTTGGGTAGTGATATGCCTGCGTGTTAAGTAATCATTAGCTGGCCTCTGTGTAGCCTCTGCCGCAACGTCCCCATTCTTTCACCTGCGGTGATAGAGGGAGACATTGCGGGGAACACTCTGCGAAGAAGGAAAGTGAGGGAAACCCTGCGGAAAAGGAAAACTTCGCCTCGTTTGTGCACAGTCATTCTGCACCGTATGGTAAGTTATCTAACATGGTTGATTTCCTAGAGCGATAGACCATTGCCGGATTGGTTCTTTGAACTGATTTTTCTCAGACGAGCACCCTACGACAGATCATAGTAAGAAGAAGGAACAATTAAATTTGACGATATATAAAATTAAATTATATTTAAGAAACAATTCTCTGGCGCACTTTTTTTAACTATTAACCAGATATTGATATGGGTATCTATTCAGACAGCACCCGGCAGTATAAAACCAATGTTCAGCAGGAAGATAAACGGGTGAATGCAATCCAGGTAAGATCTCCTTTTCAATCAGACAAGCCGGCATCGGATTCCCGGATGGGTTTGCAGGAAATGGCCGATAACAGTCCACAGGTAGCACAAATGAAGCGTTATCAAAACATGGTGAATCAGCCGATGGTAAAACCGGGTGGTATGAAGAGCAGTGCACAGGTGGCCCAACTGGAGAAGAAAAATAAAGATAAGCAGATATGGGATGACTATGAATCAGAGATGCAAGATGATCAGGATGCCGAACAGGATGTGGAAGATGAGCTGTGGAGTGATGAAAGTGATGTAATCGAATTTGCGTTTAAACAACTGCAGAAATATAATTATACCGGATGGGACGATACCGACTCATCACAGGGTGATTACTGCAGGTTTATCTGGTACTTTAAGTATAATGTAAAAGTAGGTGTGAATGTGCATTACCCGGCTGGTGGGGGGAAGGCTGCCGGAAACATGTATATCGAGGGTATACAGGGCTGGCAAAACCGAACACCACAGGCCATGGTAGATAATGCCCCGGCAAACAGACCCCCAACCACGGCCACCTGGCGATGACCGATACACGATCATGGTTATGCGGAAATAAAATTATGCCCTTACCCGACAGGGATTTTTTATGCAGATGCAGTTGGTCAATGAAACAGTAGTCAAAAAAATCAGTAAGGTTCCGCGCAAAGTGCCCGATCGCTCAGCTTCGGTGACAGAGGGAGATATCCAGATGAAATCCCAGTGTCGGAATAAGTTATCTTTTGATAAACTTCAATGTGCGTAATGCGGTTAATAGGTTCTTTTCATTTTCAGGCTTCAGGTTTTCTCCGTAAAGATTAAAACGATCAAACGATGGGCCAGATGGCCAAAGACTGTCTATATAAATGCCTGTGGAGCCAATACCGGATTTTCTCGGATAAACAATTTTCGACACATACCCACTGATGGTATCCCATGATACATTGTTTTTTCTGAATTTGTCGGGATCGGTAAGGTTTTTGTCTTTCACAAATATAATTGCATTGATATCGATCATGTTGGTATCTAATGAATGGATCAAGCTACTGTCCATAATCGTCACGTCTCTTTCGTAGAGTTCGTTTGAATACCAACCAAGGTCGAAGGTTAAAGTATCCTTATCGTCGAGGGCAATACGACCCACATAGCTATCAATACCTGTATCCTTTATTTTTTGCCATGATTGAGGTACTTCAATGGTAAAAGAGCCAAAGTCCAGAATTTTTGTATCAATCTTTTCTGAATAATTACATGCAGAAAGTATAATTAGTAGAGCTACGACGACAAGTTTACGCATACCTAAAAATAGGGTGGTAATAGTAAAATTGTATGCTTGTTTTTTTAAGCTATCTCCGATCTTTCACCTGCGTTGATAAGGGAGACGATGTGGGCAACACCAAACGAATAAGTAAGTAAGACCCTTTGTCGCAGTTTCCGACTGGTCGTCGGAATGCTCCTCAGGGTGACGGGCAAGGGGTAGGGGAACCTTCTGCAAAGATTGGCTCTGCCAATCTTTGCAGCTTTTTACTCTCCAGCATTGTCACCCTGAGGAGCATTCCGATCGCAGATCGGATTTGCGAGGAAGGGGCTTTTTCATTTTTTGCAGCCTGGTTGTTTGCTATGTATGTTGGTTATTGGTATGCAAGCGCGCTAAGTAATGATTAGCCAGCCTCAATGTAAACTCTGCCGCAACGTCCCCATTCTTTCACCTGCGGTGATAGAGGGAGACATCGCGGGAAACCCTGCGAAGAAGAAAACGTCCCCATTCTTTCACCTGCGGTGATAGAGGGAGACATTGCGGGAAACACTCTGCGGAAAAGGAAATCATCTTTAGCGAAAAACAGAGAGAAAAAATCATACAAATAGTCTTGATAGTCAAGTTCTATACAAATGTCTTTCAGAATCTCAAGTACTTTAACATTTTCGATTTCTCCGGCTAATGATTTGTTTATGAGATAGGTAGCATATTTTTTGATTGTTAGGTCTTTGTCAGAGTGGTCGAGATTTAATTCAAAAAGTACTTTGTTACTAAGTTCTTGTAGTCTAAACTGATTGTAAGGTTCGGTTTCTCCGGCAAGTATTATTAAGTGTTCAGTTTCGTAGCCAGCCATCAGCATTTCTATAGCCCAGTCAATCCAGGATCGCTCAATGTCACGATTGAGCACTTTGAATGCTAGTATCTCAGCTGTTGATTGTACCGGGTTCATTTAATTTGGTCTTCTTTGAAAAATACTTTTTCTAAGTCACTGGAAGGAAATGTATACATGTTTTGCATCATATTACATTCATTTGAATGCATATGCAGTTTGATTTTTCTTATTCTATTTTGTTCATCAAGGTACTCGAATTGATACAAATCGAAGGGCTTCTCAGAACGCCCTTTTATCCACCATATAAAGCCAGAGCCCTCTTCTGCGCCCGAGTCGTTTGAAATATCAAGCCCTATACTTCGTATACTTTTAATTTTAGTTATATGAATTGTTTGTATTTTTTTTAATAAACCGCCAAAGTATTCTCTTGAAATAGTCAGTTTTGAATTGCCAATCTCAATGCCTTTCGGACTTAAAAAAATTTCAATAAATATATACAGGATGAACAGGAGAATGGAGTAGTCGTGTTTGTTATTAACCAACGTGAGTAAGATGCTGATTAAATTAAGGAAGAACAGTGTCTTATAAAATGCAGATTTAAATCTAATATTTCGCTTATAAGGTGGGGGTGTAGTCATTTTGCAATAAGAGAGGATGTGTGATTTTTAGCAAATACTGTTATTTTTTAAATGTAGGGTTAAAAACAGAGTCGAATGAAGATGAGTCTAATTTATGCAGTGTCAGTTCATTACTCCGGTTTTTGATTAGCGCATTTGTTTCTTCCCATAAATGTTTATGATTATTCCAGAATGCGGATTCTACAGTGAGGATGTTTTTAAGCAAGTCTCCCGGATAGAAATCAGCTTCAATAAAAGGGTCTGGCTGTAATTGTTCTAATGCTAAAGGAATAAGATACTGTAAAGCAAATCCTTGTCCGATCATCAGTCTCAAATCTGAAGCTGTGAATTCTCCGATAGGTGTTTTGCATAAAGTAAGACAGCGTTTTACCATATCTGTCGGGGCTTCATTCGGATCCCCAAAGTTTCGTTCCTCTAACTGCTGAATACTCTGCTCTCGCCATTTTGTATTTGGCATACGTTAATACTTTTTAATCCATCAAATTACAATTTTTTCCTATTGCAGCAGCAAGGAGTCTTGAAAGAGGAGCATTCCGATCGTAGATCGGATTTGCGAGGAAGGGGCTTTTTCTTTTTAGTGTAGTCTGGTTGTCTGCTATATATGTTGGCTATTAGTATGCAAGCGTGCTAAGTAATGATTAGCCCGCCTCTGTGTAAGCTCTGCCGCAACGTCCCCATTCTTTCACCGCGGTGATAGAGGGAGAGGATACGGGAACCCTACTGAGAAGGGAAAGAAGATGCGATTAGGAGGGATGTAGAAAGTTTCAGAACTTTAATAACATTAACGTCTATTTACTAATGAGTAGTAAGAGTATGTTTCGTATAAAAATTAAAACAAAAATTCCATACCTCACAAATGGGGTACTTTATATCGCAATAACTGCATTTGTTATTTTCCTTATAATCGAATTGCCATTATATCCATTTAAAAGCGGTAGTATCAATCTTAGGCCTTATGTATTTAGTTGGCTCTATGGAGCTGAAGTGAAATATTTGTATTTTTCAACAGTACTAACTGGATGTTTAGCTTTTCTTTTTTACAATTTTTTATGGCAATACGTTTCAGCAGAAATGATTTTTGATGAAGGGTATGTTGAAATAATCAGTAATGATGGTGCTGTTCATAAGATAATAATGATAAAACATATCCGTAGCATATCTATTAATGATGTTACTTCATTTAATGGAAGGTCAAAACAAAAATTGAAATTGTCAATGTCATATATTAAGCGTAACAGTTTAGAGATTCAGTTGGTTAATTATGCGGAGAGTGAACAGCTTATTAATAAATTGAGTGATCATAAAGACCTTTTAATAAGGTTTCATGCATTTCCTTACTAATCTTAAAAGGCAGTTAGGCTCTGTGTAGCCTCTGCCGCAACGTCCCGATTCTTTCACCTGCGGTGATAGAGGGAGACGTCGCGGGGAACCCTAGGAAGAAGGAAGATAGAATGCGGAGAACACTCTGAGGAGAAGGAAAAGCCTAAGAACAGTTGAACTTCATTTAAAGTCAGTGGATATTTTCTGTCTACCAAATGGTTTAAACTTGGAACTTTTCTAATAAAATCAGCGTCAACAACACCCATGTTATGTTCAAAAACATGTCTTACTTGAAACATTTGTCTTAGAAAAGAATAGTTAGACAACTGTGTTTTAATGTCCAGACTAAAATTCTGTAACAACACTTTTTCTAATTCATCAATATTTTGGAATAAATTTTTAGGTTTGTCGGGGAATTGTCCAACTAACTTTTTTCTAAGTTCTTTTCCTAAACCATCAAAAGATGAAATGGCATTACTCAAAATGAATTTTAAATTAGCAAGTTCCACATCCTTATCATGTGGGAATTGGTTGAAAAGTTCAATTTGCTTTTTGCAAACTTCAATTGATTTTTGAAATATAGAAAAGGCGTTTAACTGACTGCAATCTGGACATCTTGAAAACACACCGTATATAGCAAATTCGAGTTTGCAATTATCGCAGGTTAAAAGTGTTTCAAGCTCAGATTCATTATAATATTTTATTGGAAAGAATGGTGTAGTTATAGTTGTGTTGACTTTTATTTGTAAAAAACTGCCTCTTGTTGAAGATTCTAACTTCTTGAAAGATTTTGTCAAGTCGTCTAATAACGGTGCTACCAATTTCTCGTAGGCTATTTGCTTGCCAACACTTTGTGCATAATCAATTTGGTCTTGAGTCCAAAAAGTATTTTGGTCACCCTCATATTCACAATATGGACAGTGACAATGTTGAGTTGGCAAGCCTGTTCCTGGCTTGATTTTGAAATACCTTTTGCATTCAAGACATTCTCTACCTACAAATCCGTCGTCGTCTTTAGGAATTGATATTTGAAATGTGTGTGTGCTCATGGTCTTTTAGCATTACACCTAACGGTTCACAGCTTTGCGGTCAGGGGCAATTTTTTACGCCGCCCCTAGCGACGATTGCTGAATTGTGTTACTAAAGATAAAATTTTATTCAAAAGCTTAATAGATAAATGTCAGCGGGTACAAAAGCTAAAAAGAATTACAGGTGATGACCAACGCTTTGCGTTGCCTGCTGGCTTTTGTTGTCAGTCAAGTTGTACTTCAATTTCTTTTTTTGATGTGTCTATCTTAAACCAACTTTTGAAATCTGTCTGCGGAATACATTCAACTATGCTCAAATGCCCTGCGTACTTGCTTAATGCTTTGTTTCCGAACTTTAATGTCAAACTATAAATGCCTTGTCCATCTTTGCCAACATACGCTTGCATTTGCACTTGCCTTTTATCATTGATGAACTTTTGTGAATAGTAATTATCTGGCTCTGTTACCAAAACTCCGTCACACCAAAAACCTATCACATTTTCGTCATCAATATTTTCAAGTACTTCAGAAATTTTGTACTCAAGCGTTTCACAAAAATTTTGGTCGAGCATTGTTAAAATAGTTTAAAATATTGCATTTTCGTCAAATTTTTCTTCCACATTAGCCAAGACTTCACAATCGCAATATCCACCGTTTTCACCGAGCCATTCAGTGATTTCTTCAATGTTGTCAAGTCTTAGAGATTGCAAAAAAACTACAGAGAGTTTAAGTGTATCGTCGCAAGGGCTGTCAGTAAGTCGTTCGTCCAAATAGTCAAACAAAGCTTTAAAATTTTCACGGCTTGTCGGCAAACTATTTTCAGATTCTTGTTGTGCCTTGAGCTTTAAATCTCTTGAGATTTGTTTGCGTCTTTCAATTTCGTTTTTGTCAGGCATAAATTATTGGAGGGTGTAAGTTTAAGCTTGCAGGTAACTTATAGATTGACGAAACTTTATTTCGTCAATCTATAATGCTCCGTAGTAAATTTACGAAACGTTCATTTCGGATAGAAATATCTCAAATATTTCATGTCTGAAAAAGGGTTCCCGTAATCTATTACACAAGCCTAAAAGAGTTTTAGTAAATTACCCATCCAAACTAAAACTTATGCTAAAACTCCAATCCATCCTCATCCTCCTTGTCGTGGCCCAACTGGTCCAGGCACAAGGCACCATGCTGCTGCGTCAGCCATCTGCCAGTAAAGACCATATCGTCTTTGTACATGCTGATGATATATGGGTCACCGACCGTAAAGGCGGTGATGCCCGCAGACTCACCAGTGCCGTGGGTTCGGAAACCAGCCCCAGGATTAGTCCCGATGGTAAATGGGTGGCATTTACGGGGCAGTACGATGGGAACTCGGATGTTTTTATGATACCCATTGATGGTGGCGAACCTAAGAGATTGACTTATCATCCGGGGGTAGATATTGTGCAGGGATGGATGCCGGATGGCAAGGCTGTTTATTTTACTTCAGGCAGGGAGGGTTATCCTACGGTGAATGCCAAATTCTTTACCGTGCCCGTAACAGGTGGTACACCTACTGCCATGGTTGTGCCTTTTGGTTTTGTGGGCAGTTTATCGCCCGATGGAAAAACCATGGCCTACCAGCCCTATAGTTTCTGGGACCCTGAATGGCGCAATTACCGGGGCGGTCAGGCACAACCCATCTGGTTATTCAATATGACCACACACGAAACCGTAAAAACGGTGCAGGGCGATCGCGAGCGTCATACAGCACCTGTATGGAACAATGGCATACTCTATTTTTTATCGGAGCAGGATTTCATCAACAATGTATGGTCCTACGATCCGAAAACCAAACAACAGAAACAACTTACGTTTCATAAAGACTTCGATGTAAAGAATCTTGCTTCGGGTGGTAATGGTCTGGTGTATGAGCAGGGAGGTTATCTGCATAATCTTGATCTTTCTTCCGCCAAAACAACACAGTTAGAAATACATGTAAAAGGCGATCTCAACTGGGGCCGCCCACGCTGGAACGATCTGGGTGCGGGTTCGCTCATCAATGCCAGTCTGTCGCCAACAGGTAAAAGGGCTTTGTTTGAAAGCAGGGGTGAAGTGTTTACCGTTCCCAAAGAAAATGGCGACTGGCGAAATATTACCAATACACCCGGCAGTGCAGACCGTGCGCCGGTATGGTCGCCCGATGGTCAGAAGATTGCCTGGTTCTCCGATGCCAGCGGAGAGTACCAGTTGATGATACGCGACCAGTTTGGTTTACAGCCGGCACAGGCTTTTGCCATTCCCAATAAAAAATTCTATTTCACACCGGCCTGGTCGCCCGACAGCAAATACATTGCGTTCAGCGATACTGATTATAATATCTGGTACATGGATGTAAAAACAGGTGCCGTTAAACTGGTGGATACTGACCGCTATGCGCATCCCAACAGAACCATGAAACCTGTGTGGTCGCCCGACAGTAAATGGATCGCTTATGCGCAATTGCAGAACAACCAGTTTAAAGCCATTAAAGTGTACAACCTCGAATCGGGCAGCAGCAAACAGATTACTGATGGTTTGTCTGATGCCATCGATCCGCAGTGGGATGAGAATGGAAAATATTTGTACTTCCTGGCCAGTACCGATTATGCGCTGGCAACAGGCTGGCTCGATATGAGCAGTTACAATTATCCCGTAAACCGTGCATTGTATATTGCCGTGCTGAGCAAAGAAGCCCCTTCGCCCTTTGAGCTGAAGAGTGATGATGAACCGGTGAAAGTATCTGATTCTGCCAGAACAGCCCGCCCCGCAGCCGCAGGTGCTGTGCAGGTGAAAATAGATTTTGATGGACTGGATCAGCGCATTGTAGCCACCAGTATTCCATTACGCGATTATACCAGCCTCGTGGCCGGACCGGAAGGCACTGTTTTCTATACAGAAACCGTACCCAATGAACAAGGCTTCATACTGCATCGCTATAGCATGAAGGATAGAAAATCTGTAGAATTTGTTCGATCGGTTGCTGCAGCCGTTACCAGCTTCGATCGTAAAAGTATATTGTACCGTGCGGGACCGGGCTGGTTCATCAACGGAACGGCAGCGGCACCACGCCCCGGTGAGGGCAGGCTGGCCACCGATGGTATGAAAGTATATGTTGACCCTTCGCAGGAAGCAGAACAGATTTTCAGGGAAGGATGGCGCTACCAGCGCGATTTTCTCTATGTAGATAATACACATGGCGCTCCATGGGATCAGATTTTTACCTGGTACAAACCCTGGGTAAAACATGTTAAACACAGAAGCGATCTCAACTATATCATCGATATTTTAGGTGGTGAAATTGCCGTGGGTCACTCTTACACCAGTGGCGGCGATTTTCCGAATGTGCCTTCCATACCGGGTGGTTTACTCGGTGCCGATTATAAAGTGGTGAACGGCTATTTCGTGATCAGTAAAATATACAATGGCGAAAACTGGAACCCCGAACTGCGTTCTCCCTTAAGTGGTCCGGGCATCAACGTACAGGAAGGTGATTATTTACTGGAAGTGAATGGTAAAGCACTCACAGCCGATATGAATCTCTTCAGTTTATTTGAAGGCACCGCTAACCGCCAGGTTAAAATTCGCGTGAACAATAAACCTTCACTCGAAGGTTCCCGACTCATCACGGTGGTGCCCATAGCCAATGAAGGCGGTTTGCGTTCCAGACATTGGGTAGAAAGCAATAGAAAAAGAGTAGACAATTTATCGGGTGGTAAACTGGCTTATGTATATGTGCCCAATACCGGAAATCCCGGTTACACTTATTTCAACCGTTACTATTTTTCGCAGCAGGATAAAAAAGGCGCCATCATCGATGAAAGAAACAATGGCGGCGGCTCTGCAGCAGATTATATGGTCGACATCATGAACCGCCAGCTCATGGGTTATTTCAACAACCGTGTAGAAGGACATAGACCATCTACTACACCCATGGCGGGCATCTGGGGTCCGAAAGTGATGATCATTAATGAGAATGCCGGCTCCGGCGGCGATCTGTTGCCGTACATGTTCAAGAAAGCCAATATTGGTCCGCTCGTAGGAACCCGTACCTGGGGTGGTCTTGTTGGTACATGGGATACACCTCCTTTCATCGATGGTGGTCGCATGGTTGCCCCACGTGGTGGTTTCTTTGATACCGATGGTAAATGGGCCATTGAAGCCGTTGGTGTTTCGCCCGATGTAGAAGTTTTTCATGACCCCAAAGCCATCATAGAAGGCCGCGACCCGCAACTGGAAAAAGCAGTACAGGAAGCGTTGAAACTCATGCCAAGTAAAGGTATTGAATTGAAGAAAGAACCGGCGCCGCCAGTGAGGTCATTCAGGCCGAAAGGGAGATGAAAAATATGAAATAAGAAATAAGGAATAAGAAAGGGGGAGGAGAAATAAGAAATAAGGAATATGAAATAAGGAATAAGAAAGTAAATGAAGAAGATAGAGAGTTGTAAATAAAAAAAATAGAAGGCAGCGTTATCATTCAGATACGCTGCCTTCTATTTTCTTATTTCTTATTCCTTATTTCTTATTTCTCTGTTTCTTATTTCTCTGTTTCATCCCGCTTCCACCAGCTCTCTCAAATACTGCTTGCTTTCTTCTTTAAACGCTTTCCTCGGCTGCAGCCCTAACAACTGGAACATCTGGTTGTCTTCATCGAAGGATGGGTTAGGGGTAGTGAGGAGTTTATCGCCGGCGAAGATGGAGTTGGCACCAGCCATGAAACACAATGCCTGATCGGAAATGCTCATGTCTGTTCTGCCCGCACTTAAACGAACCATGGTTTTAGGCATGAGAATACGTGCGGTAGCAATCATGCGAACCATATCCCACACATCTACCTTGGTATTGTTTTCCAATGGTGTTCCCTTAATAGCCACGAGCGAATTAATAGGCACACTTTCCGGATGTTCGGGCATGGTGGCCAGTGTATGCAACATACCGATACGGTCTTCATGTGTTTCACCCAGACCGATGATACCACCACAACAAACGGTAACACCTGCTTTGCGTACATTGTCGAGTGTATTCAAACGATCTTCATAAGTACGGGTGCTGATGATTTCGCTGTAATGTTCTTTACTGGTATCGAGGTTATGGTTGTAAGCGTATAGTCCGGCATCGGCTAATTTTTTGGCCTGGTCTTCGGTGAGCATGCCGAGGGTACAGCATACTTCCATGCCCATTTCATTGACACCTTTTACCATATCGAGTACACGATCGAAATCGCGGTTGTCTCTTACTTCTCTCCAGGCAGCACCCATACAGAAACGGGTAGAGCCGGCATCTTTGGCTTTCTGTGCATAGGCCAGCACTTCATCTTTCTTCATCAATGCCTGTACATCTACTCCCGTATTATAACGGGCTGCCTGCGGACAATACGCACAGTCTTCACTACAGCCGCCTGTTTTAATACTCAGCAGGGTACATACCTGTACTTCGGCAGTATCATTATACTTTCTGTGCAGTTCTGCTGCACGAAATACCAGCTCCAGCAAAGGCATATTGTAGATGTCGTGAATTTCTTCGGCGGTCCAGTTATGACGGATGTCAGGAGACATATGTTTTCAGTTTTATAATGCAAATATATAGAACAGAGAAATAAGGAATAGGAAATAAGAAATAAGAAACAAGAGTCAAGAGACAAGGGGTGAATTACTTAGTATTACTCCCTCTGTACAACTCCGTGCCGTACTCCGTGTAACGCTGTGGTTTAATTTATAGAACATTTTTTAACCACAGAGTTACACAGAGTGAAACACGGAGTTACACGGAGGGTGGTGTATGGAACGCAGATTTTCATGATTATGATGATTTTTCATGATCAATCATCATAATTATGAAAATCAGTGTTCTGTTTAATAATGCTTTATCATCACTTCTCAAACAATAAGCAACAATACACTTTCTCATTCCTTATTTCCTATTCCTTATTCCTCTGTTTTCTTATGCATGTATTTTCGCCACTTTTCAATCACCTGTTGCATATCCTCCGGCAAAGGCGATTCGAAGTGCATGGGTTGTTTGGTAACGGGGTGAATAAAGCCCAGTGTTTGTGCATGCAATGCGCAGCGGGGACACATGTCAAAACAGTTGTCTACAAATTGTTTGTACTTGGTATAGATGGTGCCTTTTAAAATTTTGTCGCCACCATATTCCCAGTCGTTGAATAATGTGTGGCCAATATGTTTCATGTGTACACGTATCTGGTGGGTGCGCCCTGTTTCGAGTACACATTCTACCAGTGTTACATAATTAAAACGTTCGAGCACTTTATAATGCGTGATGGCATGTTTACCAATTTCTCCTTCAGGATAAGCATCAAACATTTTTCGGTGCTGCCGGTGTCGTGCAATATGTGCTTCAATGGTGCCGCTGTCTTCCTGTACATCGCCCCAAACCAGTGCCTGGTATTTTCTGTTGACGGTATGATTGAAAAACTGTTTGGCCAGGTGTGCGGCGGCATCGCCGGTTTTGGCGAGTACAATTAATCCGGTGGTGTTTTTATCGATGCGGTGTACCAGTCCGAAACGGGGCAGACTTTCTTCATCGAGATTGGGATTCTGCTGCAGGAAATGATAAGCCACCCCATTGAGCATGGTACCCGTAAAATTGCCCACACCCGGGTGCACCACCATATTAGGTGGTTTATTCAATACCATGATGGCATCATCTTCATACACAATATTCAGCGGAATATTTTCGGGTTTGAGCTCTGTATGTTCGGGGTTGATGAGACTCATCATGAGAATTTCATCGCCCGGTTTTATCTTGTAATTGCTTTTGACCACCTGACCGTTCACGGTGAGGAAGCCGGCTTCTATGCCTTTCTGTACTTTGCTGCGGGTGGCGCCTTCAATACGTCCCTGTACCCATTTGTCGATACGCATGGGTTCCTGTCCTTTATCTACTTTAAAGGATTGGCGTTCGTATAGTTCTTCCGTAGCCTCTTCGTTTATTAAATCTAAATCATCCAGCATTTGGCAAAAATAACTCTTCGAAGGCATTTGTGGTAAGGTCTGTCTGGCAGTTCATGTAATCTAGTGCTACCTCCGTGCAACTCTGTGGTTTAATTGCTAAGATTTTTTAACCACAAAGTTACACAGAGTTGAACACGGAGTTGCACGGAGGTGTGTTAGCTGGAGAGGAGCGTAATAATGGCGGGGAAGCTGTAATTTTGTGGCATGCAGTTAGTATTTTTTGAGGATCTGGGGTATCGGTCGTACAAGTCGGTATGGGACAAGCAAGAAGAGATGTTGAAGGAGAAGGTTGAGATGAAAGCGAAGCACCGCGAAGAAGCGACTGTTGCATTGCCTGTACATCATCTTTTATTTGTAGAACATTCACCTGTTTATACCCTTGGCAAAAGCGGGAAGGAGGAACATATTTTAATTCCACCTGAAGAAATGGCCGCGAGGGGAATTGATTATTTCCATATTAACCGCGGCGGCGATATTACTTTTCATGGTCCGCAGCAGGTGGTGGGTTATCCGATTATTGACCTGGAACAGTTTAAAACCGATCTGGGCTGGTATTTGCGCAGCCTTGAAGAAGTGATTATTCTCACCATGGCCGATTATGGATTAAAAGGAGAGAGGAGCAAAGGCGAAACCGGTGTTTGGCTCGATCCTGATATACCCGGTAAGGAAAGAAAAATATGCGCCATGGGTATCAAATGCAGCCGCTGGATTACCATGCATGGTTTTGCCTTCAATATCAATACCGACCTCAGTTATTTCGATCATATAGTTCCCTGCGGTATTGTAGGGAAGCAGGTTACCTCTTTACAAAAAGAATTGGGAAGAGAAGTGGATTTCGAAGAAGTAAAAATTCGCCTGCGCAAACATTTTGAAAAAGTGTTTGATGTGAAATTGCAGTCAACTATCTTCTCCTGAAGTATAACGTTTCTGATCTTTTATTTTAGCCGCAACCCGATAATAGGTTGACCTCAGTGCCACTCTGTGCCATACTCCGTGTAACTCTGTGGTTTTAAAAATTCAGACATTAAACCACAGAGTTACACAGAGTTTAACACGGAGTTGCACAGAGGGAGGCAATGTAGGAACATAGGAGGTTTCAATTTGGACATTGAATATTTCTCTGTTTCTCTGTTCTTCTGTTCTCCTAGTCTTTTTGCAGGAAGAACTTGTTTTTCTCTACGAGGTCGTTGTTTTTATACAATTCAAAATCATACCAGCCACTGCGTTTGAAATTGGCTTTGTCGAGGATGAGTTCGGCTTCTTTTATTTTGTTGATGCGGAACATTTCTTTTCCTTCTGCATCAAAGAAAACAATACGGTAGGCTGTAAAATCCCGTGCGGGTAATTGGATATTCAGGTAGCCGTTGCTGTTGGTGTACACATAAACAGATGGCTTCCATACAGGCTTGGGTATAAACCTCGAAAGCTCGGCTCTGAAAGTGGTGATATTGGTAAGGGTGTCTTTGGTATAGGCTGCCACAGAATCTTTGAATTGTTTGTACAGCGGGTATTCAACCTGTATGAGCAAAGTGTCTTTTACAAATACACTTACATATTCTTTGGGTTTGGGAATAAAAGGTTTCCAGTTAATTTCTCCGGGTTTGAGGAGTGCCAGTGAATCTTGTGTAAACTGAATGATGGAATCTCTGAAGTTTTTATAAGTCTGTGTATTGATCTGGTATAAAAACTGTCCTCTTTTATAAAGACGGATCATTCTATCCGTTGTTTCTTTTGACGTACTGTCTTTATTAAATCCGTTGTCTTTTATAGGTTCTGTTGGTATGTAGATACGGCCAGACAGGTCCTCTTCTTTTTTTGCCTGCTCTTTATCACCTGAATCACCCGATTCGGTAGCTGTTTTAATGGTGGTGAAAAAATAATTACCACCTGCCAGTACATAAAATATACGGTAATACACTTTGGGTGCCGGCGGAACTTTGTTGTCTACATAACCGTTGCGTGGTAATTCGGGCGACTGTGCAGAAAAAATGGTCCTGAAATTGATGCCGTCAGTAGAACGTTGAACGGCTAACTGGTTACAGGTTGGGTAAGGATTGATCCAACTGATACTCACTTTTCCTTTGCCCAGATCCTGTATGGTAAAGCCGGGTAACGCCCTTTGCGCAGAAAGATGAATGATGCTACAGCAACAAAAAAGGATCAACAGGTTCCAGTGTTTCATTCTTACAAATATATAGAGTGAGTAGTGAGTAGTCAGGAGTGAGTGGACGATTTTTTTATTAACTTACTCACTCACTACTCACTACTGACTGCTCACTCAACTGATGATGAGTATATTTTATTGCCACAGAAAGCACAGAAGGCCACTAAAAACTTTCTGTGTATTTCTGTGTCTTCAGTGGCAAAAATTCATTTATTAAAAAGGCAGATTGCCGGGTGCTAAAGACCTGTTGCCCTGTAACCCGCCACTATGAATTAACAGCAACCTGCTGTTGGCAGGAAAGAATGATGTTGAAACCAGTTCTTTGACTGCATAACATAATTTGGCAGTGTACACAATATCGGTGGGCAATTGATCTGTTGCCCACAGATCACGCATAAAGGTTAACAGTGATGCAGGGTGTTTGGCATATCCGCCAAAATCATAGCCATGTATACACTCAAAATCAGTGCCAACTGACGCACCCATCAATGTTTTTATTTCATCAACAATGGATACATGATTTTTGAGTACACTGATGCCAATGATTTTTTGGTGAGGTTGAGCAGCCAGTATCAATCCACTCATCATGGTGCCGGTACCGGTAGCGCAGAGAATATGTGTGTAAGCACTACAATCGGCAACAGACAGTATATCGGCAGCGCCTTTAGTACCTAAAATACCATAACCACCTTCAGGAATCCAGTAATAATGCGGTTGATGGTATTGTTTAATGATGCCGGCTTTATCCCTGTATTCATTTCTGGCGATAAAAATCAATTCCATCCCATAGCTTTTGGCTTCCTGCAGGGTAGAAGACAGGGTTGTTTCTTCATCGCCCCTGATAAAACCCATACTGGCAAAACCATTGATCTGTGCTGCATAAGCCAGGGCCACAATATGGTTGGAATAAGCACCCCCAAAACTCGCCAGGCAATTTGAGTCTTGTCTTCTTGCTTCTTCTATATAATATTTCAGCTTGAACCATTTATTACCACTGATAACGGGGTGTACCAGGTCGAGCCGGAGTATATCGGTTTGAATACCATGGGCCGAGAGTCCGGGTAGTGACTGAATATGAATATTTTGAATATTTATCAACATCCTATCTTATGATAAGTTTGAAAGTTTTAGTTTCGTTCACTTAAATAATTTTATGCAACCAACTTTAGTGATCCTTGCAGCCGGTATGGCGAGTCGATATGGCAGTATGAAACAGATACAGTCATTCGGTCCCGACGGCGAAACTATCATGGATTATTCAATTTATGATGCCATTCGTGCAGGATTTGGAAAAGTAGTGTTTATTATCCGTGAAGAATTTGCAGAACAGTTCAAAGCCATATTCGAACCTAAGTTGAAAGGACGCATTGCTACCGATTATGTGTACCAGGCATTAAGTTCATTTACCAATGGCAGAAGCATTCCTGCCGACAGAACCAAACCCTGGGGAACAGGGCATGCAGTATTGTGTTGCAAAGGCAAAGTAAATGAGCCTTTTGCCGTCATCAATGCCGATGATTTTTATGGTAAGGATGCTTTTGTCAAAGCCTATACATTTTTAACCACACAATGCAATGAGCAGACTTATTGTATAGTTGGCTATCACCTGAAAAACACATTGAGTGAAAATGGTACAGTAAGCCGTGGTGTATGTGATGTAAGTGCCGATGGTAACCTCACCGATATCAATGAACGCACCAAAATATTTGCCCGTCCGGAAGGCGATATCGTATACGAAGAAAACGACAACCTTACGGTATTGCCTGAAAACAGTTTAGTGAGTATGAACTATCTCTGCTTTGCACCGGGCTTTATTGGTCTGGCAGAAGAGCTGTTTGAAAAATTCCTGGATGAACAGGGACAGGAACTGAAATCTGAATTTTATATACCTACGGTTACCAAACATTTTGTGCAGTCGGGTAAGGGTGTGGTGAAAGTAATTCCTACATCCGCACAATGGTTCGGAGTAACTTATAAGGAAGATGCACCGGGGGTACAGGAGAGCATCAATAAACTCGTAGCTGCAGGAGAATATCCGGCCAGCCTCTGGAAGTAATTGATGGATGGCAGATGGCTGATGTCAGATCGCTGATGTCGGATTTGATTAGAGGTAACTGCCTTAGAAAATACAAATCATATATCTGCGATCTGCCATCAGACATCCGACATCAGCCATCAAACAAATATTTCCCCTTTGGCAACCGTAACGGTTTGCCCGCCTATGGCTGTTTGATCATCATAATAATGAACAAGGATTTCACCGCCGCGTGCAGATGCCTGAAAGGCTTTTAATTGTTCCTTACCCAAACGTTCTTTCCAGAAGCCAGCCAGTACCGTGTGTACAGAACCAGTTACAGGGTCTTCATCAATACCTATCCATGGACAAAATGACCTGAGCAGAAAATCGTATGCTGGGGTATCAGCAATACTGGTTACCACGATTTCTTTGATAGAAGAATTGGCCTCTGTCATTTTTTTATAATTGGGTTGCAGTCCCCTTAATAAAACGGGGTTATCTGTTTCAATGAATAAAGTGTCCAGCTCCCTGCAAAATAGTGCTGAGGTGTAACCGGTCATGCCCAGACTTTCCATAAGTGCAGGAGAAGGAGTATATGGAATACCATTGTATTTGGGATAGGTAAGAAAGCTAAAGCCGTTTTCATGCCGGGCTTTCAGCAGGATGTTTTCTGTTGTGTTGAATGTTAGCTGCGTATCGCCTGTTAATTCAAAAAGAATGGAAGCTGTTGCCAGTGTTGCATGACCACAGGCGGCTATTTCACCAGTAACTGTGTAATACCTGATCTGATATAGATGATCCTGTTGGGGGAACAAACAAAATGCGGTAACAGGTAAATTCATTTCCGCAGCAATGGCATGCATCTGCTCACTATCCGGCATTTCCGAAACAAGAAAGACTGGGGTGGGGTTGCCCTTGAATTGCTGTGAAGTAAAACTGTCGATAATGTAATAAGGGATAGTCATGGTCAAAAATACAGGGATTTTTTTCGAATGGGGAGGGAGTCCGGGAGTCGGAAGTCTGCGGTCCGAAAGATGTGTTGTTTAGTGATTATCCCTCCGTGCAACTCCGTGGCGTACTCTGTGTGACTCTGTGGTTAAAAAACTCCTCCACATAAAAAGACCCCACAAAAGCAGGGTCTCTTCTATATTTAAACCAAACCAACTGTAGGGAGAATGTAGGATGTCTGATGTAGGATGTCTGATATAAGGAGATACTCTCAAATCCGACATCCTACATCTGACATCAGAAATTATTTTGCAAATGCTTTTACATAAAACACACAATCCTCCACTTCTGCTATCTGCTGTTTACGTTGTGCGCTTCTGATATTCGATTTAGTAGGGATCTTTATTTTTTCTGCGGCGGTATCTGTTTTTCTGAATGCATCTACCATACGGAAGATATTTTTCGATTTTACAGCAAATACCACACCTTCAGCAGAAGATTGTCTGGTACTGAGTACACCGATGATCTCACCATTGTTGTTCAGTACAGGTGCGCCGGAATTACCCGGATTGGCACTCATTTGTAACTGGTAGGAGAGTGAATCGCCATCGAAACCGCTGCGGGCACTCAGGTAACCCATACCATACACGATTTCACTGCGGGGATAACCGAGGGTATAAATTTCTTCACCCAGATCGGAACTGCTTTTACGGATACCGTAGGGCAGACTCTTGCGTGGGATAAATTCTTCGTCGGTTACTTTCAGGATGGCCAGATCTTTTTCCTGGTCAATATGAACGATATCGGCATTGAATTCCTGTCCTTTACTGTTTACCACAATGGCACCTGATCCTTTTAATACGTGTGCATTGGTAATGATAAATCCTTTCGGATCGATCAGGAAACCTGAACCACCACTAACAAAACGTACACCTTCGGGTAATTTGCTTTTTACTTCGTTGATCAGGTTGCCCTGTACCTGCTGTTTCTTTTTAATGGCGGCAATATCATTGCTCAGTTGCTGTAACTGGTTACCATTAACAGCGGGAGCAAAATACATGACCATACCACTGATGAATAAAGCGATGATGCCACCTACGCCGGCTGCAATGGCTGTAACACGTTTGTATTTGTGCCATAACTGAATTACACGGCCACGGGTGGTTATTTCAGCCCCTTCATTGATATCGCCTTTTTCCAGTAAACGCTGGTGAGCATCATGAATACCGTGACGCAGGTTGCGGTGTGCCGAATACATATCCATCTGGTGCAGGAACATATTATGCTCTACTACCATCTGGTCTATTTCAGGGGTATTCTTGCGCAGGTTCTCGAAATAGGTACGCTCCTCAACGCTCATGTCGTTGTTGAGGTATCTTTCGATGGCTTCTAATAATAAAATATCATCCATGGTACTTACTCTCCGATATTATATTGTGCGAAGAAGAGTTTCTTCAATCGCATGAGACATTTATACTTCTGGTTTTTGGCATTGTCGGCATTGGTATAACCAAATTCGGCTGCCAGTTCCTGCATCCCCAGTTTCTTGAGGTAATAACCTTCGAGTAAACTTTTACAGGGTTCACCCAGGCTATTCATCGCCCTGTCCATGATGGCGAAAGCTGCGTTGCGCTTTTCATGGTTGTCGAGATCTTCCTCCACCGGCACAGTCTCTTCCAGGCTGTCCACCTGGTTAGTATACCTTCCCAGTTGTTGTAATCTTTTAAGCCATAAACGCCTGCATATGGAATATACATAGGTTTTAATTTGACAGGTTAAGACAAATGATTCGCTTTGTGCTTTTTCGTACAGTGCAATCATCGCTTCCTGAAAAATATCCCTGGCGTCGTCATAAGAACCGTTGTTGTTTAGTATAAAAGCCTGTATGGTATTGAAATTCTCCTTGTAGATGGTTTCAATAGCCCTGGAATCGTTGTTAGCCAGTCCTTTCAGTAATGCTTGTTCGTTGCTATCGGCTTTCACTAATGCTCTTTTAATACTTTGAGGGGGGTAAAAGTAACCCAAAATACAGCGAAAACTTTTTTTGAAAAAAATCTTAGCGGGGCGGGTTACCTTTTATTATATGGCGGTATTAACCTTAAAATCACTCAAAAAAACCACACAATGAAAAAATTATTATTCGTTCTGATGCTGGGCGCATCATTTGTTGCTTGTAAATCAGGTGAAAACAAAGAAGCTGCTGCTGATACTGCAGCTGCTACTGTAACTACTGATACAACTGCTGCTCCAGCTGCTGACACTACAGCTACTGCTGATACTACAGCTGCTGCTAAGTAATTAAACAACGGAACCGCCGTGTTGAACTGAAAAGTGAAAGCCTGCTTGCCGGCAGAAGTGGTTCCCCAAGAATTTTTCATATGGCAAGCAATCGTTAGAGGCCGCTCCGTTTCCACGGAGGGGCTTTTTTTTCGTCATATCCCGATCGCAGATCGGGAACTTCTCAAAATGACGGACGTTTATTATTTGCGGGATGATCTTTTATTGAAGTGGTTTACATTTCATCAACGATCGTCATCCTGAGGAGGCTTCCGGCCATAGATCGGAACTGCCGACGAAGGAAACTAAGGTTTGTTAGTATAATTTTTTTTAATGGATTGATGGTTGGTATCTCAGACTGTTCTATATTTGATCCAATGAACGCATTTACAAACAATACCCGATTTTATTTTTTCTTTTATTACTTCTTTAATCAAAGAAGCCGGGTTGTATTTGCTAAAGCATAACACTGATAGAAAATACTAAACATACTGTCCCGGCCCAATTGGCCGGGATTTTTTTTGTTGATACGTGGAGGAGAAAAATAAGAAATAAGGAACAAGAAATAAGGAATAAGAAAATGAGTGGGAAAGAAAAAAATATGAAAGGAGTAAAGGAACAGGCAGACAAGGGTATTGCCGGAGGCATTGCCATTCAGGGCTATGAAGGCAGTTTTCACCAGGTAGCGGCAAGATCGTTTTTTGGGAAAGAGGTGGAAGTCATTCCCTGTGCCAATTTCCGCGACCTCATACAAATTGCAGGTGATGCCAAACAATCGGCAGGCGCCATCATGGCCATTGAAAATTCGATTGCAGGAAGCATCCTCCCTAATTATAATCTACTGCAAAAAAGCAGGTTGAAAGTAGTGGGAGAGGTATACCTCTCCATCAGCCAGAACCTGCTGGTTAACCCTGGCGTAAAACTGGAGGATATCAGGGAAGTGCATAGTCACCCTATGGCCATTCTTCAATGTCTTGATTATTTAGAACAACATCCCTGGAAACTGGTGGAAACAGAAGATACGGCACTCAGCGCCAAACTGCTTCACCAGCACAGAAGTAAACATACAGCAGCCATTGCCAGCAAACTGGCAGCAGAATTGTTTAAGCTCGATATTATTGGCCCCGATATTCATACCATGAAAAACAATGTAACGCGTTTCCTGGTACTCAAACGTGCGGCTGATGCAAAAGAAGATGCAAAAGCCAATAAGGCTTCTGTCTATTTTCAAACCAATCATGCCAGAGGAGCTTTGTCGCAGGTGCTTACCAAAATAGCACAGGGCGGTATTAACCTGAGTAAACTGCAAAGCATGCCCATACCCGGCAGTCATTTTAAATATGGCTTTTATGCCGATATGGAATTTGAACAAAGAAAACAATTAGATCAGGTGATGGCATCACTTGCCACACTCACCAACAACGTAAAAATATTTGGTATTTACCAGCGCGGAAAAATTGTAAAAGGATAAGTTATGCAGATCAAAACAGCATCAAGACTGGAAGGTATTGGAGAATACTATTTCTCGCAAAAACTGCGTGAAATAGATACGCTCAATAAGGAAGGAAAAGATATTCTCAACCTGGGTATAGGAAGTCCCGATCTGCCACCACATCCTGATGTCATCCGAGTATTACAGGAAACAGCGGCACAGCCCAATGTACATGCCTACCAGAGTTATAAAGGATCGCCTGTATTAAGAAAGGCGGTGAGTAACTGGTACAAACAATGGTATTCGGTTGAACTGGATCCTGATACAGAAATATTACCACTGATTGGCAGCAAAGAAGGTATCATGCATATCTGTATGACTTATCTCGATGCGGGTGATGAGGCATTGATTCCCAATCCGGGTTATCCCACCTACAGCAGTGCCGTAAAACTGGCCGGAGGCACACCTGTAACTTATGATTTATCTGCTGAACATAACTGGCAGCCAAATCTGCAGGCATTGGCTGCAACAGATCTTTCCAAAGTAAAGCTTATGTGGGTGAATTACCCGCATATGCCAACAGGACAATTACCATCCGTTACATTTTTTTCGGCGCTGATTGCATTCGCCAGAGAGCATAACATACTTATCTGTCACGATAACCCATACAGCTTTATTCTCAACGAAACACCGATGAGTTTATTAAGTGTACCGGGTGCAAAAGAAGTGGTGCTCGAATTGAATTCGCTGAGTAAAAGTTCGAACATGGCCGGGTGGAGAGTAGGTATGCTGGCTGCATCAAAAGAACGTATTGATGAAGTATTGCGTTTCAAAAGTAATATGGACAGTGGTATGTTCTTGCCCGTACAACTGGCCGCTGCCAAAGCATTGGAACTGGGGAAAGATTGGTACGATAGTGTAAACGCTGTATATGCTCGGCGCAGAGAAAAAGTATTTGAATTACTGACTTTATTACAATGCAGTTTCTCAAAGCAGCAGGTAGGCATGTTTGTATGGGCTACAATTCCGGACAGTTATGCGGATGGATTTGCACTGAGCGATGAAGTATTATATGGTGCATCTGTATTTATTACACCCGGCGGCATTTTTGGTGATGCTGGAAAAAGATATATCAGGGTGAGTCTTTGTGGTAGTGTAGAGAAATTTGAAGAAGCGATTCATCGAATCAAAACAAGATTAACAAAATGAGAATTACAATCATAGGAACCGGATTAATTGGTGGCTCATTATCGCTGACTTTGCGTGCGAAGGGGGTAGTGTCTCATGTAACAGGTGTAGAACAAAATGAGGCCCATGCAAAACGAGCACTGGAACTGGGTTTGGTAGATGAGATTACATCACTTGAAAAAGCGGTACAGCAATCGGATATCGTAGTACTCGCTATACCTATTGATGCAGCAGAAGCCATGTTACCTGTTATTCTCGATTTGACCGACAAACAGGTGATCATGGATGTGGGTTCCACCAAAAAAACCATCTGTGCATCTGTAGCCAGCCATCCAAAGCGTGGAAGATTTGTGGCCACGCACCCTATGTGGGGTACAGAATACAGTGGTCCGGAAGCTGCTGTTAAAACTGCTTTTGCCGACAAAGCCACCGTCATCTGCTCAAAAGAAGAAAGCGACGATGATGCGGTAGAACTGGTAGAACACATATATAAAACCCTGGGCATGCACCTGCTGTATATGCGGGCCGATGATCATGATGTACATGTGGCTTATGTGAGTCATATTTCGCATATTACCTCCTTTGCATTGGCCAATACGGTACTGGAGAAGGAAAGAGAGGAAGATGCCATTTTTGAGCTGGCCAGTGGTGGTTTTGAGAGCACTGTTAGGCTGGCCAAGAGTAACCCAGCTATGTGGGTGCCCATTTTCATGCAAAACAGGGATAATGTGCTTGATGTACTCAATGAACACATTGCCCAGCTTCGCAAGTTCAAAGCCTGTCTGGAGAAAGAGAATTACGAATACCTGCAGGAACTGATTGAACATGCGAACGGGATTAAGCGGATATTGAAATAGGGGGGTGAATGGTCAATGGTGAATGGTCAATGTTTTAGCGGGCCATTCATCATTCAGTATTCATGATTCACGGGCTTCACCCGCCCCAAATAAAACCCGCAAAGCCCCTGATAATGGGTAACTTTGCAAAAATTTTTATACATGACGACATTTGACGCGTTAGGAATTGATGCGAGACTGGTACAGGCAACCGATGAGTTGGGGTATGTGAACCCAACACAAATTCAGGAACAGGCAATACCCATTCTGTTGAGTGGTACAAAAGACTTTATTGGTCTGGCCCAAACTGGAACAGGGAAAACGGCTGCTTTTGGTTTACCACTCTTACATGTGATCGACGCAAAAGCAAAACATCCACAAGCATTGGTGGTATGTCCAACCCGTGAACTCTGTTTACAGATTGTAAAAGAGATAGAACTGTTTAAAAAATATATGACCGGCATTTCGGTAGTAGCAGTTTATGGAGGGGCATCTATCGGATTACAGATCCGTGACCTGAAAAGAGGTACCCAGATTGTAGTGGCTACACCCGGACGTTTAATTGACCTGATCGAAAGAAAGGCCATTAACCTGGAAGAAATTAAATATGTGGTACTTGATGAAGCAGATGAAATGCTGAACATGGGTTTCCAGGATGATATTGAATTCATCCTGAAGAACACACCACAGCGTGAGAGCACCTGGTTATTCAGTGCTACCATGCCACCTGAGATCAGGAAAGTGAGTAAACGTTACATGAAAGAACCTGCTGAAATAACAGTGGGTAAAGTGAACACGGCGAATAAAAGCATCGATCACCAGTATTATGTAACCAGTTCACAACACAGGTATGAAACCCTGAAAAGGATCATCGATTTCAATCCAGGTATCTATGGTATCATTTTTACCCGGACCAAAATTGATGCACAGGAAATTTCAGAGCGTCTTACACGTGAAGGATACGATATCGATGCGTTACATGGCGACCTTACACAGGGCCAGCGCGATAAGGTAATGGGGCAGTTCAGAGATAAGAGTCTGCAACTACTCATCGCCACTGATGTGGCTGCACGTGGTATCGATGTGCAGGGTATTACCCATGTCATCAACTACGAATTACCTGATGACGTGGAAGTGTACACACACAGAAGCGGCAGAACAGGAAGAGCAGGTAATGTAGGTATCTGTATCTCTATTGTACACAGTAAAGAAATGTACAAGTTTAAACAGATTGAAAGAATCAATAACTCGAAGTTTCATAAGCTCGATATCCCCAGTGGTAAAGACGTATGCCGCAAACAGTTTTTCCATTTCATGGATAAATTATTGTCGGCCGATATCAGTCATGGCGATTATGAAACCTATGTACCCATGCTGGCAGAGAAATTTGCTGACGTAAGTAAGGAAGATGTGTTGAAACGTGTGGCAGCGATGGAATTCGACCGTTTCCTCAAATATTATGAACATGCCGAGGACCTCAATTTCCGCGACAGAAACAGAAGAGAATCCAATGATTCACCAGACCAGGGACGTCGCAGAGATGCAGGTAAAGGTGATAACAGAAAAGATTACAAACGTGGTGGTGGATACAGTCGCCTGTTTGTAAACCTCGGTACCAAAGATGGTTTTTATAAAGCCAGCTTCCTTCAGTTTATATTAGACATGAGTGATCTGAAAAAAGATGTGTTGGGTAAAATCGACATGAAGGATATGAACAGCTGGGTTGAAATAGAAAAAGGCGCTGCCAACCAGATGATCCGTGCATTGGATGGAAAGAATTACAAGGGAAGAAGAATAAGAATGAACGATGCAGACAGTGGTGGAGGCAGGAAACCGAGGAAAGGAGAAGAGTAAAGGGAATGTCTGATGTAGGATGTCGGATGTCTGATTTTTTATTTATATCCGACATCTGACATCAGACATCCTACATCTGAAATCATACATTTTAATTTTATGGAGCAAGCAATCGAACAAAAAACAGGAGTGGAGGCTTTGTTGCAGAAACGTCCACTGATCATCTCAGGCCCGTGCAGTGCAGAGACTGAGGAACAGGTTATTCAAACTGCTACCAGACTGGCAGCAACCGGTAAAGTAGATATACTGCGTGCAGGTATCTGGAAACCACGTACACGTCCGGGAAGTTTTGAAGGCATCGGAACCAAAGGTTTACCCTGGTTGCAACAGGCCCGGAAAGCATCTGGTTTACCCGTAGCGGTGGAAGTAGCCACCGGAAAGCAGGTAGAAGATGCCTTGCATTTTGATGTAGATGTGTTGTGGATCGGTGCCCGTACAACGGTGAACCCATTCAGTGTGCAGGAAGTGGCCGATGCTTTGAAAGGGGTGAAAGTGCCTGTACTGATTAAAAACCCTATTAACCCCGATCTTGAATTGTGGATTGGTGCGGTTGAGCGTGTGGCAAAAGCCGGTATTGAAGATATCGGGTTAATTCACCGCGGTTTTAGCTCCTATGGTAATACCGAATACCGTAATGCACCGATGTGGCACCTGGCCATTGAAATGAAAAGACGTAATCCCGGTATGTTACTGATCAATGATCCTTCACATATCTGTGGCAGAAGAGATATATTAATGGATGTAGCACAAAAAGCGATTGACTTAGACTTTGATGGTCTCATCATTGAAAGTCATATTGATCCGGATAATGCCTGGAGCGATGCCAAACAGCAGGTAACACCTGAGCGCTTGGGGGAAATGATCGGCTCTATCATCTGGCGTAAAGAAGACATCAGCTCGGAAGAACTGCATGCAGCCATGGAAAAAATGCGTCAGCAGATCAACCAGTTGGATGATGAACTGTTGCAATTGCTCGGACAAAGAATGAAAGTGGCCGATAAAATTGGTCAGTACAAGAAAGACAATAATATCACTATCCTGCAAACCAATCGCTGGAATGCTATTCTCGACAGGGCATTTGCAAAAGGGGATAAACTGGGACTGAGCCGTGAGTTCATTACCAAGTATTTTGATGCAGTGCACATGGAAAGTATTAATCACCAGAATAAGATCATGAATTCCTGATTGGAATGAATCGTGTATGAAAAAAAGGAGCTTTCAGTTTTCATCGAAAACAGTACAGTATTATTTTGATGCCTCATTCGATCAGTTGGAAAAGATTGCAGGCAAAGAAAAAGCTGTGCTGGTAACAGATGAACATGTGTTTGCTGCACATAAAAAGAAATTCAAAGGCTGGAATACGATTGTATTAAAACCGGGAGAAGCCTATAAAGTGCAACAAACGGTAGATGTACTGGTTGACCAGTTGATTGAAATGGGTGCCGACAGAAAAACAGTACTGGTAGGTGTAGGAGGTGGTGTTATTACAGATATCACCGGATATGTGGCCGGTATTTATATGCGTGGTATTGATTTCGGTTTTGTTCCCACCAGCTTACTCGCTATGGTAGATGCTTCTATTGGAGGGAAGAATGGAATAGACGTAGGCGTATATAAAAACATGGTGGGTCTTATTCGTCAGCCTTCTTTTCTTTTGTATGACTATAGCCTGCTTTCATCACTTCCTTTGGTAGAATGGCAAAACGGGTTTGCAGAAATCATTAAACATGCCTGTATCAAAGATGCGGTGATGTTTACATCCTTACAGCAACATACGATCAAACAATACCAGAAAGACAAAAAACTGCTCGCGCAGCTGGTGGAGAGAAATGCCATGATCAAAACCAAAGTAGTGTTGCAGGATGAATTTGAAACAGGTGAACGCAAGCTGCTCAACTTTGGTCATACTCTCGGACATGCCATTGAAAACATGTATGAGCTAAGTCATGGTCAGGCCATCAGCATTGGTATGACCTATGCGGCTATCATTTCTCAGCAGCTCAAAGGGTTTAAAGAAGCAGATGCGGTAATGGCTTTGTTAAGTCGTTACGGCTTACCCACGCTGGCGGAGTTTGATAAAAAGAAAGCGTTCAAAGTATTACAGAAGGATAAGAAAAAAGACAATGTAAGTATTCAGTATATACTGCTGGAAAAAACAGGGAAAGGCGTTGTGCAACCCCTGTTATTTGTACAGCTCGAAGAAATTTTTAAACAGTTTTGACGAATCGTTAGCTGCACTTGCAGCCGTTCAGTTTATTATATTATGGAGGTAAGGATACAGCCATCAGCTATCAGTGGAAACATCAGGGCAGCAGCAGGTAAAAGCAGTATGCAAAGAGCCTGTGCGGGTGCTTTATTACGTAAAGGAGAAACGCATATCATTAATCCCGGTAAAAGCAATGATGACCTGGCGGCATTGGATGTGATTCAGAAACTGGGTGCCAGCATAAAGTATGAAGAGAACGGCGACCTGCTGATACAGTCAGGTGGTATCAAACCGGTAGATAAAGAAATTAATTGTGGTGAGAGCGGGTTGGGCATACGCATGTTTACACCCATCGTTGCATTGAGTCCTGAAGCGCTCACCATTAAAGGAACAGGCAGTCTTGTTACAAGGCCCATGGATTTTTTTGATGAGATACTGCCACAACTGGGTGTATCCATTCAATCGAACGGGGGCAAATTGCCTTTACAGATACAGGGTCCTTTACAACCCGCCCATATTGAAGTAGATGGTTCTTTGAGTTCCCAGTTTTTAACGGGCCTCCTCATGGCATTTGCGGCCGCAGGTGCTAATGGGGTGTCGATCAGGGTAAAAGACCTGAAAAGCAAACCCTATATAGACCTCACTTTAAAAGTGATGGAGGATTTTGGCTGGAAAGTATCCCACGAAGATTATGAGATATTTCATTTTCTCGGGAAATCAAAACAAGACAATGGCAGATTAACCTATGCGGTAGAAGGTGACTGGAGTGGAGCAGCATTTCTGCTGGTAGCAGGAGCGGTGGCAGGTGGAATTACGGTTACCGGGCTGGATGTATTTTCTACCCAGGCCGATAAAGCCATTTTACAGGCACTGATGGATTGCGGCTGCAGGTTATCGGTACAGGAAAAACAGATAGAGATAGCGCCTTTGCCTTTAAAGGCGTTTCATTTCAACGCCACAGATTGTCCTGATCTTTTTCCACCCCTGGTAGCACTGGCCTCATATTGTGAAGGCACTACTGTTATTGAAGGGGTGAGCAGGTTATCGCATAAGGAAAGTGACCGCGGACTCACTTTACAGGAGGAGTTTGCTAAATTGGGGATTGAAATAGTGCTGCAAGGCGACCTGATGCTGGTTAAAGGTGGAACAGGTGTGAAAGGAGCAAGGGTTCATTCACGTCACGACCATCGTATTGCCATGGCTTGTGCTGTTGCCGCATTAAGAGCGGAAGGCGAAGTGCTGATTGAAGAGGCTGATGCTATTAATAAATCGTACCCCGATTTTTATAAGCACCTCGAACAATTGGGCGCCAGTCTTTCTATCGCCATCAAACCTAATAGCTAATACCTAACCCCTAAAACCTACGATTTTGAACTCATTCGGACGTTTATTCAGGATCCATATATTCGGAGAGTCGCATGGCGATTGTGTTGGACTGGTGGTTGATGGCTGTCCGGCAGGACTGTCATTAACGGTAGACGAATTCTTACCCGATCTGGAAAGAAGAAAGGGTGGGGTGCAAAAAGGTACCACGCCGAGAAAGGAGGACGATATCCCGATCTTTAAAACCGGCCTGTTTAATGGAAAAACAACCGGAGCACCACTGACCATTCTTTTTGAGAATAAGAATACACGTAGCGGCGATTATGAAAAGCAAAGATCGGTTCCTCGTCCGGGACATGCTGATTTTACTGCGCATGCAAAATATGGCGGTCATGAGGATTTCAGGGGTGGGGGACATTTTAGTGGCAGGCTTACGGTTTGTCTGGTGGCTGCTGGGGTTATTGCGAAGAAACTGTTGCAAAATATTGCTATTCAATCAACTATACTGGAAATTGGAGGTGAGAAAGACCTCGATGCCGGCTTGCAGAAAGCCATTGACCAGAAAGACAGCATTGGTGGAATTGTGGAATGCAGGGCCAGTGGATTGCCTGTTGGTTTGGGCGAGCATTTCTTTGATTCAGTAGAATCGGTACTGGCGCATGCTGTGTTTTCAATACCTGCCATTAAAGGAATTGAGTTTGGGGCAGGTTTTGCAGGTGCAAGGATGTTTGGTACAGCGCATAATGACCCGATTCTGGATGCTTCTGGTAAAACATCAACCAATCATGCCGGAGGTATTGTGGGAGGCATCACGAATGGGAATGAGCTTGTATTGAGGGTGGTGGTAAAACCCACTTCGTCTACTCCCAAGGAGCAGCAAACCTGGAACTGGGATACAAATGAGGTTGAATCTTTCTCTGTAAAGGGCAGACATGACTTATGCATCGCACTTCGTGTTCCCGTAGTGCTTGAAGCGGTTACTGCAATGGTATTGGCAGACTTTATGCTCATGGAGCAAAAAATAAGTAAAGTATTATAAGTATTTAATTTTCAAATAGATAAAATGAATAATCAATCTGATTTTATATATCATATCACTACCCTGGAGCAATGGCAAAAAGCGAGGGAGTCAGGTGCCTACGAGGCCGACAGTCTGGCAACAGAAGGTTTTATTCACTGCAGTACAGAGGACCAGGTAGCTGGTGTGCTGGAGCGTTATTACAAGGGGCAGACCGGGCTTGTTAAGCTGACGATTGAGCGAAGTAAAGTAGAGCGCCCCCTTATTTTTGAACTGGCAGGTTCCATCAATGAAGTTTTTCCCCATATTCATGGCCCATTGAACCTCGATGCAGTTGTTGAGGTAAACCCTGTTTTGTCATGAATCACCCCTATCTTGTCAGTGCAGCCATTCAATTGGTCCCCATCCAGCCGGGAGATCAGCATCCATACCAGTGGATCGATGAAGTAATAGCGATGATCAAGGCAGAAGGCCTGACATGCAGCGTAGGTCCATTCTCTACCAGCTTTGATGCTGATTATAAATCTGTTATGAGCGTTATTGATAAAATAAATCAATACTTGTTATCCCATTCCTGTCCGGAATGGCTATTGAACGTACAGATCCAGGTTCGTTCGGGTGCTGACATGACTTCTGCTGAAAAAATTGATAAACACCAATAAGTAAAAATAGCCTGGCGGTATCTCAATCCAGTGGATCTGCTCTTTACTTCCCTCTCTTCATTTTTACCATTATTTATGATAAATACTTGTTTATCATTATTTTAAATAGGTTACCTAAATTTTTGATACAATGTCAATGATGATTTTGGCATGGTGTTTGGTCAAAGGGGGCATAATACGCTGTGCATATCCTCATTTGTATTTAACCGTATGGATGAGTTATTTTACCTCAGTTTGGGGAACAGCGATAAAGGAAACACATGAAAACAATTGTATACCTGATCGTCTTACTCGTTTTCCTGCTACCCTCCGGGGCCAGGCTGGAACCTATGGGTATGCCTTCACACAGGGATACCATACCGGCGGATACCATACTTTCATTAAAAACTGATAGCACGGCACTTATCGGTGATAGTCTGATCATTATTGGCGATACACTCAGTTCACAGGATACATTTGCCATCAAGGGGAAAGCCATCAGGGGAACAGCGAGTTATTACAGCAAAAAATTTGAAGGACGCAAAACAGCAACAGGTGCCATATTCAGACATTCGAAAATGACTGCTGCCAGTAATCATTTTAAGTTAAATACATTGGTACGTGTAACCAATCTTAGAAATAACAAAAGCATAATAGTGCTAATAAATGACCGCATGCATAACAAAATGAAGAAAAAGGGAAGGGTGGTAGACCTCACTAAACATGCAGCAAAAGAGCTTGATTTTGTTAAAAGCGGACTCACTAAAGTAAGTGTACAACCGATTACACCTTATACTAAAAAACAGATGGGTATAAGTTCGGAATAACTTAAAGTTATCTTAATTTTCGGAAAATCAGTTTCACCCTGTATTTTTGTGACAATAAATAAAAACCTGTTTATGAAGAAACTTCTTTTTTCTTTAATAGCCAGTGGCTTGGTTTTGACCGCTTTCGCACAAAACTCACCAGTGAGCTATAAAAAAAGACCGTCACTTGGGATCAACTTTATTTTAAAAGATATGTACACCTCTGATGCCATCAGCAGGAGTTCTATTTCTTCGGTTATTTCTAACAAACAGTGGACTCCATTCAGCCAATTGGATCCAGGTTTGAGCATGCAGTATTTTAATGGTTTAACGGAGTATGTTGATTTTCAGGCGACCCTTTCAGGTTCTTACGTTAAATATCCTTTTTACAAAAGAAGTGGGGTAGCTCAGACCACCACAGCTAAATTCCTGTTGGAATTAGATGCCGCAGCCAATATCAAATTACTGACTGATAAATACATTGTTGTTCCTTACCTGACTTTCGGTTTGGGTGCTTCCATGTATACCGGTACCTACTTTGCAGCTTATGCACCAGCAGGTATGGGGCTTCAGTTTAACCTGGGTCAGGAAACTTTTCTTCATACACAGTTTGTACACAAATCGGCTATTTCAAACCTGGCTGTTAATCACCTGACATATTCAATCGGTCTTGCTTCTCCGTTGAAAGACAAGAAAGAACCCGTTATTGTTACACCTCCACCAGCACCTGCACCTGTTGAAAAAGATACAGATGGTGATGGTATCCTGGATAGCAAAGACAAATGTCCAACGGTAGCTGGCGTTGCTAAATACGATGGTTGTCCAGTTCCTGACACAGATGGTGATGGTATCAATGATGATAACGACAAATGCCCAACTGTAAAAGGTCTGTCTAAATACGATGGTTGTCCGGTTCCAGATACTGATAAAGATGGTATCAATGATGAAGAAGACAAATGTCCAACCGTTGCAGGTGTGGCTCGTTACCAGGGCTGTCCTGTACCAGACACCGATAAAGATGGTGTAAATGATGAGGAAGATAAATGTCCTACTGTGCCAGGTGTAAGAGAGAACAATGGTTGTCCTGCTGTAAAAGATGAAGTGGTAAAGAAAGTTGCTGCGAGCGCGAAGAATGTATTCTTTGTAACTGGTAGTGCGAAACTCCAGACCAAATCATTCAAAGCACTGGATGAAGTAGTGGCTATTCTGAAAGAAGACGCTGCACTGAAGCTGGATATTGAAGGTCATACCGATAATACCGGAACCGATAAAGTAAATGTTCCATTGAGCAAGAACCGCGCTAAATCTGTACATGATTATATTGTTAGCAAAGGAATTGATGCGTCAAGACTTACATCAGAAGGTTATGGTTCATCTAAACCTGTTGCAGATAATAAAACTGCAGCTGGACGCACAAAGAACAGAAGAGTAGAAATGAAACTGAAATATTATTAATCGATAAGATTCATTCAAAAGAAAACCCCGGGTGATTTCATCCGGGGTTTTCTTTTGAACTGATCAGGAAGATCAAATAACATTTACTTCTCTGTCTAACCTGACGCCGAATTTTTCAAAAACAGATTGCATGATTTCGGTAGAAAGTTTAAAAATATCTGCACCCGTTGCGTTACCATAATTTACCAATACCAGTGCCTGTTGTTCATGACAACCTGCATCGCCCTTACGGTATCCTTTCCAGCCGCATTGCTCTATAAGCCAGCCGGCAGCCAGTTTTACTTTTGTTTCATGAACAGGATAACCCACTATACCAGGAAATGCTTCCTGCAATCTTTTGAAATGACTGGTGGAGATACTGGGATTTTTAAAGAAACTGCCTGCATTGCCCAGTTTTTCCGGGTCCGGTAATTTTGATCTCCTGATGTTGACTACCGCTTGTGCAATAGCAGCTATACTGAGTGCCTGGACACCCATTTTTTCCAGTTCCTGTGTGATGGCCCCGTATGATGTATGAAAAACAGGATTTTTATTGAGTTTATAGGTAACGCTGGTAATAATAAAACGGTTCCGGTATTTCTCTTTGAATACACTTTCCCTATAGCCAAATTCACAGTCTTTCAGATAGAAAGTCTCTTTGTGCTTTTCATTGATATGCCAAGCTTCCAGCGAATGAAATACATCTTTTATTTCCACTCCATATGCACCAATATTTTGCATGGGCGATGCGCCTACACTACCTGGAATAAGACTAAGGTTTTCCAAACCCGCATAACCTAGTTCTATACAGTAGCAGACAAACTGGTGCCAGTTCTCACCAGCCATGGCTTTTACATAATAATGATCGGCATCTTCCTTTACCAGTTCAATACCTTTTAATTCGTTGCGAAGGATGAGTCCGTCAACATCTCTTGTAAATAAAATATTGCTGCCGCCGCCAAGAACATGCATGGGCATATAAGGCAGACCCTGATATTGCTCCAGCAACTCCTGCATCATTTCATGTGTCTGGAAAGCGGCAAAAAATCTTGCACGCACGTCGAACTGGAAGCTGTTATATGCTTTCAACGGATGATCAGGTAAAAAATGCGTTGCATGATACATAGTTTTCCCCCGTAAACTTAAAGTGGATCAACATTTACAATAACCCTGACTGAACTGTATCGCTTGTTGGACTGGATAATCGCTGTTTGTTGCATGATCATATGTTTACAATGGCCAATCCGTTGCATGTCTTTGGGTAGTTTGATCAATAATTCCCAAAGATATTGGTTTCTGATCCTGTCTATCACAGGTTGGGCCGGTCCGCTGATTTCCTTAGGAAAATGTGGAGAAAGCCCACCCATCATAATATTCGCTGCTTCTTCGGCAATGTGTTTCTCTTTGTGTTTGAATACCAGTTGAATGATTCTTGTAAAAGGAGGGTAGTTGAATTCTTTCCTGTTCAGCATTTCATAACGATACAGTGCATCATACTGGTGTTGTTGTACAAAAGATAGTACGGGGTGTAAAGTATTACTTACCTGTATCAGCACTTTTCCAAGGTCATTTTTTCTTCCTGCTCTTCCGCTGACCTGCTCCATCAACTGAAATGCTTTTTCATTCACCCGGAAATCGGTAAAACCCAGAATGCCATCAGCATCAATAATACCTACCAGGTTTACGTGGTCAAAATCAAGCCCTTTTACTACCATTTGTGTGCCGACCAGTATATCGAGTCTTCTTTGTTCAAATAGTTTGATCAGTGCATCATGATCATTTTTTCCTTTTACGCTGTCGTAATCCATTCTTGCGATTCGTGCATCCGGGAAATGTTCGTTCAGCAACTCTTCAATCTGCTCTGTTCCAAAATTCTTTTGGGTAAAATCATGACTGCCACAGGCTGCACAGGTATTGATGACAGGGTAATGTGTGCCGCAATAATGACAGGTAAGTTTGTTTTTGAATTTATGATAGGTAAGTGTTACATCGCAGTTCTGGCATTGTGGTATCCACCCGCAGGTATTGCAGATCTGATAGGGCGCATAACCTCTTCTGTTCTGAAACAGAATAACCTGCTTCTGTTGTTCGAGCGATAGTTTAATGGCTTCGAGTAAGGGTTCGGTAAAAGCAATCTTTCCTTTCTGCTGGTATTTTTTAACATCAATGAGTTCTATGGTGGGTAGCTGTGCATCACCAAATCGTTCTGTTAAACGAACCAGCCCATATTTATCCTGCTCACAGTTGAAATAACTTTCAATAGATGGTGTAGCACTACCCAATAAAACTTTGGCGTGGAAGAGGCTGGCATAATATACCGCCGCATCTCTTGCATGATAACGCGGGGCAGGATCCTGCTGTTTGTAAGAGTTGTCGTGTTCTTCGTCAGCAATAATCAGCGAAAGGTTTTTAAATGGCAGGAATAAAGCAGACCTGGCACCCAATACAATTTTTATTTCTCCTGTTTTTACTTTGTTCCATATTTCCACTCTTTCATTGGCGTTGAATTTGGAGTGATAGATGGCAATCTGTCCTCCAAAATACGCCTGTAATCTTCTGATGATTTGTGCAGTTAAGGCAATCTCGGGTAACATGTATAAAACCTGTTGTCCTTTATCTAACTGCTCCTGCATCAGTTGGGTATAAATCTGTGTTTTACCACTGGCTGTTACACCATGCAAGAGACAAACCTGTTTTGTTTGAAAAACAGTATGGATAGATTGTAAAGCCATTTCCTGGGCAGGAGAGAGTGTGAAACTGAGATGACTGTTTTTTTGTCCTAACTGTATACGATCGGTACTTCTTTTTTCAGCGATCAAAATACCTTTGTCAACCAGCCCTTTGAGCTGGGCAGCACTGGCATTGGCCTTTTTCAATAATTCAGGCTGAATAACGGTGCCTTCTGTTTTCTGCAGGTGAAGAAAAGCCAGCAGGAGTTCCATTTGTTTGGGTGCTTTGCTCCAGTTATTCAGTAATTCGGCAAGTTGGTCTTCATTTTTAAAACTGGGATGTAGTTCTATATAGGTCTGCTTTTTTTCCGCATATTTTTCTTTCAGTTCTTCCCACACATAGCAGACTTCTTTTTCAATCAGTTTTTTTACTACGGGATATACATGCGTAACATCCAGTAAATCCTGCACTTCGCTGATACGAAGTTCTTTTTTCATTTCAAGTGCTTCTGCAACAATGTATTCATTATCTGATAAGTCACTGAAGTTGACGGATCTTTCTTCATTCCAGATTAAAATACTTTCACTCGATAATTTCAGGTTGGCAGGAACGGCAGCCTGCATTACTTCTCCTTCGCTACTCATATAATATCCCGCCATCCATTCCCATAATTTTAATTGTGCAGGATACAGAATAGGTTCCTGGTCGAGGATGTTGATGATATCGCGGGGATTGAATGCTTCCGGTTTATCAGTAAATATTTTTTTGATGATGCCTGCATATTTTTTTCTTCCGCCCAGCATTACTTCTACACGAATACCGGGTTGCACCTGCTCGCGAAAGCGTTCAGGAATGGCCCAGGTGTAATTTTTGGGCAAGGCAAGAGGTATAATAATTTCTGCAAACAAATGATTCATCAATTTGATCAAAAATAAGACTTAGGCAACGGAATAGTTGCGGTAACGTCGCAGACCTGCATCCATTATGTCATATACCTTTTGTTTTAAGGAAGAAATATCTTTTGATGTTAATCCTTCAACAGGTATTTCCTCCAGGTAAACCACCCGGTTTTTGCCTGGTGTTAGTGAAAAGATACTGTTATAGTGAAGCCGGTCAAGTGTGTCGATAAGTAAAACCGGTTTGATAGGGGTTTCTGTTTCGATGGCAATACGGAATGCACCATCAAAAAATTCTTTCAGTGGCATCGGCCCCATATTAAATGTACCCTCGGGGAAAATAAAAATAGAAATACCATGTTTAAGTGCGGCTTTCAGTGCGCGTACACTTTTTGATCTTGTTTCAGCATTTTTTCTGTCAACCAACACCACTGCTGCACGGTATATCCAGCCGAATACCGGGATTTTTACCATTTCATATTTACCCAGTATACGGATGGGCTGGTGAGCAATCAATACCAGGGGAGGGATATCCATATAAGAAATATGGTTGGCCACGAAAATATATTGACGGGTACTGTCGTGCGGCGATTCGAAAATTTCTTGATGCCTGATGCCGATAAGCCAGTACCAGCATTGCGCCCAGCACATACAGAGTTGATAGATGAGGTTGCCACCTGTGATTTTACCGAATGCCAATGCTATTAATACAAAAGGAAAAACGATCAGCATGATTAGTACAAACAGTAGAAAAGCATACACACAATACAGCACTTGAACGGCTTTCAGCAAGGGATTCATAAACCGAACTTAAAGAAAAAAACCGATCAGCCTCAGGCCAACCGGTTTTATTTCCTCATGTGTGCTATTGTTCAAACCATTAAAATTTATATACTGCTGCCAGCATAAACGCTGCCGAAGTTTTGGTACCAGTAGATGAAGCACCTTTAAAGAATACGGCCTGTTGTGAATTGTCGATCCTGAATTCAGGTATGATGGTCAGGTTGTCTGCCTTCAGGTTGGCCGATAGTGTAGTGGCAAACATTTTACCGCCCACACCAATCGGGGTTAGTTCGCGATCATCGAAATAGTCCTGTCTCAGCGTAAAACCAAGTGCTGAAGTTGGGTCGTAATTCAAGTACAGAGCATGGCTTTTCCAGCTTGATGAACTGCCACCTGTTGAATAAGATTGCAGACTACCATCGTAGCTAAGACCCCATTTGTCGGCAAGTGCACCTGTTACCACTAAATTATACTGAGTAATACCGGAACCGCCCTGGAAATTGAAGTAAGCTTTCACTTTATCATTATTGGTGGCGGTGCTGAATTGCGCCAGGAAGAATTTAGCAGAGGAAGTAGTGGTAGAATAGTCGGTTGGATTTGAAACGCCGATCATCATGGCGCTTTTACCACCGAGTGAAATATCGGCTTTGATACCGGTATGAAAGAACGGGCCGTATGAGAATCCGTACGACATGCTGTAGTTTCTGTTACCGGGAGCATCTACCAGTTCATATCCCACATGTGTGGCCCATTTACCCATGGTGAATTTCACTTTATCGGAAGCTGCATAGGTAAGGTACATCTGTTTTACGGCAGCCAGGGAGCCAACATCATTGTAGGAAAACTCCTGTGCCCTGCGGCCAAAACCAATATCGGCTGTGGCGGTTACTTTACCAATGGTATGGTCTACTTTAAAAGAAGCCATACCCAGTTCAAAAGAATTCTGGGAATTGGTAAAGCTGGTGAAATTGTTGGTTTTACCGGGTGCATCCGAAAAACCATAACGATAATAGGCATCAACTGATCCGGAAAATGTGGTGGTTGATTTTTTGGTGGAATCGGATTGTGCATTCAACAAAAGAAAGCTGAATAGCAGGCATGAAAGGGTGAAAATTTTCTTTAACATTGCAGAAGGTTTTATGATTAACAAATAGGTACAGCCGGTAAACCTGGTCAGAGGTATATCATATGGCTGTACCTTATTTTTATAATACGAAATAAGGAATAGGAAAACAAGCAATAAGGTTCAAGAAGCAGGGTTCAAGATTCAAGGAACAGGGGGTTCTTGAACCTTGTTCCTTGAATCTTGTTGCTTAACCATTTATTCGACGATAGCGCTTTCTTTTAATACGCCATTGTTTTCTACGAGTAATGTACCCTGAACATATTTTTCATTGTGCTGGGTAGCATCCAGTCCAAGTAATTCTTCTTCCGAGCTTACGCGCATAGGCAGGATGAAATTGATGAATTTAAAAATGCCAAAAGAAACCACAAAGCTGTAAGCCACAACTATGCCGAGGGCTTTTAACTGCGTGAAGAAGAAAGTGGCATTGCCATAGAAAAGGCCGTCGGCACCTGCGCTGTTCACGGTTTTGGTAGCAAAAATACCAGTGAGTAACATGCCTACCATACCGCCAATACCATGACAGGGAAATACATCCAGTGTATCATCGAGTTTTGATTTCGACTTGTAATACACGGCAATATTTGAAACAATGGCAGCAATAACGCCCACGAAAATAGATTGAGGGATGGCAACAAAACCGGCGGCTGGTGTAATGGCCACGAGACCAACTACAGCGCCGATACAGAATCCGAGTACAGAAGGTTTTTTTCCTCTCAGTACATCAAAGAACATCCAGGATAAGCCGGCGGCAGCAGCAGCGGTATTGGTGGTAGCGAAAGCTGAAACAGCCAGTGAACCGGCACCAACGGCTGAACCTGCATTAAAGCCAAACCAGCCAAACCAGAGTAATCCGGTGCCAATCAGTACATAAGGAATATTGGCAGGTGGAATTTCTTTTTGCTCCATATGGGTCTGTCTGCGTTTTAAAACAAGTGCACCAGCTAAAGCGGCACAACCTGCGGAAATATGTACAACAGTACCACCTGCGAAGTCAAGTGCGCCCATTTTGAACAGGAAGCCTTCCGGATGCCAGGTCCAGTGTGCAATGGGTGCATATACCAGTAAGCTGAAGAGGGCAATGAAAAGAATATAAGACGTGAATTTGATACGCTCTGCAACTGCACCTACTACCAGACCTGGTGTAATAATGGCAAACATCAGTTGAAAAAGCGCGAATAATGTAATAGGGATGGTGGGGGCCAGGCTCCAGGGGGCGCCTGAGTTAATGCCTTTAAAGAATAGATGGGTAGTGGGATTACCGATAAACCCACCAATGGATTCACCAAAACAAAGACTATACCCAACAAAAACCCAAAGAATGCTTACTACACCGGTAGCCACTACGCTCTTAATCATGGTGGAGATCACGTTTTTGCGATGAACCATACCGCCATAAAAAAAAGCCAGTCCAGGTGTCATCAAAAAAACAAGGGCAGTGGCAACGATGATCCAGGTGATATCAGCAGCACTATAGGCGCCGGCTTCATCGGCAAAATTGGGTAGGGAAGGAACAAACAGCGCAGCAATAGCAACAGCTAATAAGGCAATAAAGGGGGCTGCCTGCTGGAAGGTCAATTTTTTCATGCTAAGGATTTTGATTAATGTTATAAAATATTTTAATAAATATTTATAATTCAATAATACTAATAATTTTTAGTAAAATCTAAAGATTTATTAACATTTTATATTTTATAATTCATTTTTATTAACTGGAGAAAATGCATTATAAATCTAATAACTTATTGATTTTTAATACAAAAAAGCCTGTTCGCTTAATTGAACAGGCTTTTGAAAATAATAAATGTAAAAAATAATTATGTATTTACAAGATAGCTTTGATCCTTGGATTCGAGTACAGATGAACCCATTAGGTACTGGTCAACCCTTCTGGCGCATTCTCTGCCTTCACTAATAGCCCATACTACCAGCGATTGTCCTCTTCTCATATCGCCAGCGGTGAAAATTTTAGGGATATTGGTCTGGAACTTCTTTTCATCGGCCCTTACATTCCCTCTTTCATCCAGTTCTACACCCAGTTCATGAATCAATCCTTCATGCTGCGGGTGTACAAATCCCATGGCCAACAGAGCCAGTTCACAGGGTATTTCTCTTTCAGAACCGGGTATCTCTTCGAAACCGGCTGGTTTATCGCTACTAGAAGCCTTCCATTGGAGGTCAACTATTTGCAAGGCTTTCAGGTAACCTTGTTCATCACCCAGAAATGCTTTTGTGGCCACTGCCCATTCTCTGTTAACCCCTTCCTCATGTGAAGAAGTGGTTTTGAGTGTCATAGGATAGGTAGGCCAGGGCATCTGAATGGTTCTTTGTTCCGGAGGTTTGGGTAATAATTCGAGTTGCGATACAGAAAAAGCGCCCTGTCTGTTAGAAGTACCCACGCAATCGCTGCCCGTATCGCCACCGCCAATGACAACCACGTTTTTCGCGGTGGCAAAAATATCGACGGTAGTTACAGGTTCATTCGATACCCGCTGGTTTTGCTGTTTTAAAAAATCCATCGCAAAATGAACGCCATTTAATGTTCTGCCCGGTATATCCAGGTTACGGGGAACGGTAGAGCCTCCCGCCAGTACAATGGCCTGGAACTCCCTTAGCAGGTCATTGATCCCAATATTTACACCTACGTTGGCATTACATTTAAAGACTACACCCTCTTTTTCCATCAACTGAATCCTTCTTTCGACTACCCATTTTTCCAGTTTGAAATCGGGAATGCCATACCTTAACAAGCCACCCGGGAATGCATCTCTTTCAAAAACGGTAACATGGTGTCCTGCATAATTCAGCTGCGCGGCAGCGGCTAAACCAGCCGGACCTGAACCTACTACGGCAATTTTTTTACCGGTACGAACATTCGGTGTGCGTGGTTGTACAAAACCTTTATCGAATGCAATCTCAATAATATGTTTTTCAATTTCTTCAATGGTAACGGGAGGCTGGTTGATGCCTAATACACAAGCACTTTCGCAGGGGGCCGGACAAATTCTTCCGGTGAATTCCGGGAAATTATTGGTGGCACTTAAAAGTTCATATGCTTCTTCCCAGTTCTGGCGATAGACGGCGTCGTTGAATTCGGGAATGATATTTCCCAGCGGGCAGCCGCTATGACAAAACGGTACGCCGCAATTCATGCAGCGGGCTGCCTGCTGGTGGAGGGTTTCGTCTGGCAGACGATCCACAAATTCTTTATAATCTTTAAGACGCTCTTCTGGTTTTCTCTTTCCGGGAAGACTGCGTGTGAATTCAAGAAATCCGGTTGGTTTGCCCATAAACAAATTGTTTTACTGATACGCAATGTTGTTTGCTTATAGCAAATAGCCATTAGCTATAAGCCATTTGCTCCTTCTGCTTTAAAACTTTTTTATAGTCGCTTGGGAACACTTTGATAAAATTCTTTGTCTGGTTTTCAAAATCATCGAGTATGAATTTTGCCACCGTACTGCCTGTATAAGCATAATGTTTGCTGATCATGTCATGCAGGAAGCTGATATCATTTGCTTCCAATGGATCCAGCTCTACCATTTCTGTATTACATCTTTCAGCAAATAATCCGCTGGTATTATAGATATAAGCGATGCCGCCACTCATACCTGCTGCAAAATTTCTTCCGGTATCGCCCAGTATCACGGCTCTTCCTCCTGTCATGTATTCGCAACCATGATCGCCCACGCCTTCTACCACTACATTGGCACCAGAATTTCTGACTGCAAAACGTTCACCCGCTTTTCCGCGAATAAAAGCTTCACCCGATGTAGCACCATACAATGCCACATTGCCAATGATGATATTTTCTTCCGGAACAAAGCTGGCCTGTTTGTGCGGGTACACAATAAGTCTCGCGCCACTCAGTCCTTTACCAAAATAATCATTGGCATCACCTTCGAGTTCGAGTGTAATACCTCTTGTATTAAAAGCACCAAAACTTTGTCCGGCAGTACCGGTAAAATTGAAATGAATGGTATCATCCGGTAATCCTTCTGCGCGGTAACGTTTGGTGATTTCATTGGAGAGGATCGTACCTGCTGTACGATCGGTATTTTTAATGGGAAGAGAAGCGCTGATGCGTTCCTTTCTTTCCAGTGCAGGTGCTGCTGCCTGTAATAGTTTCCAGTCAAGCACATCACTCAATCCATGATCCTGCTCTTCCTGCTGGTATAGTCCGGTGTACAATGATTCAGGCTCTTTATACAATACCGCCGAGAGATCCAGTTTTTCATATTTCCAGTGAGAAATATTGTCACGCATTTCCAATGCATCCACCTGACCAACCATTTCATGAATGGTTTTGTAGCCCAGTTCCGCCATGATTTCTCTCAATTCCTGTGTAATGAATTTGAAAAAGTTAACCACATGGTCAGGGTCGCCTGCAAATCTTTTTCTCAATTCGGGGTCTTGCGTGGCAACACCTACCGGACATGTATTGAGATGGCATTTGCGCATCATGATACATCCTTCAACAATTAATGCTGCCGTTGCAACGCCCCATTCTTCTGCGCCCAGTAAAGTAGCAATGGCGATATCGCGACCGGTTTTCATTTGTCCGTCGGCCTGTACTACAATTCTGCTTCTCAGTTTATTTTTAACCAGTGTCTGGTGTGTTTCTGCCAGGCCAAGTTCCCAAGGCAAGCCCGCATGTTTAATGGAGCTGATGGGAGAAGCCCCCGTACCACCATCATGTCCTGAAATTAACACCACATCTGCTTTTGCTTTGGCAACACCTGCGGCAATGGTTCCTACACCGGCTTTGGAAACCAGTTTTACATTGATACGTGCAGCACGATTGGCATTCTTCAAATCGAAAATCAATTGAGCAAGATCTTCAATCGAATAAATATCATGGTGAGGTGGTGGAGAGATGAGTCCAACGCCGGGTGTGGCGTGTCTTGTTTTGCCGATCCACTCATCTACTTTATGTCCGGGTAATTGTCCGCCCTCACCAGGTTTTGCGCCCTGTGCCATTTTAATCTGCAATTCATCGGCTTCTGTAAGGTATAAACTGGTAACACCAAATCTGGCAGATGCTACCTGTTTAATAGAAGAGCGCATCGAATCGCCATTGGTAAGAGGGGTGTATCTGATTTCATCTTCACCACCTTCTCCTGTATTGCTTTTACCGCCAAGCCTGTTCATGGCAATGGCCAGTGTGGTATGTGCTTCCCATGAAATAGACCCGAACGACATAGCACCTGTGGCAAATCTTTTATAGATGGCTTCGGCCGGTTCTACTTCATCGATGGAAATAGATGGTCGGTTTCTTTTGAACTGAAATAAGCTGCGCAAAGTGCAGGCTTTTTCAGACTGGTCGTTGATGAGTTTTGAATATTTTTTGAAAGTAGTATAGTCATTTGTTTTGGTGGCATGCTGTAACAAATGAATCGTTTGTGGATTGAAGAGATGAAATTCTCCTTTTCTTTTCCACTGGTACACGCCGCCTACAGGTAAACGATCAACCGGTATTTCTTTTTTACCAAAGGCAAAATAATGTTTGGCCAAAGTTTCTTTGGCTATTTCATCCAATCCCATGCCTTCGATCCTGGAAGTGGCACCGGTGAAATAAAGATCCACTACTTTTTTATTCAACCCAATGATTTCAAATATCTGTGCACCCTGATACGATTGCAAAGTGGAGATGCCCATTTTTGAAAACACTTTCAACAGACCTTCATTCACAGCTTTGACATAATTCTTTTTCAGGTAGTCAACATCCAGTTCTGTTTTCAGTTTGTTACTGAGTTTCATGTCGCGGATGGAAGAGAGGGCGAGGTAAGGGTTGATGGCGGTGGCACCAAATGCAATGAGACAGGCGAAATGATGCACTTCCCAAACATCACCAGCTTCTACAATAATACCCACCTGTCCGCGATACCCTTTTCTGATCAGGTGATGATGTACTGCAGCAGTTGCCAGTAAGGAAGGCATCGGTGCATGGTCTGAATCAATGGCGCGATCGGTTAGTATAATCACTTCAAAGCCATCTTCCACAGCATCCACAGCATACCTGCAAAGCCTGTCTAAGCCTGCTTTTAAAGAACCTGGTTTTCCATCTGCGCGGAAATAAGTTTGTAATGTTTTAGCCTGAAAAATACCGGTATCAATACTGCGGATTTTTTCCAGTTCATGGTTATTGAGTACAGGTTGTTTGAGTGCCACACTATGACAGGCCAGTGGATCTTCCACCAATAAATTACCATTGCTTCCTGCAAAAGTGGCCAGCGACATCACCATGCGTTCACGGATAGGGTCAATGGGTGGATTGGTAACCTGTGCAAAGAGTTGTTTGAAATAACTGCTCAGGTGCTGTGGTTGATCACTGAGAACGGCCAATGGTGTATCGGTACCCATGGAACCGATGGGTTCTTTTCCATCCAATGCCATAGGTGCAATAATGGTATCCAGGTCTTCTGTTGAATAACCAAATGCTTTCTGGTATTTGAATACCTGGTCATGTTCCAGGTGTGTGAACATAACACGTGGTTCGGGTAATTCTTCGAGCCTGATTTTATATTTATTCAGCCAGTCTGCATAAGGTTTTTGAGAACAGATTTGTTGTTTCAGCTCCTCATCGCTGATGATGCGCCCCTGCTCCATGTCAACCACAAACATTTTACCGGGCTGTAATCTTCCTTTTTCCTTGATGATAGCCGGATCGATAGGTAACACACCTGTTTCAGATGCCATGATTACACGATCATCTTCTGTCACACAATAGCGTGAAGGACGTAAACCATTTCTGTCGAGTGTGGCCCCAATGATTTTTCCGTCTGTAAAAGAAATAGAAGCGGGGCCATCCCAGGGTTCCATCATACAGGCATGGTATTCATAGAATGCTTTTTTAACAGCATCCATGTCTTCGTTGCCATCCCATGCTTCCGGTATCAGCATCATCATTACATGTGGCAATGAACGGCCTGTAAGCGTCAGTAATTCGATCATATTATCGAGACAGGCAGAATCTGATTGTCCATTGGTAACAATCGGTAATAGCATTTCCATTTCTTCTTTACTGAAGAAAGGAGAAGTGAAGCCTTTTTCACTGGTACGTAACCAGTTCAGGTTGCCCTGTAAAGTATTGATCTCGCCATTGTGTGCGATGTAACGGAAGGGTTGTGCCAGTTTCCAGGAGGGAAAAGTATTGGTGGCAAATCGGGAATGAACCAATCCGAATGCAGATACCACTCTTTTGTCGCTCAGGTCGGGGAAATAACCTCTTACCTGTGTACTGGTGAGTTGCCCCTTGTATACAATGGTTTTATAAGAAAGCGAAGCGAGGTAAAAACCAATTTCATCTTTCTTGACGGTATTTTGAATGGTGTGTGATGCATAATTGCGCAGCACAAATAATTTTCTTTCAAACTCATCAGGCTGGGTAATATGATCCGGACAGGCAATAAATACCTGCTCCATGACAGGCTCAACGGAGAGTGCTGTTTTGCCGATGTCTTTTGTGTTAACGGGTACTTTTCTGTAACAGAGAATGTCGAGGCCGAGTTTTTCTGCAGAGCGATTGAAAATATCGCGGCACTCTTCACGCAGTCTTAGTTCTTTGGGAAAGAAAATTACGCCAACGCCATATTTACCAAAAGAGGGAAGATGAACACCCTGTTTAATGCATTCATCAAAGAAGAATTCATGGGGTACCTGTATCATGATACCTGCGCCATCACCGGTATTGCTTTCGCATCCACAGGCGCCACGATGTTCCATGTTTTCCAGCACGGTTAAAGCATCCGTAATGTGCTGGTGCGATTTACTACCCTTGATATTTGCTACGAACCCAATGCCACATGCATCATGTTCAAAGCTCGGGTCATACAAACCCTGGCTGTTTTTTGAAACAAGCATTTGCAACCGAATTAAAGTTCAGGAAATAGAATGGCAGGCAATCGGTACTAAATTAATCAAAAAAATGAAGATTTTAAAATAAGTTATTCAATCAATGTGAATAGTAATTGATAATTATTCAATATTATCTTCAAATATGCGAATATTGTTCAATTTTAAAACTAACGTTTGTTTCTTTATGTCGAATCGTCAATATGCCTGGCAACCAACAGCGGAGAGGATGCAAGAGAAACAGGAGTAGGGCTGAATATCCAACATTCAACTTCGACATTCGATATTCGACATTGCTCTGTTCTTCTGTTGCTATCTAGCTTTGGTAAATAAAATAATGATCAGGAAAATCAAAAGAAGGGTGGGCATTTTTGGAAAAGATACCAAACACAGTACTGCCCGTACCTGTCATGGCAGCGTATACCGCAGCCTGTTGATACAATTGATCCTTGATGGCTTCTATCTCCGGATACGCTTTCATCACCGGGGCTTCAAAATCATTAATTAATTGTTCTCTCCATGTTTCAACAGGTTGTTGAACAATATCCTTACAATGATGGGCAGGAGAGGCAGGTTGTATCTGCGAGAAGGCCCATCCGGTTGGTACATGAATTCCCGGGTTGATTAATACCAACTGGTATGCTGAAAGATCAACTGAACTATGTTCGAGCGTTTCTCCTCTTCCTGTGGCATAACAGGCTTTGTTGATGATGAAAAACGGACAATCACTGCCTAATTGCAATGCATAATCAATCAGTTGTTTTTCACTCAATCCCAATCCGAATTGGTTGTTCAGCATGTTAAGAGCAAAAGCACCATCAGCACTGCCGCCACCTAACCCTGCACCCATTGGGATTACTTTGTGTAAGTGCATCTGTATGGCAGGCAGTTGGGGAAAATCTTTTTTGAGTAAGTGGTAGGCTTTGCTGCAAAGGTTATGAGCAGTATCACCTGCAATTTCCAGTCCGGTATGTGTAAAATTCAGCGCAGCTTCTCCGGTGCTGCCATGCACAGTTTCCAACGCATCCCTCAATCCAGTAACCGGATAAAAAACAGTTTCCAGGTCATGAAATCCATCCGCTCTTTTTCGAATGATGTTCAAACCCAGGTTGATTTTTGCATTCGGAAAGGAGAGCATGGGGGATGGTGAATGATGAATGGTGAATCGTGAAATAAGTAAAAAGTCAAAAATAAAAATCAAAAAAAGCGAGGATGATACAATAAACGAACATGCTGCTCATTGTCTCTTACCGACATCCGACATCCGACATCCGACATCCGACATCCGACATCCGACATCCGACATCCGACATCCGACATCCGACATCCGACATCCGACATCCGACATCCG
>NZ_JBIQXS010000004.1:0-2590 GCF_058231085.1 Sediminibacterium sp. FW305-C-49
TTTAAGGTTGCACTGATCGTACCACCTACGATATTGCCTGTTACAGTAATATTATCAAAACTACCACTGGCACTTGTAATGCTGGTGCTGCTCACATTACCTGCTTCGACCGTACCGGTGATGCTGATATTCGTCAGACCCGTCAGGTTCGTGATATTCGCAGTAGTGATACTTGCATTTGTTGCAGTCAACGCTGTAACATTAGCCAGGTTCGTGATAGAGTTCTGAGCACTGGTTGAGAGGCTACCACTTAAAGTTCCTGCACTGATCGTGCCACTCGCTGTAATGTTTTGAACATTCGCAAGGTTTGTAATCGTGTTCTGTGTACCAGCATTCAGTGTTGCACTGATCGTACCACCTACGATATTGCCTGTTACAGTAATATTATCAAAACTACCACTGGCACTTGTAATGCTGGTGCTGCTCACATTACCTGCTTCTACTGTACCGGTGATGCTGATATTCGTCAGACCTGTCAGGTTCGTGATATTCGCAGTAGTGATGCTTGCATTTGTTGCAGTCAGACTACTCACATTAGCCAGGTTCGTGATAGAGTTTTGCGCACTGGTTGAGAGGCTACCGCTTAAAGTTCCTGCACTGATCGTACCACTCGCAGTAATGTTTTGAACATTCGCAAGGTTTGTAATCGTGTTCTGTGTACCAGCATTCAGTGTTGCACTGATCGTGCCTCCTACGATATTGCCTGTTACAGTAATATTATCAAAACTACCACTGGCACTTGTGATGCTGGTGCTGCTCACATTACCCGCTTCGACTGTACCGGTGATGCTGATATTCGTCAGACCTGTCAGGTTCGTAATATTCGCAGTAGTGATGCTTGCATTTGTTGCAGTCAGACTACTCACATTAGCCAGGTTCGTGATAGAGTTTTGCGCACTGGTTGAGAGGCTACCGCTTAAAGTTCCTGCACTGATCGTACCACTCGCAGTAATGTTTTGAACATTCGCAAGGTTTGTAATCGTGTTCTGTGTACCGGCATTCAGTGTTGCACTGATCGTGCCACCTACGATATTGCCTGTTACAGTAATATTATCAAAACTACCACTGGCACTTGTGATACTGGTGCTGCTCACATTACCCGCTTCTACTGTACCGGTGATGCTGATATTCGTCAGACCCGTCAGGTTAGTGATATTCGCAGTAGTGATGCTTGCATTTGTTGCAGTCAACGCTGTAACGTTCGCCAGGTTCGTGATAGAGTTCTGGGCACTGGTTGAGAGGCTACCGCTTAAAGTTCCTGCACTGATCGTGCCACTTGCTGTAATGTTTTGAACATTCGCAAGGTTTGTAATCGTGTTCTGTGTGCCATCATTTAAAGTAGCACTGATCGTTCCACCTACGATATTACCTGTTACCGTGATATTATCAAAGGTACCACTGGTGCTGTTCACTGATGTCGCACTCAATGTTCCAATCTGAGCAGTACCAGTTACAGTTAAATTAGTCAGTCCGCTTAAGTTCGTGATCGTAGCATTGGTTGAACTCAATGTTCCCGCTGCGATTGTTCCTGTTGCCGTTAAATTATTCAGTCCAGTCAGGTTCGTAATATTAGCCGTAGTCGCACTGATCGTCGCTGCACTGATATTACCACTCGCTGTGATGTTCTGGATATTTGCAAGGTTCGTTATCGTGCCCTGCGTGCCTGCGTTCAGTGTTGCACTGATCGTGCCGCCGATAATATTACCCGTTACCGTGATATTATCAAAGGTACCTGAGCCACCAGTTACACTTGTAGCACTCAATGTTCCTACCTGTGCGGTACCGGTTACACTTAAATTACTTAAACCGGTCAGATTGGTGATCGTAGCATTCGTTGCACTTACAGTTCCTGCTTCAATCGTTCCCGTTGCACTTAAATTATTTAATCCAGTCAGGTTTGTAATATTCGCTGTCGTTGAACTTAAACTAGCTGTACTGATATTACCACTCGCTGTGATGTTCTGGATATTAGCAAGGTTCGTTATCGTGCCCTGCGTACCTGCGTTCAGTGTTGCACTGATCGTGCCGCCGATAATATTACCCGTTACCGTGATATTATCAAAGGTACCTGAGCCACCAGTTACACTTGTAGCACTCAATGTTCCTACCTGTGCGGTACCGGTTAAACTTAAATTACTTAAACCGGTCAGATTGGTGATCGTAGCATTCGTTGCACTTACAGTTCCTGCTTCAATCGTTCCCGTTGCAGTTAAATTATTTAATCCGGTCAGGTTCGTGATATTCGCTGTCGTTGCACTGATTGTTGATGCACTGATATTGCCACTCGCTGTGATGTTCTGGATATTAGCCAGATTCGTAATCGTGCCTTGCGTACCAGCATTCAATGTTGCGCTGATCGTGCCGCCTACGATATTACCAGTCACCGTGATATTATCAAATGTGCCCGATCCACTGTTTACACTTGTAGCACTTACTGTTCCGATCTGCGCTGTACCCGTTACACTTAAATTACTTAAACCAGTCAGATTAGTAATCGTAGCATTCGTTGCACTTACAGTTCCTGCTTCAATCGTTCCCGTTGCACTTAAATTATTTAATCCAGTCAGGTTTGTAATATTCGCTGTCGTTG
>NZ_JBIQXS010000005.1:0-1174 GCF_058231085.1 Sediminibacterium sp. FW305-C-49
TATTCTGTGTACCGGCATTTAAGGTTGCACTGATTGTTCCACCTACGATATTACCTGTTACAGTAATATTATCAAAACTACCACTGGCACTTGTGATACTGGTGCTGCTCACATTACCCGCTTCTACTGTACCGGTGATGCTGATATTCGTCAGACCTGTCAGGTTCGTGATATTCGCGGTTGTGATACTTGCATTTGTTGCAGTCAGACTGCTCACATTAGCCAGGTTCGTGATAGAGTTCTGGGCACTGGTTGAGAGGCTTCCGCTTAAAGTTCCTGCACTGATTGTTCCACTTGCTGTAATGTTTTGAACATTCGCAAGGTTCGTAATCGTGTTCTGTGTACCGGCATTTAAGGTTGCACTGATCGTACCACCTACGATATTACCTGTTACAGTAATATTATCAAAACTACCACTGGCACTTGTGATACTTGTGCTGCTCACATTACCTGCTTCTACCGTACCGGTGATGCTGATATTCGTCAGACCCGTCAGGTTCGTGATATCCGCTGTAGTGATACTTGCATTTGTTGCAGTGATAGAACTTACGTTCGCCAGGTTCGTGATAGAGTTCTGCGCTGATGTACTTAAACTTCCGCTTAAGGTTCCTGCACTGATCGTGCCACTTGCAGTAATGTTTTGAACATTAGCAAGATTCGTAATCGTATTCTGTGTACCGGCATTTAAGGTTGCACTGATTGTTCCACCTACGATATTACCTGTTACAGTAATATTATCAAAACTACCACTGGCACTTGTGATGCTGGTGCTGCTCACATTACCTGCTTCGACCGTACCGGTGATGCTGATATTCGTCAGACCCGTCAGGTTCGTGATATTCGCTGTAGTGATGCTTGCATTTGTTGCAGTCAGACTGCTCACGTTCGCCAGGTTCGTAATTGAGTTCTGCGCTGATGTACTTAATGAACCGCTTAAAGTTCCTGCACTGATCGTGCCACTCGCAGTGATGTTCTGAACATTCGCAAGGTTTGTAATCGTATTCTGTGTACCGGCGTTTAAGGTTGCACTGATCGTGCCTCCTACGATATTACCCGTTACAGTAATATTATCAAAACTACCACTGGCACTTGTGATGCTGGTGCTGCTCACATTACCCGCTTCTACTGTACCGGTGATGCTGATATTCGTCAGACCTGTCAGGTTCGTGATATT
>NZ_JBIQXS010000006.1:0-626 GCF_058231085.1 Sediminibacterium sp. FW305-C-49
GGTACTTTATCTGCCAGCAATACAGTTTGTGCTACTGCCAATAGCGGTACATTGACGCTCAACGGCTTTACCAGCAGTGTTCTTCATTGGGAATCTTCTGTTGACAATGGTACTTCATGGACTACCATCACCAATACTACCAATACACTCAACTATACAAATCTTACTACCACCACGCAGTACAGGGCTTCTGTTCAAAGCGGTGTTTGTGCTCCTCAGTATTCCAATATTGTTACTATTACCGTTTTACCCGCTGTCACCACTGCCAATGCTGGAACTGATACACATGTGTGTTTCACTACCGCTACCATACTTGCTGCCAATACACCTGCTAATGGTACTGGTACATGGACTGTTTTACCTGGTGCTCCTTCAACTGTTAGTTTCACCAATGCCAATAATCCCAACTCAACTGTAAATGGTTTGGTCGTAGGTACTTACCAGTTTGTTTGGACTATCTCTAATGGTACTTGCGCTGATGCTAAAGACACTGTTTCCATTACGGTTGATCCGCAAACTGTTCCAGGTACTTTATCTGCCAGCAATACAGTTTGTGCTACTGCCAATAATGGTACACTGACCCTTGCAACTTATACAGGTAGTATTCTACGTTGGGAATCTTCTGT